>NZ_CP071839.1:600000-1200000 GCF_017526105.1 Streptomyces cyanogenus
AGACGAGACCACTGAGTACGGCACCTGGGCGGACTGGCTCGGTGTACCCCGCCACACCTTCGCGGCGATGTTCGGCGCCGTCATCGCCCAGGGCCGCGACTACCGAGAGGTGTTCCAGGAGTTCCGGCCCGGCTTCGACCTGTACGCCGAGCGCGAGCGCCGGGCCACCGCGGGGAAGCCCGAGCACTTCGGCGAGCAGGACCTCTACCCGGACGTCCGCGACGCGCTTACTGCGCTCCGCGCCGACGGCCTGTGGCTGGGCATCGCCGGCAACCAGACGGTGCGCGCAGGCGGCATCCTCCGCCAGCTGTTCTCCAACGACGTCGACCTGATCGGCACGAGCGACGACTGGGGCGCGAGCAAGCCCGACCCCGAGTTCTTCGAGCGTGTCGCCGAGGTCGTCCCCGCCGAGGTGGACGAGATGCTGTATGTCGGCGACCGAGTCGACAACGACATCCGCCCGGCCGCCGCAGCCGGCATGCGGACCGCGCTCGTGCACCGCGGCCCGTGGGCGACGATCCAGTGGAACACCGAGGAAGCGAAGAAGCTCCCCACGTTCCGCGTGGAGAGCCTCCTCGAACTGTCGCCGCTCATCGTCCGCTTCAACGAGCAAGGGCACTGACAGTCGTAGACCACCCATACAGGCGGTCGTCCAGGTCGCGGACGCAGCGCTCGTGCTGGTGCGGCGCCAACGCGCGCCGCACCTCCCGCACCCGGTCCATGCCCATCGCGTACCAGGTGCGCTCCAGTTGGTCGAGCGCGCGGACCGCGTACCCACACGCCTCCTCCGGGCGGCCGGCGGCGGCCTCTACAGCGGCGAGGTCACCGAGCACCACAGTGGTCTGCTTCTCGCCGACCGGGCCGAGGGAATCGAGGACGTCGAGCAGCGTGGTCCGGGCCTGCGGCAGGTGGCCTGCGCGCAGTTGCGTGTTCCCCTTGAAGGCGGCCAGCCGTACCGGGCTGAACCAGTCCAACCACTCGGGCGACGCGTGCTCGCCCCCGCGCGCGAGAACGTCCTCGGCGTGCCCAATCAGGTGCAGCGCGGTCCTCGGATTCCCGCAGCGGGTCTCACACTCCGCCTCCACCGCGTCCAGCCACGCGAGCAACTCCGCCGACGCCGGGCCGCGCCGGGCATACGTCCGCGCGGCCACCATCCGCTCAACAGCCTCCTCACGGCGGCCGTCCCAGCCAGGGATGAACGCGGTGTGCGCCAAGACCGCGGCGCCGAGCAGAGGATCGTCGGCCTCGCCTGCGGCCTGGAGCGCCCGCAGCAGAGTGTGTGCGGCCCGGTCCGGCTCGCGCAGGTCGAAGAACTCGATCCGGCCCGCCAGGAGCCACGTCTCGGCGAGCGCCGCGGCGATCCGCTGCCGGGTCTGGCCGGCGGCCTCTGGGAGCAGCGCGCAGCCGAGGGTGGCGTGCGCGAGCGCGGCCGGGTGCAGCGTGGCCGGTGCGACGGACCAGTACAGGCGCCGGTGTGAACAGGTGACCGCTTCGAAGTCCTCGGCCGCTGTGGCGGGCTGTACGGCGATGGCCTGCGTGGGGACGGCAGCGAGGCCTACGGCGGCCGCGGTTGCGGCGAGCACTGTTCGGCGCGCGCGTCCTGCTGGCCTGCCGCCGGTGGGGGTGAATCCAAGCGCTTCGAGGTCTTGGCCGAGGAGCCGTGTGAGAGCCTGGGCGACGTCCGGCTGCGGTACCGGCGGCTGGTCGGACTCCCACCGTCGGACCTGCCGGACACCGACGCCCAGGGCATCTGCGAGGGCCTGCTGGGAGTGGTAACCGGCCGCGACCCGAGCCGCTTTGAGTTGGGTGTTACCTGCGCGGCGTGCCACTGCTGCACCTCCATAGTCGAGCGCTGCGGCAAGTGTCGCCGTAGGCCCTGCTGTTGGCCAGTCGTCACTCGAAGGCCCCAACGAAAGTCCTCTTTCCGGCACGCAAGAGACCTGTTGAAGTCCTCGGCCTGCCGCAGCTGCAGGACCAATCTGGTGTGCGCCCGATCAGACATGTTGTGGAGGAGTCACCATGCCCACCGCTCCACCCGTGGACGCCCCCGAGTGGGACGCCGTCCGCGTCCCCCGACAGCTCGGCCTCTCCGCGATGGAGATCCTCGGTGCCCGAACCGGCGCCGTAGTGGAGGACCCTGCACAGAGCGCGCTGTACTTCTTCCTCCCGGTCGGACTGCCGACACGTGGGACTTGGTGACCATGGAAGCGCTCACGGCTGGCACGTCCGTCCCGATCCCGTCGGCCCGCCGCACGGAAGGCCCCGGACCGCACTGGCGGATCTGCCCGGGCGACGACGGATGGCTCACGGAACCGGCCGTGTTCTCCGCGGCGCTCGCGGACGCGTTCCGGCCACGCACCAGTGAGGAGCGGGCCGGATGACCACCGCGACACAGCCCCTCGCTGTCCTGTCGCTCCCCGAGTTCCACACCCTGTCCCAGGACCAGGTGCGAGGTATCACCTGCGTGTACGACGGGGCGGCGCTCAGCTCGAAGACGGCCGTCGACCTCGGCGAGCGACGCCTGCGCCGCGTCGGGGGCCGCGTCAGCTGGTTCCCGCGGGCGTGCCGTCGGTGCGCTCTGGAACAGGCGATGAGCGCGCTCGTGACGCACAGCCAGTCGTGCGAGGAGTGCGTGGACGACAGCAACCTCTGCCCGACGGGGACTGGCCTGGTGCGCGCGGTCCGCGAGGCACGCAAGGTCCGCCGATGATGTGCGCCCGCTGTGACCAGCCGATCCAGGGCAAGCCCGAGCCGGTCACTATCGAGACGGGCAGCGGCGTGAGCGGCACGGTGCACGTCTGCCCGACACCGTGCCGGCCGACGCCGCGTCAGACGTACCCGAAGCAGCGTTGACGCACCCTCGAACCGCGGCCTCGCCGACCCCCTCGATTGGGGAGGCCGCAGGGTCCGCCGCCGGAGCTCCCGTCCCGGCGGCGGACTCCCCTCATGCCCCGCCGCACCGAACGGCGGACCACCCGCACCACCGACGAGAGGAACGAACTGCCTTGTACGTACACTCCGACCGACTCCCGACCGGCACACCGGTGCCCTCCGGCGCCACCACCCCCACCCCCTGGGGACTCAGGCGCATGGCCCCCTACCCGGCGATGAGCCCGGGCTACGCTCGCGCCGTGCTCGACCCGGTCACCCAGACCGCCCAGTTCTTCGACGACGCCGGCCAGGCCATGGAGATGCCCGGCCACGGCACCAGCACGGGCACCCAGCCGTCGACGGGCACCAGCCCCGACGGCAACGGCACCACCAACGACAGCGACACCGGGAGCGACGGCGACCAGTGAATGACCCTCGTCCGGTGCTGGTCGTCACCTGCCTGAACGACCCCACCGCCGACGTGGTGATCAGCGAGCTGCACGACCGGGGCGTCCCGGTCGTGCGGTTCGACAGCGGGGACTTCCCGCACGCCCTGTCGGTCGCGGCCACCATCACCACCGACGGCCTGGACGGCACCCTGTCCACGCCCACCCGGACCGCCGAACTCTCGCAGGCCCGCTCCCTGTACTACCGGCGGCCCTCCGGTTTCACCTACCCGCACCTCAGCGAGCAGGACGCCCGGTTCGCCATCACCCAGGCCCGCTACGGGCTCGGCGGCGTTCTCGCCTCCCTGCCCGGCTGCCTGTACGTCAACCACCCGCACCGCATCGGGGACGCCGAGTTCAAACCGGCCGGCCTCACCGCGGCGGCCGCCGTGGGATTCCACGTGCCGCCGACCCTCATCACCACCGAGCCGGACGCCGCTCGGGCGTTCATCAAGCGGTACGGCCCCACCATCTACAAGCCCCTCGCGACACCCGCCTACTTCGTGGACGGCGTATCCAACACCGTCAAGGTCGCCGAGGTAGCACTCGACGACATCGACGCGACGGTCGCCGGCACCGCGCACCTGTTCCAGCAGGTGATCGACAAGACCGCGGACGTACGCGTCACCGTCATCGGCAACCAGATCTTCGCCGTCCGGATCGACTCCGACCTGCTGGACTGGCGCACCGAGTACAGCCGGCTCCGCTACACCCCCGTCACTCCACCGCCAGCGGTCGCCGACGCGCTCTACGCGTACCTGGCCCGGTTCCATCTCGTCTTCGGCGCATTCGACTTCGCCATCGACCGCGCCGGGACATGGTGGTTCCTGGAGTGCAACCCGTCCGGCCAGTGGTACTGGCTCGAACCGGAGACCGGCCTGCCGATGCTCGCAGCCATGGCCGACCTGCTGGAGAGGAAACCCCGATGAGCGACCTAGACACCGCCGCCCTGCGCCGGACACTCGCCGACCAACTGGCCGACGCCGGCCACCTGCATACCCCGCCGTGGCGCACGGCCGTCCAGGAGGTACCGCGCCACGAGTTCCTCCGCGCCGGGTTCTTCGAGCGGGTGACCAGTCCGGGCCCCACCGCGTGGCGTCCGGTGCAGGCGGAGTCCCCCGGCTGGCTGGTGCGCTGCTACGACGACGAGTCGTTCGTGACCCAGGTGGCTGGCACGATCGCACCGGCAGACGTCCGCGGCGAGATCCTGCGCGAGCCCACGTCGTCGAGCACCCTGCCCAGCCTGGTCGTCCGGATGCTGGAAGACCTCCAGGTCGAGGACGGTCACCGCGTGCTGGAGATCGGCACCGGCACCGGATACTCCACCGGCCTGCTGTGCCACCGCCTCGGCGACAGCCTCGTGACCTCGGTGGAGGTCGACCCCCAGGTGTCCGCCCGGGCAGCCACCAGCCTCGGCGCCTGCGGCTACTTCCCCGACCTCGTCGTCGGCGACGGCCTGGCCGGCCACAAGGACAGCGCCCCGTACGACCGCGTCATCGCCACCTGCAGCGTGCTCGACGTCCCGTACACCTGGGTCGAGCAGACCCGGCCCGGCGGGATCATCCTGGCCACGGTGACCGGCTGGATGCACGCCTCCAGCCTGGCACGCCTCACCGTCGGCGAGGACGGCACAGCGCGCGGCCGGTTCTTGGAGGGGGGCGTGTCGTTCATGCTCGCCCGCCCCCAGCTGCCGCCACCGCTCGGCATGCTCCCCGACCTGGACGCGGGAGAGGAGCGCCCGGCTCGGCTCGCCCCGAGCGTTCTGGACGACCCCACGGCTCTCTACGTTGCCCAACTCGCGGCACCGCGCGCGCAGCGGCTCACGCTGCCCGGCCCGGCAGGCACGCATCACATCCTGCTGGATGTGGACGCCAGCGCGTGGGCCGCTCTGCGTCAGGATGGCGAGCGCTGGGTGGTCCGCCAGGGCGGTCCGGGCCGCCTGTGGGATGACGTCGAGGAGCACCTGCTGCGCTGGCAGGCAGACGATGCCCCGTCGCTGGAGCAGTTCGAGATAGAGGTGTCGCCCGAGGGTCAGCGGGTGGACTGGGTACGTGCCTGACGCGCGCGCCGTTGCAGACTGACTTCCTGGCGTCGGGCCGCTTTCGGTCCGATGGCAGGTTGGTCAGCGGACGAGGTCGGCGAGCGGGGTGCCTAGGGCGTCGGCGATGCCCCCCCCCCACGGATCGGCCGGGCGCCGCTTTGCCCCTCAGGCGGCGGTGCACGGTCGCAGGCCCCCCGACCGGACGCGGTTCGGGGGCCCTGTCGTGTGGTCCGCTCTGGACTCACCCCTGCAGGATCAGGGGCCGCTCACCTGGCAGCGTTTGGCCTGGGCCAAACCGAACCGCCTCGAGCGGAATCGAGCGACATTCAGCGTCATCGAAACGCGGCTATCTTTCCAAGTTCCCGGCATCGTCGCAGGTCACGATGGGCTGAGGAAACGGGTTCGATTCCCGTCCGCCTCCGTTCCCCGCCCCCGTGCGGCAGCGCCGGCGCTGGTCGTCGACGCGTTGTGTGCATCCGCGGGCGTCCAGGAACTCCAGCAGCGGTACGGCCACCCGGCGGGTGGTGTCCAGGGCGCGCCGGGCCTCGCTGAGCGTGAACGGCTGCGGCAGCGCGCGCAGCACGGCGGCGGCGTCTGCGTCCGCGCCGGGCAGCAGCACGATGCCGTCGGCGATCCGCAGCAGCGCCCCGGCGGCCGCCGCCGCGGCCAACGCCCGGCGGTCCAGGCCCAGTTCGGTGAGCCGCCCGGCCTCGGGCGCCCGGAACGGGGTACGGGCGAGGTCCCGGCGCAGGGCGTCCACGGCGGCGCGGAGGGGAGCGGGCAGGGCGGGCCGGAGGCTGTCGGCGGTGTGCAGCCGGCCCTGGCGGGCGTGGATCCCGGGCAGGTCCGCGGCCAGCGCGTCGACCAGGGCGCGGTCGGGCAGGCCGAGCAGCCGGCGGGCCGCCTCGGTGGGCAGGCCGGGGTCCAGGGGATGGGTCCGGGCGTGCTCGCGGACCCGGCCGGCGAGCCGGTCCTTGAGGGCGTTCCAGTACGCGGTGTCGGCCAGCCAGTCGCCGGCGACGGGTCCACCGGGCACCGGAACGCCCATCGCCCGCAGGTCGGCGCCCCGGACCAGCTTGCGGCGGCGCAGTTCGGCGGCGCCGTCCGGGCGGCCGGTCATCGTCTCCAGCTCGGCCGCGCGGGCCCGGCCGGCGCCGCGCCGGGTCAGCCGGGGCGGCCGTACGTCCAGCACGGTGACCCCGCACGGCATGCGGGTACCGCCGGGTTCCCGCAGCACCGCGCGGTCGCCGGTCCGCAGGGGCAGCCCCCGGCGCAGGGTGAGCCGGGCGGTGTCCGGGCCGAGCGGGCGGACGGTCACCGGCACGGCGGCCGTCCCGATGTGCAGGGTGACGCACCGGGGCAGGCCGGCCACCGGCTCCCCGGTGACCCGTACGTCGGCGACCTCGGTGCACAGCCAGCGGTCCGGGGTGAGCAGTACCTGTCCGCGGCCGAGCGTGGTGTCCCCCTGGCCGTGCACGTTGACGGCGACGCGGGCCACCGCGGCGACGGCCGTCCGCTCCTCGTGCAGGCTCTGCAGGCCGCGCACCCGGAGGACGGCCGATCCGTCCGCGGTGACCAGCCGGTCGCCGACGTGCAGGGTGCCCGCGCCGAGGGTGCCGGTCACCACGGTGCCGTGGCCGCGGACGGTGAACGCCCGGTCGAGCCAGAGGCGTACGTCGGCCCCGGTGTCGGGCGGGGGCAGGGCGTCCGCCAGCCGCGCCAGTTCGGCGCGCAGCGCGTCCAGACCCGCCCCGGTGACCGCGCTGACGGCGGCGTGTGGCACCTTGCCGAGGGAGGTCGCGGCCAGCCGCTCCACGGCGTCGGCGCGCACCGGCTCCGGGTCGGCCAGATCGCTGCGGGTCACGGCGAGGACGGCGTGCCGGACGCCGAGCGCGTCGAGGATCGCGAGGTGCTCCTCGGACTGGGGCTGCCAGCCCTGGTCGGCGGCGACCACGAACAGCACGGCGGGGACGGGTCCGACCCCGGCCAGCATGGTCGGCACGAACCGCTCGTGTCCGGGCACGTCGACGAAGGCGAGGTGGTCGCCGCCGAGGCGGGTCCACACGAAGCCCAGGTCCAGGGTCAGGCCCCGCCGGCGCTCCTCCTCGTACCGGTCGGGCTCCATGCCGGTGAGGGCGCGGACCAGCGCGGACTTGCCGTGGTCGACATGGCCGGCGGTGGCGAGGACCCGCATCACGCCCGCCCTTCCGCGGTGGCCCGGGCCGACCGTACGGCCTCGGCCAGCCGGTCGTCGTCCTCCGGCGGCACCGCCCTCAGGTCCAGCAGGCAGCGGCCCGCCTCCAGGCGGCCGACGACCGGGACCGGGCCGGTGCGCAGGGCGGCGGCGTACGGCTCGGGCAGGGACAGCGCCGCGCTGGGCAGGGTGACGCCGGGTGCGCCCCCGCCGCCGACCGTGGCCGCGCTCCCGGCGGCCCGTACGTCGATCCCGTCGGCGGCCAGTGCGGCGGCGAGCCGCTCGGCGCGGGCCCTGAGCGCGTCGGGGCCGGCGGTGAGTGCCAGGGCGGTCGGGGTGGGCGGGCCGGTGAGGGTGGCTTCCAGGGCGGCCAGGGTCAGCTTGTCGACGCGCAGGGCGCGGGCCAGCGGGTGCCGGGCGAGGGCGCGGACCAGGTCCGCCCGGCCGAGCAGGAGCCCGCACTGGGGTCCGCCGAGCAGTTTGTCGCCGCTCGCGGTGACGAGCGCGGCGCCGGCGCGCAGCTGGGTGTCGGCGTCGGGCTCCTCGGGCAGGGCCGGGTGCGGGGCGAGCAGCCCGGAGCCGATGTCGACGACGACCGGGACACCGAGGCCGGTGAGTTCGGCGACCTCGGCGGACCGGGTGAACCCGGTGATCCGGAAGTTGGACGGGTGGACCTTCAGCACGAAGCCGGTGTCCGGCCCGGTCACGGCCGCGTAGTCGGCGGGGGTGGTGCGGTTGGTCGTACCGACCTCGCGGAGCCGGGCGCCGGTGGAGACGAGCAGGTCGGGCAGGCGGAAGCCGTCGCCGATCTCCACCATCTCGCCCCGGCTGACGACGATCTCCTTGCCGGCCGCGAGCGCCGTGGCGGCCAGGACGAGCGCGGCGGCCCCGTTGTTGACGACGTGTGCGGCGCGGGCGGCCGGCATCCGGGCGTGCAGCGCGGCGAGCGCGGAGCGCCCCCGGCGCGCCCGTACGCCGGTCGTCAGGTCGAGTTCGACGTCCGTGGGCCCGGCCGCCTCCCGGACCGCCTGCCGGGCGGCGGCGGACAGCGCGGCCCGGCCGAGGTTGGTGTGCAGCAGCACCCCGGTGGCGTTGATCACCGGGCGCAGCCCGCTCGCGGTGCCGGGCAGCAGGTCCAGGGCGGTCTGCGGGACCTGTTCGGGCGGGATGGCGCCCGCGCGGGCCCGCTCCTGCGCCTGCCGTACGGCGGCCTTCACCCGGTGCGCGCCGAGCCGGTCCACGGCCGCGGCCAGCCGGGGGTCGCGCAGCAGGGCGTCGGTGCGCGGGATGCGCCGGCGTACGTCGGCCGGCGGCTCCTCCGGGGCGCTCCGCGGAGGTGCCCCGCCCGTCCTTCCTGGTACCGGCCGCTGTTCCATGCCGCCCCTGTCCCTCCGGTCCGGCCCTGTGCCCGTACTCGGCCCATCGTCTCCCAGTGCCCCCGGTGGGCCGCCCGACACGCCGGGACGGACGTTGGCGGCGGCCGTGGCACGGGTACTCGGCGGCCCATGAAGGACCACGAGAGCAAGCGACAGGACGAGAACGCGACGGCGGCCGAGCGGGCCGCGCGCCGGCAGCGCGAGGCGGACCGCGAGCGCGCCGGCTCCGAGCCGTTCGACTACCCGTACCCGGAGCGCCGGGCGGGGGTCCGGGCCCGGCGCCACATCAGCGAGGCCGCGGCCGCCGCGGACACCCCGCCGGGGATCCCCGGGGGCTACGGCACGACCGGCGGCGGACAGCCGGGCGGCACCGGCGCGGCCCACCCGCCGAACCCCGAGCGCCGTGACACGGCGGCCGGGACGCCGGCCGCGGAGCCGGGCAGCGACGACGAGGGGCCGGTGAACCGCTCGGAGCGGTGACCTCGCGGGGGTCACGGGGCTCCGGTCGGCCACGACCGGTCACCGAGCCCGTCGGCACCCCGGTGGCCGGATCGAGCCGCATGAACGTGCACGTGGCGCAGAGCTCGCTGCCCAGGGAGAGCAGCAGGTGGTCGGGGTCGCCGGTGACCGAGGTGGTAAAGGCGTCGTACCAGTCGCCGCCCACGTTGAGACCGAGGTCGCCGGGTGTGTACCGCACCGCCGGGTGCAGGCCGGGGGCGGTCGGCAGATTCCTCGGGAGCATGCCGCGCTGCAGGGCGACGTCGCCTTCGTCCGCGGAGCGCTTGCGGGGCATCGGTCACTCCCGGCAAGGCGGTGGCTCGGGGACGGGCCGGATGATCGCACCCCAGGGGGGAGCCCGTCAGCGGACCTCGGAGTCGATGCCGGTGATCACCGCGGGGCCGAGCGGGGCGGTCCGCTCGTCCAGTCCCGCGTCCCGCAGCGCGGAGTCCGCGAGCCGGCGCGCCTCCTCCTCGGCGTGGGGGCCGGTGTCCGCCTCGACGGTCAGGCGGAGGGTGAAGGTGTTGTCGTCGTTGACGCTCAGCACGTCCAGGTCCTCGGCGCTGCCCATGCGGGTGCCGTGCGGATCGGCCGGCCGGAGCGCCCGGGCCAGCCGGGTGCGGGTGTCGGCCTCTGCCCCGGTGGTGAAGGTGCCGGGGACGCTGATCACGTAGGTCGTCATGAGACGGTCCTTTCCTCGGGCGTCCCCCCGACTACCCCGATTCGCGGGCTTCGCACAGGCGGCGCCGGAACGGCGCCGTCAGCGGGCACCCCGCCATCCCGCGGACGGTGGACGTGCCGTGGCCCGGGAGGCACGCGCCGCCCGCGATGCGACGCGGAAGCCGCTGGTCGTCTGCTCCCCCCTGCGACTCGCCCCCGGACACCCGGCACCCACCGGTACCCGTTTCGCCGGCGTTATCTTCAACCCCCGCGGGCCGTACTCTTCCCTAGGGGGCTCGGCCCCTCAGACCCAGCCGTCCAGGGCGCCCATGAAGCCGTCGAAGTCGTCGCGGTACGGGGTGTGCCCGGCGCCCTCGACGGTCCGGACCTCGAAGCCCCGCCGCACCAGCTCCGCGCCGAGGCCGGGCCGCACGAGGTCGCTCGCGCCGGCGAGCAGCACCAGCGAGGGCACCACCGGGCGCGCCGGTGTGCGGCTGACCGAGTAGATCTCCGGGAGGACCAGGGCCGTGGCGGGGTCCCAGTCGGCGAGCGTGGCCAGCTCGATGTCCACGTCGCTCTCGTCCCAGCGCGGGTTGAGGCTGCTGATCATCGCGCGGTTCGCCGTCTTGAAGACGGTGAAGTGCACGGACGCGTCGACCAGCTCCTTGCGTATGTCCCAGGCCGGGTCGCAGTAGACCGCCCGGGCCGGTGCCAGCCGCTCGGCGGCACCGGCCAGCGCCATCGCCCCGAGCGAGTGGCCGATCACCAGCTCCGGCCGGGCCGGGAGGGTCTCGACGAGGTCGCCGGCCCAGGTCTCGGGGCTGTACGCGCCCCGCCCGCTCGCCCCGTGTCCGCGCAGGTCCACGCCGATGACCCGGTATCCCTTGTCCGCGAGGACGGGGGCGACCCGGTGCCAGGTGCGGTGGTCGGACATGATCCCGTGGACGAGGACGGCGATCCGGTCGCCGGTCCCCCACTCGTGCGTGTGCAGCCTCATCGGCGCCGCCTTCCCCGTCGGCTCCGGCCGATCATGTCACCACGGCCGGTGCCCGATCCACTCCGCGGGCGGCGAGCCGGGTGGCGCGCGCCCGCGTCCGGGCGTCCGCGCGCCGCACAGGTCCGTCCCCCGGGGCGTCCGGAGGCCGGCCACCGGCCGTCCCGGCGTGAGCCGGGCGGTGGCTCACAGCGGAGAGTGGGCCACCGCCGTCACATAGGCGCCCGCCAGCAGGGAGACCAGGGCGAGGGCGCCGTACACGACCACCGCCGGGGACCGGTGCAGCCACCAGGTCCGGGCGAGCGCCCGTGCCATCGGGATGAGCAGCGGGAACGCCGGCAGCAGGAACCGCGGCTTGGAGGAGAAGGAACCGGAGCCGCCGAGCACGAGCAGGAGCAGGACGCCGGAGAAGACCACCAGGGCCAGCGGGGCGCGTTCCAGGTACAGCAGCACGAACAGCAGCACGCTCGCCGCGACGATCAGCAGGGCCGCCGGGTAGACGACGCCTCCGCCGTGCAGCAGCAGGGCCTTGAGGAAGCGCAGCGAGCCGGCGCCGAAGTCGAAGCGGGAGCCCCAGGCGCTCTGGACCGAGAAGTAGCCGCCGAGGACGTCTCCCGTGCAGCTGCCCACCCACAGCACATAGGCCAGCCAGCCGAGCGGGGCCAGGAGCGCGCCGGCCCATACCCGCGCCGGGGCCCGGCCGCGCCGGCGCAGCGCCTCGTACCCGGCGGTGAGACAGACGGCCGCCCCCACCGCGAAGCCACTGGGCCGGGACAGGCCCGCCAGCGCGGCCAGGGTGCCGGCCCACAGCCAGCGGTCCTTCAGCACGCAGTACAGGGACCAGGCGGCGAGGGCGGCGAACAGCGACTCGGTGTAGGCCAGGGTGAGTTCGACGGCGTGCGGCAGGGCCGCCCACAGGGCGACCAGCGCGGTGGCGACGCCCCGCCCGTACAGGAGGTGCCCGACGCGGTAGACGCCGTAGGCGGCCACGCCCGCGGCCGTCCAGGCGATGAGCAGGGCGGCCTGGCCGGGGGTGAGCGGCGGGACGATGGTGAGCGCCCGGATGAGCGCGGGATAGAGGGGGAAGAACGCCCAGTCGGTCTGGACGGCGCCCGTGGGGCCGACCCAGATGAGGTGGCCGTAGCCGTGCGTGGCGATGTGCAGGTACCAGCGCGAGTCCCAGGAGTGGGCCAGGTTCCTGACCAGTGGGTGCCCGCGCAGTTCGTTCGTGAGGATCACCGCGAGGATCCCGGCGAGCCGCAGGCCGGCGAACAGGGCGAGGGCCGGCAGGAAACCCTGGGGCGAGCCGGCGGCGGCCGCCCGCGGCGGCCGGGGGCGACGCAGGGGCCAGGCGGGGGCCGTCGGCTCGGGCCGCGGCACGGAGGAGGTACTCACGTCGCCGACCTTGGGTCACGCCCGGGAAGAGGTGCAAACCACGACCCGGGTTTCTTGCGCAGTTCCACCCCTATTCACGAATCCGGGCGACGCCCGGTGACGACCACCCCCCTCCCCAGGGCCTGATCAGGGTGTGGTTATCATATGAGCGCTGCCTAGCTCGAAAGATGGACCTGTGACTGTCAACGACGACTCGTTCACCAACTGGAAGATCCGCGAGGAGATCGCGGAGTCGATGATCCCGCTCATCGGGAAGCTGCACCGCGAGCGGGACGTGACCGTCCTGCTGCACAGCCGCTCCCTGGTGAACAAGTCGGTGGTCAGCCTCCTCAAGACGCACCGCTTCGCCCGGCAGATCGCCGGTGCCGAGCTGTCGGTCACCGAGACCATGCCGTTCCTGGAGGCCCTGACCACGCTGGACCTCGGGCCGTCCCAGATCGACCTCGGCATGCTGGCCACCACCTACAAGGCCGACGACCGCGGCCTGAGCGTCGCCGAGTTCACCGCCGAGGCGGTCGCCGGCGCCACCGGCGCCAACAAGATCGAGCGCCGCGAGCCGCGCGACGTCGTGCTGTACGGCTTCGGCCGCATCGGCCGCCTCGTCGCCCGCCTGCTGATCGAGAAGGCCGGCTCCGGCAACGGCCTGCGGCTGCGCGCCATCGTCGTGCGCGGCGGCGGCGCCCAGGACATCGTCAAGCGTGCCTCGCTGCTGCGCCGCGACTCCATCCACGGCCAGTTCCAGGGCACCATCACCGTGGACGAGGACAGCAGCACGATCGTCGCCAACGGCAACGCAATCAAGGTGATCTACGCCGACGACCCGTCGCACGTGGACTACACCGAGTACGGCATCCGGGACGCCATCCTCATCGACAACACGGGCAAGTGGCGTGACCGCGAGGGCCTGTCCAAGCACCTGCGTCCGGGCATCGAGAAGGTCGTCCTGACCGCGCCGGGCAAGGGCGACGTCCCGAACATCGTGCACGGCGTCAACCACGACACCATCAAGCCGGACGAGCAGATCCTGTCCTGCGCCTCCTGCACCACCAACGCCATCGTCCCGCCGCTGAAGGCGATGGACGACGAGTACGGCGTGCTGCGCGGGCACGTGGAGACCGTCCACTCGTTCACCAACGACCAGAACCTGCTGGACAACTACCACAAGTCCGAGCGCCGCGGCCGGTCCGCGCCGCTCAACATGGTGATCACCGAGACCGGTGCCGCCTCCGCCGTCGCCAAGGCGCTGCCCGACCTCAAGGCGAAGATCAGCGGCAGCTCGATCCGCGTCCCGGTGCCGGACGTCTCGATCGCGATCCTCAACCTGCAGCTGGCCCGCGAGACCACCCGCGAGGAGGTCCACGACTACCTGCGCGAGGTGTCGCTGACCTCGCCGCTCAAGCGCCAGATCGACTTCATCACGGCGCCCGACGCGGTCTCCAGCGACTTCATCGGCTCCCGCCACGCCTCGATCGTGGACGCCGGCGCGCTGAAGGTCGACGGCGACAACGCGATCCTCTACCTCTGGTACGACAACGAGTTCGGCTACTCCTGCCAGGTCGTCCGGGTCGTCCAGCACGTCTCGGGCGTGGAGTACCCGACGTTCCCGGCGACGGCGGTCTGATCCGCCGGGCCTCGCGCACGCGTACGGCCGCCGACCGGGGTCTCCGGTCGGCGGCCGTGGTGCCGGGCGCGTGTGGTCAGGCCGCGGCCGGCCGGGCGCAGGCGCCCGTGGCGCACGCCGTGAGCCACTGGTCGAAGTCGGCGTCGTAGCGGGTGCCGATGCCGTCGTGGTAGACGGCGTATCCGCCGGCGTAGTCACCGACGCGGAAGCGGGCGAGCATGCGCTGGACGTCGTCGGGGTGCTTCTCCAGCATGTAGCGCGCGGCGAGGTAGCCCCACGGGTAGGTGCGGATGACGTCGCTGTTGTCGTAGGTGTTCTCGAACAGGGTGCTCAAGCGGTACGTGTGCTTGCCGGCCTCCTGGACCGCCTGGCCGTCGGCGAGGCCGCGGTAGCTGTAGGAGACGTACTCGGCTATGCCCTCGATCCACCACACGTCCGGCACGGAGATCTGCCGGGCGAAGTCGCCCTTCATGTCGTCGCGGGCGTCCAGGAAGTGCGTGTACTCGTGGTTGAGGTTCCAGATCCGGGCCGGGAAGCCGTCGTCGTAGTTCTTCTGGTACATGATCGACATCGGCTGGTTGGCCGGGTCCGACGGGTCGCCGCCCAGCGTCATGCCGCCGTTGTCGGTGCTGATGCCGTACATCGCACCGGCGTACGTCTGGTAGTCGGTGCGGCTGGTGAAGACCACGAGCCGGAGCGTGGAGGCGTACTGCCCGGGTATGTGGGTGTCGGCCCCGACGACCGAGCGGAAGTAGGCGTCCTGGCGGAGCACGCTGGCGCAGGCGGCGTCGAGGTCGGCGGCGGTGAGCCCCTGGGCCCGCACGGTCACGTTCGCGTCGCAGGGGTGGGTGACGGGCAGGACGGCCTTGTCGAGCTTGTCGGGCAGGTTGCAGACGTCGTAGTAGGCGCAGTTGTTCTGGTCGTAGGCGGCGGCCTGCGTGGCCACGGCCACCCACAGCCCGGCCGTCGGACCGGTGATCCGCGTCCGGTCCAGCAAGTCCTTGGCCAACGGCCTCACGTCGTCCCGCAGTTCCGCGTGCTCGGTGTAACGGGCCAGGTTCATCCCGGCGTTGGAGTCCAGGAAGGCCAGAGCGGTGCCGAGCTGGTCGGTGTTGGCCAGCGCGAAGTCGTACAGGGTGTCGATGACGCGCGGGTCGGCCTCGACCGCCTGCACGTACCGCTGGTTCCAGTTGCCGCGCCACAGGGGCGTGTAGACGTCGTTGACGGCCCTGATCATGCTGTCGATCGGATCGTAGGAGCTGTCGTAGTCGTTCAGCAGCCGCCGGTAGACGTACAGGTAGCGGTCCTGCTGATCGGCGCTGTCGGTGAGGATGACGGTCTCGCCGAGGATGTCGCCGTTGGCCGCCGTGACGTCACGGGAGTGGGAGCGGGCGAAGAAGGTGTCCATGCCGCTCGTGACGGCGGTGGTGAGGCGGGCGTTGTACGCGCCGACGTCTGCGGGGTGGTTGAACTGCACGTAGTAGCCGGCGCGCAGGAACAGGACCAGTTGCAGCAGGCTGCCGGAGTTGTCGCCGCGGTACTGCCCGGCGGCGCGCGTGAAGGCGTTCGCCACGGTCAGCATCTGGGCCTGGCGGAAGACGGCGCGCGCGTCCGTGCCGGTGACCGAGAAGAGGGTGTTGACGCAGTCCGGGGTCGCGGCCTTGACGTAGGCGACGAGGGCGGAGCCGGTTCGGCTGCCGAAGTCGGCGGGGGTGCAGGAGGCGGCCTTCGCCACGCTTGCGGGCGGCTTGGCGGGCATCGGCTGCTGCGGCGGGAGTTGCACCGGGCTGAGCCGCCTGGCCTGGGTCGCGGGCCGCTCGGTCGCCGCGGTGGACGCCGCGGCGGGCGACGGCACGGCGAGGTGTGCGCGGGGCGCGGTGGCCGTCCCGGGGTGCGGCCGGGGTGCCGCCAGCGCCGGGGTGGACAGCAGGCCGGCCAGGGTGACGCAGACGGCGGCGGCGCCGGCGATGCGGCCGGTGCCTCTCGGCATGCGTCCGGGCAGCGCGAAGCGATAGCGCATCGGGATTCCTCCACGAAGGGATGCGCCTCTGTGGGGTGTTGAGGCGTGTGAGGCACTGTCTCAGCGCACCGCTCGCCCCAACAATGGCGTGTGACATAGCACATGGCACCGACCGCTCATAACATCGCGGCGCACCCGTGACCTGCTGCTAGGGCCTGTCTCACAATGCGCGTCGTCGCCCGAAGGGCGGCCGCGCGGCGTCAGGTGCGGCGAGGGCGCGTGCATGGCGTCGCGCGGCAGACGGGAATGGTCAGACAGGCCCTAGGGGCCGGCGGTGCTCCAGGTGCGCGAGGCCCAGGTGCGCAGGTGCGGTGCCTGGGCGACGAGATCGCGGTACGCGGCGGTGGCGGACTGGAACACCGTCTCCACGACGTCGTCGGCCACGGTGTCCGGCCGCCAGGCCAGTACGTAGCGGCACCAGAGCGGGGAGCCGGCCAGCGGCTTGACCACGACGTGCGGGATCGGCCGCAGCGTCGGCTGCACGAGGGACACCCCGAGACCGTCGGCGATCATGCTCTGCAGCTGGGTCTGGTCCCCCAGCCACTCGTGGACGGTCACCGGCGTGAACCCGGCCGCCGCGCAGGCGTCGTAGAACACCCCGGGCCAGCCGGCACCGTCGTCCGGGGTCACGAACCAGGCGTCGTCGGCGAGGTCGGCGAGCTGCACCTGGGCGTTCAGCCGGAGCCGGTGCCGGGCGGGGAGGGCGACGAAGGTGGGTTCGGTGACGATGCCGCGGTGCCGTACGGCGGTCGAGTGCCGTAGCTCCATGCCCGGGTAGTCGGCGGCGATCGCGGCGTCCACCGCCCCCTCCTCCAGCAGCTCCACGATCCGCGAGGACGCGTAGACGCTGGTGACCGAGAGGGCCAGTTCGGGCAGCCGGGCGCGGACACGGGAGACCGTGCCGGACAGCACCGGCGAGTTGGTCGCGGCCACGCGCAGGGTCCGGCGGGAGCGGGCGGCCGGTGGGCGGTGTCCGATGGCGGCGGCCCGTACGAGGACGTCCCGGGCCTGTTCGACGACCTCGGCGCCGTAGCGGGTCGGCCGGACCCCGCTCGGCCCGCGCTCGAAGAGCGGCTCGCCCAGGTGGCGTTCGATGCGCCGGAGCTGGGTGCTCACGGCGGGCTGCGAGTAGCCGAGCTGCGCTGCGGCGCGGCCCACACTGCCCGCGTCGGCGATGGCGCACAGCACCCGCAGATGCCGCAGCTCCAGCTCCATCGGTTCCCTTCCCGTCCGTACCCGCGCCCTTCGGGACCCGGGTGCCGTCACACCCCTCTCCGGCCGTGCTCACGCCCGTCGGGCCGAAGCGTTCCATCGCCCCGCCCCGGGCACAAGTCGCAGCTCCGCCAGGGTACGGCCGCGGGCAGCGCGGGTCCGGACCCGGGCCTCCCGCACCTGTAGGCCCGGACCCGGCCCCCTCGGATGCCCGGCCTTCCGGTACACCGGCCGCCGGGGCGTACGATGGTTCAGTGGCGGCCCAGCACCTCCGCCACCCGCATGAACCCGTCCGTGCCGTGGCCGAGGCCGATGACCCGGCGGGCCAGGCCCTCGACCGACCGCATCACGCCGGCGTCGATGCCGTGCGACTCGGAGACGTCGACCACATGGGCCATGGTGGAGGCGGCCGAGGTGACGGGGTTGATCTCACCGGAGTAGGTGCCCTCGTCGGCGTCCGCGGCGAACTGCTCGAACAGCGGCGGCAGGATCGCGGCGATGCCCTGGGCGAAGACGGACAGCTCCCGCGCGGTGACGCCCTCCGCCCGGGCGATCGCCACGGCGTGCGCGTACCCGGCCATGGCGGTCCAGAAGATGTCGAGCAGGGCGATGTCGAAGGTGGCGGCGCGCCCGATCTCCTCGCCCAGGTGGGTGTGGGTCCCGCCGAGCCGCTCCAGCACCGGCCGGTGCTGCTCGTAGAGGTCGCGCGGGCCGCTGTGCAGGAAGACGGCCTCCGGGGTGCCGATGCTGGGCGCCGGTGTCATGATCGCGCCGTCCAGGTAGCCGATGCCGTGCTCCGCGGCCCACCGCGCGGTGTCCCGGGCCCGCTCCGGTGTGTCGGCGGTCAGGCTCACCACCGTACGGCCCTTCAGCGCGCGGGTGACGTCGGCGCGGCGCAGGATCGCGTCGGCGGCGTCCTGGTTGACGACGCAGACAACCGTCAACTCCGAGGCGGAGACGGCCTCTTCGGCCGAGGCGGCGGCGGTCGCCCCGGCTTCGGTCAGTTCCTGGTCCTTGCCGGGCGTGCGGTTCCAGACCGTGGTGCGCAGACCGGCCGCGAGGAACGCGCCGGCCAGTGACCGGCCCATGGGGCCGAGACCGAGCACGGTGACGGCAGGAAGATTCGACGAGGTGGACATGTTGCAACTCCCGTACGTGGTGAGCGTATGCGGTGTGGACAAGAACGGCCGGGCGGCCGTGAGGGATCGAAGAGGACGACGATGACGCGCAGCCGTGCCCAGGACCCGAACGTCTGCGGAGTGACCGCCGCGATCGCCGTGATCGAAGGAAAGTGGAAGACGTCGCTGCTGTGGCTGCTGGAGTCCGGCCCGCGCCGGCCCGGCGAACTGCGCCGCTGGCTGCCCGGGTTGAGTGAGAAGGTGCTGACCCAGGCGCTGCGTGAGCTGGCGGAGGACGGCGTGGTGCACCGGGAGGTGCACGACGTGCTGCCGCCGAAGACGGTGTACTCGCTGACCGCGTTCGGGCGTGACCTGGCCGCGGCCCTGAACCCCGTGGCCGAGTGGGGCCACCGCCGCCTGGAGCGACTCCGCGAGGACGGACGCGAGCGCGAGGCGGCGTCCTGAGGCGCCGCCGCCGTCACCTCCTTCTGCTTTCCGCGGCAGCCCCTGACCTCGGGAAACAGCCTCTCCCGGGTGGACTGGAGCTGCCAAGTACCCACAAAAAAGTGGGTGTCCGGCACCTCGGGAGGCCGAGCGGCCCTCTACCTAAGAGCTGATCGTGTTTGCCTAAAGGGTTTAGGAAGCTCCATAATCCTTTTCCTGACAGAACAGACGGGAGAAGCGACGATGGCGCGTGCGGGCCTGACCACCGAACGCCTGGTCCACGCCGGCGCGGAGCTGGCCGACGAGGTCGGCTTCGACCAGGTGACGGTCTCCGCGCTGGCCCGGCGGTTCGACGTCAAGGTCGCAAGCCTGTACTCGCACGTGAGGAACTCGGCGGACCTGAAGACCCGGATCGCGCTGCTCGCCCTGGAGGACCTGGCCGACCGTGCCGCCGAGGCGCTGGCCGGCCGCTCCGGGAAGGACGCCCTGGCCGCCTTCGCGCACGTCTACCGGGACTACGCCCGCGCCCACCCCGGCCGCTACGCGGCGGCCCGGCATCCGCTGGACGCCGAGACCGCGGCCGGCAGCGCGGGCGTCCGGATCGCGCAGCTGACCCGGGCGATCCTGCGCGGCTACGACCTGGCCGAGCCGGACCAGACCCACGCGGTCCGCCTCCTCGGCAGCGTCTTCCACGGCTACGTCAGCCTGGAGGCGGCCGGCGGCTTCCGGCACAGCGCGCCCGACTCGCAGGAGTCGTGGACCCGGATCCTGGACGCCCTCGACTGCCTGCTGCGCACCTGGCCCGCCCGTCCTGAGCCCCTGAGCCCCTGAACGCAGGCAGACACGATGCACACCATCCCCCTCACCGCCGACCTGATACGCGGTGCCCTCGAACTGGAGCGCACCGCGCACGGCCTGCTGCCGCACCGGCTGCCCGCCCGGGCCCGCGCCCAGTGCACCGACCCGCAGCTGGCCCTGGCGGAGTCCCAGCCCGCCGGCGTACGGCTGGCCCTGCGTACCCACGCCACCACCGTCGAGCTGGACGCCCTGCCGACCAAGCGGATCTACACCGGCGCACCGCCCCGCCCGGACGGTGTGTACGAGCTGCTCGTCGACGGACGCCCGGCCGGCAGCGCCTCCCTCGCCGAGGGCAGCACCCTCACCATCGACCTGGGCACCGGAACCGCCGAACACCGCCCCGGCCCGGTCGGCACCGTGCGGTTCACCGGTCTGCCGGACACCGCCAAGGACCTGGAGATCTGGCTGCCGCACAACGAGACGACCGAACTCGTCGCGCTGCGCACCGACGCCCCCGTCGAGCCCGTACCGGACCGGGGCCGCCGGGTGTGGCTGCACCACGGCAGTTCGATCAGCCACGGCTCCGACGCGGCGACCCCCACCACCACCTGGCCGGCGCTCGCCGCGTCCCTGGGCGGAGTCGAGCTGGTCAACCTCGGGCTGGGCGGCAGCGCGCTGCTCGACCCGTTCACCGCCCGCGCGCTGCGTGACACGCCAGCCGACCTGATCAGCGTCAAGCTCGGCATCAACCTGGTCAACACCGACCTGATGCGGCTGCGCGCCTTCGGCCCCGCCGTGCACGGCTTCCTCGACACCGTCCGCGAGGGCCATCCCGGCACACCGCTGCTCGTCGTCTCCCCGGTCCTGTGCCCTCTGCACGAGGACACGCCCGGCCCCACCGCCCTGGATCCGGCGGCCCTGGGCGAGGGGCGGCTGCGGTACCGGGCCACCGGGGACCCGGCCGAGCGGACGGCCGGGAAGCTCACCCTGGAGGTCGTCCGGGAGGAGCTGGCCCGGATCGTGCGGGAGCGGGCGGCCGAGGACCCGGCTCTGCACCACCTGGACGGCCGTGAACTGTACGGCGAGGCCGACTTCGCCGAGCTGCCGCTGCCCGACGGCCTCCACCCGGACACCGCCGGCCACCGCCGGATCGGCGAGCGGTTCGCGGCGCTGGCGTTCGCCCCGGACGGCCCCTTCGCCGGCCGCGCCGCCTGACCGGCCGCCCGGCGGCTCACACCAGGTGGGCGAAGACGACCAGGTTGTCGGTGTAGTCCCGTACCGTGCGGTCGTAGTCCCCGGCGCAGGTGATGAGCCGGACCTCGGGGCGCGAGGCGTCCGCGTAGACCCGCTTGCTCGGGAAGTCGTCCTTGGCGAAGGTCTCGGCGCTGTCCACGACGAACTCGGCCGTGCGCCCGTCGGCCCGCTCCACGGAGAACCGGTCGCCGCGCCCGAGTTCGTCGAGGTCGGCGAAGACGGCCGCGGAGCTCACCGTGTCGACGTGCCCGGCGATGATCGCGGTGCCCTCCTCGCCGGGCGAGACACCCTCGGCGTACCAGCCGACGAGGTTGGTGTCGGTGGCGGGCGGCGGCTGCAGCTGGCCGGTGGAGCCGATGGACAGGGTGGTGAAGGGGGCGTCCACGGAGATCTTCGGGATGCGCAGCCGGGTCGGTTCGGACCGGTCCAGTGGCTCGCCGGGGTGCCGCGGGTCGGCCGGCGCGGTGGCGCCGGTGCCCGAGGCACGGGGCGCCTGCGGTGTGTCGTCCGACTGGTGATGACCGCCGAACACGCTGACGGCGAGAAAGGCGGCCGCCACGCCCCACAGCGTGAGCCGCCCGCCACGGCCGGCGGGCCGCTCCTGCTCTGCCGGTCCCGAGGGGGTCGGGGAGGAGGGATCTGCTGCCATCGGACACCACCTCGCTCGATCAGGGCAGCACGGGGGTCAGGACGGGAACGGAACGCCGCCGGGTCCGGCGTCCGGGGCGGAAGGAAGGGGGCGCGGGCCGCCGGCGCGGTGCGCGCGCCGACGGCGCCCGCAGCCCCTGGACGTACCGGCCCGTCAGGACACCGGCTCGGCGGCCTTCTTGCGGCGCAGCGCGTACGCGCCGGCGGCGCCTACGGCGAGCACGGCGAGGCCGCCCGCGGTGACCCCCGGCGAAGCGAGCGCACCGCCACCGGTGTGCATGCCACCGCGCGGCTTCTCGTGGTCGTCACCCCACTCGCTCTTGTCACCCTTGTCGCCCCTGTCGCCTCTCTCGCCCTTGTCGCCCTTGTCACCCCGCTCGCTCTTGTCTCCCTTGTCCTCATCGCTGTCGCGCCCCTTGTCCTTGTAGCTCTCGGGGTCGAAGCGGCTGTCGCCACCCGAGCCCCAGTCGTCGCCGGACACCGCGGCGAGGGCTCCGCCACCCGTGTGCATTCCGCCGCGCGGCCCGTCGTGTTCCCCGCCGGAGTCGCGCTTGTTGCCGTAGTCCTTGTCGTGGTCGCCGTCCGACCCCTTGTCCTCACGGTCGGAGTCGCTGTCGTGCTCCTTGCTGTACGAGGAGTCGTCCCGGCCGCTGTCGCGCTCGGCCGGTACGGCGAACGCGGCGCCGGGTGTGGCGAAGGCCAGGGCGGCGGCGGCAGCCGCCGTTGCCAGGAGCATGCGGGCAGAGCGCATAGTGATGTCCTTCCGCGGTGACCGGGCAGCGGATACCTCATCAGCTGGGTGGACCCGGCCCCGACATGAACCAGCGTCAGCGAGGCCCCTGGGCTCCCACCATCCGAGCCGCCCAGCCGGGTCACCACGCCACCCGTCTGCCCCAGCGCGCCGGGTCCGGGACGCCTCGTACGGGCCAATCGCCGCAGCGGCCGTACGCCTGCCGGAGTGATCGCCGAAATCGCGAGGAGGAGGTGACCCATGACCGTGACCGTCCGGCGGGGACGGCGCCTCCGGCGGCCCGCCGCCGTGTGGGCCGGTGTCCTGCTCGCCGTCGCCGCCGTCGCCGGCCCCGCCCGTGCGGGGGCGGAGACGGTGACGGAGTATCCGGTCACCACGACGGCCGGTGCCGCGCCCTTCGGCATCACCGGGGGTCCGGACGGTGCGGTGTGGTTCGCGGAGCACGACGCCGGGCGGATCGGGCGGATGGCGGCCGACGGTACGGTCACCGACTTCCCGACCTCGGGTCCGGACACCGGTCCGGCGGAGATCACCGTAGGACCGGACGGGGCCCTGTGGTTCACCGAGACCGCCGCGGGCCGGATCGGCCGCATCACCGCCTCCGGCGGGCTCACCGAGTTCCCGCTGCCGGCGGCCGGCAGCGGCCCGGCCGGGATCGCGCTCGGCCCGGACCGGGCGCTGTGGTTCACCGAGGCGACCGGGAACCGGATCGGCCGGATCACGGGCGGGGGCCGGATCAGCGAGTACCCGGTGCCCACCCCGGACGCCTCTGCCGGCTCCATCGCGGCCGGCGGGGACGGCGCCCTGTGGTTCACCGAGCTGGGCGGCGGCAAGGTCGGGCGGATCACCGCCTCCGGACGGATCACCGAGTTCCCGCTGCCCGCCGGCACCGGGTTCCCGGGCGGCATCGTCGCCGGGCCGGGCGGCATGTGGCTCACCGCGTCCGGCGGGCCCGCGGTCGTCCGGATCGACTACACCGGGCGCGTCACCCGGTTCCCGCTGCCCGGCCCGGACAGCCTGCCGGCCGGCATCGCCCGCGGGCCCGACGGGCAGGTCTGGTACGCCGACCAGGCCGGCCGGATCGGCCGGATCACCGCGAACGGCGCGCTCACCGCCTTCCCGGTGCCCGACGGCGCCGGCAAGGTGCCGCTGCGGCTGGCGGCCGGGCCCGGCCGGGCCGTGTGGTTCACGGAACTGCTCGGCAACGCCGTCGGCCGCGTCCGGGCCGGCTGACGCCGAGGCCTCACGGCGACGATCTCCCGCCCTCTTGTTATGACCACTGTCATAACGCAGGCTGGTGCCGACGGCATGACAGGCCGACACGGCGGGAGGAAACAGTGGCGGACGGAATGGCGCGGGCACTGTGGGAGCGCTACGAACCGGTGCACCAGCTCGTGTACTTCGCACCCGAGGCGCACCGGGCGGCGGAAGGGCTGGGGCTGCGCGGGTTCTGGATGGGCTACTTCGCGCTGCGCGCCGCCCCGCTCGGCGCGGCACCCCCGTCCGTGGTCACGGGCTGCTTCTACGTCTTCCACCCCGCGCGGGTGGCCCGGGCGCTGCCGGACGCCTGGTCGTACGCCGCTCCGGCGGACGCGCTGGCGGCCCGTCAGGAGGCGATGGACGCGGCGATGACCCGGGTGCTCGGAGCGGACACCGTCGCGTCGGCGGCGTTCGCGGAGGCCGCGGACCTCGCCTGGGAGGCCGCCGCGGGCGCGGACACGGCGGGCAGGGTGCTGGGCGCCGCCAACCAGGCGCTGGAGCGCCCGGACCGGCCCACCGCACGCCTGTGGCAGGCGCTGACGACCCTGCGCGAGCACCGGGGCGACTCCCATGTGGCGGTGCTGGTCGGTCTGGGGATCGGACCGGTCGAGGCCATGGTGCTCAAGGCGGCGGCCGGCGAGTCCGACGGGGCCTTCCTGCGCGAGACCCGTAGGTGGCCCCAGGAGGACTGGGCGGCGGCCGAGGCGCGGCTGCGCGCGGCCGGCCGGCTCGCGGCGGACGGTTCGCTCACGCCCGCGGGGGCGGCCCTGCGCGCGGAGGCGGAGGCGCTGACCGACGCGGCGGCCGAGGGGCCGTGGAGCGCGCTGGGCCCCGAGCGGAGCGGGCGCCTGGCCGCGCTGCTGGAGCCGCTGGCCCGCGCGGTCGGCGAGTCGGGGCTGCTGCCGGCCGGGAATCCGGTGGGGCTGACCGGGGGGACGTACCCCGCCGGCCGCTGAAGGGCCGGCCCCGGCGCCCCCGCCCGGGGCACCGGGGCCGGGCACGCCGCACGAAGAGCGGGCGCGCACCGGCCACCAGCCACCGGCAGCCGCCGGGATCAACGGTCGAAGTGACCGGCGAGCGGCCTTGGTCGGGGTCGTACCCTGAGGCCGTGGTCAACGGAGACGAGGATCCAGGACAGGTGGCGGCCCGGCTCACCGGGCGGCCGGTCACGGGGGCCCGGCGGGCGTCGGGGTCACCCGCCGAAGTACTGCTGGACGACGGAACCCCGGTGATGGTCAAGCGCGGCGACGGTCCGCGGGCGGTGCGCGCCGAGGTGGCGGGGCTGCGCTGGCTGGCCGCGGCGGACGCGGTGCGGGTGCCGGCGGTGCTCGGGCACGACGAACACTGGATGGTGACCGAACGGGTGCCGACCGGCTCCCCCGACCCCACGGCAGCGCTGCTTCTCGGCCAAGCACTCGCCGCGCTGCACGCGGCCGGCGCGCCCCACTTCGGGGCACCGCCGCCCGACGGCCCGGAGGACGCCTGGATCGGCCGCGCTCCCCTGCGGAACGCACCGGGCACCGACTGGCCCCGCTGGTACGCCGAACACCGCGTGCTGCCCTATGTGCGCGGTGCGGTCGACCGCGGCACTCTCCGGCCGGGCGAGGCGGCCGTGTTCGAGCAGGTCTGCGCCCGGCTGCCGGAGCTGGCGGGTCCGCCGGAGCCGCCCGCCCGGCTGCACGGCGACCTGTGGAACGGGAACGTGCTGTGGGGCGCCGACGGCGAGGTCCGGCTCATCGACCCGGCCGCGCACGGCGGGCACCGGGAGACCGACCTGGCGATGCTTCAGCTGTTCGGCTGCCCCCATCTGGACCGGGTGCTCGCCGGCTATCGGCAGACGGCACCGCTGGCCGACGGCTGGCGGGACCGGGTGGGGCTGCACCAACTCTTTCCGCTGCTGGTGCACGCCGTGTTGTTCGGGCGGGGGTACGCCGAACAGGCCCTGGTGACGGCGCGGAACGCGCTTGCGGCATGACGTCGTCGGCGCACCCCTCCGGGCTGTGATTACGGAGCGTAAGGAAACCAATCACTCGTTCGATTCGTATAAGGACGTGAAAGCCTAATCAGGGAGAGACCATGCAACCGTTCACGCTCAACTACGCGCGCCCCGCTGTGCAGTTGGACGTCACCACTCCGTACGCGTACGACTCCGGACTGCAGTTGAACGTCCTCCCGGACGGGCGCATCGCCGCCACCGACCACGTGACTCTGCGGGCACTGGGAACCACGACCTCCACGGCCGGTTCCAAGACGCACTTCGACGACTGAACCGCGGACCGCGACAGATGACCGTGCTCATCCTGACAAGTGAAGAGGACGTGACGGCGGACATGGTGGTCCTCCGGCTGGGCGAGGCCGGGGTGCCCGTCGTCCGGCTCGATCCCGCCGATCTGACCAACGGGGTGGCGCTGTCGGGCGAGTACGTGCAGGGCTCCTGCCGGGGACATCTGTCCGTCGGCGGGCGCCTGGTGAGCATGAACGGCCTGCGCTCCATCTGGGTGCGCAGGCCGGGAGCCCCGGCCGCGCGCGCCGCCCAGCCGTCCGCCTGGCTGACGGAGGAGTCGGCGCAGGCGCTGTACGGCATGCTGCGCTGGAGCGACGCCCGGTGGATGAACCATCCGGACGCCGCCCGCCGGGCCCGGCACAAGCCCTGGCAGCTGCACCTGGCCCAGCGCAGCGGACTGCCGGTGCCGGCCACCCTCATCACCACGTTCCCGCAGGCCGCGCGGGCGTTCGCGGAACGCTTCCCGGACCTGGTGGTCAAACCGGTCTCCGGGGCGCACCCGCAGGAGCCGCCCCGGGCGGTGCCGACCAGCCGGGTGGCACCGGACGCCGACTTCACCGCCGTGGCCTTCGGTCCGACCCTGCTGCAACGGCGGATCGCCAAGCGGGCCGACATCCGGCTCACCGTCGTCGGCGGGACCCTGCTGGCCGCGCGTAAGCCCACCGATCCGGACGCCCATCCGGACGACGTGGACGTGCGGTTCGCCCCGGCGGGCACTCCCTGGGTCCCCGCGGACGTGCCGCCGCGTGTCGCCGAGGGCGTGCTGAGCTACATGGCCGGCGCGGAACTGGCGTACGGCGCCTTCGACTTCGCGGAGGACGCCGACGGGATCTGGTGGTTCCTCGAGTGCAACCAGTCCGGCCAGTTCGGCTTCGTGGAGATGGACACCGGCCAGCCGATCGCCGCCACCATCGCCGACTGGCTCGCGGGGCAGGCCGGTCCGGGCCGCAGGTGTGCGCAGGGTGACCGGAGCGCAGCCTCGTGAGAGTGCCGGGAACGGCTCGGAGAACAGCTCGTGGAACGGCTCGGAGAGGGGAACGCGACATGCGCATCGGACTGCTGGGGACGGGCCCGTGGGCACGGACGGCGTACGCACCCGCCCTCGCCGGGCACACCGGCCTGGAGTTCGCCGGGGTGTGGGGCCGTCGGCCGGACGCGGTCACGGCGCTCGCGGAGCAGTACGACGTCGCCGCGTACGCCGACGTGGATGCGCTGCTGGCGGACGTGGACGCGGTGGCGGTGGCCCTGCCGCCCTCCGTGCAGGCCGAGTTGGCGGTGCGGGCGGCCCGGGCGGGCCGTCATCTGCTGCTGGACAAACCGCTGGCCCTGTCGGTGGCCGAGGGGCGGGCCGTGGCGGAGGCGGTGGAGCGGGCCGGGGTGGCGTCGGTGGTGTTCTTCACCGCGCGCTTCCAGAAGGAGCCGGAGGCCTGGATCGAGGAACAGGCCGCCGTCGCGGGCTGGTTCACGGCGCGGGCCCAGTGGCTGGGGGCGGTGTTCACGAGCGACAGCCCGTTCGCGGCCTCGCCGTGGCGGCGGGAGAAGGGCGCGCTGTGGGACGTCGGCCCGCACGCCCTGTCGGTGCTGCTGCCGGTCCTCGGCGACGTACGGCACGTGGTGGCGGCGGCGCACGGTCCGGCGGACACCGTGCACCTGGTGCTCGACCACGCCACCGGAGCGTCGAGCACCCTCACGCTGAGCCTGTCGGCCCCGCCGGCGGCCGCCGGGGCCGACGTGGAACTGCGCGGCGAGGCGGGGCTGACGGTTCTGCCGGGAAGTTCGCAGGGAGCGGTCCCGGCGCTCGCCCGGGCCGCGGACGCGCTGGTGCGGGCGGCCCGCACGGGCCGGCCGCACTCGTGCGACGCCGCGTTCGGCCTCCGGGTCACCGAGATCCTGGCCGCGGCGGAGGCCCGCCTGGTCGGCAGTACGGACTAGGCGGCCTCGGCCGAGGGACGGCGGGCGGGCCGTCCCTCGGCCGCCGGACGGCTCACCCGGCGCCGGCGCCGCCGTCGGCCCAGCAGGTGACGCGTTCCCGTACGACCGGATAGCCGGCCGTGGCGAAGTGCGCGGCCATCGGGACGTTGCCCTGGTCGGTGGCGGCGGCGATGCACTCGGCGCCCCGCTCGGCCAGGAAGTGGGTGCACTCGGCGAGCAGGTCGTAGGCGTATCCGTGGCCGCGCCGGTCCGGCACCACGCCGATGAAGCCGACGCACGGCCCGGACGGGTTGCGCGCCGGGATGTGGATGCCGACCGCCTCGCCCGTGGGGGTGCGGGCGATCTGCCACCACTGCCTGGGCGACGGGAACCAGCGGAAGACGTCCAGGTCCTCCTGGGCCGCCCGGTCGACGCCGCCACGCTCGACGGCCCGGCGGGCGTGCGCGTCGAGCGTGGCGGAGTTGATGCGGCGCAGGAGGTCGTAGAACACCGTGTCGTCCGGTTCGGCGGTGAAGACCAGCCGGCCGGGCCGCTCGGGCAGGCCCCGGTCCGGGGTCCAGCGGTACAGGAAGCGCTCCACGAAGGGGGTGTAGCCGGCCAGGCGGGCGGCGGCGGTGCGGGCCTCGGCCGCGGCCCGCAGACGCGGGTCGTCGCGCCAACCGGCGGGCAGGTCGAGTTCGAGTTCGCCCGGCTCCCAGGGAGCGGACCGCAGGAGCTCGGCGCCGGCCTCCTCCTCGCCCTCGTCCACGTCGAACCAGTTGATCAGCAGCGGCTCGGCGTCCTCCGGGCGGCCCCACCAGGCAGCGCGCGCCACGGTGCGCCCGTCGCGCAGGGCGATGCGCTGCCAGTCGGGGCGGTAACGGGTCCGACGGTGCTTCTCACGGAAGCCGAGCGGGTCGGGCATGGTGTCGAAAAGGTGCGCACTGCTCTCGTCGAGCGTACGGATGACCGGGTCGGTCAAGGGTCTCCTCCGGGATGCGTACGGGGTACGGCGCTCCCGGTCGGATCAGACGTGCCCCGCCCGCGGCACGGGCAGGGGGGAGCGCCGGCTGCTGCTGTCGTGCATGACGCTCACCTCCTTCTTCCGTCCGGCTCGGACGTGGTGGGCTCAGGCTAGGGGGCGGCCGAGCGGGCGGCCACCGGTTTTCTGCGCGCGGAGCGTTCCGTCGGCGGCGTAGCTTGGGGATGTGGCATGGGTGCGCGGCTGGTGGTCGCGCGGACGTCCGGAGGATCGCGGCTGGCTGCGGGGCGCGCCACCGCCGTGGTGGGTACGGGTGCTGCCCGTGCTGCTGCTCGTGGCCGTCGGCTCGGCCACCCTGGCCACCCCTCATGCCCGTGATCTCGGATTCCTGCTGGGCGCCATCCCCCCGCTGGCGGTCCTGTCGTACGGCCCGCTGGCGACCGGGGTGCTCGGCATGGGTGTGGTCGTGGTGCTGAACCTGCCGGCCACCCATCTGAACCGCCCCGGCGACACCGATCTGCTCACCATCGTGTTCGTGGCCGCACTGAGTGTGTTCGTGTCCTATGTGCGCAGCCACCGGGACGCCCAGCTGAACACCGAGCGGGCGATCGGCGAGGCGGTGCAGCGGGCGGTGCTGCCGCCGCTGCCGGAGCGGGTCGGACGGGTCGGCTGCGCCTCCTTCTACCGGGCCGCGCAGGACGGGACGCTGGTCGGCGGGGACTTCTTCGACGTGCGGCACGGGCCGCACGGGGTGCGCGCGGTGATGGGGGACGTGCAGGGGCACGGACTGTCGGCGGTCGCCACGGTGGTGTCGCTGCTGGGCGCGTTCCGGGAGGCGGCCCTGGACCAGCCCGACCTGGAGTCGGTGGCGGCCCGGCTGGACCGCCGGCTGGCGGTGGACTCGGCGGACGTACGGCACGCGGAGCTGTTCGCGACGGCCCTGCTGCTGGAGTTCACCGCCGGTTCGACCGCGATGCGGGTGGTGGCCTGTGGTCATCCGGCGCCGGTGCTGCTGCACGGGGACCAGGCCCGGGAGGTGGCCGTCGCACCCGGTCCACCGCTGGGCATCGGACTGCTCGACGTCGACCGGCCCAAGGAGGTCACCGTGCCGCTCGGTCCGGCCGACCGGATCTTCCTGGCCTCCGACGGCGTGTGGGAGGCGCGGGGCGCCGACGGCACCTTCTATCCGCTGCCGGAGCGGCTGGCCGCCCTGGCCCGCACCCCGTCCGCCGAGCTGCCCGCCGCGGTGTGGGCGGACCTGCTGCGGCAGCACTACGCGGTCCGCGACGACGCGACCATCCTGGTGCTGGCACCCGAACCACCGGCAGGCTGACCCCGTCCTCCCCGTCGGTCAGCCCACGTCCCACAGGAAGCGATGGGTGTGGATGCCGAAGTACGGGAAGGAGCGGATCTCGCGGACGCCCTCGATGGGGCGGACCACGTCGTTGACGAAGTCGAGCAGCGCCTGCGGGCCGGGAGCGACGACCTCCGCGAAGAGGTCGAAGCCGCCCGAGGTGAGCACCGAGTAGACGACCTCGGGGCGCTCGGCGAGGGTGTCGGCGACGGTCCTGGGGTCGCCGTCGACGGCGATGCCGAGCAGGGCCATGGCCTGTCCGCCCATGGCCATCGGGTCGGTGACGCCGACCACCTGCACCGCCTTGGACTCCAGCAGGCGCTGCAGCCGCTGCCGGGCCGCCGAGGCGGACAGGCCGATCCTGGGCCCGAGGTCGGCGTAGGCGATACGGCCGTCGGTCTGCAGTTCGCGCAGGATGGCCCGGTCGATGTCGTCCATGTCCTTCACGTCTCGCGGCTCCTTCCCCGGCCGGTTCTCAGCCGGCCAGTTCGGCGAGCGCGGCGGCGAACACCTCGGTGTGGGTGTCGACGTCCCGCTCGGTGGTGTCCGGGCACATCAACGCCATGTTGTGGAACGGGGTGAGCAGGATGCCCCGGTTGGCGAGGTAGAGGTGCAGGAAATCCTCCAGCTCCGGGTCGGAGGCCGCCGCGGACTCGGTGCCGGTGCGAGGGGCCGGGGCGGTGAAGCGGTACTCGGTGCGGGCGCCGAGGCGGCTGACCGACCAGGGCAGCCCGTGCGCCTGGAGGCCGGCCCGGACGCCCGCCTCGAAGCGCTCGGCGAGGGTGCCCATCCGGGCGAAGGCCTCGTCGGTCAGCACGTGTTCGAGGGTGGCCCGGGTGGCGGCGATGGACAGGGCGTTGCCGGCGAGGGTGCCGCCGACGCCGCCCATGTCGACGAGGTCCAGGTCGCCGCGGGCCAGCAGCCGCTCGGCGAGTTCGGCGGAGAGCCCGTACGCGCCGGCCGGGATGCCGCCGCCGATCGCCTTGCCGATGGTGAGCAGGTCGGGTGCCAGGTCCCAGGCGCCGGTGCAGCCGCCGGGGCCGGCGGAGAAGGTGTGCGTCTCGTCGTTGATGAGCAGGGTGCCGTAGCGCCTGGTCAGTTCGCGCACGCCGGTGAGGTAGCCGGGTTCGGGCAGCACGATGCCGATGTTGGTGAGGGCGGGCTCCATCAGTACGGCGGCGACGTCACCGTGGGCCAGCTCCCGCTCCAGCCCGGCGAGGTCGTTGAACTCGGCGACCCTGCTGGTCAGCGTCACGTCGCAGGGCGCGCCGACATTGCCGGGGCGGGGCGCCCCGGAGCCGCCGGGGGCGGTGACGATGAGCGACTCGTCCACGCTGCCGTGGTAGCAGTAGCTGTTGACCAGGATCTTCGGCCGGCCGGTGACGGCGCGGGCGAGCCGGATCGCCCAGCGGTTGGCGTCGGTCGCGGTGAGCGAGAAGCTCCAGCGCGCCGGCCCGAACCGGCGGGTCAGTTCGGCGCCGACCCACTCGGCGTCCTCGGTGGGCAGCATGGCGGTGGCCCCGCCCAGTTCGGCGTACCGGCGGTGGACCGCCTCGGTGACGGGTGCGGGCGAGTGTCCGGCCATCGCGCCGGTGTCGCCGAGGCAGAAGTCGATGTACGCGTGCCCGTCGACGTCGGTGACGCGGGCGCCGCGGGCCTCGGCCAGGTAGCGCGGGAAGCCACCGGCCGTCTTGTTCATCCAGGTCATCGGCACCCGGCCGAAGAGGTGTTCGGCGCGTGCGTAGGCCGCCCGGGAGCGCGGGTTGCGGCGTTCGGCCTCGGCGCTCTCGCGGGCCAGGAGGGCGTGCAGACGCGTGCGGTCCATGAAACACCTCGACGAGGATGGTGACGGAATACCGTGAGCCTACGACCGAAATCTCGTTCTCTTCAATACTTCACGCTCGATTCGATTGCATGGACAGCGGAATCACGCGCACCACGAAGATGCACCACGGACGGGTGACGCAGCACCCACCTCAACTGACGAACCCCCGCGCGGAGTTCGAACGTCCCGCCTCAAACGCCACGGTTCGCCACCCCTTCCGCCACGTAGAACCATCCACAACGATGCGTATGCCGGGTTGGCGTGCGGAAGCGCAAAGTGCCCGGTCACGGTCGTTCCCTGCGCTCGGCAGGCGAGCGAGGACACCCGGAGCAGTGCATGACGAACACGATGTGGATGCGGGGCGTGGAGTGGCTGGCCGCGGCGTCGGCCGACCCGCGCGCCTGCAAATGGGAGTGGGACCACGGCGAGGGCTTCGCACTGCTGGAGGCGGGCCGCTTCTGGGACGTGCTGAGCGTCCCGGAGCGGCTGGGACTGCTCACCCTGGACCTGCTGTGGCGGCCGGCCCTGCCGGTGCCGGGGCCCACGCTGGTGGACACGGCGGCGGGCCGGGTCGGTTTCTTCCTGCCGCCGGACCCGGCGGGCGGCTGGGTGGGCGCCGGACTGCGGTACGCGACCAGGGGCTCCTGGGTCGCCGTGCCGCCGCCGTACCGGCCCGCCCGTTCCCTGGAGTGGCTCGTGCCGCCCGACGGCGCCGGCACGCTGCATGCGCCCGGCACCCTGGAGGAGGCGTTGCGGCAGGCCAACGGCACACTGGCGGTGCTCGCGCCGCTGTGCGGGCGGTGACCGGTCAGAGGTGCTCGCGGCGCGCGTGGCGGGCGCGGCCGGAGAGGGGTGACCAGAGCGCGTCGGGCTCCGCCGGGACGGTCCGCCCCTGCGCCCGCCACTCCGCAAGGAGCTCGGCGTAGATCGGCTCCCGGGCGCGGTCCACCCGGTGCAGCCCGCGCATCCGGTCCAGGCGCTCCATCCGGTCCATCCAGTCCAAGCGGTTCATGCCGGGGCAACGTCCGGGGCCCGCCGGCGGTACGCCCCGCCGCGCCCGCTCACCAGGTCGGGTGAGGCGATCGCCCGAACGTGGCGTTCCGCCTGTCGGACAAGCATTCCGCTCCGCTCGGGAGCGCGGCGGACGGGTGTGTCGCGCCGGGGGACCGGCACCTCGGACCCGCCCCCGCCGCAGGCTCCCGGCCCGGGCGGTGTCCGCCGGTCGGCGCGCGGCGGGTGCGTCCCGCTCCTATGCTGGGAACGTCCTGCCGGAAAGAGCCTGCTCGAAGGGCCTGCCGGATCGGTCCTGCGGGCAAGGCGCGGGCTCCGACGTGCGCCCGGCGCACGGTCGCCTCCCACGTGCTTGGAGTCAGCCCATGTCGCCTACGTCCGTACGCCTGTGCCGGGGGGCCGTGGTCGCCGTACTGGCCGGCACGCTGCTCGCGCCGGTCACGGCAGGGGCGGCACCGGCCGCCGTACCGGACGTGTTCGCCGCCGGCACGCCCGGCCCGTCGCCGTCGGAGCCGGACGTCCGCCCCCTCTCCCCCGACGTGACGCGCCAACTCGACGCGTCCGTACGGCGGGTGATGCGCGAGGCGAACGTGCCCGGCGTGACCGTCGGCATCTGGACGCCGGGACAGCGCGGCTACGTCCGTTCGTTCGGCGTCGCCGACAAGGCGACCGGCCGGAGGATGACCCCGGACCTGTACATGCGCATCGGCAGCGAGACGAAGACGTTCACCGTCACGGCGCTGCTGCAACTGGCGGACCAGGGGAAGGTCGGCCTGGACGACACGATCGACAAGTACGTCGACGGCGTACCCAACGGCCACAAGATCACGTTGCGCCAGCTGGCCGGCATGCGCAGCGGGCTGTTCAACTACTCCGAGGACGACGACTTCTTCAAGGCGCTCACCTCCGACCCCCGGCGCCCCTTCACCCCGCAGCAGTTGCTCGCCTACTCCTTCCGGCATCCGGTGCTGTTCCAGCCCGGTGAGAAGTTCGACTACAGCAACACCAACCTGATCCTGCTCGGCCTGGTCGTGGAGAAGAAGAGCGGTCAGCGGCTCGGGGACTACCTCAAGCAGCACGTCCTCGATCCGGCCGGCATGAAGGACACGGCCCTGCCGAGCGGCAGCCGGTTCCCCCGCCCGCACGCACAGGGCTACACCGACCAGACGGCGAACGGCGAGGTCGCCGAGACCGCCGGCTGGAACCCGTCCTGGGGCTGGGCGGCCGGGGCGATGTACTCCACCCTGGACGATCTGCGCATCTGGGCGCCCACGGTGGCGACCGGTGAACTGCCCGACGGCAAGCGGATGATCAGCCGCGCCATGCAGCGGCAGCGCCTCGTCACGCCGGCGACCCCGATCCCGGGCGCCGGGTACGGGCTGGGCATCTTCAACGTGCACGGCTGGATCGGCCACAACGGCTCCCTGCCCGGCTACGAGTCGCTGACCATCTACCTCCCGGCGACGCGGACGACCCTCGTGGTGCTCCTCAACACCGACATCAACCACGACAACGAGGAGCCCAGCACGCTGTTCGGTCAGGCGATCACCCGGATCATCTCCCCCCGGCACGTCTTCGACCTGCCGGCCGAGCCGGCGGCCAGGTGAGGTGCGGACTCGGCCAGTTTCCCGGCCACTTGGGGCATCACGGGGTGCGCACGGCCGCTGACGCGGTGTACTGGACGGGGACCGACTCGTGAGAGGCCGACCGTCTGGAGACCGTCGTGACCGTCACCGACCGAATCGCCCTGGACCCCTTCGGCTCCGACCTCGTGGCTCAGAGCGCCCGTCTGCGCGCTCTCGGCCCCGTCGTCCCCGTGGAGCTGCCCGGCGGCATCCCCGCCTGGGCGCCCACCGGTTACGACGCCCTCCGGGAGCTGATCCTCGACCCCCGCGTCAGCAAGGACGCGCGTCTGCACTGGCGGCTGTGGCCGGCTCTGGACCGGCACCCGTCCTGGAGGTGGATGGCGAACTGGGTGGGCGTGGTCAACATGCTCTCCACCTACGGCGCCGACCACACCCGGCTGCGCAAGCTGGTGGCGCCGAGCTTCACCCACCGGCGCACCGAGGCGATGCGGCCCCGCGTGGCCGCCCTGACGGCCGAGTTGCTGGCCGCGCTGGAGGCCGAGGGGGCCGACGGTCGCACGGTCGATCTGCGGACCGGGCTCGCCCACCCCCTGCCGATGCGGATCATCTGCGAACTCCTCGGGGTGCCGGAGGAGTTGCGGTCCGATGCGGCCCGTCTCATCGCCGACGTCATGGACACCTCCGACCCGAACCCCGAGTTCGCGGCGTCGGTGCACGAGCGGATCGGCACGGTGCTGGGGGCGCTGATCGAGCACCGGCGGGCGCGCCCCGGCGACGACATCACGACCGAGCTGATCAGAGTGCGGGACGAGGACGGCGACCGGCTCTCGGACGAGGAGTTGCTGCACACGCTGCTGCTGGTGGTCGGCGCCGGGTTCGAGACCACCGTCAACCTCATCGGCAACGCCGTGGTCGCGCTGCTCACCGGCCCGGAGCAGCTGGCGGCGGTGCGCGCGGGAACGGTCGGCTGGGAGGCGGTGGTCGAGGAGACGCTGCGGGTGCATCCGTCCATCGCCGCGCTGCCGCTGCGGTTCACGGTGGCGGAGCTGACGGTCGCGGGCGTGACGATACCGGCGGGTGACGCGATCATCACGACGTACGCCGCCGCCGGTCTCGACCCGGGGCACTACGGTCCCGACGCGGCCGTCTTCGACGCGGCCCGGGCGGCCGAGGACCATCTGGCGTTCGGCATCGGCGTGCACCGCTGCATCGGCGCCCCGCTGGCCCGCCTGGAGGCACTGACCGCGCTGCCCGCGCTGTTCGCCCGCTTCCCCGCGATGCGGCTGGCCGTACCGGTCGACGAACTGCGCCACGTACCGTCGTTCATCGCCCATGGCTGGCAGGAGATTCCGGTACGGCTGGAGGGCTGAGGCCCGGGGTGGCCGGGTACCGGGGCGGCCGGTACCGGCGGACACGGCTCCGCCGGCGGCCTGGGGGGGGTGACCGCCGGCGGAGATGCCGCGCCCGGGGCGGGGGGAGGCCCTGGGCGGTTCAAGGGTCGGATGCCCTGGAATCCGGAACATACACGGGCGAAATCCAGCCGATCCGAACATCGGCAGCGGCTCCTGCGTCGAGGGGGAACAGCCCTGGTGGGGAGGGAGCGGCAGGCCGGGCCGACCCGGCAGGCACGGCGCACGTCGGCCACCGGCGGGCAAGGTGTGAGGTCACAGGCATCCCGTCGCGGGGGCGCTGCCGCTGCGCGCCTCACGGCTCCGGACGGAATAAGCTCGGCGGATGGCGAAGTACTTCGACGTGCACCCCGACAATCCGCAGCCGCGCAGTATCGGCCAGGTCGCCGACGCGGTTCGCTCGGGCGCGCTCATCGCATACCCGACCGACTCCTGTTACGCGCTCGGCTGCCGGCTGGGCAGCCGCGACGGCATGGACCGGATCCGCTCCATCCGCCGGCTGGACGACCGGCACCACTTCACGCTGATGTGCCGGGACTTCGCGCAGCTCGGCCAGTTCGTCCGGGTGGACAACGACGTGTTCCGGGCCGTGAAGGCCTCGACGCCGGGCAGCTACACGTTCATCCTGCCGGCCACCCGCGAGGTGCCGCGCATGCTCCAGCACCCGAAGAAGAAGACCGTGGGGGTGCGCATCCCGGACCACGTGGTCACCCAGGCGCTGCTGGAGGAGCTGGGCGAGCCGCTGGTGTCGAGCACGCTGCTGCTGCCGGACGAGGAGGAGCCGATGACCCAGGGCTGGGAGATCAAGGACCGGCTCGACCACGTGGTGGACGCGGTGGTCGACTCCGGGGACTGCGGCACCGAGCCGACGACGGTGGTCGACTTCTCCGGCGGGGAGGCCGAGATCGTCCGGCGGGGCGCCGGGGACACCGACCGCTTCGAGTGAACGGGCGGCACCCGGGGACACCGACCGCTCCGAACGACCAGCAGCACACCGGGACACCGGCCGCTCCGGCCGACCAGCAGTACACCAGAACAACCAGCCGCTCCGACCGAACAAGCAGCACCCCAAACCACCAGCCGCTCCGGCCCGACAAGCAGCACCCCGGACCGCCGGCCGCTCCGGGTGACCAGGCGGGACGCCGGATGCGACCGCCCGCGCGGCGCGTGGCAGCATGGCCGTAGCCGCGGCGCCGGGCCGGTATCCGCCGCCCGCCGCCCACCCCCGAGAGAGGGTCTTCTCACGATGACCGATGTCCAGGCGAGCGCCGTCGACATCCCCACCGAGGACGGCGTCGCCGACGCCTACCTCACGCACCCGGCGGACGGCCGCCCCCGCCCGGCCGTCCTCCTCTACCAGGACGCCTTCGGCCTGCGCCCGCACCTGCGCGCGATGGCCGACCGGCTCGCGGGCGCCGGCTACACGGTGCTGGTGCCGAACGTGTTCTACCGCCACGGCCGGGCGCCGGTCGTGGAGCTGCCCGAGTTCATCGACCCGGACGCCGACCCGACCATCTGGAAGCGGATCGGCCCGATCCTGGCCGCGCTGACCCCGGACCTGGTCAAGCGGGACTCCGACGCCTATCTGCGGTGGCTGGCCGACAGCCCGCTCGCGGCCGACGGCCCGGTGGCGCTGACCGGCTACTGCATGGGCGCCCGGCTCGCACTGTGGACCGCGGGCGCCCACCCGCACCGGGTCGCGGCGGCGGCCGGGTTCCACGGCGGGGGCCTGGTCACCGACGACCTGGACAGCCCTCACCTGGAGGCCCCCAACATCACCGCTGAGCTTTACTTCGGGCACGCCGACCAGGACCCGTCGCTGCCCCCGGAGCAGATCGCGCGCTTCGAGGACGCCCTGGCCTCCGCGGGCGTACGGCACACGTGCGAGGTCTATCCCGGCGCCCCGCACGGCTACACCCAGGCGGACACCCCGGCCTACCAGCCGGAGGCCGACGAGCGGCACTGGGCCGCGCTGCTCGGCCTGCTCAAGCGCACCTTCTGACGGCGGGCCGCGGCGCCCGCCGGCCGGCGGGCGCCGTCCGGTGCCGTCCCGACCTTCCCGGCTCCCCGATTCCGCCTCCCCCTCCTTGTCGTTGATATTTCCTGTCCATGTCATTGACATGAACTCGCCCCGGCAGTGAATCTGAGAGCGCTCTCAAACAGGTACGGACCAATTCCGTACGACCCCGACCCCACACGGAGGTGGAGAGTGCCTCACACGCTCACCCGCCGCGCGCTGCCCCTGACCGCCGCCACGGCGCTGCTCGGGGGGCTGCTCGCCCTCGGCGCGCCGGACCACGCCGAAGCCGCGGTCCCGGACACCATCCCCTTGAAGATCACCAACAACTCGGGCCGTTCCGAGCCCGTCTACGTCTACGATCTCGGCACCCAGCTGTCCTCGGGACGGCAGGGCTGGGCCGACGCGAACGGCGTCTTCCACGCCTGGCCGGCGGGCGGGAACCCGCCGACGCCCGCACCGGACGCGGCGATACCCGGGCCGGCCGCCGGCCAGTCCAAGACGATCCGCATCCCCAAGTTCTCCGGCCGGATCTACTTCTCGTACGGGCAGAAGCTGGACTTCAGACTGACCACCGGCGGACTGGTGCAGCCGGCCGTGCAGAACCCCTCCGACCCCAACCGGAACATCCTCTTCAACTGGTCTGAGTACACGCTCAACGACTCGGGCCTGTGGCTCAACAGCACCCAGGTGGACATGTTCTCGGCGCCGTACGCGGTCGGGGTGCAGCGGTCCGACGGCACGGTGAGCAGCACCGGGCACCTGAAGTCCGGTGGCTGGACCGGCTTCTTCAACGCGCTGCGCGGACAGCCGGGCGGCTGGGCCGGCCTGATCCAGACCCGCTCCGACGGCACCGTGCTGCGCGCACTGTCCCCGCTGTACGGCGTGGAGACCGGCGCGCTGCCGGCGAACGTGATGGACGACTACGTCAACCGGGTCTGGCAGAAGTACGCGACCTCGACGCTGACGGTCACTCCGTTCGCGGACCAGCCGAACACGAAGTACTACGGCCGTGTCTCCGGGAACGTCATGAACTTCACCAACGCCTCGGGTGCGGTCGTCACCAGCTTCCAGAAGCCCGACGCGGCGAGCATCTTCGGCTGCCACAAGCTGCTGGACGCGCCCAACGACAACGTCCGCGGGCCCATCTCCCGCACCCTGTGCGCCGGTTTCAACCGGTCGACCCTGCTGGTCAACCCCAACCAGCCGGACACCACGACGGCGAACTTCTACCAGGACACGGTGACCAACCACTACGCGCGCAAGATCCACGCGCAGATGGCCGACGGGAAGGCGTACGCGTTCGCCTTCGACGACGTCGGCAACCAGGAGTCCCTGGTGCACGACGGCAGCCCGCAGCAGGCCTATCTGACGCTGGATCCGCTCAGCTGACACGGCACGGTCCCGCGCCCCGGGGAACGGGGCGCGGGACCGCGGTGTCAGCAGGTGCTCAGCCGGTCGTCAGGGCCGTGTCGTCCACGACGAAGCTGGTCTGCAGCGAGGAGTCCTCCACGCCGTTGAACTTCAGCGTCACCGTCGAGCCCGCCAGCGAGGACAGGTCGAGGGTCTTCTGGCTGTAGCCGGAGGCCGCGTTGAGGTTCGAGTAGGTGGCGAGGGTCTTCGAACCGGCGGTCACCGTCAGCTTGTCGTACTGGGTGCTGGTGGTGGTCTCGGCGGTGTCGATGTGCAGGTAGAAGGTCAGGGTCGCCTTGCAGCCCGCGGGGATCGTCACCGACTGCGACAGCGTGTCGGTGTGCGACGAGCCGTACCCGTCCAGCCAGGCCTTGTACGAGCCGCTGTGGGCCGCCTCGCCGCTGTCGGTCGTGATGACGCCGCTGGTCGCGGTCCAGCCGGTGGTGCCGGACTCGAAGCCGGGGTTGCTCAGCAGCTGAGTGGAGGTGCAGCCGCCGCCGGTCGCGCTGACCGTCCAGCCGAAGGTGGCGGTGCCGGTCGCTCCCGTGGGGTCCTTCACCGTGACGGTGGTGCTGGAGGTGCCCGCCGTGGTGGGCGTGCCGGTGATCAGACCGGTCGAGCTGTTGATCGACAGGCCGGCGGGCAGGCCCGAGGCGCTGTAGGTCAGGGCGCCGCTGTTGGTGCTGCTCGCCTGGATCTGCAGGCTCACGGCGGTGCCGACGGTGGACGACTGGCTGCCCGGGTTGGTGACCGTCACCCCGCTGCTCGGCGGGTTGATGTGGCCGCCGACGTTGATGCCGGCGAAGGCGTTGCCCACTCCGGCGTACTGCGTGGAGTTGGTGCCGTACAGCGCGGCCGCGGCGTTGAGGGCGGCGGTGCGGGCCCCGGCGTAGTCGGTGCTGGACGTCATGTACGACGTCAGCGCCTTGTACCAGATCTTCAGGGCGGCGTCGCGGCCGATGCCGGTGACGGCGACGCCGTCGGAGGTCGGGCTGTTGTAGGTCACGCCGTTGACGACCTTGGTGCCGCTGCCCTCGGACAGCAGGTAGAACATGTGGTTCGCGGGGCCCGAGGAGTAGTGCACGTCCAGGTTGCCGACGCCGGAGTACCAGCTGTCCGCCGAACCGCCGTCCTTGCTCGGCTTGTCCATGTACCGCAGCGGCGAGCCGTCGCCGTTGATGTCGATCTTCTCGCCGATGAGGTAGTCGCCGACGTCCTTGGAGTTGTTCGCGTAGAACTCCACGCCGGTGCCGAAGATGTCGGAGGTCGCCTCGTTCAGGCCGCCCGACTCACCGCTGTACTCCAGGCCGGCGGTGTTGGAGGTGACGCCGTGGCTCATCTCGTGGCCGGCGACGTCCAGCGAGGTCAGGGCGTGGGTGTTGCCCGAGCCGTCGCCGTAGGTCATGCAGAAGCAGCTGTCGTCCCAGAAGGCGTTGACGTAGCCGCTGCTGTAGTGGACGCGGCTGTAGGCGGCGACGCCGTCGTTGCGGATGCCGCTGCGGCCGAAGGTGTTCTTGTAGAAGTCCCAGGTCTCCTGCGCGCCGTAGGCGGCGTCGGCGCCCGCGGTCTGGGTGTTGGAGCCGGTCCCGTCGCCCCAGACGTCGTCCGCGTCGGTCATCAGGGTGCCGGTGCCGGAGGTGCCCTTGTTGAGGTTGTACGTCTTGTGACCACCGCGCGTGGTGTCGTACAGCTGGTACGTCGAGCCCGACAGCGTGGTGTTCAGGGTCACGGTGCCGCTGTACTGGGTGTTGCCGGTGCCGGTCTTGACCGCCTGGTACCGGTACAGCTCCTTGCCCGTGGTGGCGTCGGTGACGACGTGCAACTGGCTGGGCGTGCCGTCGTCCTGGAAGCCGCCGACCACCGTCTCCCAGGCGAGCTTCGGGGTGCCGTCGCCGGCCCAGATCACCTTGCGGGCGCTGTCGGTGGTGGGCCTCTCGGCGCGCAGGGCCTTCGCGGCCTTCAGGGCCTTGGTCGCGGCGGCGGCCTTGCTGACGGTCGCGGTGGTGGAACGCACCTTGATCGTGCGCTTGTTGTTGAAGGTGGTGCTCACGGTCCCCTTGGCCTGCGAGGCGGGCGGGGTGTGCACCACGAGGTCGCCGCCGAGGACGGGCAGCCCGGCGTAGGTGCGCTCGTACCGGGTGTGCAGGGTGCCGTCGTTGTCCTTGACGACGTCCTTGACGACCAGCTTCTCCTGCGTGCCCAGGCCGAGGCTGCGGGCGGTCGTGGCGGTGTGCTGCCGGGCGCTCCTGATCAGCGCCTGGTGCTGGGCCGGGCTGAGCTTGGCCTCCAGGCCGCCGGTGCGCAGCGGGCCGGGGTGGGCAGCGGCCGGGGCGGCGGTCGCCGGAACGGCCTGGAGGCCGACGGCGAGGAAGGCCGCGGTGGAGACCAGGGCGGCTCCGACCATGGCTCTCTTGCGGGGAAGGGGTCTGTGGGGTGTCACTCGTACTCCTCCTGCTGCAGCCGCGGGTCGGCGGCCGGTGACAGACGGGCAGAGGGGTCTGCTGCCCGGGTGAGCTGAGCTGTGCGGGACCGTGATCCGTGTTCCTGTGGGGTGGATCAACGTGCGGCGAGAATGACAGCATTGACCGAGTCATGTCACCTTGTGGCGGGTCAATCGAGGGTTTTCCCTATCGGTCCGACGAGCCGAACGGGGAGGTGGGAGACGGACGTTCGGCATAGGTTGGGCCTTGCTGATCCACGCTTCGGCGGAAAGAAGGACACGACTCATGACCGATCCGGCCACGACGCCCGAGCGGGCCGCGCTCCAGAAGATCGACACGTCGGTGCCGCACTCGGCCCGCATCTGGAACTACTGGCTCGGCGGCAAGGACAACTACCCGGTCGACGAGGAGGCGGGCGACGCGTACACCGCCGTCTTCCCCGGCATCGTCACCATCGCCCGCAGCAGTCGTGCCTTCCTGCGCCGCAGCATCGGGTACCTCGTCTCGGAGGCGGGCATCCGGCAGTTCCTGGACGTCGGCACCGGCCTGCCGACCGCCGACAACACCCACGAGGTGGCCCAGCGGCTCGCCCCGGAGGCACGGATCGTCTACGTCGACAACGACCCGATGGTCCTCGCCCACGCCCGGGCCCTGCTGTACTCCTCCGCCGAGGGCGCCACCGCCTACGTCGACGCCGACGTGACGGACCCGGACCGCATCCTGGCCGCCGCCGCCAGGACGCTGGACCTCACCCGGCCCACCGCGCTCATCCTGAGCAACATCCTGGGGCATGTCGCCGACCACGACCAGGCCCGCTCCATCGTGGACCGGCTCATGAGCGCACTGCCTTCGGGGAGTTACCTCTCCGTCAACGACGGCTCGCTCGGCATCGACCCGGTCTTCGAGCAGGCCCAGGAGGCCTACAACAACAGCGGTGCCGTCCCGTACAACCTGCGCACCGTCGAGGCGATCACCTCGTTCTTCGACGGCCTCCAGCTCGTCGAACCCGGCGTCGTACCGGTCACCAGGTGGCGCCCGGAGCCCGGTTCGCCCGCCCCGGAGACCGTCGCCGAGCACGGGGGTCTGGCGAGGAAGCCGTAACCGCCGCCGGAACAGCGGTGACCACCCGCTCCGGTGCCCGGCACCGCAGTCCAGCGCCGGTGCGGGATGCCACCGGCGCACGCGTCGGGCGAGAACCCCGCATGCCGCTCCCCACCGGCCCGTTGTTACCGTGCAGCGCGTGTCTGACTCCTCACGCGATACCGCACAGGGCGCCGGCTGGGGCGCGGCCGAACCCGGCTCCTACAAACGGCTGATGCCCGGCCACGTCGAGAAGCTGTCGTGGCTGGACCCCCGGACCCTGTGGGCCGCCCGCAACGGCGTGCTGGCGTCCTGGTTCGGGGACCCGACCGGCCGCACCCGCAGCCGCTGGGTGGCCCGGCGCGCGGCGGCAGGCGTGCCCGCCGACAAGGTGATCCGGCGGGACGTGCCGGAGCGGTTCTCCTTCATGGTCATCGGGGACACCGGCGAGGGGGACGACTCCCAGTACGCCGTGGTCCCGGGCTTTCTGAAGGAGAGCCAGGGCACCGACTTCGCGGTGATCGCCAGCGACGTCATCTACCCCGTCGGCGCCGCCGACGACTACGGCGACAGGTTCTTCCGTCCCTACCGGGACTATCCCGCGCCGATCTACGCCGTTCCGGGCAACCACGACTGGTACGAGGATCTCGGCGCCTTCATGCGCGTGTTCTGCGCCGACACCCCGCCGCTCGACCCGGAGCCCCGGTCCCGCCCGCTCAGCCCCGCCTGGTGGCGCTCCCTGCTGTGGCACCGGCCGCGCCCCGCCGACGAACAACGGCTCGCGAAGGCACGGGCGTTGCGGTCGGCGCCGGGGCAGCAGGCCGAACAGCCGGGCCCTTACTGGGCGATCGACGCGGGGCCGGTGCGGATCGTCGGGATCGACACCGGCCTGCTGGGCACGGTCGACGCCGAACAGGGCGCGTGGCTGCGGGAGGTCTCGAAGGGGCCCCGGCCGAAGATCCTCGTCACCGGGTCCCCGTTGTACGTCGACGGCGAGCACCACCCCTGCCCCATCGAGGGCGGCGGCACGGTGGACGACATCGTCCGGGCCCCCGAGCATCACTACGTGGCCGCGATCGGCGGCGACATCCACAACTACCAGCGCTACCCGGTCGACGTGGACGGGCGCACCGTCCAGTACGTCGTCGCGGGCGGCGGCGGCGCGTTCATGCACGCCACGCACACCATTCCGCGGGTGTCGGTGGGCGGCGTCACCGAGCGGGAGTTCCGCTGCTACCCGCTACGCGGCGACTCGCTCGCCTTCTACAGCCGGCTCTACGGCCGCCGGCTGCGGCTGCGCCGGTTCTTCACCCTGACCGAGGCGGAGGCGACGGCCGTGATCGCCGAACGCCTCGGCATCGAGCCGGCCCGCGCACCCGCCCCCGGCACCCGGGTCACCCGCCGCGTCCGCCTGGTCGCGGGCCTCCTCGGGACCGGCCGCCGCCCGGACCGTCCCGCCCGGTTCCGGCTGCCCGTGCGGAAGATCTACACCCAGCTGTTCTCGCCGTCGTCCGCCACCTACAGCCCGCCGTTCTTCAAGTGCTTCCTGCGGCTGGACGTCGGCCCGGACGCGGTCCGGCTGCGCTGTTTCGCCGCCACCGGCAACCGCGCGCAGGAACTCGATCCGCCGGTCGAGGACGAGGTCGTCATCCCGCTGAAGTGATCACACGGTTGTCACACTCGGCTGCGAGAATCGGGGCGGAGCCGACGTACGACCGCTGGAGGAGCCCGTGCCGTCCTTCCCCCGCCCACTGCGGAAGCTGGGCTTCCTCACCATCGGCCTGTTCGACGCGGCGGACCCGGCCCGGGGCCACGAGTCCACCCTGGAGATCATCGAGCTGGGCGAGCGGCTCGGCTTCGACAGCGCCTGGGTCCGCCACCGGCATCTGCAGTACGGCATCTCGTCCCCGGTCGCCGTCCTGGCCGCCGCCTCGCAGCGCACCCGCCGGATCGAGCTGGGCACCGCGGTGACCCCGCTCGCCTGGGAGAACCCGCTGCGGCTCGCCGAAGACCTGGCGACGGTCGACATCCTGTCCGGCGGCCGCCTGAACCCGGGCGTCAGCGTGGGCCCGCCGATGCACTACGCACAGGTCAAGGACGCCCTCTACCCGGACACCGCCGACGCGGAGGACTTCGGCTACGAGCGTGTACGGCGGCTGCTGGACCTGGTCCGCGGCAAGCCGGCCACCGACTTCAGCGGGGCGGAGGGCTTCGAGGTGTTCAGCGATGTCGTCCAGCCGCACTCCCCCGGGCTCGGCCGGCGGCTGTGGTACGGCGGCGGCAGCCTCGGCTCGGCCCGCTGGGCCGGCGAGCACGGCATGAACTTCCTGACCAGCAGCGTCGTCAAGGCCGGGGACGGCGACGGGCCGCCGGACTTCGCCGGGATCCAGCTGTCCCACATCCGGGAGTTCCGGGCCCACCATCCGGACGGTGAGGCGGCCCGCGTCTCCCAGGGCCTGGTGGTGATCCCCACCGACTCGGCCGGCCCCGAGCAACGCGCCAAGTACGCGGCGTACGCGGCCGAGCGCCTGCCCCGCACGGCCTCCCCGCAGGGCCCGGCGGGCCTGCTGTTCGCCCCGGACCTGGTCGGCACCTCCGAGGAGATCGCCGAACGCCTCCACGCGCACGCCGCCTTCCGCGAGGTCGACGAGGTGGCGTTCGCGCTGCCGTTCACCTTCGGGCACGAGGACTACGTCCAGATCCTGACGGACATGGCGACGAAGCTGGGTCCGGCGCTGGGCTGGCAGCCGGCGGCGGACTGATCGCCGCCTTCGCCCCGTCCCCCGCGCCGGCAGGCCGGTACGGCGGCCGCGGTGCCGGCGCACCGGAACGCGGTGGTCCCGCCGGACGCCCGGGGCGACACCTCTCCTGCGCGAACAGGCCGGCCTCCGCCCTGCGGGCGAGTGCCACCTCCTCGGCTGCGGTGCCGCCGCCGTACGGGCGCCCGCCGCCGGTCACCAGCGTCCCGGCGCCGTCCCCACGACCGCCTCCGAGGGCCGGCCGTCCACGCCGACGGGCACGTCCCCCGTGAGCATCACCCGGTGCATGATCCGCGGGGCGCCCACGTGCGCGTGGTCGCTCGGGGCCAGGTGCATGGTGGCCCGGTTGTCCCAGAAGGCGACGCTGCCCGGCTCCCAGCGGAAGCGGACGGTGTACTCCGGGCGGACCGCCTGCTCCAGCAGCATCTCCAGCAGCGCGGCGCTCTCCGGGCGGGAGACGTCGGTGATCCGCTCCAGGTAGTAGCCGTTGACGAACAGCACCCGCTCCCCCGTCTCCGGGTGCACCCGCACCAGCGGGTGCACCGAGGCCACCTGATGGTCCAGCAGATGACGGACGTACGCGTCGTCGCCGGGCCGGGGCTGGTAGCCGACACCGAGGCGGTGCTCGGCGCGCAGCCCGTCCACGAAGGCGCGGACCGGGGCGGACAGCCCGGCGTAGGCGGCGGCCAGGTTGGCCCAGGTGGTGTCGCCGCCGTAGGGCGGGACGGTCTCGGCGCGCAGGATCGTCGCGGCCGGCGGGTCGATGCGGGCGCCGTGGTCGCAGTGCCAGCCGCGCAGCAGGGTGTGCCGCCGCCGGTCCAGCCACTCCGCGTGCTCCATGCCGAACCGGCCGCCCAGTTCCAGCCGGTCCGCCGTGGTCTCCACCTCTGGGAAGCCGGCCGGCGAGGCACTGCCCCGCCGGCCGAGGACGACGGGTTCGCCGAAACGGCGGGCGAGGGCGACATGCCCGGCGTGGTCCAGGCGCTGGCCCCGGAAGAACACAACCTTCCACTGCAGCACGGCCCGCCGGATCAGGGCCACCACCGCGTCGTCCAGCGGTCCGGCGAGGTCGACGCCGGTGATCTCGGCGCCGATGTGACCGGCGACCGGTGCCACCTCCACGCCCGCGACGCGCTCCGTTCCGTCCCCCGCCGCCCTGTCGGTCGTCATGCGCCCTCCGGTGCTCGTCCGTATCGGTACCGGGGAGATCGTGACACCGGCGGGCCTCCCACGGCGAACTCCCGTGCCACCGTGTTCCGGAGCACGGCCAGGCCGCCGACGCCGGACAGGGCATCTCGACCGGTGTCCGGTCCGGACAACGCGTCATGGGGCGCCCCTTCCTGACGGGACGTCGGCTTCCAGGGCTGTAGACCTAACTCGTTAAAGGTCAAGCGGTCCCGGACCTTGACACGGCTCCGGCCCGCTTCTCATCATCTGGGGCATCACCCCTCGACTAACGCGAGTTAGGCACGTTCGGATGACCGACTCGCTCCTCTCCCGCCGCGCCCTGCTGCGGTACGGCGCCTACGGCGCGGGGGCCGCCGCGCTCGCCGGCACCGCCGCCGGCTGGGACCGGCTCACCGGAGCCGACATACCCGGCCGCGACGACGGCTCGCTGGTCGTCGCGACCCTGGGTTCCGCGTTCGCTCCGGCCGGGGTCCGGGCCCTGGTCGACGGCTTCCGCGCACTGCACCCCGACATCAAGGTCCGGATCAACGCGGTGCAGGCCGTGGACTGGTCGGACTTCTTCGCCAAAATCCTCACGCAGATCGCGGCGGGCACCGCGCCCGACCTGGTCTACGTGGCCACCGAGGGCGTGCAGTTGTTCGCCCGGCACCTGGGCGTCCCGCTGGACCGGTGGGTGCGGCGGGACGCGGCCGAGCTGAAGGAGTACTTCGCCGACGTCCACCCCTCGCTGGTGGAGTCGATGATGTACGAGGGCAGCCTGTTCCAGCTGCCGATCGAGTTCAACGCCGCCGACATGTACCTCAACACCCGGGTGCTGCGGCGGGCCGGAGCGGACTTCCCGGCCGGCGACTGGACGCGGGACGACTTCACCGCGCTGCTGCGCCGGATGAAGAAGGCGAGCGACTCCCACTTCACGCCGTACTTCTGGACCAACCGGCTGTGGGGCGGTGTGGTCCCCTGGCTGTTCGCGAACGGCACCAACCTGCTCGCGGAGTCCAAGGCACCGGGCGGCTCCTGGCTGTGGGACACCTTCTATCCGGCGGACCGGCGGCGGGGCCGCGGGGGCGGCTTCCGCTGGACGACCCCCAGGCCACGGCCGACGGGGTGGCGGAGGCGTACGACTATCTCGCCTCCCTGGTCCACGACGGACTGTGCACCCGCCCCGAGGGCGGCAACGGCCAGAACCTCATCGGGGTGTTCTCCACCGGCCGGGTCGGGGTCACCCCGGCCGGCGGTTTCTGGGCGGGCGGTCTCCATCTGGCCGGGATGCGCGCCGACGGCTTCGACGTGCAGTACTTCCCGCGCCGGCACACCCAGCGGCACCAGTTCGGCGCGGCCGGCTACGCGCTGCTGCGCACCTCCAGGAAACAGGACGCCGCCTGGGAGTTCATCAAGTACTCCGCCCGGCGGGAGACCCTGACCAAGCTGTTCACCACCAACCAGACGACTCCGGCCCGCCGTTCGATGCTCACCGCGGCCCGCTACCGGCAGACCGGTCCGGCACACTGGCGGGTCTTCTACGACACCCTCGACAGGTTCCCCGACACCGGGCCCATCCCGGCCCCGCCGCAGGTCGCGGAGGTGACCCAGGTGCTGCTGAAGCACACCGGGACGGCACTGTCGAGCCCGGGCGCGGTCGGGCCGGCGCTGCGCCGGATGCAGGGCGATCTGGAGAAGGCCATGGAGCGTGACGTATGACGGACACCCGGATTCCCGCCGTACGGCCGCGGGCCGCGGACCCGGCCGTGGCGGCCGTGCGGCCCGGTGCGCGCGAGCGGGGGACGCGGCTGCTGGCGGCGCTGTTCCTGGCGCCCACCGTGGTCGGGATCGTGGTCTTCACGGTCGTACCGATCATCGGTTCGGTCGTGCTGAGCCTCTTCCACTGGAACGTGATCGATGCGCCGGTCTTCGCCGGGACGGCCAACTACCGGGAGCTGGCCGGTGATGCGACCGTCCTGGTGTCCTTCCGCAACACGCTCGTCTTCATGGTCTTCGCGGTCGCCGCACAGCTCCTGATCGCCCTGGCGCTCGCCCTCACGCTCAACGGCCGGATGCCGGCGTGGCTGCGCTCGGTGTTCCGGTCGGCGTTCTTCTTCCCGCTCGTGCTGTCCGCCGCGTCCATCTCGGTCGTCATGAAGTACCTGTTCAACCAGGACTTCGGCGTGGTCAACTGGCTGATCGGCCTGTTCGGGACCGCTCCCGTGCCCTGGCTGACCTCCGAGCACGGCGCCATGGCCACGGTGGTCATCGTGTACGTGTGGCAGCAGTTCGGGTTCTCGTTCCTGCTGTTCGTGGGCGGACTGAACAACATCCCCAAGGAGATCCACGAGGCCGCCGCGCTCGACGGAGCGACCGGTCCGCGCAAGCACCTGGCCGTCACGCTGCCGCTGCTCTCCCCCACCCTGCTGGTGGCCTCGGTGGTCGGCATCATCAACGCGCTCCAGGTCTTCGAGCAGCCCTACGTCCTCACCGACGGCGGGCCGGGCGACTCCACCCGCACGGTGGTGATGGTCATCTACGAGCGGGCCTTCGAGCAGCTGCGGTTCGGTGAGGCGTCCGCGGTGGGCGTGCTGCTGTTCGTGCTGATCATGGCGGTCACCGCCGTCCAGTTCCGGCTCAGCCGGCGTTTCGTCCACTACCAGTGAGCCGGGTGAGTCCCATGAGCCGACCGACCCTGTCCCTCAGCCGCGCCCGGTACACGCTCGGGCCGTGGGCGCGGATCGCCGGGCTGACCGTGTGCGCGCTGCTCACCCTCGGCCCGGTCGTGTGGACCGTGTCCACCTCGTTGCGCACGCCGGCGGACTCGTTCGACCTGCCGCCGCAGATCATTCCGGCGCACCCCAGCAGTGCCGCCTATCACGGTGTCTTCGAACAGATCGACGTGTGGCTGCTGGCGCTCAACTCGACCCTGGTGACCGCGTTGATCGCGCTCGGACAGATGATCACCGCGGGGCTCGCCGGTTACGCGTTCGCCCGGCTCGACTTCCGTTTCAAGAAGCCGCTGTTCGGTCTGGTCCTGGCGACCATGATGGTGCCCTTGCAGGTCACGATCGTCCCGGTGTTCCTGGTGCTCAAGACGACGGGCCTGACCGACACCCTGCTCGGACTGATCGTCCCGGCGTTCCCGACCGCGTTCGGCACCTTCCTGATGCGCCAGTACTTCCTCGGCATGCCGAAGGACCTGGGAGAGGCGGCGATGCTGGACGGCGCCGGGCCCTGGCGGATCTTCCGGTCCGTATACGCCCCGCTGGCCCGGCCGGGCCTGGCGATCGTCGGCGTACTCGCCTTCAACTACCACTGGAACGAGTTCTTCCGCCCGCTGATCCTGGAGACCTCCGGCCAGAACTACACCCTGCCGCTGGGTCTGGTCTCCCTCCAGGGCAACCTCGGCACGGGGTCCATCTCGGTCGTCCTCGCCGGTGTCGTCCTCTCCATGATCCCCGCCGTCGCCGTGTTCGTCGTCGGCCAGCGCCCTCTCCGCGAGGGCATCACCTCCGCAGGAGTCAACCGTTGAGCCCCGCCGCTCCCGCCCCGGACCCGGCCGCCCCCCGCTTCCGGGTCCGCCCGCCCGTCCACTGGATCAACGACCCGAACGGCCCCTTCCGCTGGCGTGGCCGCCACCACCTCTTCTACCAGTACAACCCGGACGCGCCGGTGCACGCCAACATCCACTGGGGCCACGTCTCCAGCCCCGACCTCGTCCACTGGGAGCAGCACCCGATCGCCCTCACCCCGACGCCCGGCGGTCCCGACGAGGCGGGGTGCTGGTCGGGCTGCGTGGTGGACGACGACGGGGTGCCCACGGCCGTGTACACCGGTGTCGACCACGCCCACACCGGGCTCGGCACCATCTGCCTGGCCCGGGCGGCCGACCCGGCCGACGACCGGCTCCTCGCCTGGCGTCCGCTGCCCGCCCCGGTGGTGCCGGGCCCGCCCCCGGGGCTCGACGTGGTGATGTTCCGCGACCCCTTCGTCCTCCGGCACGCCGGCCGGCGCTGGGCCCTCGTCGGAGCCGGCCACGCGGACGGAACCCCGTCGGTGCTGCTGTACGACTGCGACGAGCTGACCGACTGGCGGTTCGCGGGCGTCCTGCTGGACGGCCATGATCCGGTCGCCGCCGGTGCGTTCGGCGACAAGGCGGCCGGCTGGGAGTGCCCGCAGCTGTTCGAGACGTCCGCCGGCGAGCACGTCCTGGTCGTGTCCCTGTGGGACGGCACACCCCTGACCACCGGCTATGTCATGGGCCGACTTGCAGCCGACGCGGGCACGCCGGGCTTCCTTGCCCGCACCGGCGGCCGGCTCGACCACGGCCGGGACTTCTACGCTCCCGCCGTCCGCCAGGACCCCGGCCGGGCCCTGATGTGGGGCTGGTCGTGGGAGGCGAGGGAGGAGGAGGCGGTGCTGGCGGCGGGCTGGGCGGGCACGCTCACCGCGCCCCGGGGCGTCGACGCCCGTCCCGACGGGACGCTGCGGGTCGTACCGGCCCCGGAGCTGGAACTCCTGCGCGCCGCCGAGCCGTTCGCGACCCGACCGGGCCGGGCGGTGCCGCTGCCGCCGGCGTACGACCTGGCCGTGACGGCGCGCGGCGCCACCACGGTCACCCTGCTGCGCGCGACGGACCGGGCGCTGACGATCCGGCTGGACCCGGACACCGGGACCGTCGTCCTGGACCGCTCCGGCTGGCCCCGCGAGGGCGCCGGGGGTTCGGCTCCGGTGACCGTACGGGTGCCGCAGGGCCCGCTCGCCATCCGGGTCCTCGGGGACGGCTCGCTGCTCGAACTGTTCGTGGCGGACCGGGCGACGGTGACCGAGCGGGTCTACCCCCGGCCGGACGACGTGCCCGAGCTGACGGTCGAGGGTGACGCCGAGGTCAGCGGGTGGGCGCAGGTCCCACCGAGGCGCGGCTGACCACGGGACAGGCCAGCCGCCGTACGGTGGCGGGCGGGGTGCGGCCGGTGTCGATGGCGTCGAGCAGCAGCCGGGCCGCGGCCTCGCCCATCGCCCGGTGCGGCAGCGCGACGGTGGTGAGGGCGGGGGTGAGGTAGGCGGCCATGTGCTCCTGGTCGTCGTAACCGACCACCGACAGCTCGCCGGGTACGGCGATCCCGAGCCGGGTCGCGGCATGCAGCACGCCGGCCGCGACCCGGTCGTTGTAGCAGAACATCCCGGTGGGCCTCAGGTGCGGGGCGGTGCCGTCGAGCAGCCGGGTGGCGCCCTCGTGGCCGCCGGTGATCTCGCCGCCGGTGCGCACGACCCACTCCTTGGGCACGGTGATGCCCTCGGCGCGCAGCGCGTCCCGGAAGCCGCGCAGCCGCTCCACCGAGGCGATGTCGTCCTGCCCACCGACCAGGGCCACCCTGCGGTGCCCGGCTTCCAGCAGCAGGCGCGCGGCGGTACGCCCGCCGGCCCGCTCGGCGGGGATGACGGCAGGCAGCGAGTCGTCCGCGGGCAGGCAGTTGGCGAGCACGGAGTGGGTGCGGTGCAGGCCCTCGGGGACCCGGACCCGACGCAGGGACATCGCGGCGTAGATGATGCCGTCGACGCGCCGGTCGAGGAGTTCGGCGACGGCCGCGTCCTCCTTGGCCGGGTCGCCGCCGGAGTCCACGGTGAGCACGAGGTGGTCGCTGTCCCAGGCGGTCTCCATGGCCCCGCGCAGCAGCCGTCCGGCGAACGGGGAGGAGGCGATCTCGTCGGTGACCAGGCCGATCACGGCCGTACGGCGGCGGCGCAGGCCGCGGGCGACGGGGTCGGGCCGGTAGCCGAGCCGGGCGGCGGCCTGCCGGATGCGTTCCTGGGTGGCGGGTGAGAGGTTGCCCTCGGCACGGCCGTTGAAGACGAACGAGACGGCGGTGTGCGAGACGCCGGCGAGCCGGGCGACGTCCCGCGAGGTGGGCCGCCCACCGCCCACGCCGTTCCTGTCCACGCCGCCGCCCATGCCGTCCGCTGCCCTCTTCCCCGCCCGTCGCGTTGATCGCTGTTCACCCTATCCGGGACACCGGGAGGGCGACACGGGCGAAGGGGAGGTCCGGGGCGGAACCGGTCGGATCCGCAGCGGATGCGGACGGCGTGGGCCGCGGGCGGCACCCGGCACCCGCCAGGCGGCAGGCGGTCGCACACGCGGCCTGCGCGCCGGGTCCGGCGGGCAGCCCTGTCCCCGTGTTCGGGTGGCGCGGGCGGGGAGGCCCGGTCGCCCGCCCCACCGAGGCCCTGGCCGCCTTCGCCGTCGGGGCCGTGGCCCCCATGGTCGTCTGGCCCGCCGGCTGGATGCGTCGGGAGAGCATCGCCGCGGCGGGCCTGGTGCTGCCCGGCGACGCGATGACCGAACCGGACGGTGTCGCGGGCTGACCGGACCGGGGCGGGGTACCCGGGGGGCGCGTGCGGCGGCCGTAGGCGTCGAGGGGAAGGAGCCGGAAGTGGCGGCGGAGGACCGGCTGCGGACGTACCGCGGCAAGCGCGACTTCGAGCGGACCCGCGAGCCGTCGGGGCAGGCGCCCCGGACGCAGGGTGAGGCGCCCCGGTTCGTGGTGCAGATCCACGACGCGCGGCGGATGCACTTCGACTTCCGGCTCCAGGTCGACGACGTCCTGAAGTCCTGGTCCGTGCCCAAGGGCCCGTCCACCGACCCCGCCGACAAGCGGCTGGCGGTGCCGACCGAGGACCATCCGCTGGAGTACGAGGACTTCGAGGGCGTCATCCCGAAGGGAGAGTACGGCGGCGGCACGGTGATCGTGTGGGACCGCGGGACGTACGAGCCGCTCAGCCACGACCGCCGGGGGCGCCCGGTGGACTTCGCGGAGTCCCTGGAGCGCGGGCACGCCACCTTCCGGCTGCACGGCAGCAAGCTGCGCGGCGAGTACGCCCTCACCCGCTTCCGGGACGGCACGGACGGGGAGGAGGCCTGGCTGCTGGTTCGCAAGGGTCCGGCGCGCTCGGACGGACACGGCACCCCGGATCCGCGGCGGGCCCGCTCGGTGCGGACCGGGCGCACCCTGGCCCAGGTGGCCACCCGGGCCGGCGGGGAGTGACGGCCGCACCGCGGCGCGCGTCGGGATGAATCCGGATCATCGGATTCCGGCCCCGGCAGGCCTGCTGTGCCTCTATGTTCGCGGCGGTATCCGCTCGCGTCCCTGGAGGCTCCCGCATGCGCACCGCACTCCGTACCGCCGTGACCGGCGTGGTGACCGCCGCCGCCGTCCTGACCTGTGGCTCCGCCGAGGCCACCCCGGCGGGCCCCGGGGTGACCGCCCGGATCCTCGCTCAGACCACCGTCGGGGACACCGACTACACCCTGCGGGAGATAACCGTCCCGCCCGGTCAGAGCACCGGCTGGCACTACCACGACGGCCCGCTGTACGCCGTCGTGAAGCAGGGCACCCTCAGCCACTTCGACGCCGGGTGCGCCTCGGACGGCGTCTACCGCACGGGCGCGTCCGTCCAGGAGCCGCCCGGCGCGGACCACGTCCACATCGGCCGCAACCTGGGCGACATACCGCTCGTCCTCGACGTGCTGTACGTGCTGCCGCACGGGTCGCCGTTCTCGGAGGACGCGCCGAACCCGGGCTGCCCGTTCCAGTGATCGGCCCTCGGGCAGCCTCGCCGATGAGGGCGCGGTCGAGGAACGGTCGCGGCGGGATGGACGGTTCGCCGTAGCGGATGGCGTGGGTGCCGAGTGCGCTGACGACGAGTGCGCTGACGAACGCGGCCTCCGCCGGTCCCCAGGCGGGCAGTTGCCCGGTGGCCGCCCGCCGGAGGCGCGGTTCCTCGGTGGTGCCGTCCGGGTCGCGGTCTTCGGTCCGCTGTTCCCGGCTCCTCAGGCGCCGGGCTGTCCGCCTCGGCCCTGGTGGGCACGCAGGGCGGCGAGGGCCCGGTCGGCGTGGGTGTTCATGCGCAGCTCGCTGCGGACGATCTCCAGGACGGTGCGGTCCTGGGCGATCACGAAGGTGACGCGCCTGGTCGGGGCGAGGGAGAAGCCGCGCCTGACGCCGTACCGCTCGCGGACCGTGCCGTGGGCGTCGGAGAGCAGCGGCATGCCGAGGCCGTGCCGGCCGGCGAACTCCTGCTGTTTGTCGACGGTGTCCCCGCTGATGCCGACCGGCCGGGCGCCGACGGCGGCGAACTCGGCGGCGAGGTCGCGGAAGTGGCAGGCCTCGGCGGTGCAGCCGGGGGTGAGGGCGGCGGGGTAGAAGAAGAGGACGACCGGGCCGTCGGCCAGCAGTGCGCTGAGCCGCCGGATGGTGCCGGTCTCGTCGGGCAGGGCGAAGTCCTCGGCCTTGTCGCCGATCGCGAGGCGCTCGGTCACGACCGCCCCTCCCCGCCGCGGGCCACCGCGCGCGCCCACAGCACCAGGGGCAGCTGGAGGGGCAGCCGGGCGAGGGCCGCGGCCTTCAGCGGCGCGGGGCGGTCACGCCAGTCCACCGCCATCTGGACGTGCGCCGGGAACACGCCGACGAAGAACGCGGCCGCCGCCCTCGCGGCCGCCGCGCGGGTCCCGGGCGCCGCGATCCCGGCCGCGAGGGCCAGCTCGACGGCCCCGCTGCCGTAGGTCCAGGCCCTGGGCGAGCCCGGCAGCGCCCGGGGGACGAGCGCGTCGAACTGCCGCGGGGTGGCGAAGTGGGCGACCCCGGCGGCTGCCAGCAGGCCGGCGAGCAGCAGGGGTGAGCGTTCGGACCGGGGCACGGTTCCTCCTCAGGTGGCCTGCCGCCGGATATTACTGGACGGTAGGCAGCGGGGTGGCCGTCCGCACCGAATCCGCTCCGGCTTTCGCGGGCGCGACCGTCCGACCCCTGCGCCCACCCAGCCCCACCGGAAACCGCACCGGAGTGCGCGGCCACGGGGGTACGACCCCTGCGCCCGGGCATGGGCGGGAGGCGGGTGCGGGCGTGCGGTGCGGTGAACCCGGTCTTGCCGGTGCCGGGGGACCCGGGGCAGCCTGGTGCCATGGGCGGTCAGGACGGACCCACCCTCATCGGCTCCGTGCAGCGGGCCTTCCGGCTGCTGGAGGCGGTGAGCGAGCACGCGAACGGCGCGCCCGCGAAGCAGCTGGCACGCGAGACGGGGCTGCCCCTGGCAACCGCCTACCACCTGCTGCGCACCCTGGTGCACGACGGCTACGTACGGAAGCTGGACGACGGCGGCTTCGTCCTGGGCGACCGGCTGAACTCGCTGCACACGGCGGGCCGCACCCAGACGCTGCTCAGCCGCGTGCGTCCGACGCTCGCCGCGCTGCGGGACGAGCTGTCCACCGCCACCTACCTCACGTTCTACGAGGACGGCGAGATCAGGGTCGCCGACATCGTCGACAGCCCCCGTACACCGCGGGTGGACCTGTGGGTGGGGTTCGAGGACGCCGGACACGCCACCGCGCTGGGCAAGTCCGTGCTGCGCGGGATGGACGAGGAGGCCCGCCGGGACTACCTCTCGCGGCACCAGCTGGCCGATCTCACGCCCCGGACGGTCACCAGCGTGCCGGAGCTGTTGCGCAGGATCCAGGCGCCCCCGCTGGCACCGGCCGTCACGGACCTGGAGGAGTACTCGGTCGGCACCGTGTGCGTCGCCGTCCCCGTCTACCGCGGCGGCGTCCTCGGCTCGCTCGGCGTCTCCCTGCCGGTGGAGCGGCGGGACCGCCTGGAGGAGATCCGGGCCCGGCTGCTCCCGATCGCGGGCCGGGTGACCAGAGGGCTCTCGCTCACTATCTGAAAATCCACTCCTTGCCGCCGCCTCGCCCAGCCCGTTTGCTGGATGAAACAGACGTTGCGGGTGTGCACCCCTACCGGCGAGGACTGCGGACGAGACATGAGCCAGCCCCCACACCATGGTGGCGACCACACACCGACGCGGCTGTCGAGGAACCGTGCCGCCCAGGTCTGGGAACCGGTCCGCCGGCGCGCCTCCGGGCAGCTGGCCGCCGGCATGCCCGCACTGCCCGTCCTGGTCGTCGCCGTCGTCGTGCTCGTCGACGTCGCCGGTGGGGCCGGGATGGTCTGGCTGCCGCTGCTGGCCGCCGGACCCGCGCTGGCGGCCACCACCAACGGGCCCCGCGGAGTGCTGGGCGCCGGCTTCCTCGCCGCGGCGACGGGCACGGCACTGGGCATCATGCACGGCACCCCCGCAGGCGACCTGGTGGCCGTCCTGTGCGCCCTGCTGGCCGTCACCGCGGCGAGCGGCCTGGCCAGTGTGTTGCGGGGCCGTCGCGAACGGGTCCTCGCGGCCGTCCGCTCGGTCGCCGAGGCCGCCCAGCAGGCGCTGCTCCAGCCCGTCCCGGAGACCGTCGGACCGTTCCGGGTCGCCGTCCGCTACAGCGCAGCGGCGGCCGAGGCCCGGATCGGCGGGGACCTGTACGCCCTGGTGCCCACTCCGCACGGCATCCGCCTGATCGTCGGGGACGTACGCGGCAAGGGACTGCCCGCCGTGGAGACCGCCGCCCTGGTGCTGGGAGTGTTCCGCGAGGCCGCTCACGACGAGCCCGACCTGCTCGCCGTCGTCGGCAGGATCGAGCGGAGCCTGGCGCGCAACCTCGGCCCGGACGACTTCGTCACCGCCGTGGTCGCCGGCTGCCCCGGACCGGGACACCTGGAGGTGGTCAACTGCGGGCACGCGCCACCGCTGCTGATATCGGCGTCCGGAGAGGTCGAGGCGCTGGAGGCCGACCGTCCCGCGCCGCCCCTCGGCCTGCGCGCCCTGTCGGGCCAGGATCCCCGTCTGCAGCGTCTGCCCTTCGCGGTGGGCGAGCAGTTGCTGCTCTACACCGACGGGGTCACCGAGGCGCGCAATCACGCGCGCGAGTTCTATCCGCTGGCCGACGGTGTGGCCCGCCACATCGGCGACGAGCCGGCCCGCACCCTGACCGCGCTCCACGACGAGTTGCTCGCGCACGTCGGCGGCCGGCTGCACGACGACGCCGCCCTGCTCCTGCTCCGCAAGGAGGCCGCGCAGGAACCGGTTGCCGCGCGGCCCGGGCCGTCCGTGCCGGACACAGCGCCGCGGACCGGCACGGGTTCATCTCAGCCGGCGACCAGCTCGGCCCAGCGGGTGACCCCGCCCGCGTGGATCCGTATGCCGTAGTGGGTCGCCAGGGCGCGCACGATCGCCTCGCCCCGGCCGTGCTCGTCCGGGTCGATCCCGTCGAGCGGCCGGCCCGCCGGACGCGCCGGTCCCGCGTCGGTGACCTCGACGCGCAGGGTGCGGTCGCCGTCGCCGCGCATCCATGACAGGCGCAGCTCGGCCGGGGGCCGGGCGTGGATGATCGCGTTGGTGGCCAGCTCGGACACGACGAGCAGCGCGTCCTCGACGATCTCGGAACACACGCTCCAGTCCGCGAGGACGGCCTCGGCGCGTCGCCGTACGGCCGAGACCGCGCCGGCGACGGGCGGCACCGGACACACGTGTTCGCATGCCGCCCGGAGCAGCGTGTTGAGCTGTGCCGCCATGATCTCTCCCGATGGTGTGTGCCGCCCGGCCGGGCGCCGTCCCGTGGCGTCTTCCGGGCTCCCATGCACGTTATGGAGACAAATCCGGCGGGTCAATGAACAGCGGTCGGCATTACCGAACGCACGGGCCCCCGCGTCGCATCCCGCCCGCACAGCGAAGCGTCCGCGGCGGTAATAGGCTCGGCTCATGGCCGGCCCAGTCCAGTCGATCGAACGGGCGGCGGCGATTCTGCGCCTGCTCGCCGGTGGCCCCCGCCGACTCGGTCTCGGCGAGGTGGCGGCGTCGCTCGGCCTGGCGAAGGGCACCGCCCACGGCATTCTGCGCACGCTTCAGCACGTGGACTTCGTGGAGCAGGACGCGGCCACCGGGAAGTACCAGCTCGGCGCCGCCCTGCTGCACCTCGGCACCAGCTACCTGGACGTCAACGAGCTGCGCTCGCGCTCCCTGAACTGGGCGGACGCGCTGGCCGCCCGCAGCGGGGAGGCGGTGCGGCTGGGCACCCCGCTGGAGGGCCAGGTGCTCATCGTCCACCACGTGTTCCGGCCGGACGACACCTTCCAGACGCTGGACGTGGGCGCGCTGCTCCCCCTGCACGCCTCCTCCCTCGGCAAGGTCCTGCTGGCCTACGGGACCGCCACCGTCGAGCCGGGCCAGGAGCCGGAGCTGGAGGCCTACACCCGGCACACCCTGGTCGACCCCGAGCGGCTCACCCGGGCGCTCGCCGAGGTCAGGGAAGTGGGCTGGGCCGCCGAGATCCAGGAGATGAGCATGGGCGAGGCCGGTCTCGCCGCGCCGATCCGGGGCCACGGCGGCCTGGTCGTCGGCGCCATCGGGCTGTCCGGGCCGGTCGAGCGGATCTGCGACAGCCAGGGCCACCCCCGCCCCCCTCTGATCAGCCTGATCCGCGAGGCCGCGCGGGCGATCTCCAGAGACCTGGGAGCCGCCCGCTGGTAGCCCACGACAGCCGCCCTCGATCCGTCGGAAGGCAGACCCGATCATGGCCGAACGGTACGTGATGTCCATCGACCAGGGCACCAACTCGACCCGCTGCATCCTCTTCGACCACCGTGGGCGGCTGGTCTCGGTCGCGCAGAAGGAACACCAGCAGCACTTCCCCCGGCCGGGATGGGTCGAGCACGACGCCGTCGAGATCTGGCAGAACCTGCGGCGTGTGGTGCCCGAAGCCCTGTCCGAGGCCGGCGTCGGGCAGGAGCAGGTCGCCGCCATCGGTCTGGCCAACCAGCGCGAGACGACGGTGCTGTGGGACCGGCGGACCGGCGCCCCGCTGTGCCGGGCGATCGTCTGGCAGGACACCCGTACGGCGCCGCTCGTCGAGGAGCTGGGACGGCACCCCGGCGAGGAGTTCTTCCTCGACCGGTGCGCGCTGCCGCCCTCGACCTACTTCTCGGCGCTGCGGATCCGGTGGCTGTTCGACCACGTCAAGGGGATCGAGCAGCGCGCCCGGGACGGCGAGGTGCTGTTCGGGACGATGGAGAGCTGGCTGATCTGGAATCTCACCGGGGGCACCGACAGCGGTCTGCACATCACCGACGCCACCAACGCCAGCCGCACCATGCTGATGAACATCCGCACGCTCACCTGGGACGACGAGCTGCTGGACTTCTTCGGTGTGCCCCGCTCGATGCTGCCGGAGATCAGGTCGTCCGCCGAGCCGTACGGGGAGGCCCGCTCGCTGCTGCCGGGCGTCTGCATCACGGCCGCCCTCGGCGACCAGCAGGCCGCCCTCTTCGGCCAGACCTGCTTCTCTCCGGGCGAGGCCAAGTGCACCTACGGCACGGGCAGCTTCCTGCTGCTCAACACCGGCGGCGACCTCGTACGGTCCCGGCACGGCCTGCTCACGACCGTCGCCTACCAGATCGGGGACCAGCCGCCGGTGTACGCCCTGGAGGGGTCGATCGCCATCACCGGCGCGCTCGTCCAGTGGTTCCGCGACCGGCTGGGCCTGATCAGCAGTGCCCCGGAGATCGAGACCCTCGCGCGGACGGTGGAGGACAACGGCGGCTGCTACATCGTCCCGGCCTTCTCGGGTCTGTTCGCACCCCGCTGGCGCAGCGACGCGCGCGGGGTGATCGTCGGCCTCACCTCGTACATCACCAAGGGACACCTGGCGCGCGCCGTCCTGGAGGCCACCGGCTGGCAGACCCGGGAGGTCGTCGACGCCATGAACGCCGACTCCGCCGTCTCCCTGCAGCAGCTCAAGGTGGACGGGGGCATGACAGCGGACAACCTGCTCATGCAGTTCGTGGCCGACGTGCTCGACGTGCCGGTGGTGCGGCCCATGGTCGCCGAGACGGTCTCCCTCGGCGCGGCCTACGCGGCCGGGCTGGCCGCCGGCTACTGGCCCGGCCTGGAGGTGCTGCGCCGCAACTGGCACCGGGCCGCGCAGTGGCTGCCCGCCATGGACCCGGAGCGGCGGGAGGCGGAGTACGAGAACTGGCAGCGGGCCGTCGAACGGTCGCTGGGCTGGGTCAGGACGCCCCGCACCTCCTGAGGTCCGCGCCCGGCCGCTCGGCCGCTCACCGTCCGGCACGCGCCGCCGACGGGGGCCGGCCACAGGCCCACGAACGCGTCGGCGAGGCCGGTGGCCGCGTCGTCCCGGGTGGCGCGCGGGGTGGGGGTGCCCTCGGCGCGGGCGCGCTCCCGTTCGGCGCAGGTGCGCGGGATCAGCAGCCGGACCGTCCGGCCGCGTTCTGCGCGTACCCGGCCGCAGCTCCGGCAGCGTCCGGTTGAGGCCTCGCCACCGGTCCCGGCGGCGCTGCCGCGACCCCGGCGGCCACCGAGCCCTCGGCCGAACGGGTCGGCTGAGCGGGTCCGGGTGCCGGCGTGGTGTGCCGTGCCCGGCGCGTCCGTGCGGACGGTGGGGTACGGCGCCGGGCCGCGGGCCCGTTCAGGGGAACCCGCGCGGAAAGGAGCGTGAGGGCGCCGGGCCCGGTCGAGACCTTCTGCCGTGACCGCCGTGACGCTGCCGCTCATCCCGCCCATGCTCGCCACCCCGGGGACGCTGCCGCCGGCCGCCCAGGACGCGCGGTGGGCGTACGAGACCAAGCAGGACGGGCAGCGGGTGATGGTCTATCTGCCCGGTGACGGCAGTGTGCTGCTGCGCGCCCGCTCGGGTGACGACATCACCGCGGCCTATCCCGAACTCCGGCCGCTCGGCGGGGTGCTGGGCACCGCGCGTGCCGTGCTGGACGGCGAGGTGCTGGCCCTGGACGAGCGGGGGCGGGCCGACTTCCAGCTGCTGCAGAGCCGGATGGGTCTCGCGCACGCCCCCGCGCGGGCGGCGCGCCGGGCCGCCCAGGTGCCGGTGCACCTGGTGCTGTTCGACGTGCCGTACCTGGAGGAACCGCTGGTGCGGCTGCCGTACGCGCGGCGGCGGGCCCGGCTGGAGGAGCTGGGCCTTGCCGGGCCTTACTGGTCGACGCCGGCCGCCGTGACCGGGCACGGTGCCGAGGCCCTGCGCGCCACCCGGGAGCACGGTCTGGAGGGCCTGGTGTGCAAGCGGCTGGACTCGGTGTACGAGCCCGGGGTGCGCTCCCGCGCCTGGATCAAGATCCGCAACATGCGGGCCGAGGACGTGATCGTCGGCGGCTGGCTCCCCGGCAAGGGGCGGCTGAGCGGACTGCCCGGCGCGGTGCTGGCCGGCCAGCGCGACTCCGGCGGCCGGCTGCGGTACGTCGGCGGCGTGGGCACCGGCTGGAGCGAGGCCGAGCGCGTCCGGCTGGCGGATCTGCTGCGGGACGCGGCGAGCGACCGGTGCCCCTTCGACCCGGTGCCGCGCGTGCCGGGCGCGCGCTGGGTGCTGCCCCGGCTGGTGGGCGAGGTCAGCTACAGCACCCGGACCCGGCACGGGATGCTGCGCCAGCCGTCCTGGCTGCGGCTGCGCCCGGATCTCACCCCGGAGGAGTCCGCGGCCGACCTGCCCGAGGACGTGGGATGAGCCACGGGGGTCTATCGTGTGCGCATGTCGGTTCCCGAACTGATCCGAATCGTCTCCCGTGACTCACCCATGGCTCTGGCCCAAGTCGAGCGGGTCCGAGCCGAGTTGGCGGTACTGCATCCGGGCGTGCGCACCGAGGTCGTCCCCGTCAAAACCACCGGCGACAAGTGGCTCGGCGATCTGTCCCAGGTCGAGGGCAAGGGCGCGTTCACCAAGGAGGTCGACGCCGCCCTGCTGGCCGGGGAGGCGGATCTCGCGGTGCACTGCGTCAAGGACGTGCCCGCCGACCGCCCGCTGCCCGCCGGGACGGTGTTCGCCGCGTTCCTGAAGCGGGACGACGTCCGGGACGCGCTGGTGCACCCGGGCGGCCTCACCCTGGACGAGCTGCCGGCCGGCACCCGGATCGGCACCTCCTCGGTGCGCCGCGTCGCCCAACTGGCCGCCACCCACCCGCAACTGGAGTGCGTACCGTTCCGCGGCAACGCCAACCGCAGGCTGGAGAAGCTGGCCGCCGGGGAGGCGGACGCGCTGCTGCTGGCGGTCGCCGGCCTGGAGCGCATCGGCCGGACGGACGTGATCAGCGAGGTGCTGTCCCCGGAGACGATGATGCCGCCGATCGGCGCGGGCATCCTCGCCCTCCAGTGCCGGGAGGACGACACCGAACTGATCGACGCGGTCAGCGGACTCGGCGACCCGGACACCCACCGGGAGGCGACGGCCGAGCGGATGTTCCTGCATGTGCTCCAGGGCCACTGCAACAGCCCCATCGCCGGGTACGCGCGCGTGGACCTCAGTGGTGAACTCTCCCTGCGGGCCTGTGTCTTCACCCCGGACGGCAAGACCCGGCTGAACGCCCACGAGTGGGCGGGCCGGCTGGATCCGGCCACGCTCGGCACCTCGGTCGCGGTGGCGCTGCTCCGGCAGGGCGCGCGCGAGATCATCGACGGCATCCCGCACTGAGGCGCCGTACGGCCCGTACGACGGGGTGCCGCCGCGCCGGTCAGGCGGAGCCGGGCTCCGTCTGGTCCCTCAGGAAGGCGCTGACCTGGTGGGCCAGGCTGCACTGCCCGGTGCCCGCGGGGGCGGCCGCCGCGGTGGACCCCAGGGCGCCGATGCCGCCCGCCCACAGCCGGCGGTCGGTCCACTCGTCGTCCACCCGCAGTTGCACCTGCACGTCCACATGGGTGAGGGCGGCCTCGGGCGCGGCGGCGTAGACGACCGCGGTGGCCCGGCGCAGCGGGTAGACGTCGAAGCCCTCGATGAACTGGGAGTTGCGCCAGTCGATGAAGGCGCCCTCGCCGTCCGGGCCGACCCGGACGTCGATCTGACCGTCCTCCAGGTGGATGCCGTAATGGCGCGCGCCGCGGTTCTCGACGGTCACCCGGATGCTGAAGTACGCCAGCCCGGCCGCGGCGTCGTCCCGTCCGCGCGGCGGCTCGGCCGCTTCCAGGCGGTGGACGCGGACCCGCAGACCGGCATGCTCCTCGTACTCCTGCCAGTCCCCGACCACGTTCGGCTCGTACACAGTGCCCCTCTCGACCTTCGAGAGGTGCTGTCTATCTGTGCGCCGAGCGCACTGTCAAATGAGCAGAATGCGCTGTGGCCAGGGAATTCACCCCGTTTGATCAGTGATCAAGCGCTGCGCAGGAAGAACTCGTTCGCGGCGCCTTCCGGCCGGCCTCGGGCGCGTGTGGCACATCACGTCCGCGGCAAGATCAGCGGTCGGCCTCGTGGTGATCAGCAGGCCCCGCAGGGCGTCGACTTGGTCGCTGAGCGACTCGACGTTGCCGACGTCCTGCGGCCGGCCCGGCAGCACCGAGACGGAGAAGAACACGGAGGCGAGAACCACCGCGAGGCCGACGCCGACCCGCTTGAGCGGGTTCCAGGCCGGGGCGACGCGGAGCAGCGCGGCGATCACGAACTGTGAGCGGCGGACGATCACACCGAGGGCGGCGCGCGTCCCCGTATGTGGTCGGGAGCACCGCGCACCAACATCCCGTTTGTCCCTGTTTGTTTTGAGATGCCCGACAGCGGGAATGGGCAGAGAAGTGCTTCGGACAGGAGGCACGTCCGTGGGAGGCGGCACATGCCGGCGCCCCGGTGTCCATTCATGGTCCGAGCGCACCGCACCTCCCACGGTGTCTGTCATCCAGCACCTGCCGAGAGAGGTGCGCCCCATGCGTGTCACTGGCAGCACGAAGCCCCACCCCCACGACGACGCCCCGGACACGGGCGACGCCTTCCAGTGCCTGGCCGGGCTGCCCGACGGCCCCGAGCGCCAGGCGCTCCGGGACGAGCTGGTCCGCCTGTGGCTGCCGATGGCCGAGCGGATCGCCGTACGGTTCCGCGGCCGCGGCGAGGCCCTGGAGGACCTCTACCAGGTGGCGGCCCTGGGTCTGGTGAAGGCTGTAGACCACTACGACCCGGCTCGCGGCCGTGCCTTCGAGGCGTACGCCGTGCCCACCATCACCGGTGAGATCAAGCGCCACTTCCGGGACCACATGTGGACGCTGCACGTGCCACGGCGGGTGCAGGACCTGCGCAACCGGGTCCGCACCGCCACCAAGGAGCTAGCGCAGACCACCCCGGGCGGGGCACCCACCGTCGCCGAGATCGCCGCGTACACCCGGCTGAGCGAGGACGAGGTGCGCACCGGCATGGAGGCGCTGGAGTGCTTCTCCGCGCTGTCACTGGACGCCGAGGTGGCGGGCACGGACGGCTACGCCCTCGGTGACTCGCTGGGCGGACCGGACCCGGGGTACGACCTCGTCGTGGACCGCGCCGCGGTCAAGCCGTGCCTCGCGGCGCTCCCCGAGCGCGAACGCACCATCCTCTATCTGCGCTTCTTCGGCGGGATGACACAGAGCCGGATCGCCCAGCAGCTCGGTATCTCGCAGATGCACGTCTCCCGGCTGCTCAGCGGCTGCTTCGACCGGCTGCGCGAGGAACTGCTCGCGGAGGCCCGCGTCCGCTGAGGCCCTGTCCGCTGGGACACTGCTCCCGCCGAGGCCGCCTCCCCTCACCGGGGCAGCAGCTCCTCGCCTCCCCGCGGCTGCTACTCCTCGGAGCCCGGCACCTGGGTGGGACCGTACCGGTCCAGCGCGTCCTCCAGCGCGGCGCGGATGTCGGGCGGGATGTCGCCGCGCCGCCCCCAGATCAGGATCAGCTCCGCGATGTTGCGCAGCTTGATGTTGGTGTGCTGGGAGACCTCCTTCAGCACCTGCCATCCCTGGTCCGGGGCGATCCGGCCGAGGGCCACCATCATCCCGATCGCCTGGTCCACGACCGCGTGCGAGGCCATGGCCTCCTTCAGCTGATGGACCTCTGCCTGCAGCGCCGCCAGCCGGTCCGGCTCGCTCTCTCCCATCCCTCCATCCTGCGCAGGGGCCTGGACACCCGCCACCCGGGGTACACGGGAGGCACTCCGCCCCCTTCCGGTCGGACACTGGTGTCATACCGGTGGCCGCCCGGCCCCGAGAGCAGGACGCGACTGCCATGACACACGACACCCCCGCCGACGCCGGACCGCGCAGAAAAGAAGTCGTCTCCACCCACTCCGTCTTCGGCGCGCCGTGCTGGGTGAGTCTGACCAGCCGCGATCTCCAGGCCACCCAGGACTTCTACTCCGCCGTCCTGGGCTGGCGCTGGCGCGGCGCCAAGCTCGGCGAGCACTTCCGCATCGCCCTGGCCAACGGGGTCCCGGTGGCCGGGATCGCCGCCGTCGCCTCCATGTGGCAGATGGCGGTGGCCTGGACGCCCTACTTCGCCGTACCCGACGCGGACGTGGCCGTGTCCCGCGTCCGGGAGCGGGGCGGTACGGCGGCGGTCGGGCCGCTGTCCTTCCCGCCGGGCCGGGCGGCCCTGCTCGCCGACCGGGACGGGGCCACCTTCGGGATCTGGCAGGGCGAGCTGGTCACCAACTGGGAGGCGTGGCGGCAGGCGGCCCCGACCTTCGTCCGGCTGCACACCCGGGACGCCTTCGACGCCGCGATCTTCTACGGCGAGATCCTGGACTGGGCGACCGGGCTGCCGGGCTGCTGCGAGGTCGAGTACGAGGGCGGCGAGGTGGTGCTGCGCAGCCGCGGTGACATCGTGGCGCGCATCGACTCGGGCGCGGTGGAGGCGGCTCCCGATCCCTCGGTGCGGCCGCACTGGCAGATCCACTTCTCGGTGGCCGACGTGGCCGGCTGCGCCCGGACGGCGGAGAAGCACGGCGGGAGCGTGCTGCGCGAGGACGAGACCGAGGCGATCCTCCGGGACGCCGACGGCGCCCAGTTCACGGTGACGTCACGGGGCCCCCGCTGAGCCGGCGGGGGCGGTCCGCGGTCCCGCCCTCCGGGTCAGCCGCCGGCGCGCGACGGACGTGACAACAGGACCAGGCTCCGCGCCTCCGTGCGGAGCCTGGTCCCCGCCTTGTGTTCGCGTTCGTCGGGGATGCCGTCGGGGTCGGCGGTGTCGATCAGGGTGGTCCAGCGTTCGCCGAAGGAGCCGTCGGGCAGGCGGAAGACGACCGGCTCCCAGTAGCCGTTGACGAGCAGCAGGAAGGAGTCGTCGACCATGCGGCGTCCGTAGGGGTCGCGTTCGGCGATGGCGTCGCCGTTGAGGAACACACCGACCGAGTGCGCGTCGCCGCGCTGCCAGTCCCGGTCGGTCATCTCGCGGGCGTCGGGCCTGAGCCACATCAGGTCGGGCAGCGGCTGCTTGGCGTTGGTCACGGTCTCGCCGCGGAAGAAGCGCCTCCGGCGCAGCACCGGGTGCGCGGCGCGCAACGCGATCAGGTGCCGGGTGAACTCGGCGAGGCTGCGCTGCCCGTCGGTGAGGTCCCAGTCCACCCAGGAGATCTCGTTGTCCTGGCAGTAGGCGTTGTTGTTGCCGCGCTGGGTCCGGCCGAGTTCGTCGCCGTGGCACAGCATCGGGATGCCCTGCGAGAGCAGCAGCGTGGCCAGCAGGTTGCGCTGCTGGCGGGCGCGGAGTTCGAGGACGGCCGGGTCGTCGGTCTCGCCCTCGGCCCCGCAGTTCCAGGACCGGTTGTGGCTCTCGCCGTCCCGGTTGTCCTCGCCGTTGGCCTCGTTGTGCTTGTCGTTGTACGACACGAGGTCGCGCAGCGTGAACCCGTCGTGCGCGGTGACGAAGTTGACGCTCGCGCGGGGCCGGCGCCGGCTGTGCTGGTAGATGTCGGAGGAGCCGGTGAGCCGGGAGGCGAACTCGCCGAGCGAGCCGGGCTCGCCCCGCCAGAAGTCCCGTACGGCGTCCCGGTACTTGCCGTTCCACTCCGACCACAGCGGCGGGAAGTTGCCCACCTGGTAGCCGCCCTCCCCCACGTCCCAGGGTTCGGCGATCAGCTTGACCCGGCTGATCACCGGGTCCTGCTGGATCAGGTCGAAGAACGCCGAGAGCCGGTCCACCTCGTGGAACTGCCGGGCCAGGGTGGCCGCGAGGTCGAAGCGGAAGCCGTCGACGTGCATCTCGGTCACCCAGTACCGCAGCGAGTCCATGATCAGCTGGAGCACGTAAGGGTGCCGCATCAGCAGGGAGTTGCCGGTGCCCGTGGTGTCGTAGTAATGCGCCCAGTCGCCGTCGACCAGGCGGTAGTAGGAGGCGTTGTCGATGCCCCGGAAGGACAGGGTGGGGCCCAGCTCGTTGCCCTCGGCGGTGTGGTTGTAGACGACGTCGAGGATCACTTCGAGGCCGGCCGCGTGCAGCGCCTTCACCATGGCCTTGAACTCGTTGACCTGCTGGCCGCGGGTGCCGAAGGCGGCGTAGGCGTTGTGCGGGGCGAAGAAGCCGATGGTGTTGTAGCCCCAGTAGTTGGACAGGCCGCGGTCCTGGAGGACGCCGTCCTGGACGAACTGGTGCACCGGCATCAGCTCGACGGCGGTCACGCCGAGCGAGGTGAGGTGCTCGATCACGGCGGGGTGCGCGAGGCCCGCGTAGGTGCCGCGCAGCCGCTCCGGGACGTCCGGGTGGGTCATGGTCAGGCCGCGCACATGGGCCTCGTAGATGACCGAGTCCGTGTACGACGTCCGCGGCGGGCGGTCGTCGCCCCAGTCGAAGAAGGGATCGGTGACCACGCCAAGCATGGAGTGCCCGGCGCTGTCCGCCGGGGCCGGCCCGTCCGGGGCGCGCTCGTACAGGGAGGCGTGATTGTCGATCTGCCCGTCCACCGCCCGGGCGTAGGGGTCGAGCAGCAGCTTGGCCGGGTTGCAGCGGTGACCGAGCGCCGGCTGCCAGGGTCCGTGCACCCGGTAGCCGTAGCGCTGGCCGGGCCCGATGCCGGGCAGGTAGGCGTGCCACACGAAACCGTCGACCTCGTGCAGCCGGACGGGGGTCAGGGTGCCGGCGTCGTCGGCCAGGATCAGCTCGACGCGCTCGGCGACCTCGCTGAACAAGGCGAAGTTGGTGCCCTGCCCGTCGAACACGGCACCCAACGGGTAGGGGTGCCCGCTCCACACGGGCACCCCTTTGCGGGACTTGCGGGCGGTCACCGGCGGCCCTCCAGGGCTTCGGCGGCGGGCGCCGGCGCGGCCAGTACGGCCACGGCCTCCTCGCGCGGCACCCTGAGTCCCTCCCGCAGGGCGGGGTCGGGGGCGATGGGTACCAGCGGGACGCGCTGGCCGGCACGGGCACGCTGCGAGAACCAGATGATCTTGCTGCCGGTGTCCGAGGCGCAGCAGCCCCATCCGTCGCTCATGGCGGCGATGTCCACCAGACAGGACCGCAGGTCCGTGTCGGGGCGCAGATCCGGGTCGTCGTCGCCGAAGGCGGTGATGAGGTGCTGGCCGTTCCACCACATCTCGATGGAGGTGTGCTTGTCCGTCGCGTGCTCGTCGATCGCCCGCAGCAGCAGTTCGGCGCCGCGGCAGACGGGGTCCACGAGGTTCTCGAGGTCCCAGTAGCGGAGATGGGCGGCCAGGATGCGGCTGACCTGTCCCACCCGTTCCGGGCTGACTTCCACGTCGAGGTGGTAGTAGCAGGGCACTGCGGTCTTCATCGTCGCTTGCTCCTCACCGGCGAAGCTCTCGCTCCCCTCGCCCGTCCGGGAGGGATCCCGGACACCTAGCGTGAGCGTTGATCGCTTCTGAGTCACCTCCACGGTGAGGGCACTACGCCATTCGTGCAACAGGAGCCACCCCTACCACAACTGGTTGAAGATCCAACAAGACGCTGCGTCGTCGCGCGTGCACCATAAGTGAAAGCCTCGATCGCCGTAACGGTGCCGCGCCCTCCTCTGCGCGGACACCACCCGACCGTCGGGAACGCGCCCAGTCGAGAGCGTGGAAGGTGAATGAGGGCCATGCTGCTACCCGCCAAGGCCGAAGTGGCCCGGCAGTTGCGGCGTTACCGGGCGTGGGAGCGCGTCATGCTCGCCTCGCCCTACGACCGCACGGTCCGGGCCACCTTCGAGGACTCGGGTTACACGCTGTGCGTGCTGATGGGCAAACGCTGCGCCCGCGAGGCCGCGGACGCCGCCGAGCGCTATCTCCGCACGAACCTGGTCACCTACCTGCGCGAGCAGGACGGACGGCCGCAGCCGCGTCGGGCGGCCAGAAGAGCGCCGCCACCGGAGCGGCGTTCCACGGCGCCAAGCCCCTGACCTGGCACCGTACAAGGCGTTCCTCTCGGGTCCGGCGCACACCGGCCCGATTCCTGGATCGCGGAGCCGGGCCGGGTGCCCGGCTTCGCGCACGGCGGAGGTGAGATACATGCGCAGGACCCCGGCCATCGGCCGTGTACCGGTACGCGACGTCCGGCCGGCCGTGGAGTGCGGCAGGCGCCCGGCGAAAGCGGTGGCCGGGGAGACTTTCGAGGTCACGGCCACCGTGTTCCGCGAAGGGCATGACGCCGTCGGCGCGAACGTGGTCCTGCGCGATCCCAAGGGCCGCCGCGGCCCCTGGACACCGATGCGGGAACTGTCCCCGGGCAGCGACCGCTGGGGTGCCGAGGTCACCCCCGACTCGACGGGCCGCTGGACCTTCCGGGTGGAGGCCTGGAGCCATCCGCTGGCGACCTGGCGGCACACCGCCTCCGTGAAGGTGCCGGCCGGGATCGACACCGGCCTGGTCCTGGAAGAGGGCGCCGAGTTGTACGAGCGGGCCGCCGCCGGTGTGCCCAAGGGCCCCGAGCGCGAACTGGTCCTGGCCGCCGCGCACGCCCTCGGCGACGACTCCCTGTCGGTGCACGACCGGCTGAAGGCCGCCCTGTCACCTGAGGTGGAGGCGGTGCTGGCGCGTTGTCCGTTGCGGGAGCTGGTCACCGCGTCGGATCCGATGCCGCTGCTGGTGGAGCGTGAACGCGCCCTGTACGGCTCGTGGTACGAGTTCTTCCCGCGTTCGGAGGGCACCGCCGAGCAGCCGCACGGCACCTTCCGCACGGCCGCGCGCCGGCTGAAGCCGATCGCGGACATGGGCTTCGACGTGGTCTACCTGCCGCCGGTCCATCCCATCGGCACGACCTTCCGCAAGGGCCCCAACAACACCCTCACCGCCGGCCCGGACGACGTCGGCGTGCCCTGGGCGATCGGCTCCCCCGAGGGCGGCCACGACGCCGTCCACCCCGGCCTGGGCACCATCGAGGACTTCGACTTCTTCGTCGCCGAGGCGGACAGGCTGGGGCTGGAGATCGCGCTGGACTTCGCGTTGCAGTGCTCACCGGACCATCCCTGGGTGCACAAGCACCCCGAGTGGTTCCGCCACCGCCCCGACGGCAGCATCGCGTACGCCGAGAACCCGCCGAAGAAGTACCAGGACATCTACTCCATCGCCTTCGACGCCGACATGGACGGACTGGTCGCGGAGACCGTGCGGATCCTGCGCCACTGGATGAGCCATGGCGTCCGCATCTTCCGGGTGGACAATCCGCACACCAAGCCGGTGGTGTTCTGGGAGCGGGTCATCGCGGAGGTCAACCGCAAGGACCCCGACGTGATCTTCCTGGCGGAGGCGTTCACCCGGCCGGCGATGATGCACACGCTGGCGCAGATCGGTTTCCAGCAGTCGTACACGTACTTCACCTGGCGCAACAGCAAGCAGGAGCTGACCGAGTACCTGACGGAGCTGTCGGGTGAGGCGGCGGCCTACATGCGGCCGAACTTCTTCGCCAACACCCCCGACATCCTGCACGAATACCTCCAGCACGGCGGGCGGCCCGCGTTCGAGGTGCGGGCCGTGCTCGCCGCCACCCTCTCCCCCACGTGGGGCATCTACTCCGGTTACGAGCTGTGCGAGAACACACCGCTGCGACAGGGCGGTGAGGAGTACCTGGACTCGGAGAAGTACCAGCTCAGGCCACGCGACTGGGCGGCCGCCGAGCGCGAGGGACGCACCATCGCACCGCTCATCACCCGGCTCAACACCATCCGACGGCAACACCCGGCGCTACAGCGCCTGCGGAACCTCCGTTTTCATCCGACCGACAACGATGCCGTGCTCGCCTACAGCAAGAGCACCGGTTCGGACACGGTCGTCGTGGTCGTCAACCTCGACCCGCACCACACCCAGGAGGCAACGGTCTCGTTGGACATGCCGCAACTCGGCCTGGACCGGCACGCCGCCCTGTCCGTGCACGACGAACTGACGGGCGAGACGTACCACTGGGGCAGGACCAACTACGTGCGTCTGACGCCCGGGCGGACACCGGCGCACGTGCTCCACGTCGGGCGATCGACGCCCCAGATCGGAGGGCCCGCAGCGTCATGACCGTCAACGACCCCGTACCGGACACCTTCGAGGACACTCCCGCCAAGGACCGGGACCCGGAGTGGTTCAAACGCGCCGTCTTCTACGAGGTCCTCGTCCGCTCCTTCCACGACAGCAACGGCGACGGCATCGGCGACCTGAAGGGCCTGACCGCCAAGCTCGACTACCTGCAGTGGCTCGGCGTGGACTGCCTGTGGCTGCCCCCCTTCTTCCAGTCGCCGCTCAGGGACGGCGGTTACGACGTCTCCGACTACACCGCGGTGCTCCCGGAGTTCGGTGACCTCGCCGACTTCGTGGAGTTCGTGGACGCCGCCCACCAGCGCGGCATGCGGGTGATCATCGACTTCGTCGTGAACCACACCAGCGACCAGCACCCCTGGTTCCAGGAGTCCCGCAAGAACCCCGACGGGCCGTACGGGGACTACTACATGTGGGCCGACGACGACAAGCAGTACGAGGACGCGCGGATCATCTTCGTCGACACCGAGTCCTCCAACTGGACCTTCGACCCGGTCCGCGGCCAGTACTACTGGCACCGCTTCTTCTCGCACCAGCCGGACCTCAACTACGAGAACCCGGCCGTCCAGGAGGAGATCCTGGCCGCCCTGCGGTTCTGGCTGGACCTGGGCATCGACGGCTACCGCCTGGACGCTGTCCCCTACCTCTACGCCGAGGAGGGCACCAACTGCGAGAACCTGCCCGCCACGCACGCCTTCCTGAAGCGGGTCCGCCGCGAGATCGACGCGATGTACCCGGACACCGTGCTGCTGGCGGAGGCGAACCAGTGGCCGGAGGACGTCGTCGACTACTTCGGCGACTTCCGGGCCGGCGGCGACGAGTGCCACATGGCGTTCCACTTCCCGGTCATGCCGCGCATCTTCATGGCCGTGCGGCGCGAATCGCGCTACCCGGTCTCCGAGATCCTCGCCAAGACCCCCGCGATCCCGTCCGGCTGCCAGTGGGGCATCTTCCTGCGCAACCACGACGAGCTGACCCTCGAAATGGTCACCGACGAGGAACGCGACTACATGTGGGCCGAGTACGCCAAGGACCCGCGGATGCGCGCCAACATCGGCATCCGGCGGCGGCTCGCCCCCCTGCTCGACAACGACCGCAACCAGATCGAGCTGTTCACCGCCCTGCTGCTGTCCCTGCCCGGCTCACCGATCCTGTACTACGGCGACGAGATCGGCATGGGCGACAACATCTGGCTCGGCGACCGCGACGCCGTGCGCACCCCCATGCAGTGGACCCCCGACCGCAACGCCGGCTTCTCGACGTGCGACCCGGGACGCCTGTACCTGCCCACGATCATGGACCCGGTCTACGGCTACCAGGTCACCAACGTGGAAGCCTCCATGTCCTCACCGTCCAGTCTGCTGCACTGGACCCGCCGCATGATCGAGATCCGCAAGCAGAACCCCGCTTTCGGTCTCGGCTCGTTCACGGAACTGCAGTCCTCCAACCCCGCGGTCCTGGCCTTCCTGCGCGAGTACGGCGACGACCTCGTGCTGTGCGTGAACAACTTCTCCCGCTTCGCCCAGCCCACCGAACTCGACCTGCGGGCCTACGACGGACGGCACCCGGTCGAGCTGATCGGCGGTGTGCGCTTCCCCGCGATCGGTGAACTGCCCTACCTGCTCACCCTGCAAGGCCACGGCTTCTACTGGTTCCGGCTCACCCGAGTCGCATCCCGCATCGGCCGCCGCCGCTGATCCGACGGCACCGAGGAAAGGACGCGTCACCATGCCGAAGACCATCACTGCCCGACCGAGGACCGCCGTCGGCACAGACGGCCCCCTGGTCTCGCTCGGCGCGCTGCTGCGCGAGTGGTTGCCTAGGCAACGCTGGTTCGCGGGCAAGGACCGGCCCGTCACCGATCTGACGGTGCTGTCCGTGACCGAGCTGTTCCCAGGGTGCCTGCACCTGCTGGTGCACGCCTCGCACGTGCCGGTGCCCACCCCCGGCGGCACTCCCCCGCCCGGGGACTGCTACCAGCTGCTGCTGGGCCTGCGCCCGCACCTCGCCCCGCGGCTGGAGCAGGCGTTCATCGGGCGCGCCCAGGACGGCCCGATGGCCGGGCTCGCGGTGTACGACGCCCTGCACGACCCGCGCTCCGCGCACCTGCTGCTGGAGCGGCTGCGGCAGCCCGGCACGGCAGGTCCGCTGCGGTTCGAGGCGGCCCCGACGGCCCGGGTGCCGGGCGGACTGCCGCCGCGGCTGCTGGACGCCGAGCAGTCCAACTCGTCGATCGTGTACGGCGACGCGTACATCCTGAAGCTGTTCCGCCGGATCCAGCCGGGCGTCAACCCGGACCTGGAGGTGCCGGCGGCGCTGGCCGCGCAGGGCTGCACCCGGGTGCCCGCGCCGGTGGCCTGGTTCACCACGACCGGCTCCCGCCCCGCCACCCTCGGTGTGCTGCAGCCGTTCCTGCCGGACGCCACCGACGGCTGGACGCTGGCGTTGCGCGCGCTCGCCGCGGGCGACGACTTCACCACCGAGGCCCGCGCGCTGGGCCGGGCCATGGCCGAGGTGCACCTGGCGCTGGCCGAGGCGTTCCCGCCGGCCGGGCCGGGCGAGAACGGCCGTACGGCCGAGGCGATGCGCGCGCGCCTGGACGCCGCCGCGCACGCCGTGCCCGGACTGCTGCCCTACGTACCCGGTCTGCGGGCCGCGTTCGGGGCGCTGGCCACGTGCGACACCGGACCTCCGGCCCAGCGCATCCACGGCGACCTGCACCTGGGACAGGTGCTGCGGGCCGGCCGTGACTGGTTCGTCATCGACTTCGAGGGCGAGCCGTCCCGTCCGCTCGCCGAGCGGCGCGCTCCCCAGTCCCCGGTGCGGGACGTCGCCGGGATGCTGCGCTCCTTCGACTACGCGGCCCGGCAGCGCCGCCCCTGGCGACCCGAGTGGGCGCGCCGCTGCCGGGAGGCGTTCTGCGCGGGCTACGCGGCCCGCGCCGGCTGGGACCCACGCAAGAAGCACGCGCTGCTGCGCGCGCACGAGACGGACAGGGCGGTCTACGAGGTGCTGTACGAGGCGAGACACCGGCCCGACTGGCTGCCGGTACCGATGGCGGCGATCAAGCGTCTCGCCGTGTGGGGAGGCTGACTCATGGCACTGCGCACCACGCGTCCCGAGGCCGCGGGCCCGAGGCCGCCCGGGGTCACCGGACTGGACCCGGCCGACCGCGGCCGGCTGCTGGCCGGCGCGCACCACGATCCGCACGCCCTGCTGGGCGCCCACCCGGTGCCGGGCGGCACGCTGTTCCGGGCGCTGCGCCCGAACGCCCGGGCGGTGAGCGTCGTGATCGACGGCGAGCGCACCGCGCTGCGGTCGGAGGGCGACGGTCTGTTCGCCGCCGTACTGCCCTGCGCCCGGGTCCCGGCGTACACCCTGCTGGTGGCGTACGACGACGGCGAGCAGGAGGTGCACGATCCGTACCGCTTCCTGCCCGCCCTCGGCGAGCTGGACCTGCACCTGATCCGGGAGGGCCGGCACGAGCAGCTGTGGCGGGCGCTCGGGGCCGAGCCGATGGTCCACCAGGGCGTGGCCGGCACCCGCTTCACCGTGTGGGCGCCCAACGCCCAAGGGGTGCGGGTGGCCGGGGACTTCACGTTCTGGGACGGCACGCAGTACCCGATGCGGTCGCTCGGCGCGTCCGGGGTGTGGGAGCTGTTCCTGCCCGGGATCGGCGAGGGCACCCGGTACAAGTTCGAGATCACCTCGCGGTACGGCCACCGGTTCCTGAAGGCCGACCCGATGGCGCGGGGCACGGAGGTCCCGCCGGACACGGCGTCGGTCGTGACGTCCTCGCACTACGAGTGGGGCGACGCGCAGTGGATGGCGCACCGCGGTGACACCCCCGTGCACGAGGCGCCGTTCTCGGTGTACGAGGTGCATCTGCCGTCGTGGCGTCCGGGGCTGACGTATCGGCAGCTGGCCGAGGAACTCCCACCGTACGTCAAGGGGATGGGCTTCACACACGTGGAGCTGATGCCGGTGGCCGGGTACCCGTTCAGCGGCTCGTGGGGGTACCAGGTCACCTCGTACTACGCGCCGACGCCCCGGCTGGGGTCCCCGGACGACTTCCGGTACTTCGTGGACGCCTGTCACCGGGCCGGCCTCGGGGTGATCATGGACTGGGTGCCGGCGCACTTCCCGAAGGACGACTGGGCGCTGGCCCGGTTCGACGGGGACCCGCTGTACGAGCCCGGGAACGCCCTGCGGGCGGAGCATCCGGACTGGGGGACGTACACGTTCGACTACGGCCGCACCGAGGTGCGCAACTTCCTCGTCGCCAACGCGGTGTACTGGTGCGAGGAGTTCCACATCGACGGGCTGCGGGTGGACGCCGTCGCCTCCATGCTCTACCTGGACTACTCGCGGGACTCCGGGCAGTGGGAGCCGAACGTGTTCGGCGGCCGGGAGGACCTGGACGCGGTGGCCTTCCTGCAGGAGATGAACGCCACCGTGTACCGGCGCTGCCCCGGCGTGGTGACCATCGCCGAGGAGTCCACGGCGTGGGACGGGGTGACCCGGCCGACGGACAGCGGCGGGCTGGGGTTCGGGCTGAAGTGGAACATGGGCTGGATGCACGACTCGCTGGAGTACATCCAGAAGGAGCCGGTGCACCGCAAGTACCACCACAACGAGATGACCTTCTCGATGGTGTACGCCTACAGCGAGAACTACGTCCTGCCCATCTCCCACGACGAGGTGGTGCACGGCAAGCAGGCGCTGGTGTCGAAGATGCCCGGCGACTGGTGGCAACGCCGCGCCAACCACCGGGCGTACCTCGGCTTCATGTGGGCGCACCCGGGCAAGCAGCTGTTGTTCATGGGGCAGGAGTTCGCGCAGGGCGCGGAGTGGTCCCATGAGCACGGCCCGGAGTGGTGGCTGCTCGGCGACGACTACCACTCGGCGGGCGACCACCGGGGTGTGCGGGACCTCGTGCGGGATCTGAACACGGTGTACCGGGCGACGCCGGCGCTGTGGCAGCGGGACACCGATCCGGGCGGCTTCCGCTGGGTGCTGTGCGACGCGGCGGACGACAACGTCCTGGCGTTCCTGCGGTTCGCCGCCGACGGCGGCCCGCTGCTGGCCGTGTCGAACTTCTCCCCCGTCGTCCGGCAGGACTACCGCCTGTGGGTCCCGGACGGGATCCCCCGCTGGCAGGAGGCGCTGAACACCGACGACGTGCGCTACGGCGGCAGCGGCGTCGGCGCCGGCGGGCCGGTCGCGCCGGAGGACGGCTTGCTCAGGCTGACCCTTCCGCCGCTCGCCACGGTCTGGATGGTGCCGGTGCGCTGAGAACCCGCAGGTGTCGGCGGCCGTCCGGAGGGCAGTCGGGGATCGTACAGACCCACGACTGCCCCGCGCGGCACGGACAGAAGGGCGGCACCAGGTGCGCACCGTCGGAGTGGAGGAGGAACTCCTTCTGGTCGATCCGGACAGCGGAGACCCGAAGGCCCTGGCGGCGGCTGTGCTCGCCCGTGCCGCCCAGGACGATCCCGAACAGGACGTGTTCGAGAAGGAACTGTTCGGGCAGATGCTGGAGTTCGCCACGCATCCACAGTCGGACATGGCGGCCCTCGGCGACGAGATCGTCCGCTGCCGGAAGGAGGCGGCCCGGCACGCCGGCCAGATCGGCTGCGGGGTCGCCGCGCTGGCCGCCTCCCCGCTGCCGGTCAGCCCCTCCCTGAGCGTGAACGAGCGGTACCAGTGGCTGGCCGAGCGGTTCGGGATCCCCACCTGGGAGCAGCTGGTCTGCGGCTGTCATGTGCATGTTTCGGTGGAGTCCGACGAGGAGGGTGTCGCGGTCCTCGACCGGCTCCGCCCGTGGCTGCCGGTGCTGCGGGCGATGAGTGCGAACTCCCCGTTCTGGCAGGGCCGGAACACCGGGTACGCCAGCTACCGCAGCCGGGTGTGGAACCGCTGGCCGTCGGCCGGGCCGACCGAGCCGTTCGGGTCCGCCGAGGAGTACCACCGGCGCGTGGCCGACATGGTGGCCACCGGGGTCATCCTGGACGAGGGCATGGCCTACTTCGACGCGCGGCTGTCGGCCCGCTACCCGACGGTGGAGGTCCGGGTGGCGGACGTGTGCCTGGGCGCGGAGACCGCCGTGCTGATCGCGACGCTGGTCCGTGCCCTCGTGGAGACGACCGCGCAGGAATGGCGGGCTGGCCTGCGCGCGCCCGACCCCGGGGTGAGCCTGCTGCGGCTGGCCGACTGGCAGGCCGCGCGGTACGGCCTGGAGGAGGACCTCCTCGACCCGGTCACCCTGCGGCCCCGGCCCGCCCCGCTGGTGCTGCGCGCCTTGCTGGAGTACACCGGGGACGCGCTCACCGCCAGCGGCGACGCGGAGCGGGCCGAGCGGGCCGTCGGGGAACTGCTGCGGACGGGCAACGGCGCGCGCGAGCAGCGCGGGCTGCTCGAGCGCACCGGCAGCCTGCGGGACGTCGTCACCGAGTGCGCGCGGCGCACCCAGGGCTGAACGTTCCGGGTCCGGCTCCTCAGATGAGCAGGATCAGGGCGTAGACCAGGAAGAACGCAGCGATCAGGGCCACCAGGACCAGGATCAGCGTCAGCGGGGCCTTCGCCCAGCCCTTGGTCGGGTTGTGCGTCTCCCGGGGCCCGGCCTCGGGCATGCTGCTCTCGGCGGGCGGCGTCTCGCCGGGCGGGACACCGCCACCGGGCTCCAGCCCGGTGGTGCGTTCGGGCTCCGGATCAGGGTTCACATGGCTCATGCCTCCCGAGTCCCCAGGAGACGCCCACATCATCAGCCGATCACGATTCCTCGTTCCCGTCACCGAACGCGCTTGCCTGGGCTACATTCGAGCACCGCCGACACCGAGCCGTTCGGCGGAGTGACCCTCCGTACTCCAGGAGCAGCGCATGCGGGACGTCGCCCTCGCTCCAGCCGTTACCCCGCCGCTCACCGGCGGCCTCGCCGACAGCGTCTTCGACCGGGCGGACCTCGATCCGACGCTGCCGGTGCTGGCGCGCCGCGCCGGTCCGCCCGGGACCGGGTGGGAGGAGGTGACGGCGGTCGAGCTGCGGGACGAGGTGGTGGACCTGGCCAAGGGCCTGATCGCCGCCGGGATCTCGCCCGGCCACCGGGTGGCCCTGATGGCCCGCACCCGCTACGAGTGGACGGTGCTCGCGCACGCGCTGTGGGCCGTGGGCGCCGAGGTGGTGCCGATCCATCCGGCTTCCGCGCGCGACCAGGTCGAGTGGATCCTGCGGGACGCCGGCTGTGTGGCCGTGGTCGCGGACGACGAGCAGGGCGTCATGACCGTCGGCACGGTGTGCACCCGGCTGCCGCGGCTGCGGCACGTCTGGCAGCTGGACGCGGGGGCCCTGGCCGATCTCGCGGAGCGGGGCGCGATCGTGCCGTACACCACCGTGGAGTCGCTGCGCCGGATCGTGCTGCCGGACTCCACGGCGGCCATCGTCTACACCTCCGGCACCTCGGGCCGTCCGATGGGCTGCGCGCTCAGCCACCGCAACCTGGCCTACCCGTGCGACACCCTGCTGGCCGGCTGGGCACACACGGCCGCCCCTCCGGGAGAGCAGCCGTCCGTGCTGGCCTTCCTGCCGCTCTCGCACGTCTACGGCATCATGATCATGGTGATGTGCGTGCGCGGCGGGGTGCTGATGGCGCACGAGCCGGAGCCGACCGGTACGGCGTTCACCTCGGCCCTGACCACGTTCCGGCCGACGTACCTGTACGGCGTGCCGTCGGTCTTCGAGAAGCTCTACAAGACCTTCCTGCGCACCGCCCAGGAGACGGGCCGTGGCGCCCTGTTCGAGCGGGCCGCGCAGACCGCGCGGGAGTTCGCCACGGCCGAGGAGCGCCGCCGGCTGGGCACCGGACCGGGTCCCGGTCTGGAGCTGCGGCTGCAGCACGCGCTGTACGAGCGGACCGTGTACCGCAGACTGCGGGCCGCGCTCGGCGGCCGGGTGGTGCGCGGCACCTCCGGCGGTTCCGCACTCGACCGCGAACTGTGCCTGTTCTTCGAGGGCATCGGCGTCTTCGTGCACGACGGCTACGGACTCACGGAGTCCTCCGGCGGGATCACCATGCAGCCGCTGGGCCGGGAGAAGTCCGGGACCGTGGGGCGGCCGCTGCCGGGCACCGAGATCCGGGTGGCCGACGACGGGGAGATCCTGGTGCGCGGGCCGTCGGTGTTCCAGGGCTACATCAGCGACGAGCAGGCGACCCGGGTCGCGCTGCGCGGCGGCTGGCTGGCCACCGGGGACATCGGGCGGCTGGACGGCGAGGGCTATCTGACGATCACCGGGCGCAAGAAGGACGTCATCGTCACCAGCGGCGGCAAGAGCGTGGCGCCGGCCCTGCTGGAGCAGCGGCTGCGTATGCATCCCCTGGTCCACCAGGCCGTGGTGATCGGTGACGGCCGGCCGTGCGTGGGCGCGCTGATCACCCTTGACCCGGAGTTCCTCGCGCACTGGCGGGCCGCGCTGGCGCTCCAGGGCGAGAGCCGGGAGACCCGCGAGGAGAACGCGCTGCGGGACGAGCTCGCGCGGGCCGTGGCCTCCGCCAACAGTGCGGTGTCCCGCGCGGAGTCCATCAGGGTCTACCGCGTCCTGCCGGAACCGTTCGCACCGGACAACGGCCTGCTCACCCCGTCCCTGAAACTGCGCCGGGACGCCGTCGTACGGCACTACGCGGCCGAGATCGAGGCGATGTACCAGGCGCGCTCCCGGTCGCGGCCGGGTCCGCCGGAGCCGGCCGAGTGGGACGAACCGGACGATGTCTTCCGCTGAGGAGGCGCACCGTGGGGAAGGCCGGATCGAGGCGAGACGGATAGCCTGCGCGGCTGGGGGAACCCGCAGCGCAGCGAGAGATCAGCAACGACGACCGTCCTGGTCGCAGGGACCGAACCCGGCCCCTGCGGCAGGGACCGGGGAATGCGAGATGGTGACGGAGCCGCGCTGGGACGACACTCCACCCTCGGAGGAGAAGTACGAGCGTACGTTCTCCTTCCCGGGCGAGCTGCGCAACGTCACGGGTGCGCGGCTCGCGGCGGAGGAGTACCTCCGCGCGCTCGCCCGCGAGGCACCGCCGGGCGCGCACGAGTACTGGGACGACATCCTGCTGGTCGTCACCGAACTGGCCGCGAACGCGATCCAGTACGCACCCGGGCCGTTCGACCTGCGGATGCGCCGCACGTTCGACGGGGTGCACGTCACGATGCGGGACACGAGCACGACGAAACCGGAGCCGCGGCCGTTCCACCCGCGCACCGGCGGGGGCGGCATCGGCTGGCACCTGGTGCACACGCTGTGCACCCAGGTCAGCGTCGTCGTGCACGAGCGGGGCAAGGACATCCACGCGTTCCTGCCCTGGTGAAGGCGTTCGACGTGTAGGTGTGCGCCAGCCGGTTACTCCGCCTCCCAGTGGGGGCATGCTGGTCCCCACGCGTTCGTCTGCCTGCCGTACCCAGCCGGCGGAACGGCCGGAGGCACGGTGGTATCGGAGTCGGGACAGCGATCCAGGGCATACGAACGGCGTTCGAGTCGGACCGCCCGGAGCCGCAGAAAGGGATGGACACCGTGACACGACCCAGGATCCTGGTGGTTGGCGCAGGCTTCGCCGGAGTCGAGTGCGTCCGCCGCCTGGAGCGGAAGCTCGCCCCGGACGAGGCCGACGTCACGCTGGTGACGCCGTTCTCCTACCAGCTCTATCTGCCACTGCTGCCCCAGGTCGCCTCCGGCGTGCTGACGCCGCAGTCGATCGCCCTGTCGCTGCGCCGCAGCAAGAAGTACCGCACCCGGATCATCCCGGGCGGTGCGATCGGTGTGGATCTGAAGGCGAAGGTGTGCGTCGTCCGCACCATCACCGACAAGATCGTCAACGAGCCCTACGACTACATCGTGCTGGCGCCGGGCAGCGTGACCCGCACCTTCGACATCCCGGGCCTGACCGAGCACGCCTTCGGGATGAAGACCCTCGCCGAGGCCGCCTACATCCGCGACCACGTCATCTCGCAGCTCGACCTGGCGGACGCCAGCGACGACCCCGCCGAGCGGGCCGCACGGCTGCAGTTCGTGGTGGTCGGCGGCGGCTACGCGGGCACCGAGACCGCGGCCTGCCTGCAGCGGCTGACGCACGCGGCCGTGCAGCGCTATCCCCGGCTGGACCCGGGCCTGATCAAGTGGCACCTGATCGACATCGCGCCCAAGCTCATGCCGGAGCTGGGCGACAAGCTCGGCCGCAGCGCGCAGGAGATCCTCAAGCGCCGCGGCATCGAGGTCTCGCTCGGTGTCTCCATCGACAAGGCCGGTCCGGAGGAGGTCACCTTCACCGACGGCCGGGTGGTGCCCACGCACACCCTGATCTGGACGGCCGGTGTGGTCGCGAGCCCGCTCATGGCCACGCTCGGCGCCGAGACGGTCAAGGGCCGGCTGGCGGTCACCGCGGAGATGTGCCTGCCGGGCCACGACGGGGTGTTCGCGCTCGGCGACTCGGCGGCCGTACCGGACCTGGCCAAGGGCGACGGCGCGGTCTGCCCGCCCACCGCGCAGCACGCCATGCGGCAGGGCAGGAAGGCCGGCGACAACGTCATCGCGGCGCTGCGGGGTCAGCCGTTGCAGCCGTACGTGCACAAGGACCTGGGGCTCGTCGTCGACCTCGGCGGCAAGGACGCGGTGTCCAAGCCGCTGGGCATCGAGCTGCGCGGGCTGCCCGCGCAGGCGGTGGCCCGCGGCTACCACTGGTCGGCGCTGCGCACCAACGTCGCCAAGACCCGGGTGATGACCAACTGGCTGCTGAACGCGGTCGCCGGCAACGACTTCGTCCGCACCGGGTTCCAGGCCCGCAAGCCCGCCCGGCTGAAGGACTTCGAGTACACCGACTCGTACCTGACACCGGAACAGGTGCGGGCCCGGGTGGAGGGCACGGGCGTCGACCAACCGTGAGGTGACGCAGATCACGAGGGACCGCCGATCATTCCGCATCGGGTCGGCGGTCTTCTCCTGTGATCGCAACACGTCACACGGAGGGACACCCGGTATGACCGAGAAGGCCGTGAAGGGCCCGGCGAGCTACTTCCCGTCGATCGAGAAGGCCTACGGCCGCCCCGTCGGCGAGTGGCAGGAGCTGATCCGCTCCTCGCCGCTGACGAAGCACATGGAACTCGTCGCCTGGCTGAAGTCCGCGCACGGGCTGGGCCACGGGCACGCGAACGCGCTGGTGGCCGCCACCCTGGCCGAGGGCCGGTAGTCCAGTCCCACGTGCGATGCTGGGTCGGAGATCGATTTCCGGCACGGGAGAGAGCACGGCGGCGTGAGGGCAGCGGCACGGTCGGGGCGGGTGCGGATGTGGGACCGGCTCGCGGCGTCGGACCCCGGGCTGCTCCGGCTCACCGCGGGACTGCGCACGGTCACCGCCATCGCCCTCACCCTCGCGGTCCTCGCCGCACTCCGCGTCCCGGTGTCCCAACTGGTCGCCGGGGCCATGGCGGCGATGGTCGCCACCTTCGCCATCCGGGAGAAGCAGCGCGGCCCGCAGGCCGTCACGCTCGCGCTGGGTCTGCCCGTGGCCCTGGCCTCGGTGTCGCTGGGCGCGCTGCTCAACCAACGCGTGGTCGCCGGCGACCTGTTCTTCGTCGTCCTGATCTTCTGCGCCGTCTACGGCCGCCGGTTCGGCGACCGCGGCACGGCGCTGGGGCTGATCGGCTTCCAGGTCTACTTCCTGTCGCTGTTCGTGGGTGCGACCGCATCCGCGCTGCTCCCGCTGTACGGCGTCATCTGCGTGGCGTTCGGGTGCAGCGCCGCCGCCCGGTTCGTGCTGCTGCCGCAGACCCCGGCGGGCACGCTGGACCGGCTGCGGCGGGCCTTCCGCGCCCGGCTCGCCCAGCTGATCGCCACGCAGGCCGAGTTGCTGGACGCCGGTCCCGACGAGGCGGAGAAGCTGCTGGAGGACCTGCGCACCGGCACCGCCCGGCTGCACGAGACGGCGCTGCTGATCCAGGGGCGGCTGGAGGACGGCACCTCGGACCCGGCGGTGGCCAGGCTGCTCCAGCGCCGGATCGCGGACGCCGAGATCGCCGCGGAGCGGCTCGGCCTGCTGCTGCTCACCGCGCGCAGCGCCCGGCGGACCGACACCCTCACCCTGCATCTGCCGGGCGCCCCGCTGCCCTCCGGCGGCGAGCTGCCGGTGCGGGACGAGGCGTCGGCCGCGCTGCGCCGGGACCTGCAGGCGCTGCGGCTGCTGATGCTGCGGCCGGCCGGGGAGGCCTCGGGGACCGCGCTCGCCCAGGTGCGCAACCGGCTGCTCGGTTACCGCGAGGAGGAGAACCTGCCCCCGGCCTCCCCGGCCGTGCAGGACGTCTTCCGGGGCCTCGGCGAGGCCGCCCGGGCCGCGCTGGGCCTGCGGATGGCCCTGGACGGGCCGCAGGACGAATCCGACGACACCCCGGCGACCGCCCGTTCGCGCGAGGAGCTGGAAGCCGAGGACGCCGCCATCGAGAGCAGCGAGGAGAACGAGCCGGAGGAGCCGCAGCCGGCCGGTCTGCAGCGGCCCACCACCCGAGCCGCCCTCCAGGTGGCGGTCGGTTCCTCGCTGGCCATCGCGGGGGGCGAGCTGCTGTCCAGCCAGCGCTGGTACTGGGCGGTGCTGACCTGCTGGATCGTGTTCCTCAACACGGCGTCCACCGGCGAGATCCTGGTGAAGGGCTACCGGCGGCTGCTCGGCACGGTGCTGGGCGTGGTGGCCGGCATCGGGCTCGCCGCGCTGGTCGGGCAGCACACGTGGACGGCGTTCGCGCTGATGCTGCTGTTCATCTTCGCGATGTTCTACACCGCGCCCCTGTCGTACACGCTGATGTCGTTCTTCGTGACGGCCATGCTGGGGCTGCTCTACACCCTGCTGAACACCTACAGCATGTCGGTGCTGGTGCTGCGGATCGAGGAGACGGCGCTCGGCGCGGCCTGCGGGGTGATCGCGGCGGCGGTGGTGCTGCCGATCCACACCGACCGCCGTACCAACGACCTGCTCGTGTCGGTCCTGGACCGGCTCGCCGAGGTGACGCGGGGCGCCGTCGACCAGCTCAGCGGCGGGACGGGCGGCGATCTGGTGGAGCAGGCGCGCGAGCTGGACCAGGCGCTGGCCGATCTGCGCGCGGCCACCCAGCCGCTGACCCATCCGATCACACCGCTGCGCACGCGCCGGAACACGGCCCGGTACGTGGTGGCGCTGCTGGAGACCTGCGCGTACCACGGGCGTTCCCTCGCGGCCACGGCCGAGCTCCTGCCGACGCATCCGGCGATCGCGGCGGATCCGCGGCTGCGCGGGGCGTGCGCGCGGATCGTGCACAACATCGAGGCGATCGCCGCGCACGTCTCCGACCCGCGGTCGACCGCGGAGATGGAAACCGGCCCCAGCATCGCATCGATGCTGGAGCCGGGCACCCCGCGCACCCCACGCTACGGCCGGGTCACCGACCGGGTGCTGCGCCATCTGCAGCGGCTGGACGAGGCCGTCTCGGGCCTCGCCCGGCCACTGGGCGTCGCCGGCGGCCCGGCGCAGCCGAGGAGCTGACCACTCACCGCCGGTCGGTGCCGCCGGGGCGGTGGCCCCCGAGCACCTCGTCGCGCACCCGGGCGCAGCTGCGGCTGATCAGCCGGGAGACGTGCATCTGGGAGATGCCGAGCCGGTCGGCGATGCGGCTCTGCGTCATGTCCTCGAAGAAGCGCATGTAAAGGATGGCCCGCTCACGTTCGGGCAGCCGGCGCAGCCCTTCCTTGGCGGCCTCGCGGTCGACCACGACGTCGTAGGAGGTGTCGGCCTCACCGAGGGTGTCGGCGAGGCTGTAGCCGTCGTCGCCGGCGGACAGCTCGGCGTCCAGTGAGAGGGTGCTGAAGCTCTCCAGCGCCTCCATGCCGGCGCCCACCTCCTCCTCGGTGAGTCCGGTGTGGGCGGCGATGTCGGCGACGGTGGGTTCGGGGCTGCCGGGGTTCTGGGTGAGCTCGCGGCGGGCCACCCGCACCCGGTTGCGCAGTTCCTGCACCCGGCGCGGCACCCTCAGGGCCCACATCCGGTCGCGGAAGTGCCGCTTGACCTCCCCGGTGATGGTCGGCACGGCATAGCTCTCGAAGGCTCCCCGCGAGGGGTCGAACCGGTCGATGGCCTTCACCAGCCCGAGCGCGGCCACCTGGCGCAGATCCTCGACGGACTCTCCGCGGTCGCGGAACCGGCCGGCGATCCGGTGGGCCATGGGCAGCCAGGCGGTGACGAGTTCGTCGCGTACGGCGTCCCGCTCAGGACCGTCGTCCAGTTCAGCCAGCCGGGCGAACAGCTCCGCGGTGTCGGGGGCGTCGTCATGGTTCCGCCGGTTGGGGGTCGCGGCGCCGCCGGCGGTGGTGGCGGTCGTGCCGGGACGGCTTGTCGACATGTCGGTCAGCATGCGGAATCGCTCCTGAACGTGGTTTCAGGGCACGGCCGGAACAGCGGTTCCGGATCCCGGCCCGAACGGTGGTGTCAGGGTTTTCGCCGCGGGGTGCCGCCTGGGCCGCCGGAAGCGGCCCAGACAGCGGTCGTCTCCCCGCTGGGCGCGCGCCTCCGGTCCGAAGCACGAGATTCCGTCTGCCCCTCGACCCCACGGGCAAACGCCGCTGAGCGGAACTTCGGAAACCGCTTTGGTGCGGCGGTACGACAACCGCATCAGTGCAGCGGTACGACGGCCGTGATGCACTTGCCGCCGCGGGGCAGCTCGGCCACCCGGACGTCCTGGGCCAGCCGGCACACGATGGGCCAGCCGCGGCCGCCGGACCGGGCGGAGCCGTGCTCGTCGCCCAGGTGGGCGGTCACGGGGAGTTCGTCGCTGCGGTCACTCACGGAGACGCGGACACCGCCGGAGTCGACGTCGACGTCGAAGCCGGTGATGCCGCCGCCGTGCAGCAGGGCGTTGGTGGTCAGTTCCGAGGTCACCAGGAGGGCGTCCGCCACGGTCTCGGGCGGGCACGGCAGGGCGCGGGCCCGGCACCGCTCGGTCATGACCCGCTCGACCGTTCTGCGGGCCTCGGCGGGCCGGCACGGCACCCGGCGGCAAGCCTCCGGCAGGACGGCGGTGGAGCTGGTCCGGTGGTTGTCGAGCATCCCTTCCTCCCCTTATGGTGCCCGGATTGCAAGGTTCCCTCCTCTTTCGACTGACCCTTGAGGGCACTGTCAAACACAGTCGGTGCCGGTGTCATCACGGCGGAGCGAGCGGGTACCCGCCCGGCATGACCGATGTGGTGGACGCGGACGAGTTGTTGCGGCGGATCCGGCGGGGCCGGGAGCGCGCGGCCGAGGAGGAACGGGCCTGGCGGGAGCGTGCCAGGAGCCTGACGGCGACGGATCCGGAGGGCGCGCGGGAGGCGACGGACCGGGCCAGGGCGTTCGAGGTGGTGCTCCAGGTGCTGGAGGAGATCGTCCGCCCGGGCGAGAACCCGGCGCGGGTGGAGGGAGTGAAGCAGGTCACCTGACCCGTTTCCGGTTACCCAAAAGTACGGGAAATGGTTTACTGTTCATCCATACGTGATGCGGAGCGGCGCGGAACCGTCCTTCCCCCCTCCTGACGTCACCGCATACGGCCCTGGCTGGCCTCCCCCGTCCAGCCAGGGCTTTTTGCTGCCCGAAACGCGACACGCAGGCGGGTGTCCGCTTCCTTCGAGGTGCTCGGGGCGCTCGAAACGGCTGAAATGGGATGGAACACCCCACCCTTACCGCACACCGCCGCCGGCGAGGAGCCCCGCGCCATGACCAAAGCGATCAAACTGCTCACCGCCCTCCCCCAGGCGCAGCGCGAGCGCCTGATGGAGCTGGCCAAGGAGGTCTCCTTCCGGGAGGACACCCGGATCTTCGAGGCGGGCGGCACCGCCGACCGGTTCTGGGTGATCCGCTCCGGCGCGGTCCACCTGGACCAGCAGGTGACCTCCCGGCAGCGGGTGACCGTGGCCTCGCTCGGCGCGGGCGACCTGCTCGGCTGGTCCTGGCTGTTCCCTCCGTACCAGTGGGACTTCGGCGCCGTGGCCTTCACCGACGTACGGGCCTACGAGTTCGACGGGCCGTCGGTGCTCGGACTGTGCGTGGAGGATCCACTGCTCGGGCTCTCGCTGGTCCGCACGGTGGCCGAGGTCCTCGCCGGCCGGCTGGAGGCGACCCGCGGAAAGCTGATGGAGCAGTACACGATGCGGCGGCGCAGCGGCCCGCTCTAGGCCGTCAGATCCGGTAGCGGCGCAGCGCCGGGACGGCGCCGGCCAGGGCCAGCATCATCACGACCACCAGGGCGCCGCCGCCCGCGACCGCGGCCCGCGGGCCGAACGCCGAGCCCGCGGTGCCGTGCAGTACGTCCGCCAGGCGCGGCCCGCCCGCGACGACCACCGTGAACACCCCCTGCATCCGCCCGCGCATGTCGTCGGTCGCGGCCGACAGCAGGATGGCCCCGCGGAACACCATGGAGACCATGTCGGCGACGCCGGCCGCGGCGAGGAAGGCCACGGCGACCCAGAGGTTCCCGCTCAGCCCGAACCCGGCGACGGCCACCCCCCAGCCGACGACCGCCCCGATCACCATCCAGCCGTGCCGGCGGGCCCGCGAGAACACGCCGGAGAACAGCCCGCCGAGCACCGCGCCGACCGGGATGCCGGCGAACAGCACACCGAGCGCGAGCCCCTCGCCGTAGGAGCCGTACGTCTGCGCGGCCAGCTGCGGGAACAGGGCGCGGGGCATGCCGAACACCATGGCGACGATGTCGGCGAGGAAGGACAGCAGCAGCACCTTGTGCCGGGAGATGTACCGGAACCCGGCGGCTATCTCGCGCACGCCGGCACGGCGGGCGGCCTCGCCCAGCGGCGGCAGGGCGGGCAGCCGGACGACGGCCCACACGGTGACGCACAGCGCCAGCGCGTCGATCAGATACAGCTCGGGCAGCCCGATGACCGGGATCAGCGCACCGGCGAGCAGCGGGCCGGCCACCAGGCCGGTCTGCATCACCGTCGAGCCGAGCGCGTTGGCGGCCGCCAGCTGCCGCGCGGGGACCAGGCGGGCGACGGAGGCGTTGCGGGCCGGGGAGTTGAGACCGAAGAAGGCCTGCTGGAGCGCGAGCAGCACCATGAGCACGGCGACGGACTCCAGCCCGGTGACGGCTTGGGCCCAGAACAGCAGCGAGGTCACGGCGATACCGCTGTTGGTCAGCAGCAGCAGCTTGCGGCGGTCGACGGTGTCGGCGACCGCACCGCCCCACAGCGCGAAGGCCACCATCGGCAGCAGGCCCGCGAGGCTGGCGTAGCCGACCCAGGCCGAGGAGTGGGTGATGTCGTAGATCTGCTTGGGTACGGCGACGGCGGTGAGCTGGCTGCCGACGGCGGTGACGATGGTCGACGACCACAGGCGCCGGTAGGCGGGGATGCGCAGCGGCCGGGTGTCCATCGCCCAGCGGCGCCAGCCGCGCCGGGGCGGTTCCTGCGCCGTCGGCGCGTCGGGCGGCGTCCGCTCCCCGGCCCGGCCGGTCCCGGTGCTGCTGCTCTCACTCGTGTCCACGGATGTCCTGGTTGCTCGTTACACCTTTTCGCTTCGGGAGCCTGACTATTCCAGGAACTTCCCCCCGCGCCGAACGAATTCTGCTCAGGCCCCGGCGACCAGAGTCGCGCCGAGGCCCAGCATGGTGACGGCGACCAGGCCGTCCAGTACCCGCCAGGCACCCGGCCGGCCAAGGAACCGGCCGAGCAGCCGGGCGCCGAAGCCGAGGGCGGCGAACCAGCACAGGCTGGCGAGTGCGGCGCCGAGTCCGAAGGTCCAGCGCAGCGGTCCCCGGTCGGCGGCCAGGGAGCCGAGCAGGAACACGGTGTCCAGGTAGACGTGCGGGTTCAGCCAGGTCAGGGCCAGGCAGGTGAGCACCGCCCGGCGGCGCGAGCCGGCCGCCTCGCCCTCCGCGCGCAGCCCGGTGCCGGGTCCGAGCACCCGGCGGGCGGCCAGAACGCCGTAGGCGAGCAGGAAGGCACCGCCCACGACCCCGACCGCCCGCAGCGCGCCCGGCCAGGCCACCACCACCGCGCCGACCCCACCGACACCGAGTGCGATGAGCAGGGCGTCGGACAGGGCGCAGATGCCGACCACGGCGAGAACGGCGTCCCGCCGCACCCCCTGCCGGAGGACGAAGGCGTTCTGCGCGCCGATGGCGACGATCAGGGAGAGGCCGGTGCCGAATCCGGCAGCCGCGGCGGTCAGGGCGTGGTTCATGCCGTCGACGCTAGAAAAGCGCTGGTCACAAGTACAGCTAAAGATTTTTACGTAGGATTAGCTGCTGTGATGTCGGAGCTGCCTCTGGAACAGGTGCGGACGTTGCTGGCCGTGGTGGACGAGGGCACCTTCGACGCGGCCGCCGCCACGCTGCACGTGACGCCGTCGGCGGTCAGCCAGCGGGTCAAGGCCCTCGAACAGCGCACCGGCCGGGTGCTGCTCCAGCGCACCAAGCCGGTACGGCCCACGGAGTCCGGCGCCGTCCTGGTGCGGTTCGCCCGGCAGCTCGCCCGGCTGGAGCGGGACGCCTGGGGCGAGCTGGGGCTGAGCGGCACCGGGGAGCCGACGCGGGTCTCGGTCGCGGTCAACGCGGACTCGCTCGCGACCTGGTTCCTGCCGGCCCTGTCCCTGGTGCCGGACCTCTGCTTCGAGCTCCACCGGGAGGACGAGGACCACACGGCGGCGCTGCTGCGCGAGGGCCTGGTGATGGCGGCCGTGACCTCCTCGCCCGACCCGGTGCCCGGCTGCACCGTCCGTCCGCTCGGCCGGATGCGCTACCTGCCGGCGGCCGCTCCCGGGTTCGCCGCGGCCCACCTGGCGGGCCGGCCCCTGCCGGAGGCGCTGTCCCGGGCGCCCGTGGTGGCCTTCGACCGCAAGGACGACTTCCAGGACGGCTTCGCCCGCCGGCTCGGCCTGGGCGCCGCGAGCCCGTTCCGGCACCATGTGCCCACCTCGGAGGGCTTCCTCGACGCGGTCGCCGCCGGGCTCGGCTGGGGCATGGTCCCGGAGGTGCAGGCCGGACCGCTGCTCGGGCAGGGGCGGCTGGTCGTGCTCGACCCCGGCGCATGGATGGACGTCACCCTCCACTGGCAGCAGTGGAGGCTCGACTCCCCCGCGCTGGCGGCCCTGGCCGACGCGGTCACCGCAACGGCTGCGCGGGCGCTGCGCGACTGAGAGGCGCCGCGAGGACCGGCGTCCGTGCCCGGGCGTACGGGCTCCCGCGGCATCCGGCGCCCGGCAGCCTTTCACCGGGTGGGCGCCCGGCGGGCGGTGGCGGAGTACCGTGGTCGCGCGGTGGCCCGGTGGTCGCCGGGTGGGCAGGCCGGCTCGCCCGAACTGCCCGCCACCGGTGCCCGGTCGGATGCTCCGGTGCTCTTCGCGCCCCGCTTCCCGGCCTGTTGACCGGATACGGCCCCGCCCCGGGGTGACCGGTCCCGCGCTCCCTTTCCCGATCCCCGCCGGTTGCGCTGTTTCACCGCGCCCCGACCGGTCACCCGAATGCACAGACCGCATGCGGAACGCATTCGACAGGCACGGACGACTTCGATCCGAACCAGGAGACTCCGATGGACAACTGGCGCGACCATGCCGCGTGCCGCCACGAGGACCCCGACCTCTTCTTCCCGATCGGCACCACCGGGCCGGCGCAGGTGCAGACCCAGCAGGCGAAGGTGGTGTGCGGGCGCTGCCCGGTACGGGAGCAGTGCTTGGACTGGGCACTGGACACGGCGCAGAGTATCGGCATCTGGGGCGGTACGACGGAGCTGGAGCGCCGGGCGCTCAGGCGCCGCGCCCGCTCCCGGCCGCGCTCCGGCTGACCGGCACCGGGGGGCTCAGCGTCCGCCGCGGCGCAGGGTCCCCCACTCCCGCTCCTGCCGGGCCACCTCGTCCCTGGCCGCGCCGATCACCTCGTCGGCGATCCAGCACAGCGGATCGACATCGGCCACGAGCGGCTCGTTGTCGGGGCCCCGGCCCGTCTCCCGGCCCGTCAGGACCCAGGGACGGACGCCGGGGCCCTTGTCGTGCGGCAGGTGCGCGTAGTCGTACAGGCGGCGTGCCACCCACAGCTCGACCGACCGGTCCTGCCACCAGTCCTCCACGTCGAGCGGGTTCGCGGACAGCCCTGGCATGGGGACACCGGTCAGTTCGTCGGTGCTGGAGACGTCGTCGAGGTCGACCCCGGGCCCTTTCGACCAGCGCACGTACAGGCCGCGGTGCTGTTCCACCAGGCGGGCCACCTCGGTGAGCGTGGTCATGACCGGCAGGTTCTCCGGTGCGCTCATGGCATGACCTCCCTGTGCTGCGCGTCGCGCGACCGGAGTACCCCCGGCGCGCGCCGGAAATCGGATCACGGGCCTCCGCTCTCAGGGCTCGTCGCCGGGCGGCGGCACCGCGGGCAGCCGCAGGGTGAACACCGCGCCCGCCCCCGGCTCGCTCGCCACCTCCGCCGTGCCGCCGTGGGCGGCGACCAGGTGGCGGACGATCGGCAGGCCCAGCCCGCTGCCGCCGGTGCGGCGGCTGCGGGACTTCTCCGCGCGCCAGAACCGCTCGAAGACGTGCGGCAGGTCCTCGGGCGCGATGCCCGCGCCGGTGTCGGTCACGGTGAGCACGACGTCGGCCCCGTCCCGGCGGCCGGCGAGCGTGACGGTGCCGCCGGCGGGGGTGTGCCGCAGCGCGTTGGACACCAGGTTCCCGACGGCCTGCCGCATCCGCACCGGGTCGGCGTCCAGCCAGACGGCGGCGTCGGTCCGGGTGCGCAGGGCGACCCCGGCCGCGTCGGCGGCGACCCGGTGGGCGGCGGCGACCTGGTCGAGCAGGTCGCCGGAGCGCAGCGGCTCGCGGTGCAGGCGCAGGGTGCCGGCGTCGGCCGCGGCGAGGTCCTGCAGGTCGTCGATGATCCGCTGGAGGACCAGGGCCTCCTCGTGCAGCGAGTCCAGCAGCGCCGGGTCCGGGTCGACGACCCCGTCCCGGACGACCTCCAGCCAGCCCCGGATGTTGGTGAGCGGACTGCGCAGCTCGTGCGCGATGTCGCTGACCATGGCCTTGCGCTGCGCCTCCAGGCGTTCGCGCCGCTCGGTCAGGCCGTTGAACGCCTCGGCGAGGATGCCCGTCTCGTCGCGGGTGGTCACCGGCACCCGTACATGCAGTTCGGGCGGCTGCTGCGCGGCCAGGGTGAGCGCGCGCAGCGGCCGTACCAGCCGGACGGCGACGACGGCGGTCACGGCGACGGTGACGGCGAGGACGAGGCCGGCCACGCCGACCACCTTGGCCTTGTTGGCCGGTGACATGTCGAAGCGGGCCGGGCTCTGGTCGCCGATGCCGAGGAACAGCTCGGCCACCGGGGCGACATAGGGTTCCAGCTGGGTGCGGCGGGCGGTCCGCAGGCACGCCTGGGCCGACCGCGCGGCCTCGCCGGTGCCGAGCTTGACGTACTTGGCGACCAGGTAGCCGCCGCCGAAGGGGTCCTTGCCGCTGGGGTCGAAGGTGAGGAACAGCCGTCCGCCGAGGTCCACGCCGGCCTGGTGCAGGCAGGGCCGGGCCAGGTCGGACAGGGCGTCCAGGGCCTTCTGCTCGGTCGGGGTGGGCGTGTTGAGCCGTCCGTCCTCGCACACCGTGGCCCCGTAGTCGGCGGGGCCGGCGTCCGCGGTGGTGACCACGGGCCGCCCGCTCGCGGTCCGTACGACGGTGGCCTGCAGTCCGTAGCGCTCGTAGCACCGCTCGCGCTTCGTGGCCAGCGCGTCCAGCCGGGCGCGTTCCTTCGCCGGGAGCCGGTACGGGCCCACCACGCGCGGGTCGATGCCGCTCAGCTGGGTGCCGGACTCGGTGTAGGTGTCGGTGCGCAGCGGGTCGACGGTGGCGGCGGGCCGGGGCGGCAGCGGAGTGCCGCGGGGCGCGGAGTCGGCGACCAGGGTGCGGTCGGGCGTGGTGAGCGCGATCCGGCGCCCGGTGCGGCCGGCCAGCTCCCGCAGGGTGTGCCGGACCCCCGTCCAGTCGGCGTGGGTGGCGGCGTAACCGCTGAGCTGGGCGAGGATGCGGTTGTCGGCGGCGAGGTCCTGGCCCTGCTCCTCCTTCAGGGCGCTGGTCGTGGTGGTCACCGCGAGCCAGGCCGTCGCCGCGACCGAGCAGACGGCGATCAGCGCGGAGACGAACAGCAGCCGGACGACCAGCCGCTTGCGCAACGGGATCCGCCGCTTCCCGTTCGCCCGCCGGCCGGCTGCGGGGCGGCGCCGCCCGGCCGCTTCCGCGTCCTTCGCGCGGTCGGCCCGGGGCCCACGGCGGCTCACGCGCGGGTACCGGTCAGTTTGTAGCCGACGCCGAACACGGTCAGCAGCCGGACCGGGCGGCGCGGGTCGGGCTCGATCTTGCGGCGCAGGTTCATGATGTGCACGTCGACGGCCCGCTCGGTGGAGGCTCGGTCGAAGCCGCGGGTGCACTGCAGCAGCTGGCGCCGGGTGAACACCCGTTCCGGTTCGCCCGCCATGGCCAGCAGGATCTGGAACTCGGCCGGTGTGCACTCCACGGGTGCGCCGTCGCAGCGCACCTCGTGCCGTACCGGGTCCACGCTGATCCCGGCGGCCCGTACGACGGGATCCTCGCCCCGGGCGCCGATGCCCCGCCCGCTGCGTCTGAGGACCGTACGGATACGGGCCATCAGTTCGCGCGGGCTGTACGGCTTGGTCAGGTAGTCGTCGGCGCCGGCGTCGAGGCCGAGCAGCAGGTCGTCCTCGCCGGAGCGGGCGGTGAGCATCACCACCGGGAGGTCCGGCTGCTCGGTGCCGCCGCGCAGCGCCCGGCACACGCCGAAACCGTCGAGGACGGGCAGCATCAGGTCCAGGACGAGGAGGTCGGGGCGCAGGCGGCGGGCGGCGTCCAGCGCTGCCGCGCCGTCGTGCACCACCGTGGCGGTGTGGCCCTCGGCCAGCAGGGAGCGGCGGATCAGTTCGGCCTGTTTCTCGTCGTCCTCGGCGACCAGCACATGTGCGCACACGAGTTCGGATCCTACGGGGCTCACTGCGCGAGCCAGTCGGCGTCGCCCATGACGACGACCGGGTGCCGGCCGGGGTCGAGGGTGCGCAGCAGCTCCTTCATGTGCGCCTTGGCGACGCTGACGCAGCCGTGGGTGGGCCCGCCGTGGTCGACGTGCAGCCACACTCCCCCGCCGCGCCCCGGGCCGAGGGGACGCGTCCAGTCCAGCGGCGAGGTGCCCGGCCTGCGGTTGTAGTCGATGGCGACGACGTAGTCGAAGGATCCTTCCAGCGGCTCGCCCTCGAAGCCGGTGCCGGGCGAGTGGAATCCGCCGGAGTGGTGGTACGGCAGCTTGCTGCCGGGGTCCGGGAGCAGGCCGCCGGCGTCGGAGAGGGTGTAGACGCCGAGCGGGGAGCGCAGGTCGCCGGCCATGTGGTGGGCGCTCCAGCCGTGCAGCGCGTTGTGGGCGGGCCAGGCGGGGCCGGCCTGCCAACCGGTGTCGGTGCGCTGGTGCAGGACGACCGTGCAGCGCGGGGAGTTGCGGCCCCGCCCGGTGACGACGACGGCCTGCGCACAGCGCTCGGGTATCGCCGCGGTCCGCTGGGGCCCGAGCCCGGGTATGCCCCTCGGTGCCGGCCGGGTGGATGTCTCGGGGGTGGGCGCCGGCGCCGGGCCGCGGGCCCGGGTCCGGCGCTCGGTCGCCTCGGCTCCGCCGCCGCAGCCGGTGAGCAGCAGCGGGGAGGCGAGGAGGGCGAAGGCGGTTCTGCGTTGGATCATGAGCCGATCGTGCGGGACGGTTGTTTGGAACTGGTCAGTACCGGCACCGCCCGGTGTCGAACCGGCCGGAGTTCAGGGTCTGTTCGGCTTGCCTTGCGTGTAGAGCCAGGTGCGCAGCAGCCTGTCCACCTGCTTCCCCGAGGTCTTCTCGGCAAGCCTGACGAACTGTGCGGTGGTCGCGTGCCCGCCGCGGTGCGCGGTGGTCCAGGCGCGCAGGATCCGGAGGAAGTCCCGGTCGCCGACGGCCCGGCGCAGTGCGTGCAGGGCCATGGCGCCGCGGGCGTAGACGGGCGTGCCGAAGATGTGGGCGCCGCTGCCGGGGTCGCCGGGCGGGTAGGCCCACAGGCCGTCGCCGGCGGGCCGGGCGTAGAGGGCGTCGAAGGCCCGCTGGGCGCTGCGGCCGCCGTGCTGCTCGCTGTAGAGCCACTCGGCGTAGGTGGCGAAGCCCTCGTTGAGCCAGATGTCCTTCCAGGCGGTGAGGGTGACGGAGTCACCGAACCACTGGTGGGCGCTCTCGTGGACGAGGGTGTCGAGGTCGGGTGCGGAGTCGTAGAGCGGCCGGGTCTGGGTCTCCAGGGCGTAGCCGACGTCCGGGGCGTGGTCGACGATCGAGCCTGCGGACCGGAACGGGTACGGCCCGAACAGCTTGCTCTCCCAGGCGAGTACGGCGGGCAGCTTCTTCAGGACGGGCGCGGCGGCGCGCGCCTCGCGGGCGTCCACGGCGTTGTACACCTGGATGCCGTCGCGGGTGGTGTACCGCTCGACGTGGAACTTCCCGATGGTGGCGGTGGCCAGGTAGGCGGCCATGGGCTGGGTCTCGCGCCAGCGGAAGGTGGTCTTCCGGTGCGCGGTGCGCTGCCCGAGCAGGACCCCGTTGGCGACGGCAGTACGGCCCTGGGGCACGGTGATGGTGAAGTCGTACGACGCCTTGTCCTTGGGATGGCCGTTGGCCGGGAACCAGGTCATCGCGCCCTGCGGCTCGCCCGCGACGAACGCACCGTCGTCGGTGGTGATCCAGCCGTCGGCCGAGCCGTCGGGGTCGGTGACCGGCTTCGGGGTGCCGTGGTAGGCGACCGTGACGCGGAACTCCTGCCCCTCGCGCAGGGCGTGGCGCGGGCTGACGACGAGCTCCTGGCCGTCGCGCCGGAAGGCCGCCGCGGTGCGGTCGACGGTGACGGCGGTGACCTTCAGGCCCTTCAGGTCGAGGTCGAACCGGGTGAGCTTCCGGGTGGCGCGTGCGGTGAGGACCGCTGTGGCGTCCAGGCGGCGGGAGCCGGGGTCGTAACCGAGTGTCAGGTCGTAGTGGCGGACGTCGTAGCCGCCGTTGCCGCTGAGCGGGAAGTACGGGTCGCCCGCGCCGGGTGCGCCGGTGGTACCGGCAGCCGTGGGTCCGGTGGTGCCGAGGAGGGCCGCCACGGTGACGGGCACGGTGGCGAGAACGGCGGTACGGCGGCGGGCGGGCTGTCTGCTCGGTGGCGTCACGTGCGCTCCTCGGGGGTGGGCGGTGATCGACTGGCCGTCAGACTAGGCGCCGGGCGGTCCCCGTTTCCCCCTTGTTCCGGTCAAGTCGTGCCGCGTCGCCGCCGGATGGCCGACGGGCGGCGCAGTACGCTCGCGGCACCGTCCGCGACCCGAGAGGGGCCCCGACCGTGAGCGTGCGTGTGCGCCGGATCTACGAACCGCCCGAGCCCGACGACGGCCTGCGCGTGCTGGTCGACCGGCTGTGGCCGCGCGGCCTCGCCAAGGACGAGGCGCGGGTGGACGAGTGGCCGAAGGACCTGACCCCGTCCGCCGGGCTGCGCAAGTGGTATCACGGCGGTGGCTCGTACGAGGAGTTCAGGAGCCGCTACGAGGAGGAACTCGGCGCCCCGGAGGCCACCGAACTGCTGGACCGGCTCAGGGAGTCGGCCCGCACGGGCACGGTGACCCTCCTGACGGCGTCCAAGAAGACCGAGGAGAGCCACGCGCACGTCCTCGCGGAGCTGCTGCAGGGCTGAGGTCAGCCGGTGTGCCGCGCCGCGTGCCGGCCCGCGGCGCGGCCGGAGAAGAGGCAGCCGCCGAGGAAGGTGCCCTCCAGGGCGTTGTAGCCGTGCACGCCGCCGCCGCCGAATCCGGCCACCTCGCCGGCCGCGTACAGCCCCTCGATCGGTGTGCCGTCGGTGCCGAGGGCGCGGGAGTCCAGGTCGGTCTGGATGCCGCCGAGGGTCTTGCGGGTCAGCACGTGCATCCGGACCCCGATGAGCGGGCCCGCGGCCGGGTCCAGGATGCGGTGCGGGGCGGCGACCCGGCCGAGCCGGTCGCCGATGTAGCGGCGGGCGTTGCGGATGCCCTGGATCTGGGCGTCCTTGCTGTAGGGGTTGGCGATCTGCAGGTCGCGGGCCTCGATCTGGCGGCGCACCTCGGCCGCGTCCAGCAGCGGCTTGCCGGTGAGGGCGTTCATCCTGTCGACGAGCTGCTCCAGGGTGCCCGCGGTGACGAAGTCGGCGCCCTTGTCGAGGAAGGCCTGGACGGGCGCGGGCGCGCCCTTGCCGAGGAGCCGGTCGCGCAGCACGGCCTTGCGGTCCTTGGCGGTGATGTCGGGGTTCTGCTCGGAGCCGGAGAGCGCGAACTCCTTCTCGATGATCTTCCGGGTGAGGATGAACCAGGAGTGGTCGTGGCCGGCGATGTCCTCGGTGGTACGCAGGTACTTGAGCGTGCCGAGGGTGTCGTAGCCGGGCAGGCAGGGGTCGGGCAGCCGGCGGCCGAGGGCGTCGAGCCAGATGGACGACGGGCCGGGCAGGATGCGGATGCCGTGGCCGGGCCATATCGGGTCCCAGTTCTGCAGGCCCTCGGTGTAGTGCCACATGCGGTCGCGGTTCACGAGCCGGACGCCGGCCTCGGCGCTGATGTCGAGCATGCGGCCGTCGACGTAGGCCGGGACGCCGGTCACCATCTCGGCGGGGGGCGTGCCGAGCCGCTCGGGCCAGTAGCGGCGGACGATGTCGTGGTCGGCGCCGATGCCGCCGGTGGTGACGATGACGGCCTGGGCGGTGAGTTCGAAGTCGCCGACGCGGTCGCGGTTGGAGGCCACACCGCGCGGGGAGTCGTCGGGGGCGAGGACGGTGCCGCGTACACCGCGTGCCGTGCCGTCCTCGATGACCAGCTCGTCGACCCGGTGGCGGTGGTGGAAGGTGAGCAGCCCGTCCCGGGCGGCCTGCCGGGCGTGGCGCACGAAGGGCTCGACCACCCCGGTGCCGGTGCCCCAGGCGATGTGGAAGCGGGGCACGGAGTTGCCGTGTCCGTCGGCGCGCAGGTCGCCGCGCTCGGCCCAGCCGACGGTGGGCAGCAGTTCGATGCCGTGCCCCTGGAGCCAGGAGCGCTTCTCGCCGGCCGCGAACTCGACATAGGCGCGGGCCCAGCGCACAGCCCAGGAGTCCTCGTCGGCGAGTCGGTCGAACCGGGCGCTGCCCTGCCAGTCGCTCCAGGCGAGGTCGAGGGAGTCCTTGATGCCGAGGCGGCGCTGCTCGGGCGAGTCGACGAGGAAGAGCCCGCCGAAGGACCAGAACGCCTGGCCGCCGAGGTTGGCGGCGTTCTCCTGGTCGACCAGGGCGACCCGGCGGCCCCGGCTGGTGAGTTCGTGCGCCGCGACCAGGCCGGCGAGGCCCGCTCCGACGACGATGACGTCCGCGTCCTTGGCGGCCATGGCGTCCGTGTCCTTCCGTGTTCGACTCATGCGGGGGTACCGCTGCTCTCGGTCAGCAGCGCGGTGAGCAGTTGCCCCAGCCAGCTGCGGGCCGCGTCGACGTCCCGGTCCAGCAGCAGCTGGGTGGTCACGCCGTCGTAGGCCGCGACCACCGCGCGGGCGGCGCCGTCGGCGTCGCCGAGCACGGCGGGCAGTTCGGTGTGGCCCCGGGCGCGCGCGAGCCGGTCGGCGATGGCCTGCCGGAGCCGGGCGCGGTGGTCGAGGAGGGCCCGGGCGACGGCCGGGTCACGGGCGGCGTGCACCAGGAAGTCGGTCTTGACCAGCAGCCAGTCGACGTCGAGCAGCAGCACCTCGGTGACCCGGTCCACGGAGGCGGGCACGTCCAGGTCGGGCCCGTCCTGGGCGAGCGCGTCGGCCACCTGGGCGGCGATGAGGTCGGCGCGTTCCTGGTAGAGGGCGAAGAACAGCTCGTCCAGGGTGGCGAAGTTGGAGTAGAAGGCGCCCCGGCTGAAGCCCGCGGCCTCGCAGACCTCCTCGATGGAGACCCGCCCGAAGCCCCTGGCCGCGAACACGGCGAACGCGGCGTCGAGCAGCCGGGCCCGGGTGCGGGCCCGGCGCCGGGTGACGCGTTTCGGTGTGTCGTCCATCGGCGCGTCCTCCCTCGCGTCTTCCCTCATGGGCCGGCCCTGGGGCTCCCCGTTCGATACGCGAATGTATCCAATACATCGATGTATCGAAAGGGGCTCGCGCCGAGGGGCGGCGGCACCAGCTTGATCGAATGGGAACGCATTTTCGATTAAGGAGTACGCTGACCTCATGGCCACGCACCTCCAGGGCTCCCTGTTCGACCAGACCGACGAGCTGCGGCTCGGCCCGCTCGACGGGCTGCGCCGGACCGAGCTGGGCGCCGGCGCCTGGATCGACGTCCTGCCCGGCTGGCTGAGCGGGGCCGACGCACTGTTCGAACAACTGGCTGCGGACGTGCCGTGGCGGGCGGAGCACCGCAAGATGTACGACAACGTGGTGGCCGTACCCCGCCTGCTGGCCTTCTACGGCGCCGGGGACCGGCTCCCCCACCCGGTCCTGGACGAGGCCCGCGCCGCCCTGTCCCGGCACTACGCCGAGGAGCTGGGCGAGCCGTTCACCACCGCCGGGCTCTGCTTCTACCGTGACGGCCGGGACAGCGTGGCCTGGCACGGGGACCGGATCGGGCGGGGTGCCCGCGAGGACACCATGGTCGCGATCCTCTCCGTGGGCGCCCCCCGCGACCTGCTGCTGCGCCCGGCCGGCGGAGGCGGCGGCACGCTGCGCCGGCCCCTCGGCCACGGCGACCTCATCGTGATGGGCGGTTCCTGCCAGCGCACCTGGGAGCACTGCGTCCCGAAGACCAGCCGGGCCACGGGCCCGCGCATCAGCATCCAGTTCCGGCCGCACGGCGTGCACTGACCGGGCGAGTCCCCTTGCGCGGGGCCGGGGCGGATCTGGTTGGCTGTCCCCCTACGACCAGCCGCAGACGGGCTCGGAGAGATCATGCGGGCAGAGGTACACCAAGTCGCCGACGGCATCCATCTGGTGCACGGCCACCACGTCAACTGGGTGATCCTGAAGGACGGGGACGCCGTCACCCTGGTGGACACCGGCTATCCGGGAGACCGCCAGGGAGTCCTGGAGTCCCTCGCTGAGGTGGGCAGTTCACCGGAGGCGGTCGCCGCCGTCCTGATCACCCACGCGCACAACGACCATCTGGGCTCGGCCGAGTACCTGCGGGCACGATACGGCACCCCCGTGTATCTGCACCCGGCCGAAGTACCCCACGCCCGGCGGGACTTCCTCCAGCAGGCCACCATCGGCGACGTGGTGCGCAACGCCTGGCGGCCCGGTGTCGTCTCCTGGGCGCGGCACGTGATCCAGGTGGGCGGCACCCGGCACAACCCTGTCACCGCGCCCGAGCCGTTCCCGAACGAGGGGCCGCTGGACCTGCCCGGCCGTCCCGTGCCCGTGCACACCCCCGGCCACACCGACGGCCACTGCGTCTACCACCTCCCCGAGGCGGGCATCGTCATCTCCGGCGACGCCCTGGTCAGCGGGCACGCGACCTCGCGCGTCAAGGGCCCGCAGGTCCTGCACGACTTCTTCCACCACGAGCGCGACCGGGTCGTGGCCTCGCTGGACTTGATCGCCGCGCTGGACGGCGACATCCTGCTGCCCGGACACGGGCCGGTGCACCGCGGCTCGGTACGGGCCGCGGCCGAACAGGCCCGGGAACGGGCGACCTGAGGGTCCGGCCTGCCCGCCCTGGCAGCCACCGACCAGGACACCGGCGAGCCGGTCCGCCGCTTCGAGCGCTCACGGCCCGGCGAACTGGTCCACATCACGTCGAGAAGCTCGGCAGCATCCCCGGCGGTGGCGGGCACCGCGCCCGGGGCCGTGCCCGAGGACGCAGCAACCACACCGTGACCGGCTGCGCCTACCTGCACCGCCCTGGACGACCACACACGCCGCCCACGGATCACCGTCGAACGGGTCGTGACCGACAGTGCCTGGACCTACGGGCAGCGTTCCCCGACGGGCGTCACTGACCACCACCGACCCCACACCGGCATCGGCGGCCACCCACCGGCCGGCCGCGTCACCCGCCTCCCCGGACAGCACGCCTAGGGGCATCCACGGGCCTGGGCCGTGAAGGCGTCGGGCACGTTCATCCAGTCGAAGGTCACCACCGCGGCCCGGCCTTCCTGAGCGATGCGGTGAACTCGTTCGACGGCCGCCGCCGGGTCCGGGTCGGTCGGATGCAGGGGCGGCGCGACCGACTCGGCCGCGGTCGCGACGGTGAGGTAGCGGTTGGCGCAGTACCAGGACAGGTCGTACGAGCCGCCGAGCCAGTTGGCGGCCTGGTTGTCGAAGAGCACGAACCAGGGGCGCAGCGAGGGATCGTAGGCCGTCCTGGGATCACCGCCGGGCGCGGGATGCGTGTCGGGCCACATCACGGCCTGGTCGAGCCTGCCGGCTGCCGCCAGGTCGCGCACGTGCCGCGCGTACTCCTCGGCGGTGGAGAGGTTGTCGAGGTCGTAGCCGGCCAGCCGGTTCTCGATGGTGCCGGTGATCGGGTAGAAGAGGAACTTGCCGCGCAGCTCCCGCCACGTCGGCCAGGCCCCGGCCTTCGCCGCGGTGTCGAGGTCCGGGTACCTGTCGTTCACCATGTCGGCGGGTTTGAAGATGTTCTCGGCCCCTATGTGGTTCCTGATGAGCCGGTCGAGATCCGCCGGCCCCATGTCCGCCTTGCTGCGAAAGCCCCACTTGAGCTCGAGTTTGACGTAGACGGGGTCGTGGGCCGGGTGGCTGTCGCTCCAGTCGCCGAGGTTGTCCAGGCAGGTCCGCAGACTGCCGTTGCGATGCGTGGTCTTGAAGATGCCGGTACCGGTGGTGTACGTGCAGTTGTTCTCGTTGAACAGCGGGTCGGAGTGGCTGACGACCCATCCGCCGCTGCCGCCGTAGGTGCTGTAGACGTCGATCTCCAGCAGGTGGGCACCCTCGTCGAGGCCTTTGGTGAGCCGGTTGGACTTGCCGGGATCGAAGGCGTTGTGCAGGCCCGAGACGGAGACCCTGTCCAGGGTCGTGTCGTCGAATCCGGAGGTGGCGTGAGACGGTGCCGGGGCAAGCGCCAGCGCGGTTGCCGTCGTCAGGGTGGCCACTCCGCTGAGAAATCTTCGCAACGGACGGGCAGGAACGGATACTTCTGCACACATACGCGCCCCCAGACAGGAGAATGAGTGACTCGCGCCAGACCGTACCGGCGGTAACACGGTTGCGCTACGCGTCGGTGCGCATCCCGGCGAGACCGGACGCGGACGATTGACCAAGGGCTCATGGAACGTCGGCGACGTCGCCCGGACCGACTTCCCGATCGGGCGGTTGGCCGTCGGCCGGGACCGCGGCAACGGCGCCGGCACACCGACGGGTTCGGCGCCGGGCGGGTGGCCCGGTGGTTGCGCAGTGCCTCGGGAGGCCTACGGCAAGGGCGCGGATACCGACGGTGGACTCTTCCAGGCGGACGTGGCCTGTGCGTGGTGTGACAGCAGGTACGTGTGAGAAAGTCTCCCGCACAGGCGGTGAGACGTACGCGGCACGACAAGTCCCTTGTGTGGCATGCGACTTCACCGACTCCCCCCATGTGAAAGGCGAACGACAAGATGAGGACCAACCGCCTCAAGCGGTTCGGTGGCCGGATGCTGGCCATATCGGTTGCGGCCTGCGGCATCGCCGCGGCAGCAGCCGTGCCCGCCGCCGCCGAGGAACAGCCGACCCGTCAGGAACTCAGGGCCGACTGCGAGTCGGGCGCAGGCAAGTGCACGTTCAACTCGCCGCAGCTGGGCGAGGCCTACCTCGGACGATTCCGTCAGGTCTCCGACGCCCTGTTCAACTGCAGCACCTCGGACGCCTCCCAGGGCATGACGTGGAGCGACACGGTGGGCACCACCGACTCCCTCGGCCTCTCGGTCACCGCCGGCGGCAAGATCGCGGGCATCATCGACCTGAGTGTGACGGCGAGTTACAACCACAGCTGGTCGAGCACACACGCGGAGAGCAGCTCGCTGAACATGACGGTCAAGCCCGGTGAGGTCGGGTGGATCGCCCGGGCCCAGGTCATGCAACAGGTCACCGGTACGTGGCAGACGCATTACGACAGCCCCAAGTGGGGCCACTACTACTGGTTCTTCCAGGACACCGTCACCGGCCCCGCGGAGAACGGCACGGACGGCAAGAACAACGTCGTCGTGATACGGACCCGCAAGATGACGGCCGCGGAGAAGCGTTCCTGCGCGGCCGACGGCCATGGGGGCCGGGCCTTCGTGCGACAGCGCTGAGGCCACGGTGTCCGCGTGACCTCCGCGCCGTACGGACCGGGGCGGAGGTCACGCCCTTCCCTGCGGTGGAATGCGGGCTGCGCGGGCTTGCCGTCGGACAGGGCCCGACACGTGCGCGGTCCTGCCGGGACGGGCCGCTGTCACCAGCACCGTGCCGGGCCTTAGGGTTCGTCCATGGCCTTGCAGATCAGCGCCACGAACCCGGAGCACCCCGCGCTCCTGCTCGCCCTGCCCTGGGACACCCCGCTGGAGGAGTGGCCCGAGGAGTACCTCGTGCCGCTCCCCCGCGGCATCTCCCGGCACGTGGTGCGCTACGCGCACGCCGGGGACGAGGTGATCGCCGTCAAGGAGCTGGCCGAACGGCCCGCGCTGCGCGAGTACGAGCTGCTGCGCGACCTGGACCGGCTCGGCATCCCCGCCGTCGACCCGCTCGCCGTGGTCACCGGCCGCACCGACCCCTCCGGCGCCCCGCTGGAGCCGGTGCTGATCACCCGGCACCTGCGCGGCTCGATGCCGTACCGGTCGATGTTCGAGACGACCATGCGCCCGGCGACCATGCACCGGCTGATGGACGCCCTCGCCGTGCTGCTGGTCCGCCTGCACCTGGCCGGCTTCGCCTGGGGCGACTGCTCGCTGTCCAACACCCTGTTCCGGCGGGACGCGGGCGCCTACGCGGCCTACCTGGTCGACGCCGAGACCGGCGACCTGCACCCGCGGCTCAGCTCCGGGCAGCGGGACTACGACCTGGACCTCGCCCGCGTCAACATCAGCGGCGAGCTGCTGGACCTGGAGGCGTCCGGCGCGCTGCACCCGTCCGTCGACCCGGTCGCGTTCGGGCACGAGATCTGCACCCGGTACCAGGGGCTCTGGCAGGAGCTGACCCGCACCTCGGTGTACCCGGCGGGCAAGTACCACTACATCGAGCGCCGGATCCGCCGCCTGAACGACATGGGCTTCGACGTCGCCGAGATGCAGATCGAGCACTCACCGAACGGCGACACGGTCACCTTCGTGCCGAAGGTCGTCGACGCGGGCCACCACCAGCGGCAGCTGCTGCGGCTGACCGGCCTGGACGCCGAGGAGAACCAGGCACGGCGGCTGCTGAACGACCTGGAGAGCTGGATGGCGACCCAGGACGACTACGCGCCCGGCGACCCCCTCGCCGCCCGGCCCGAGGTGCTCGCCCACCGCTGGGTGCGGGACGTGTTCCGGCCGACCGTGCGGGCGGTGCCACCGGAGCTGCGCGGTTCCATGGACCCCGCCGAGATCTACCACGAACTCCTGGAACACCGCTGGTACCTGTCCGAGCGCGCGCAGCACGACATAGGGCTCGACACCGCCGTCGAGGACTACATCGACAACGTCCTGCCGAAGGCGCGGACGACCCTGGAGCCGACCACGCCGTAGTAGCTCACTCGTGCGGGACGACGGCCACCGGGCACTCCGCGTGGTGCAGCACCCCGTGCGCCACCGAGCCGATCCGGGCACCGACCGCCGTGCGGCGGGCCCGGCGCCCGACGACCATCAGCTGGGCCCGGCCGGCCATCGACAACAGCACCTGTCCGGCGCTGCCCATCTCGACGTGCTCGGTGACGGGCACCTGCGGGAACCGCTCGCGCCAGGGCTGGAGGGCCTCGCCCAGCGCCTGCTTCTCGTACGGTTCGAGACCGCCCGCGTCATCGAGCAGCTTGAGCGAACCGGGGCTGTAGGCGAAGACCGGCGGCAGCGTCCAGGCACGGACGGCGGTGACGGCCGCGCCGCGGGCCGCCGCCGTCTCGAACGCGAACCGCAGCGCCGCCGCGCTGTCCTCGGGGCCGCCGTGCTGGCCGACGACCACGTCCCGGCCGGACGCCTCCGCCGCGGGCTTGTCCCCGGCCCGCACCAGGACGACGGGCCGGGTCGCCTCCGCGATCACCTGCTGGCCGACCGAGCCCAGCAGGAACCCGACGACGGGTCCGTGCCCGCGCGAACCGAGCACGAGCATCTCGGCCCCGGCCGCCGCCCCGGCCAGGGCGTGCGCGGCAGCGCCCTCGACCACGTCGGTGGTCACCGTCAGCCCCGGATGCCGCCCGGAGACGGCGCGCACGGCCTCCGTCACCCCCTCCGACACCCACCCGTGCTGGGTGTCCCGGTCGGCGGTGGCGAGCGCCTCGGCGTACCGCCAGGCGTGCACCACGCGCAGTGGCAGACCCCGGCGCACGGCCTCCCGGGCCGCCCAGTCCAGCGCGGCCAGACTCTCCTCCGTGCCGTCCACCCCTGCCGTGATCGGGCGTGTCATCCGTGCTCTCCTCGTCGTCGCGTCCTCAGGGCACCGGTGCCCGCTGCCGGGCACCGGCGAACACCGTCATCATGATCGCTCCCACGAGCCCTCGCACCGGTTTCCCGGGGAGCGGGCGCGCCCGGTGGCCGCGGTGGGGCAAGTACCGGTCCCCGTCGGACAAGCGCAACCCGACGCGCCGAACATACGATGGCCTGGAACCCGCGCGGTGGTCCCCACGACACCGGCCGGGGGATCCGACACCCGGGTGGGGAGACGTATGGCACAGGCCGCCGAGACCGCGCGGACCGTCATCCTGACCGTGGACGACGACCCGGGGGTCTCCCGTGCCGTCGCCCGCGACCTGAGGCGGCGCTACGGCGAGTCGTACCGGATCGTGCGCGCGGAGTCCGGCGAGTCCGCGCTGGAGGCGCTGCGCGAGCTGAAGCTCCGCGGGGACCTGGTGGCGGTGATCCTGGCCGACTACCGGATGCCGCAGATGAACGGCATCGAGTTCCTGGAGCAGGCCCTCGACGTGTATCCGGGGGCGCGGCGGGTGCTGCTGACCGCCTACGCGGACACCAACGCGGCGATCGACGCGATCAACGTGGTCGACCTGGACCACTATCTGCTCAAGCCCTGGGACCCGCCGGAGGAGAAGCTCTACCCGGTCCTGGACGATCTGCTGGACGCGTGGCGCCACAGCGCCTACAAGCCGGTGCCCAGCACGAAGGTCGTGGGACACCGCTGGTCCGCGCGTTCCTCGGACGTACGGGAGTTCCTGGCCCGCAACCAGGTGCCGTACCGCTGGTACTCGGTGGAGGAGCCGGAGGGGCAGCGGCTGCTGGCGGCGGCCGGGCAGGACGGACAGCGGCTGCCGCTGGTGATCACCCCGGACTGCACGGTCCTGGTCGAGCCGGAGGCCCCGGAGCTGGCCGCGCGCGTGGGCCTGGCGACGACACCGACGGCCGACTTCTACGACCTCGTCGTGATCGGCGGCGGTCCGGCCGGGCTCGGCGCGGCCGTGTACGGCGCCTCCGAGGGACTGCGGACCGTGCTGGTGGAGCGGTCGGCGACCGGCGGACAGGCCGGGCAGAGCTCCCGGATCGAGAACTACCTCGGCTTCCCCGACGGGGTCTCCGGCGCCCAGCTCACCGACCGGGCGCGCCGGCAGGCCACCAAGTTCGGCGCCGAGATGCTGACCGCCCGCGAGGTGACGGGACTCGAGGTCAACGGCGCGGCACGGGTCGTACGGTTCGCGGACGGCTCGGCGATCGCCGCGCACAGCGTGATCCTCGCGACCGGGGTGCAGTACCGGCAGCTGGAGGCCGACGGCTGCACCGACCTGACCGGGTGCGGGGTGTTCTACGGCTCGGCGCTGAGCGAGGCCTCCTCCTGCCAGGGCCAGGACGTGTACATCGTCGGCGGCGCCAACTCCGCCGGCCAGGCGGCGATGTACCTGTCCCGGGGCTCGAAGTCGGTGACGCTGCTGGTGCGCGGCCCGGACCTGTCGGCGTCCATGTCGCACTATCTGATCCAGCAGATCGGCGAGGCCCCGAACATCTCGGTGCGCTGCCACACGGTCGTCGAGCAGGCCCACGGCTCCGAGCACCTGGAGCGGCTGACGCTCCGCAACACGGTGACCGGGGAGACCGAACAGGTGGACGCCCAGTGGATGTTCGTGTTCATCGGGGCGGCCCCGCTGACCGACTGGCTGGGCGATTCGGTGCTGCGCGACGAGCGCGGGTTCATCCTGGCCGGCCCCGATCTGACCGCCGACGGACGGCCGCCGGCCGGCTGGGAGCTGGACCGGCCGCCGTACCACCTGGAGACCAGCATTCCCGGCGTGTTCGTGGCGGGTGACGCGCGCGCCGAGTCCGCCAAGCGCGTCGCGTCCGCCGTCGGAGAGGGAGCCATGGCCGTCATGCTCGTCCACCGGTATCTGGAGCAGTCATGAGCGGGCAGATCGTGGCGTGCAGCCCGCAGGAGATCGGCTCGCTGTTCCTCTTCGAGAAGCTCAGCGCCGAGCAGTTGGGCCGGCTGTGCGCCCAGGGCCGGGTGGAGCTGTTCCAGCCCGGACCGGTGTACACCGAGGGTGACCCGGCCACCTGCTTCTTCGTGATGATCGAGGGCACGGTCGTGCTGTCCCGCCGGGTCGGCGGTGACGACGTGGAGGTGATCCGGACCTCGCAGCCCGGGGTGTACGCGGGCGCGATGCAGGCGTACCTCGGGGACCGGGTGCGGCAGGTCTACAACAACTCCATGCGGGTCACCGAGCCGACGCGGTTCTTCGTGCTGCCGGCCGACGTCTTCGCGGACGTCATGCAGGAGTGGTTCCCGATGGCCGTGCACCTGCTGGAAGGGCTGTTCTTCGGGGCGAAGAACACCCAGGCGATGATCGGACAGCGGGAACGGCTGCTGGCGCTGGGCACGTTGTCGGCGGGGCTCACGCACGAGCTGAACAACCCCGCGGCGGCGGCGGTGCGGGCCACCGCGACCCTGCGGGAGCGGGTCGCGAAGATGCGGCACAAGCTCGGCCTGATCGCCGAGGGCCCCTTCTCCCGCGACTGCCTGTCCAGCCTGATCGAGATCCAGGAGCGGACCGCGGAGCGGGTGGCGAAGGCCCCGGTGCTCAGCCCGCTGGAGGCCAGCGACCGGGAGGACACGCTCAGCGACTGGCTGGAGGACCACGGCTTCGAACAGGGCTGGCAGGTGGCGCCCACCTTCGTGCAGGCCGGACTCGACGTGGACTGGCTGGAGCAGGTCGCGGCGGCGGTGGGCGAGGAGATCCTGCCGAAGGCGGTCGCCTGGCTCAACTACACCGTCGAGACCGAGCTGTTGATGAACGAGATCGAGGACTCCACCACCCGCATCTCGCACCTGGTCGACGCGGCCAAGCAGTACTCGCAGCTGGACCGGGCCCCGTACCGGGTGGTGGACGTGCACGAACTCCTCGACAGCACGCTGCTGATGCTCTCCGGGAAGATCGGGCCGGGCATCGAGGTCGTCAAGGAGTACGACCGTGGGCTCCCGCCGGTGCCCGCCTACCCGGCGGAGCTGAACCAGGTGTGGACCAACCTCGTCGACAACGCCGTCTCGGCCATGAACGGCGCGGGCGGCCAGGGCACGCTGACCGTGCGGACGGCCCTCGACCACGAGCGGCTGCTGGTGGAGTTCCGGGACACCGGTCCCGGCGTGCCACCGGAGATCCAGGACCGGATCTTCGACCCGTTCTTCACCACCAAGCCGGTCGGCGAGGGCACCGGGCTCGGCCTGGACATCTCGTGGCGCATCGTAGTCAACAAGCACCACGGCAGCCTGCGGGTCGAGTCCGTGCCGGGCGACACCCGCTTCCAGGTGCTGCTGCCCCTGACCGCCGAGACGCCCGACGAGGAGCCGGTATGACCGACATCGAAGGAATCGACCCCAGCGTCCCGCCCAGCGGCACGGGCTGCGTGGAGTGCGAAGCGGCGGGCGGCTGGTGGTTCCACCTGCGCCGGTGCGCGCAGTGCGGGCACATCGGCTGCTGCGACGACTCCCCCGCGAAGCACGCCACCGCCCACTACCGGGCCACCGGGCACCCTGTGATCCGCAGCTTCGAACCGGGCGAGGGCTGGTTCTGGAACTACGCCACCGAGGAGTTGTACGCCTCCGGGCCCGAGCTCGCTCCCCCGGCCGGGCATCCCGCCGACCAGCCGGCACCGGGTCCGGCGGGCCGGGTGCCGGACGACTGGGCGCAGACGCTGCGTTGAGGCCGCGGCGGGCGGCACGGTCCCCGGTGCCGGCGGGGCTGTCGTCGGCGGGGGCGGCGGCGTTGTCGGTGGCGCGTGGCAGGATGAGGCGGTGTCGCATACCGCCTTCACCACAGCGCCGCTGATCGGCCGGGACGAGGAACTGGCCCGGCTCACGGGCGTGCTGGAGCGTGCCCGGCGCGGAGCCGCGGGGGCGGTGCTGCTCGCCGGGGACGCCGGAGTCGGCAAGACACGGCTGCTGGACGAGGTGGCCGGGCGGGCGGCGCGGGCGGGGACGACCGTGGTCACCGGGCACTGCGTGGACCTCGGGGACGTCGGCCTGCCGTATCTGCCGTTCACCGAGATCCTCGGCGTGCTCGCCGCCGACGAGCGGTTCACCGCCGTACTGGCCGCGCATCCGGCGGCGGACCGGCTGCTGGGCGCCGGGCCGGACGCGGCCGGCGGTCCGGACGGGCGGCTCCGGCTCTTCGAGGACGTCGCCGGGCTGCTGGCCGAACTGGCCGCGGTGGCCCCGCTGCTGCTCGTGCTGGAGGACCTGCACTGGGCCGACCAGTCCTCCCGGGACCTGCTGCGCTTCCTGCTCAGCCGGGGCGCGCCGCACCGGCCGGGCGGTGCCCCGGAGCGGCGGCTGGTGATCCTCGCCTCCTACCGCGCCGACGACCTGCACCGCCGCCACCCGCTGCGGCCCCTGCTCGCCGAACTGGTCCGGCTGCCGGCCGTGGAGCGCCTGGAGCTGCGGCCCCTGCCCGACCCCGAGGTCGCCCGGCTGGTGCGGGCGCTGGAGGACCGCCCGCTGCCCGACGCCGTCGTGCACGGCATCGTCGCCCGCGCGGAGGGCAACGCGTTCTACGCGCAGGAGCTGCTCGCGGCCGGCGCAGGCTCGTGCGGGGTGCCCAGCGGGCTCGCCGACCTGCTGCTCATCCGGGTCGAGCAGTTGTCCGAGACCGCCCAGCAGGTGCTGCGGACCGCCGCCGTGGCCGGGCGGCGGGTACGGCACGCGCTGCTGCGCGAGGCGGCCGGGCTGCCCGAGGAGGAACTGGAGGCGGCCCTGCGGGAGGCCGTCGGACGCCAGCTGCTGCTCCCCGGGGACGACGGCACCTACACCTTCCGGCACGCCCTCACGCGCGAGGCGGTCTACGCCGACCTGCTGCCAGGCGAGCGGTCCCGGCTGCACGGCGCGTACGCCCGGCTGCTCGCGGCCGGCGGCCGGGCCCCGGAGACCGCGGCGGAGCGCGCCCACCACTCCCGGGAGAGCCACGACCTGCCCGCGGCGCTCGGGGCCTGTCTGGAGGCCGCCGACCACGCCCGGCGGCTCGGCGCCCCCGCCGAGGAGCTGCGGCACCTGGAGACCGCCCTCGACCTGTGGCCGTCGGTGCCCGCGCCCGCCCGGCCCGCCGGGGAGGGCCTGGACCGGGTCACCCTGACCCTGCGCGCCTCGGCCGCCGCGGCGCACGCCGGCGAGTTCCACCGCGCGGTCGCGCTGACCCGGGCGGCGCTCGCCGGGGTCGGCCAGGACACCGACGGCGAACTGGCCGCCCGGGTCCGCTACACGCTGGCCGAGAACCTGCTGACCGTGGACCGCCTGACGGCGGCGTTCCGCTACAGCAGCGAGGCGCTGGCGATGATCCCCGCCGATCCGCCGTCGCGGACGTGGGTGTGGGCGGCGGCCACGCATGTCGCGGCGGCCCGCCAGATCGGCGAGGACGCGACCGCGCTGCGGGTCGGCCGGCAGGCCCTGCGGGTCGCCGAGGAGCTGGGCGTGACCGGCGCCCAGGCCGATCTGCTGATCTCCCTGGCGGTCACCGAGGGCAGTGGCCGGCGCTGCCCGGAGGGCCGGGAGCGGCTGCGGCGGGCCCGGGATCTGGCCCGCGCCGCCGGGAACGCGCGGGTGGAGACGCGCGCGCTGTTCCACCTGGCGATGGGTGCCTTCGAGGCCGGTGATCTGACGGAGTGCCTGCCGGTGCTGGCCGACGGCCTGGACCGGGCCCGCCGGGCCGGGCTGCTGTCCTCGGTGTATCCGCTGGAGATCCGCTACCTGCAGCTGCTGGTCCTGTACACGCTGGGCCGCTGGGACGAGTGCCTGCGCGCGGCGGCCGAGGCCGCGCCGGGACTGCCCGGGGCGGGCGGCGCCTTCGCGGTCGGTCCCGCCCTGTACGTGGCGCTGGCCCGCGGCGAGGAGAGCGCGGTGGAACGCGCCCGGGGGCTGCTGGAGGGGCCGTTCGACTGGATGGGCACGCTGGTCGCCGGCATCGTGCTCACCGACGCGGCCGCACGGGACGGCGACGCGGAGGGAGCCGTCGCGCGGTTGCGGGAGACGGTCACGGCCCTCGGTGGCGGTACGTCGAAGCGGCCGGGTGTCGCGGTCCGGCTGGCCGCGCTGTGTCTGGCGGCGGTCGCCGACCGGGTTTCGGAGCCGCGCCGCGCGGGCGGCACCGGGTCGGACCCGGCCGGCTGGACGGACCGCGCGGCCGAACTGGTGGAGCTGGCGCGGGTCACGGCCGGTCGGGACGAGTCGGGGCGCGCGCAGGGCCCGGAGGGCCGGGCCTGGCTGGCCCGTGCCGAGGCGGAGTGGGCGACGGTGGTGTCCGGGCCGGATCCGGCGGCCTGGGCGGAGGCGGTCGCCGCGTTCGGGTACGGCGACGGCTACGAGCAGGCGCGGTGCCGGCTGCGGTACGCGCGGGCGCTGCTGGCCGTGGAGCGGCGGGCGGAGGCGGCGGAGCAGGCGCGGCTGGCCCGGGAGACGGCGGCCGCGCTGGGCGCGGCGCCGCTGCTGGAGGACGTCGACACGCTGGTCCGCCGGGCCCGCTTCGGGGCCGGGCCCTCCCCCGCCGACCCGGCTCCGCTGACCGCGCGGGAGCGGGACGTGCTGCGGCTGCTGGCGCGGGGCCGCAGCAACCGGCAGATCGGCGAGGAGCTGTTCATCACCGGGAAGACGGCTAGCGTGCACGTGTCCAACATCCTGGCCAAGCTGGGCGCCGCGAGCCGTACGGAGGCGGTGGCGGTGGCCTACCGCCGGGGCCTGATCGCACCGGAGCCGGCCGGGTCGGGGTGACCCGGCCGGCTCGCCTTCAGCGGGCGCAGTCGAGGCTGTCCAGGTCGACGGCGTCGGCCATGGCCTGCATGCCCTTGTCGTCGGGGTGCAGATGGTCGCCGCCGTCGAAGAACGGCAGGATCCGCTCGGGGTCGTACGGGCTGCGCAGCACGCGGTCGAAGTCGGTGACGGCGTCGAAGTCCGGGCTGCCGCGCAGGAACCGGTTCACCTCCTGTCGTACGGCTTCGGCGGCCGGGTCCCATTCCGGCCAGCCCTTGAACGGTGCGACGGTGGCGGCGACCACGCACACGCCCGCCGCGTGGGCCCGCCGGGCGATCTCCCGGTAGCCGTCGACGAGCTCGGCGGCGGTGACGCCGGTGTGCGCCTTGATGTCGTTCACGCCCTCGAAGAGGAACACGGTGCGCACCCCGGGCTGGGAGAGGACGTCCCGGTCCAGCCGGTGCAGCGCGGCCTGTCCGGCGCCGTCCGCGAGGACCTGGTTGCCCGAGATGCCCTCGTCGGCGACGCCCTGGACGGGCGCGCCGGCCGCGTGCAGGCGCCGGGCGAGGTAGTCGGGCCAGCGGCGGTCGAGGTCGGTGGTGGAGTGCCAGCCGTCGGTGATGGAGTCGCCGAGCGCGACCACGGCACCGCGGGCCGCCCGGGAGGGCCGTACGGCGACGGAGTCGATGTACCACCAGGACCCGGTGGTCTGCGTCCAGTTCGCGCCGCTCTCCTCGGCGGTGTGCCCGCCCCGGCCGGTGTACGAGGTCTGCATCGCCATCCAGTGGCCGGTGGCCGGGCCGGCCGCGTCCGGGGTGTGCAGGCTGACGACCAGGTCGGTACCGGCCGGGATCCGGCCGGGCAGCGGGTCGCTCCAGGCGACGGCGCCGGCCGGGACCGTGACCGTGCGGGCGCCGCCGAAGGTGAGCGGCCTGTTGCTGCCCGGTCGCAGGGCGGCGCCCCGGGCGCGCAGTCCGGCGTACACGCCGTCCAGGGTCAGCGGCCGGTCGCCGAAGGCGTTGGTGAAGCGGACGCGCAGGTCGCTGCCGCCGACGCTGGTGTGGACGACGAGCCGGTAGCCCTGGCCGGCCGTGCCCTCGCCCATGCGGTCGGCGCTCGCCGCCCAGGTGACCACGCCGGAGGCGCGCGCAGCCGGCCCGGGCGGCGCGGCGGCCCGTACGGCGGGCGGGGACTGGCAGGCCACGGCGGTGAGCAGGACGGCGAGGACGCGCCGTAAGCGTCCGAACCGGGCGCTCACCGGGCGAGGTCCCGGGGCGTGACGGTCTCTCCGGGGCGGACGCGGACCGTGCGGAACGTCCCCGCGTGTCCGACGGAGGTGGTGGTGCCGCCGATGCTGCGTGTGCGTACCTCGGTGGGTTTCCCGTCCCGCCACTCCAGGTCGACGACGAAGCTGCCGCGGGCCCCGGCCCCGGTCAGTGAACCGGCGGCGGCCCAGGCGCCCGGGAGGGCCGGCAGCAGTTCCAGGTGCCCTGGGCGGGAGTAGAGCAGCATCTCGGCGACGGCGGCCGGGGTGCCGAGGTTCGCGTCGATTTGGAAGATGCCCCGGCCGCGCTCGATCTCGTAGATGTCGAAGAGGTTGGGGGCGGTGCCGTTGCCGCCGCCGGTGGAGGGGCGCAGGTTGGTGACGACGAGCTGGTAGGCCTTGTCGGCGTTCTTCAGCCGGGCCCAGCACAGGGCGCGCCGTGCGTTGGCCCAGCCGAAGCTGTTCATGCCGCGCGCGATGAGCAGGGCGGTGGCGCCGGCGACGATGTCTGCTGGTGTGGTGCCGTCGGGCCGGATACGGTCGCCGGGGGACAGGCCGACGGGCGGGGAGAGATGACGGTGGGTGGTCTCGCCGAGGTCGTCCGGTGACATCCACTCCTCCAGTCGGCCGGTCTTGGGGCTCACCACGGGCAGGTAGAGCCTGTCCTGCAGGGCTCCGCCGGTGCGCGCGTACCCGGCGTCCCGGCCCAGCTCACGTGCTGCGGTACGGTAGTTGCCGAAGAGGGCCCGGACCAGTTCCTGGGCGTAGGTGATGCCCTTGGCGTCCAGCGGGCCCTGTTCGGGCGACCAGTCGCTGTCGGCGATCAGCACCTCGCGGCCGCTGTCGGGCAGCGTGGTGGTGAGCAGCCGGGCCTCCCAGAACTCACAGGCGCCCTTGAGCAGCGGGTAGGTCTTCTCCAGGTGGGCGCGGGAGCGGGTGTTCTCCCAGTGCTCGAACAGGGAGGCGCACAGCCAGGCGTTGCCGGCCGGGTGCCACCACCAGTCTCCGCCGCCGAAGGGGTTGGCGGAGATGGCGAGGGTCCAGCCGGCGTTCCTGCCGCTGGAGTTGCGGTAGCGGTTGCGGGGGTCGCCGAAGAGCCTGCGGGTGAGGTCGGTCCAGGAGGGGAGCTGGGCCACGCAGTAGTCGGTGAACGCGTCGAAGCAGGGCGCGAGCCCGGCCCGGTCGGCCATCCAGTAGTTCATCTGCAGGTTGATGTCGGTGTGGTAGTCGCCCATCCAGTCCGGGTCGTTGCCGTCGAGCCAGGGGCCCTGGAGGCCGAGCGGCAGGCTGTCCCGGGAGCCGGCGATCAACAGGTACCGGCCGAACTGGACGTAGGCGGCCTCCGGTTCCGGGACGGGTTCGTCGTCGCGGGACCGCGCCTGGGATCCGTTCCCAGATGTCCATGGCGCATTGCTCGGCGGAGGAGGCGCCGAGGGAGAGGCCGAACCGGTCGAACAGGGCGCGGTGGTCGGCGACATGGGTGCGCAGAAGGGTGTCCGGGGAGTGCCGGGCGGCGGTGCGGGCCGGCGCCTGGGAGTCCAGGCCGGGGTTGCGGTAGTGGGCGGCGGCGTCCGGGGCGTAGTCGGTGCCGCCGCTCCGCTGTCAACGAAAGAAACAGCGGCTGTTACGGAGCCTGGTGGCCCGCCCGTCCCCGGACATGCGGATGCCCCGCGCGGGGCGGGGCATCCGGTGGTGCGGTGTGTCCGGGCGTCCGTCAGTGACGGGCCCTCGGCGTGTTGGCGGCCGTGACGTTGACCGCGGTCCACGACCTGTCGACCGTCTTGTACTCGGTGCTGTTCGCGCCGTACAGGTCCTTGGCCGCCTTCAGCGTCGCGATGCGCGCCTGGTGGAAGTCGGTCGTGGAGACCATGTAGCGGGTGAGCGCACGGTAGTAGATGGCCGTCGCCTTGGTGCGGCCGATGCCCTTGACCGTGATGTTGTGGTACGTCGGCGAGTTGTAGTTGACGCCGTTGATCGTCTTCTTGCCGCTGCCCTCGGCGAGGAGGTAGTAGGCGTGCGACGAGACACCGGAACCGGCGTGCACCTCGGTGTAGTAGGTGTCCGACGACCAGTAGTCGATGGTGCCCTCGAGCTTGTCGAGCGAGGGGTGGTCCAGGCGGCGCAGGAACTTCTGGGCGAGGCCCAGCTTCTCGCCGACCAGGTAGTCCGGCGTGTCCTTCGTGTTCTTGGCGTAGAACTCGACGTTCGAGCCGAAGATGTCCGCGAGCGACTCGTTCAGCGAGCCGGGCTCGCCGTACTGGTTGCCGTCGGAGTCGACGAAGGTCGGCTGCAGGTTGGCGGTCGCCTCGACGACGCCGTGGGTCAGCTCGTGACCGGTGACGTCGAGGACGACGAGCGGCTTCTTGAACATCTGGCCGTCGCCGTCGCCGTACAGCATGCAGTTGCAGGTCGGGTCCCAGAAGGCGTTGGCGATCTTGTTGCCCCAGTGGACCATCGCCTGCGCGGGCTTGCTGTTGTTGGCGATGCCCTTGCGCTTGAACGTGGACTTGTAGAAGTCCAGCGTCTTGGTGATGCCGTACTGCGCGTCGGCGGCGGCGCTGACCCGGCTGGTGGTCTTGCCGTTGCCCCACACGTTGGTGGTGTTGGTGAACTTCGTACCGGCGCTGAACTTCTCCGTGTACGAGCCCTTGGCGTCCCGCGTCTCGGTGCCGTACCGGTTCGGGTCCTTGAGCAGGTAGTGGCCGCGCGAGGTCTGCGTGGTGGTCAGACCGACGGTGCCCACGAAGAGGGTCTTGCCGGTGCCCTTGGCGGCCGACGGGTAGGCCGCCGCACCGGTGGCGCCCGAGCCGACGAGGCCGGACGTGGTGGAGGCGGAGCCGACGCCGGTGGCCGGGTCGATGGTCTCGCCGCGGTCGCGCAGGGCGTCGAGCAGCTTCGGCGACAGGAACTCGTCCCGGTTCGGCGTGTTGCTGCGCACCTTGCCGGTGACCGCGTCCACGACGACCGTGCGGGAGCTGTCCTTGTCGGTGACGGTGACCTGGTAGGCCAGCGCGGAGGCGCCGTCGCGGGCGTCCACCACGAGCTGGGCGCTGCCCGCGTCGCCCTTCGCGGCCTTGGCGGCCTTGGCGGCGGCCTGGCCCGCGGTCAGCTTGGCCTTGGCGGCGGCCGGCTTGACGGCGTGGTCGGCGGCGCGGGTCACGCCCGTGTAGCCGAGCTTGCCGTCGAGGTGGACGATGAGGTCGCCCCCGAGCACCGGCAGGTCGTTGTGAGTGCGGACGAAGCGGACGTGGCGGGCGCCCTCGGGGTCGATCATGACGTCCTGGGCGTGCAGGTCGTCACCCTTCGACACGCCGGTCGCCGAGGCGTGCGCGAAGGCCGCGCTGCGCGCCGCCTCCACCACCAGCGTGGCGTCCGTGGCGGAGGCGGCGGACCGCTCCACCCCCGTGGAGGGACCCGCGAAGGCCGTACCGGCCAGGCCCGTGGCAGCCGTCGCCACCGCGACGGCAACCGCCACGGTGCGTATGTGCGGTCTACGCAATCTGATCAGGGTTCCTTCGTTCGAAGGCGGCCGGGGTGACCAACCGCCTTGATGCGTGGCGCAGTTCACGCCACGGGGGCTGGTCCGCCCCCCGGCCCACACCCTTGCGGATCAGTCATGGGCGCGTAAAGCCGGAATGATCCATTTCGCGAGTTTCTAGGGCAATCCTTTACGAATGGCCACCCCAGGGTGATCACGAGATGACGAGCTGTGTGTCGGCTGTGGAGACGTCACCTCGATCGCCTAGGTTCCCAGGGCGGAATGTGACCGATATCGCATCAGAAACCGGACCGATGGGAGTGGGTAGGGGATGATCTCAGCAACGGTGGGGCGGGGAGCGGTTCTCGGAGCGGTCGCGCTGTCGCTGTTCGCGGTCCCGGCGCAGGCGGCGACCGGGGGCCCGGACGCGCCGGCGGCCGCGGCGCTGCCGGCGCCGGACACCGCGGGTCTGACGGCGGTGCTGCGGTCGGCGGTGGCCCAGGGGGCGCCGGGGGCGCTGGCCCGGCTCGACGACCACGGCACGACGTACCGGCTCACCCGCGGTGTCGCCGACCGCACCACCGGACGGCCCATCAGCACCGAGGACCGGTTCCGGATCGGCAGCGTCACCAAGACGTTCTCGACCGTGGTGCTGCTCCAGCTCGCCGACGAGCACCGGCTCGCACTGGACGAGCCGGTCAACCATTACCTGCCGGGCCTGCTGCCCGACGACCGGATCACGGTCCGCCACGTGCTGAGCCACCGCAGCGGGTTGTACGACTACTCGAACGACATGTTCGCCAACAGCGTCTCCGGCTTCGAGGCGGTCCGGAAGAAGGTCTTCACCTACCGCCAGCTGGTCGCCCTCTCCCTGGAGAAGCCCCGCACCAACGCCCCGGGCGCCGCCTACGCGTACTCCAACACCAACTTCGTCGTCGCCGGGCTCCTCATCGAGAAGCTCACCGGGCAGCCCGTGGGGACCGCGTACCAGAACCGCATCATCGGGCCGCTGAAGCTGACCGACACGTTCTACGTCCACCCGGACACCGCGATCCCGGGCCGGTACGCCCGCGGGTACCTCACCCCGGACACGGCGGGCGCGCCGCTGGTAGACGCGACCGCGCAGACCGTGTCCTGGGCACAGAGCGCGGGGGCGCTCATCTCCAGCGCGCACGACCTCGACGTCTTCTACGGCGCGCTGCTCAAGGGAAAGCTGATGTCCGCAGCACGGCTGGCGGAGATGGAGCGGTTCACCAAGGTGAACAGCACGACGGCGTACGGGCTCGGGCTGCGACGGCGTGACCTGACCTGCGGGGTGTCGGTGTACGGGCACACGGGGGCGGTGCAGGGGTACTACACGTACGCGTTCAGCACGAAGGACGGCGGGCGGAGTCTCACGGCCGTGGCCAACACGTCGAACAACGGCAAGGTGCTCGACACGCTGGCGGGGGCGCTGGAGTCGGCGTTCTGCGGTAAGCAGTAGCGGGCGGCGTGCCCGGGTGCGGCGCGTGGAGGCGTGCGGCGCCGCGCGCCGCGGCCGCATACCGGGGCGCCCCGCGCCCAGGAGCCGACGCGCCGGGAACCCGCCGGCCTCCGGTCCGCGTCGTACCGGGCATGGGCGAACTCGTTCCCGGGGGCAACGTGGCCCTGCCGCACGGCGCGGTACGGCTGCGGGTGGCCGGTGCCTTCGACGTGTCCGCCCTGGTCACCGGGGCCGACGGGAAGGTCGGCGGGGACTCCGACTTCGTGTTCTACAACCAGCCCGAGGCGCCCGGTGTCCGGCTGCGCGGGGACACGCTGGCCGTCGATCCGGGCCGGCTGCGCGCCGGTGCCTGCCGGGTCACGGTCGTGGTCAGCGCGGCCGAGCCCGGCACCCCGCTCGGCCGGCTGCCCGCGCCGCGGCTCGACGTCACCGACCAGACGGGCCGTCCGGTGGCCGGGTTCGCGCCGCCGCGGCCGGGCACGGTGACCGTGCTGCTCCTCGCCGAGCTGTATCTCCGGGCCGGCACCGGCTGGAAGCTGCGGGCGCTGGGGCAGGGGTACGCCGACGGGCTGGCGGGCCTCGCCCGGGACTTCGGGGTGGACGTGTCCGACGACGGGGGGCGGACGGCGGCACCGGCGGCGGTGCCGCCCACCCGCGGCCTCCCGCACCGCCCCGCGCCACAGCGCTCCGTCCGCCCCGAAGGCTCCCCCGCCCCCGACGACTTCACCCGCCTGGTCAACACCGCCCGCTCCCGCGCCGGTACCCCGCCCGTCGTACCGGACCCGCGGCTGGACTCCGCCGCGCGGGCGCACGCCCGGGCCATGGCGGACGCGGGGCGGCTCGGCGCGGAGGGGCGGGACGGGGTGCCGGTGTACCGGCGGATCTCGGCCGCCGGTTACGCGTACCTGACCGTCGGCGAGCATCTCGTCTCCGGGCCGCGCACCCCCGCCGAGTTCGTGGACCACTGCCTGGGTTCGGCCCGGGCGCGGCGCACCCTGCTCGATCCGGCCTTCCGGCACGCCGTGCTGGCCCACGCCGACGGGGGCGACCGGTACTGGACCGCGCTGTGGGCCGCCCCGCTCACTCCGGACGGCCTGACGCGCACGGCCGCCGAGGTCGTCGCCCTCACCAACGCCGAACGCGGCCGGGCCGGGCTGCCCCCGCTGGCCGCCGACCCGCTGCTGACGGCCGCCGCCCAGGGGCACTGTGCCGACATGGTGGCCCGGGACTTCTACGCGCACACCTCCCCCGACGGCGCCCGGCCCTGGGACCGGGCCGCCGCCGCGGGTTCCCGGCGGCGCACGATCGGCGAGAACATAGCCTGCGGCCAGCGCTCCCCCGCCGAGGTCGTGGACGGCTGGATGAACAGCCCCGGCCATCGCGCCAACATCCTCGAACGGCGGTTCACGCACATCGGCGTCGGCTTCTCCGGCGGCGGCCGGGCGGGCACGTACTGGACCCAGCTGTTCGGTGGCTGAACCGGTACCGTCCGTGATCTTGGCGGAATGCCTCCGTCCGGGACACCATGCCCCGCATGAAGGGTGATCTCTTTTCCAGTCAGCACGTGGTGCAGCCGGCCGTGGAGCCGGGCATGTCCGTCGAGAACGCCAAGTGCATCAAGTACGCGGTGAACGGCGAGATGTACGCCCGGCAGGGCGCGATGGTCGCCTACCGCGGCAGCCTCAGGTTCGAGCGCAAGGGGCAGGGCGTCGGCGGCATGCTCAAGCGTGCGGTCACCGGTGAGGGACTGCCCCTCATGGTGGTGCGCGGTCAGGGCGAGGCCTGGTTCGCGCACGAGGCGCAGAACTGCTTCATCGTCGAGGTCGAGCCCGGTGACCAGTTCACCGTCAACGGCCGCAACGTCCTGTGTTTCGACGCCTCGCTGGCGTACGAGATCAAGACGGTGAAGGGGTCCGGCATCGCCGGCGGCGGCCTGTTCAACAGCGTGTTCAGCGGGCAGGGCCGGCTCGGCCTGGTCTGCGAGGGCAACCCGCTGGTCATACCGGTGTCCGCGCAGGCGCCGGTGTACGTCGACACCGACGCGGTGGTGGGCTGGACCGCGCACCTGCAGACCTCGCTGCACCGCTCGCAGTCCATCGGCTCGATGCTGCGCGGTGGTTCGGGCGAGGCCGTGCAGCTGATGCTCCAGGGCGAGGGATACGTGGTGGTCCGGCCGAGCGAGCTGACGCCCCAGAAGACCCAGCAGCACTGAGCGTTCCGTGTGATCCACATCGCACGGGCAACCCCCGCCGCCGTACCGGCGTCTTGACCGACGACAGACCGGGCCCCGGCCCCTCGGGCCGGGGCACACTTCCGAGACACTATACACGAAATGTATACACTCCGTGTATAGAAGGGTACGCATGTACGGCAAGGCTTTCGCCCCGGAGTACCAGGGCGCCCTGACCACCCTGTCCGTGAACTCCTCGCTGGTCGACGTGCTGGCCGAGGCCACCGAGCGGCTGCGCGAGGCCGAGCGGGCCGGACGCCCCGGCGAGGCGGCGCGCTGCGGGCTCGCCGTCGCCGAGGCACACCGGCGGCTGGGCCACGTCGACGAGGCCGACCGGGCCTGGAAGGCGAGCTACCGCACCGCCCGCGAGGCCGGCGACACCGCCGCCATGGCCTGGGCGCTGTGGAGCGGGGGCACCCTGGCCCGGCAGCGCGGGGCGTTCCCGCTGGCCTGGCGGCTGCTCGGGCTGGCGGCCGAACTCGGCGAGCGCGGCGGGGACGTGGTCGTGCGCGGCTACTCGCTGGCCGGCCTCGCCGAGACCGGCCGGATCCAGGGCGACTACGCGGCCGTCGGCCGGCTGCACGAGCAGTTGCTGGCCGAGGCCCGCAAGCGGGGCGAGGCCCGGCACACGGTGTGGGCCCTGGAGGGCATCGCCCAGATGCACCGCAACACCGGCGACTACGACCGGGCGTTCGACCTGTTCCAGGAGGCGGCGGAGATAGCCGGCCGGGCCGACGACCGGCGCGGTCACGCCTGGGCCCTGCGCGGGCTCGCGGACGTGCTGTCGGTGCGCGACGGCGCGACCGAGCGGGCGCTGGAGCTGCTGGCCGAGGCGGAGCAGACCTGCCGGGAGATGAACCTCTCCAGCGCGCTCGCCTACAACCACAAGATGCAGGGCAACGTCCTGTACCGGGCCGGCCGTTACACCGAGGCCCGCGAACGCTACGAGCTGGCGCTGACGGAGTTCCGGACGATGAGCGAGCCCCGCGGCGAGGCGCTGTCCCGGCTGGGCCTCGCCAAGTCCCTCGCCCGGCTGGGCCGCGACCGGGCCGAGACCGCCGCCGAACTCGCCGATCTGGCCCGGACGCTGGAGCGCAGCGGGCTGCGGCACGCACGGGAGATGGTGGCCCGGGCCCAGCGGGAGTTCGGGCTCGACGCGGAGGCCGTACGGTGACGGCGCTCGGCTCGCCGGTGCGGGAGTCCGCCCGGCACGTCCTCGCCCGGTGCCGCGAGCTGGTACGGCCGGAGCTGCGGGCGGCGGTGGGACGGCTGCACCCCTGGGTGGCCGAGATGGCCGCGTACTCCTTCGGCTGGTGCGAGGTCGGCGGGGCGCCCGCCGGCGCGCCGGGCGGCAAGGGCGTACGGCAGGCGCTCGCGGTGCTCGGCGCCGAGGCGGCGGGCGCCGACGGCCGGGCCGGTGTCCCGGCTGCGGTCGCCGTGGAGCTGGTGCACGCCTTCTCGCTGCTGCACGACGACATCATGGACGGCGACGCGACCCGGCGCAGCCGCCCCGCCGTCTGGCAGGCGTACGGCACGGGTCCGGCGGTGCTGGCCGGGGACGCCCTGTTCGCGCTGGCGGTGGAGACCCTCGCCGCCTCGCCCGGGGAACCCGGCACGGTACGGCTGCTCTCGGCCGCCCTCGCCGACCTGGTGCGCGGGCAGGCCGACGACCTGCTGTTCGCCACCCGGCCCTGGACCGGCCCGGAGCGGGTGACCGCCCGGGAGTACGAGGCGATGGCCGAGGGCAAGACCGGCGCGCTGCTGGGCTGCGCCGTGGCGTTGGGCGCCACGCTCGGCGGCGCGCCCCGGGACACGGTCACCGCCCTGGACCGGGCCGGCCGGCACCTCGGGGTCGCCTTCCAGCTGGTCGACGACGTGCTCGGCATCTGGGGCGATCCGGCCGTCACCGGCAAGCCCGTCGGCGGCGATCTGCGGGAAGGGAAGAAGACGTTCCCGGTGCTGGCCGCGCTCGGCTCCCCGGCGGCCCGGCACCTGCCCGCACTGCTCGGGTCCGCCGAGCACGCCGAGGAGGCCGCCGCACTGATTGAGGCGACGGGGGGCCGTACGGCGGCCCTGGCCGAGGCCCGTGCCCACACGGCCGCCGCGCGGGAGCTGCTCACCGCCGCGCCCCTGGCCACCGGGGCCGCCGGGGAGCTGACGGGCTTGCTGGACCTGCTGGTGGGCCGCGCGCTGTAGCCGTGATCGGAAACGGCGTTGACCGAGGGCGTCCCGGCAGGCCAAGGTGCGGGCGGCGCGGTTCCCTACCCGGGCCGGAAAGGTGGAACACCGTGATCGACCTCTCGGACATCGAGACCGCCGCACAGCGGATCGCCGGACACGTCGTCCGGACGCCGACGGTCCCGAGCCCCGGCCTGAGCGCACTGCTCGGCGTGCCGGTCACCGCCAAGCTCGAACTGCTCCAGCGCACCGGCTCGTTCAAGGCCCGCGGGGCCAGCGCCAAGCTGCTGTCGCTCGGCGAGGCCGAGCGGGCGGCGGGAGTGGTCGCGGTCAGCGGCGGCAACCACGGGATCGCGCTCGCGGTGATGGCGGCGGCTCTCGATGTCAAGGCGACCGTGGTGATGCCGCGCACCGCGCCCGCCCGCTCCATCGCGCTCGCCGAGGACGCCGGGGCGTCGGTGCGGCTGACGGACGGCATGGACAGCGCCTTCCGGATGGTGACCCGGCTGCGGGACGAGGGTCTGACCCTGGTCCACCCGTTCGACGACTCGGTGGTGATCGCCGGACAGGGCACGGTGGGGCTGGAGCTGGCCGACGACGCCGGGGAGCTGACCGATGTCGTCGTCAGCGTCGGCGGCGGCGGTCTGATCGCCGGTGTCGCGGCGGCCCTGCGCGCCCGGCGGCCCGGGGTGCGCGTGTGGGGCGTGGAGACCGCGGGCGCCGAGGCGATGTCCGGGGCGCTCGCCGCCGGCGGTCCGGTCCCGGTGCCGCTGTCGTCCCTGGTCACCACGTTGAGCGCGCCCTCGGTCTCGCAGCTGACGTACGACCATGTGTCCGCGCTGGTCGAGGAGGTCCTGGTGGTCCCGGACCGGGACGCGGTGCAGGGCTGCCTGGACCTCGCCGAGCACGCCAAGGTGTGGGCCGAGCCGGCCGCGGGCTGTCTGCTGCCGGCGGCCCGGCAGGTCGTGGAGCGGGCCGGCGCCGGCGCCCGGATCGGGCTCGTGGTGTGCGGCGGCAACACCGCGCCCGGCGAACTCACCGGCTGGGCCGGCCGCTTCGGACTGCTGTGAGCCGGGGCGGCCATCCCCCGCACAGGCACCCTCGAACGTTTGAATGAAAGGCAAATAGCGGCATGAGTTGAGGATTCTTTGAACGCACCCCCGCGCGCCCCTCGTACCTCTGGGAAAGACGAGGCAGGGGTTCAGCGAGGGATGACCATGGTCGAGGCGCACGTCTCCGCACACGAGTTGGTCGCCGGCCGGTACCGGCTCCTGGAGGTGTTCGCCCGCGAGACGAACCGCCTGTGGTGGTACGCCGAGGACGTGACCGCGCAACAGCCCCGCCTGCTGGCGCAGACGGCTCTGCCGGAACCCGACACCGAGGACACCGCGCGCCGCGTCACCGCCCGGGTCGTCCGCACGTCGCAGACCATGCGGCTGCTGCGCCCGGGCCAGGTCGCCGCGGTCGTCGACGCCGTGGTGGAGGCGGGCACCCTGTGGACGGTCACCGAGTGGATCGACGGTACGCCGCTCGGCGAACTCCTCGCCGAGGAGGGCGCGTTCCACCCGGTGCGCGCGGCCCGGCTCGGCCTGGAGCTGCTGGACGTGCTGCAGGCCGCGCACGACGAGGGCATCACCCACGGGGAGCTGAGCCCCTGTCAGGTCTTCGTGCGGGACGACGGCCCGGTCGTCGTCACCGGGTTCGGTCTGGCGGGCGCGACCCTGGTCCCGCGGCTCACGGCACCGTCGTACGCCTCCCCGGAGCAGGCGCGTGACGAGCGCATCGGCCCGGCCGCCGACCTGTGGGCGCTGGGCGCGCTGCTGTACACGATGGTCGAGGGCCGGCCGCCGTTCCGCGACCGCGGCCGGCCCGACGCCACGCTGAAGGCGGTGGACCGGTTGCCGCTGCGCACCCCGCTGCGGGCCGGCCCGCTCACCCAGGCCGTGCAGGGGCTGCTGCGCAAGAACGCGCGGGAGCGGCTGACCCGGCCGGTGGTCCGGGAGGCACTGACCCGGGCGCTGAGCGAGGACACCGACGCGGACCACGAGCCGGCCCCCGCGCCCCGGCTGCGCGGCGCCTACCGGGGCGTACGGCCGGCCGGGCGGCTGCGGAGCGCACGGCTGCCGGCGGTCGGCGCGACGCTGGCGGTGATCGCGGTGGCCGTGGCGGTGCTGGCCGCGACCGACGCGCTGCCCGGCACGGACACGGCACCGTCCCGGGCCGGCGCCCCGGCCACCCCCGGCGCCCGGCACACCGACGGCCGGACCCCGACCGCCTCCGCGCCGGCCGCCACCCCGAGCGCCCCGGCCTCCTCCGCCCTGCCGGCCGGCTACCGCCGGTACAGCGCCCCCGAGGGGTTCTCCGTGGCGCTGCCCGAGGGCTGGAAGCGGCTGGCCACCTCCCGGGTGTCCGACCTCGCCTACCGCGTCACCTTCGGCCGGGGCGGCGACTCGCCCACCCTCGCCGTCACCTACAGCGAGCGGGTGGGCCCCGACCCGGTCGCCGTCTGGCGCGACGAGGTCGAGCCCCAACTGGCCCGGCTGCCCGGCTACCGCCGGGTGGGTGCCGTCCGGGCCGCCACCTACCAGGGGCGCAGGGCCGCCGACCTGGAGTGGCTCGCGGGGTCCGGGGACGCGCGGACGCACACCTTCGGGCGGGGCTTCCTGCTCGGCGGGACGCGGGGTTTCTCCCTGCGCTTCACCACCCCGGCCGCGACCTGGGGCGACACGGCCAACCGGCTGGCGCTGAAGACGTTCCTGGCGACGTTCCGGCCGCCGAAGGGCTGAGCTGTGCCGGTGGGCCGTTTTCCGGCCGCCGAGCCGGGGACTCGCTCCTTATGGTGCAATTCGGATACACGATGATGACCGAGCAGACGGGTCCCCGGGATCTGGTGGACCACGTGGTGCGCGCGGAGGAGGCCGGCTTCGACTTCTCGGTGATCTCCGACCACTACTTCCCGTGGCTGCGCTCGCAGGGGCACTCCTCGTACGCGTGGAGCGTGCTGGGCGCCGCCGCTCAGGCCACCTCGCGGATCCCCCTGATGACCTACGTCACCTGCCCCATCCTGCGCTACCACCCGGCGATCGTGGCGCAGAAGGCCGCGACCGTCCAGCTGCTGTCGGAGGGCAGGTTCCGGCTCGGCCTCGGCGCCGGCGAGAACCTCAACGAGCATGTCGTGGGCGGCGGCTGGCCGCCGGTCGACGTCCGCCACGAGATGCTGGAGGAGGCGGTGCGGATCATCCGCGCGCTGTTCGAGGGCGGCCATGTCACCCATCACGGGCAGCACTACGACGTGGAGTCGGCCCGGCTGTGGGACCTGCCCGAGCCGGCGCCGCCGATCGGCATCGCCGTCTCCGGCGAGCAGTCCTGCAAGCTCGCCGGGCACCTCGCCGACCTGGTGATCGCGACCGAGCCGAAGGCGGGCCTGCTGGAGGCCTTCGACCGGCACGGCGGCAGCGGCAAGCCCCGGGTGGGCCAGCTGCCGGTGTGCTACGACCCCGACCGGGACACGGCGGTCAAGCGCGCCCACTCCCAGTTCCGCTGGTTCGGACTGGGCTGGAAGGTGAACGCCGAACTGCCCCACCCGGACTCCTTCGAGGCCGCGACCCAGTTCGTCACCGAGGACGACGTCGCCTCCGCCATCCCGTGCGGTGACGACCCCGACGCCTTCGTGGAGGCCGTACGGCCCTACGCGGAGGCCGGATTCGGGGAGGTCGCCCTGGTGCAGATCGGCGGGGACTCCCAGCCGGAGTTCCTGGACTGGTCGGCGAAGACCCTGCTGCCCGCGCTGCGGGAGGCTTTCGCCTGACGGCCCGCGGTCCGGCACTGTGGCGTGCGCCGCACAGGGGAATCAGTCACTTGGGTGAGCATCCCGGGCGCTTCGGGGGTACTAGAGGGCCCTACGCCGATTGTTGCCGGAGGCCCCCGCGTGAACCCGTTCGTGCACAAGACCCTGGTGGTGCAGCTTCTCGCACAGGGCACCGGCCGGTGTCCGGTGCTGGCCCACCTCAGCTACGACGCCGACGACCCGTTCGCCGTCACCGCCGTCTTCGCCCATGACGGCCGGGTGCTGGCCTGCTGGCGGCTGGACCGGCAGATGCTGAGCGAGGGGCTGACCCGCCCGGTCGGGGTCGGCGACGTGCGGATGCGGCCGGAGGCCACCGGACTCTGGCACGAGCTGCGTCTGGAGTTCCTCGGGGACACCCGGCCGGACGGCGGCCGGCACCACGCGGTGGTGTTCGCCTGGGCGCCCGCGGTCGCCGCGTTCCTGCGCGAGACGCACAAGGTCGTCCCGGTGGGGCGGGAACGCTTCCCGGCGGACGAGCTGCTGGCGGAGATCCTCTCCACGGCTGAGTAGCCGTACTCATGCCCGCGGTGCGCGCGGGCCGCACGATGGGGCTCCTACGACACCCGAGGCCGTCCTCAGGCAAGGAGCCCGCCGTGACCGCAGTGCACCCCGCCCCGCTCCGCGCGCCGCGCCGCGTGCCACCCGCCCTCTTCGCCTGCGTCGTGGCCGCGGGGCTGGCCGTGTCGGCGTGGGGCGCACGCGACCGCGCCACCTGGTTCCTGGAGACGGTGTGGGCGCTGGTGGGCCTGCCGCTGGCGGTCCTGACCTGGCGGCGTTTCCCGCTGACGGGGCTGCTGTGCGGACTGCTGACCGTGCACGCGCTGGTCCTCGCGCTCGGCGGCCACTACACCTATGCCGAGGTGCCGGTGGGCGACTGGGTGCGCGACACCCTCGGCCTGGACCGCAATCCGTACGACCGCTTCGGCCATTTGGTGCAGGGCTTCGTCCCGGCCGTGCTGGTGCGCGAACTGCTCAGCCGTACCTCGCCGTTGCGCGGCAGCCGCTGGCTGGCGCCGCTCACCGTGTGCGCCTGCCTGGCCTTCAGCGCCTGCTTCGAGCTGCTGGAGTGGCTGGCGGCCGAGATCGGCGGGCACGGCGCGGACGCGTTCCTCGCCACCCAGGGCGATGTGTGGGACACCCAGTGGGACATGTGCTGCGCGCTGATCGGGGCGGTGCTGTCCGTGCTGCTGCTCGGCAGGGTGCACGACCGGCAGCTGGCGGCCCTGCCGGACCGGCGGTCCTAGTCGTCCGTCCGGGACGTGTGCCGGCGGCGGGCCCACAGCGGCAGGCCGTACCAGCACAGCAGGTACCAGAGGACGACGGCCGTCACCAGGTACGGCACATAGCTGTCGTGGGTCGCCACCCGGAGGATCAGCAACAGGGACGACGTCATCGTGGCGAGCAGCAGGACCAGGCCGACGAAGGTCATCCGGGACGCCAGCCGTACCGCCTGCGGCTTGACCCGGCGCCCGGAGACCAGGCGGTGCAGGGACACCGGCCCGATGAGGGCGCCGGTCGCGCACGCGCCCAGCACGACGGTCACGATGTAGATGGCCTGGTCGGTGTCGGTGAGCCGCGCGTACTTCGGCTGGAAGACCACGGTCAGCAGGAACCCGAAGAGGATCTGCACCCCCGTCTGGGCCACCCGGACCTCCTGGATGAGCTCGCCCCACATCCGGTCGGCCCGCTCCTCCTCGGTCTCGTTCCGGCCTCTGCGCCGTCCTGCCTCCGTCATGCGGTTGCGTGTAACCGCCCGGCCGTCCCTTCAAACGGTCCGCGTGCCCGCGGCTACCAGCGGTGCTCGACCTGGTCCTTGATCCGGCGGTCGTACAGCTCGCGGATCGCGGTGGACGTCTCGCGCGGCAGCGGCGGCAGCTTGGCCGCGGCGGCGTTGGCGCGGGCCTGCTCCGGGCTGCGGGCGCCGGGGATCACGGTGGTCACACCGTCCTGCTCGATGATCCAGCGCAGTGCCAGCTGGGCCGGGGTGTACCCCTCCGGGGTGAGCGCGGCGAACTCGGCGGCGGCCTCGACGCCGGTCTCGTAGTCGACGCCGGAGAAGGTCTCCCCCTGGTCGAAGGCCTCGCCGTGGCGGTTGAAGGTGCGGTGGTCGTCGGCCGCGAACACCGTGTCCTTCGTGTACTTGCCCGACAGCAGCCCGGAGGCGAGGGGTACGCGCGCGATGATGCCGACGCCGGCCGCGCGGGCGGCGGGCAGCACCTCGTACAGGGGCTTCATGCGGAACGGGTTGAGAATGATCTGCACGCTCGCCACGTTCGGCCGGGCGATCGCGGTGAGCGCCTCGGCACAGGTCTCCACGCTCACCCCGTACGCCGCGACACGCTCCTCCTCGACCAGGGTGTCCAGGGCGTCGAACACCGCGTCGGAGGAGTAGACGGGGGTGGGCGGGCAGTGCAGCTGCACCAGATCGATGCGGTCGACGCCGAGGTTGCGCCGCGAGCGGTCGTTCCAGGCGCGGAAGTTGTCGAGCACGTAGTTCTCGGGGACCTGCTCGACCCGGCGGCCCATCTTGGTGGCCACGAGCACGTGCAGATCGGGGCGGCCGCGCAGGAACGAGGCGATGGTGCCCTCGCTGCGTCCGTCGCCGTACACGTCCGCCGTGTCGAAGAACGTGACCCCGGCCTCGGCCGCCGCCTCCAGGACGGACAGGGCCTCCTTGTCGTCCACGGCGCCCCAGTCGGCGCCCAGCTGCCATGTGCCGAGGCCGACCACCGATGCCCACTGGCCCGACCTGCCGATCACGCGTTCGTCCATGGCGTCAGTCTGTCATCCGGTACCGCTCCGCCGCGCCCCGCGGAATGCACGGCTCCACCGATGAGCCCGACCCGGACGGGTGAGACGCGGGGACGGACGGTGGGTGGAGGGACGACAGACGCGGTGCGGGCGGTGGACACGGTCCGGGCGGCCCCGGGCGTGACCGCCTCCCGGGTCACCGGGCCCGGCTTCCTGACCGGCTGCTGCGGTGACTCACCGCCCGGGCGTGAGCTGGGTCTGGACGGCGGGCCCGTAGCGGTCGGCGAGGGCGTCGGCGTCGGTGCCGCGCAGGTGCGGGCCACGGGCGATGCCGTACATCACGCCGAGCCCGACCAGGGCGGCGACCGCGAGTTCGGCGCGCAGGCCCGCGTCGGGCCCGGTGAGCCGGGCGGCGAGGCGTTCGGTCACCTGGGTGCGGAAGTTGGCGCGGAGCACCTCGCCGTGGTCGCCGTGGAGCGGGGCGAAGGCGATGCGCAGCAGCGGGTCGGCGCCCCGCTCGCGCTGGCTGGACACCACGTGCCGGACCATGTGCCGGCCGAGGTCGTCCAGCGGGGCGTCCAGCAGGTCGTCGGCGTCGGTGTCGAAGGACATCACGCGGGCGAACAGGGCGTCCTTGTTGCCGAAGTACTTCAGGATCAGCGGCGGACTGACCCCGGCCCGCTCGGCGACGGCCTTCAGGGTGATGTCGGCGTGCGCGTGCCGGGCCAGGAGGTGGCGGGCGGCCTTCAGGATGGCGGCCTTGGTGGCCTCGGCGTCCCGGCGTACCGGGGCGGGCGCCGGGCCGGGTGGCGTGGTCATGGTCCTCATGCTCCCTCCATCGCCTCGTCGCGGGCGCCCCGGGTGGCACCGCGGGCCCGCCGGGTGCCGCCGGCGGGGCCGTCGCCGGGGATGGACAGGGCCGCCGCGCAGGCCGCGAGGGCGACGGCGCCCGCCAGGGCGAAGGCGAGCAGGTAGCCGTGCAGGGTGGGCACGGGGGCACCCCCCAGGGGGCTGCTGTGGTGGACGAGGACGGCGGCGACGGCCGCGCTGGAGACGGCCTGGCCGATGGTGCGCATCAGCACGTTGACGCCGTTGGCGGAGGCGGTCTGGGCGGCCGGGACCGCGCGCAGGATCAGGGTCGGCAGCGCGGAGTAGGCGAGCGTGGTGCCGGTCGCCACCACGGACGCCCCGAGGATGATCATCCACAGGTCTCGGCTGTCGGCGATGCGCAGCGCGTACCCGCAGGCGATGACGGCGGCGCCCAGCGCGAGCGTGATCCGCGGTCCGCGAGCGGCCGAGATGCGGGCCGACAGCGGGGAGAACAGCAGCATGGTGACGCCGCCGGGCAGCAGGCAGAGACCGGTGGCGACGATGGACAGGCCGAGGCCGTACCCGGTGGCCTTCGGCGCCTGCACCAGCTGGGCGGTGACCAGCGAGTTGGCGTAGAAGGCGAACCCGGTCAGCAGGGCCGCCACATGGGACAGGCCCACCCGCGGCCGGGTGACCAGTCTCAGGTCGACCAGCGGCCGTGCGGCGCGCAGTTGCTGCCGGCACCACAGGGCGAGGACGACGGCGGACGCGAGGAACAGGGCGAGGACCCGGGCGCTGCCCCAGCCCCAGGTGCCGCCCTGGGAGACGCCCAGCAGCAGGCAGACCAGCCCGGCGGCGAGGCCGAGCGCGCCGGCGACGTCGAAGCGGCCGGGCTCGCGCAGTGGCGACTCCCGCACCGCCCACCAGGTCGCCGCGACGCCCAGCGCACCGAGGGCGCTGGTCAGCCAGAACATGGTGTGCCAGTCGGCGTACTGCACGACCAGCGCGGCGAGCGGCAGGCCGAGCGCGGCGCCGATGCCGACGGTGGAACTCATCAGCGCCACCGCCGAGCCGCGGCGCTCGGGCGGGAGTTCGTCGCGCAGGATGCTGATGGAGAGCGGGACCACGGAGGCGGCGGCGCCTTGAAGCGCGCGGGCGGCGATGAGCACGCCGATGTCGGAGGAGAGCGCGCACATCACGGAGCCTGCGGTCATCAGGGCGAGCGCTGCGGTGAGCACCCGGCGCTTGCCGTACATGTCGCCGGCCCGGCCGAGCACGGGGGTGAGGACGGCGCCGGAGAGCAGGGTCGCGGTGACCGTCCAGGAGACGGTGGCGGCCGACGCGCCGGTGAGCCGGGGCAGGTCCGGCAGGAGCGGGACGACCACGGTCTGCATGACCGCCATGAGGATGCCGCCCGACGCCAGTACCGGGACGGTGAGCCGGTCACGCAGCCGGGGCCGCGGGGGTATGGGGGCTGACTGCTCCATCGACGCTCCTGCGGGCGGCACGGTGACGAGGTGAATTCCCATTCACCTTATCGAGTGAATGGGTATTCACCAACATTTCTTCACCCGGACGGGTGGGGTCGAACGCGAGGGGTACGGCCCTCCTCGGGCGGGGGGCGGGCCAGCACGGGGCCCGTCGTTCGGATGAGGCCGGGCGGATGCAGACGAACAGCACGGCCCCCTTCCGGTGCAGAGGAAGCCGGGACCGCCCACTTCGCGCCTCCTAGATCGGTCGGCCGCCGGACACCATCCGGCTGGCCCCATGGATCCGGGCCGGGGGTGCGACCAGGATCGCGTCATGCGATTCGCAAGCGCTTCCGGTTCATCCGGCTTCTCAGGCTCCTCCGGCCCCTCCGGCTCTTCTGGTTCTTCGCCCGCATCCGTGACGCGGCGGCAACTGCTGGGCCGCGCGGGCGCCTTGGCCGCCCTCGGCGCCACCTCGGCCCTGGGGCCGGCTGCTCGCGCGTCCGCCGCGGTGACGGCCCCCGCCTGGCCCGTACGGCTGGAACTCCCCCGCCCCACCGGACCGTACCCGCTCGGTATCACCGAACTGCACCTGGTGGACCGGACACGTCGTGGCCCCTGGTGGGCGGGCGACGCGGCCGGGGAGTTCCGGGAGCTCATGGTGAGCGTCTGGTACCCGGCCGACCGCGCCACGGCGAAGGACGGCCCCGGGGCGTCCTATATGCGTGCGGGCGTGGCCGCGGTCTTCGGGGCGGGCGCGGCAAAGATCCTCGGGGTCGGCGAGGGGGCCATCGACTGGGCCGGATTCGGTACCCACGCCCGCGTAGGAGTGGCCGCGGTGTCCAGGCCCGGGCGGGTGCCCGTGGTGCTGTACTCGCCGGGCATGTACAACGAGCGCACGCTCGACACCACCGCCGCGGAGGAGTTGGCGAGCCACGGCTATGTGGTGATCACCGTCGATCCCGTCCACGAGGCACACGCGGTCGAGTTCCCGGACGGCCGCGTCATCGAGCCCGCGCCCGCGCTCGGCGCCATCGAGGCGGACGCCGACCGGTCCAGGGCAGCGCTGGAGGTCCGGGTTGCCGACATCCCGTTCGTCCTCGACCAGCTCGCCGTGCTCGCACACGGTGGTAACCCCGACGCCGGGAAGCGGCCACTGCCGCGCGGTCTCGGGGAGGCCCTGGACCTCGCGCGCATCGGCATGTTCGGGCATTCGCTCGGCGGGATGACGACCGCCGAGGCGATGGGCGTGGACCGCCGTATTCGCGCCGGGGTCAACCTCGACGGGCCGCTCGGCTACGACTGGGCCGACCCCGAACTACTGCTGCCGGTCGCCCGCACCGGGCTGGACCGGCCGTTCCTGCAGATGGGGGCGTGGCTCGGGGTACCGTCCGGCAGGCTGCCGCACACTCATGAGCACTCCCCGTCCTGGCGGGCGATGTGGCGGAACTCCACCGGCTGGAAGCGCGACCTGTGGACGGAGGCGGCCGAACACAACTCGTTCACCGACTACCAGACGGTCCTGCCGGGCCTCGCCGAGCGGCTCACGCTGCCGAAAGGGCTGCTGTCCCGGATGGTCGGTACGGTCGACCCGGCGCGGTTCACCATGAGCCGACGGGCCTACCTCACCGCCTTCTTCGATCAGCACCTGCGCGGCCGCCACCAGCCGCTGCTGGACGGCCCCTCGCCCCTCCACCCATACGTGCGGTTCATCGACTGAGGCGACGGGAGAGTGGGAGCAGGCTCCTACTGGGCCTGACGGACAAATCGCCATCGATCTCGATACGGCTTTCCCTGCCCATCCCCCGGTAGCCGGACGCGGTCTCCGACGAGGCGACGGCGCAGAGGCCGCCCGACAGCACCAGTGACCATCCCGTGTCGGCGGTGTCCATGAGGGCGACGCCGAGAGTGGCGCCGATCCGGCGGATGGCGTTGAGCTGGCCGCCGACGGAGCCGGCCGTGCCGGGCGGGGCGGCGCCGATGACGGCCGCGGTGAGGGCCGTAAAGAAGCTACTCGTCGGCGGTCGGCTCGCCGCATGGTGTGAAGGTCCTCGACTTCGCCGAATCCTCTACGCAGCCGCCCGCCCCTTGAACAGCACGAGCACGCGGGACACGGTCGGCGGGCGCGCCGCAGAAAGCCCTTGCGGCTGAGATCAGGAACGACGACGCCGAACGGCGTCCAGTGCCCGGTCGACAGGGCCGAGAACCGGTGCGGCCAGCTTGTTCGTGGCCTCGTTGTTGACCCAACGGTGCGGCCGGGTCGGCGCGTACGCCTGGGTCAGTTTGACCTCGGCGCCCAGCATCCGCAGCCGCGGCACGCTGACGGCGCGCCGAAGCGCCGTGAACTCCTCGCGCTCCTCCCTGGCGGCGTGCTGAGTGATCACTCGCCGGGCCTCGTTCAGCCGACGCAGATAGCCGGGGCCGTCCGGGCCGGTGCGCCACAGTGAGATCAGCAGGTCCTTGGCCGCCTTCTCTTCGTGACGCCGCCGGGCCGCCACCTCACGACCGTGCTGCAGCGCGCGCCGCGCGACGGGATGGACATGCGCTTCCTCGGCAGCCTCGTGCACGGCGAGCAGCCGCATCAGCCGGTGGAAGTTGCGGGAGCGCCACGGCCCGGGAAGCGCGGCCTTCAGGAATCCGAGCCTGATCTGCCGGTGCTGGCGGACGAGCAGGTCGACGGCGTTCTCAGCGCCCAGGGAGCGTGTGATCCTCAGTGACCAGGTGGGTGCGGCTTTCGCGGTCTTGGCCGCGGCCTTCCCGACGCGCAGCGGCATCTGCGGCACCTGCGCGGCGGACTTCGTCAGTGTGACCATGATCCCTCCTCGCTTCGGTCCCGGCGATCCCGGGTACCCACCGGTGCCACGCTCACGCGCCCGGCACCCTCGCGGACGCGGCACCGATCACCCGTGTCGAAACCCTTCAGCCATTGCGGCGCTGGTCCCCTCCCCTGCGCTGCGCGGCCCGGCACCGGCTCGGACAGGCCCTGCCCGACCCACCGTGGCGGCGAACTCCAGGAGGACGGCTCGTGCGGCGCCCAGGATCGGGGCCGATCGCGTCGACACCCAGCCGCTTGGCGGAGGATTCGGCCCGTCGCCGGGCCGGCCGCGACCGCCCTTGGTGGCGATCAGGACACCGGAGGTGTCGCCGCCGTACCGGCCAGCGCCCGGGCGATCAGCAGCTCGTTGTGGCCTGCCTCGCCGGCGTGCCGGTGACAGCTGTCGGCGGGTCGATGAGCGTGACGCCGGCGTCGAGGGCGGCGTGGACGGTGGCGATGGCGCGCCTCTCGTCCGGGCGGTGCTCGATGGACAGTGGCGTGGCGCCCAGACCGATGGCGCTGACGGTCGTGTCTCCGACGGTGCGGTACTGGGTGGCGGCTGATGTTCCTTATTGGGCCGGGGCCTTCGCCCAAGCCCTCCGCGAGCAGGCGCTGCAGCGTGAGCACCATGGCCTTGACGGTGCCCGTCGACCACTCGGGTTCAGTCCGCGGTCGTACGGCGTTTCGTCGTCCGATGCCTCTCGGGGGGCAGTTCTTCCGCATCCGACCGGTAGGCCGCGAGCAGCAGCGGCCGATACGTGGATTCGCTGACCTTGCTCTTCCTGCGCAGAATCAGGGACTTGCTGTCGACCCCCGTACTGAAGCTGAACATCACGGGTCCGTCGTCCCGGTGCTGGAGGACACCGCCCTGATTCCTGAAGAAATGTACGCCCAGCGTCTTGTCCGGCAGCAGTTTCCGCGCGTAGTAGTCGACACGTTCGCTGTTGACGACGGGATCGGCGCCCTCGGCCAGGTGGACGAGGCACAGCGGGTCCTCCACCACCGCAAGGAGCTTGCACAGCTCTCTTCTCGCCTGCGCGTGCCCGCTTCCCTTCACGTCATACGGGGGCAGGACCACGGTGAGCCGCTCCAGGCGCTGGAGTTCCATGATCTTGCGGACCTCCCACCACGTGGACGTGCGGATCTCCTGGTGCGGCGGCAGGATCAGGACGATCGAGTGTGCGGCCTCGATGAGCCGGCCGACCGGTTCCTTCCACGCGGTGTGCTCGGCCCGCATGTAGACGAGACCGCCGGGGGCCAGGGCGAGGCCGGGGTCGACCACCGCGTAGGCCTCCGAGGCGTACGCGTCGGACCAGGCCCGGGAGATCACCTGCTCCATGGTGGAGGTGACCTTCATCCCGCCCAGGGCCAGCGACCGCCGTCCCCTGCCGCTGCGCACGATGATGTGCCCGGCGGACCCGAACGGGCGCAGGATCAGGCAGAACCGCGTGCCGGAGGCGACCAGGTCCGGTACGACGTCACCGATCTCCTTGATGCGGATGCGCAGGGTGAAGCGCACCAGCCACACCATCCTGAGCACACCGACCGTGAAGAGCGTCAATACCAGTAACGGCAGTACGACGGGGCCGCCGTCGGCGACCAGCACCCCGATGAACAGCAGCAGCGCGAGGTTGAAGAGCCCGTAGCAGCCGATGTTGCGCCACAGCCGCAGGACGACGGCTCGCGTTCCGGTTTCCCCGTGGAAAGTGCGCTGCCTCGTTCCGGACATGGGGCCATCCCCTCCCCCGACGGGACGCAACGACTGCACCGGTTCCGCCCGGTGAGGTCCCGTACGAGACTACCCACCACGTTCTCCCCCGCGCCACGGAACGCTGCGAAGCGCCGTCGCAGTACTGGATCCGGACCCCGCGGTCAGCCGGTCCGACGGGCTTCTTCCGGCCACACCACGTCCACGGGCATTCCCTGTGCCCGTGCCTGGAGGACCACGTCCGCCGTGCCTCCGCCCTGGCCGCTGGGCGGCTCCCCGTTCCAGACGGCCACGAGACGATCGGCGTGTTCCAGGAGGGCGGCGTTCGCGGCGTCGTAGGCAGCACGGTCCGCCGTCTCGTGCGGCATGACCACGACCTCGTCGGCGGCTTCGACGAGGTGGTCGAACAGGGGCGCGTGGCGTGGGCCGACCACGGTGCGGCGGTAGTCCCGGGAGGGGATGATCGCGACCAGCCGTCCGCCGTTGGCCAGGACGGACTGGGCGAACACCGAGTCGGACCCCTCGGCGATGCACGAGACGCCGACGAGTGCGCCGTCGCGGGCGTACCGCCGGAGCAGCCCGTCCAGGGCGGCGCGGATCGCGGGGACGCTGTCCGCGGCCAGATCCATGTGCCCGGTCACCGCGATGGTTGTCATGGACCGTCCCCTTCACCTCGACAGAGGGATCCTATCGACCGCGGGCCCTGGAACCGTCCTTGCCGCTGGGCGGTGGGCTCACCTCGTCACCACGGCTCCGAAGGCCACGAGATACGACAGCGCGAAGACGACCGGCACCCACTGCTCCACGTGCGTCAGCGGCATGTACGTGCGCCAGTCGCGGCCCTCGCCGAGCGCACCCCACTCCGCCCGCGAGTACGCGTAGGCCGGGAGTTTCGCCTCGAAGGCACCGATCACCGCGTACTTGGCCGCGTTGAGCTGCCGGTAGGAGCGCACCATCACGTACCAGGCCAGGCACTGGGCGAGCACGATCAGCAGCCCTGCCACCAGGACCCACGCGGAGGAGCGCGGCCAGCCCGCGCCGGACCCGGCGGCGAGGGCGCCGACGACCGCGGTGTTGAGTGTGAGGAAGAAGGTGTTGGTGAGATTGCGCCGGGAACTGACCCGGTCGGCCATCTCGACGCACAGCTTGTACTGCTCCAGTATCGTCGCCTGGTACTTGGCGGTGCCGTCGCAGAAGTCCGACGGGCTCACGCCCTCGTTCCAGAGCCTGTCGTCGATGCCGGCCATGCCCTCATGATGGCCGAACACCCGTTGCGGCCGGATCAATTCCGCCGAACGGGTTCCGCCGGACTCCGCAACCCCGTCGAAGGGCTTCCGGCCGCCGCGGCCAGGGCTGCACCGGTCACCACCCTGACTGCTCCGCAACCGCCCGGCTTGTGCTCGTCGACGTGCCCCGCTGCGGCGTTCAGGCGAGCTCACCCCAGGTACGAGCACTACTGGTCCGGGCGGGCCGAGGAGCGGGCGTGCAGGGCGCGGGCGGCGCGGGGGCCGAGCCAGCGCTTGAGCCTGCGCAGCGGCTCCAGTTGTCCGGCCGCCTTGTCGAGGCCGTAGTACAGCTGCGGCGGGACGTAGGGCAGCAGCGGCGAGTGGCGCTGGCCGAGCAGGGCGAACATCCGGTGCGGGGGCAGGTGGATGTAGCGGGGCAGGTTCTCGTACCACTGGGCGCTGTAGCGGGCCGCGCTCTGCACGGACAGCAGTTCGGTCCGGCGCCGGCGCTCGTAGGCGGCGAGGGCCTCGGGCACGGCGTGTGCGCGCAGGGCGCCGGCCAGGCACATGGCGTCCTCCAGGGCGAGGGTGGTGCCGGCGCCGATGGAGTAGTGGGTGGTGTGGGCCGCGTCGCCGAGCAGGACCACGTTGCCGTGGTGCCAGGTCCGGTTGGTGAGGGTGCGGAAGGTCTGCCAGGAGGCGCCGGAGCGGGCGATCAGGGGGTGGCCGTCGAGGACGCCGGCGAAGAGCTTTCCCAGCAGGGCGAGTCCCTCGCCCTCGTCGGCCCGGTCCAGGCCGAGGCCGGTGTAGGTCTGCGGGGAGCACTCGACGACGCAGGTGCTGTGGTCGCCGCTGTAGCCGTAGCCGTAGGCCCAGATCCAGCCGTGCTCGGTCTCGGTGAAGGCGAAGGTGAAGGCGTCGAAGACCTGGGTGGTGCCGAGCCAGATGTAGTGGTTGCGGCCGGCCGTGACGCGGGTGCCGAAGTGGCCGGCCGCGCGGGTGCGCAGGGCGCTGTGCACGCCGTCGGCCGCGACGACGAGGTCCGCGCCGGCGGGCGGTTCCGTCGGCTCGCTCTCGAACTCCAGGCGGACGCCGAGGGCGCGGGCCCGGTCGGCGAGCAGGCCGAGCAGCCGGTGCCGGCCGATCCCGAAGCCCTCGTCGCCCCGGTGCCGGGTGGTCAGGTCGCCCACGCGGGCGACGCCGTCGGTCCACCGGACGGAGTGTTCCTCGACCGCGCGCGCCGATTCCGGGTCGTGCTCCTGGAGCTTGTCGAGAAGTCCGCGCCAGTACGTCACTCCCCAGCCGTACGTGGAACCCTCGGGGTTGCGTTCGTGGACGGTGATGTCATGGGACGGGTCCTGACGCTTGAGCAGGATGGCGAGGTACAGGCCCGCGGGCCCGCCTCCGACGCAGACGACCTTCACACGACACCCCTGACAGTCACCGGACGTGGTCGGACGGCACCGGAGGGTAGCAGGGACCGCGGCCCTCCCGATCGCGTCAGTTTGGCGTGGTGAGCCGCGCCACTCGGACGGGCGTCAGCCGGAAAGGATCATCGGAAACCCGGGCGCCCCGGCAAGGAATTTCCCGTTCCGGAGTCGATCGGCCCACCGCGGCAGCAAGATCATCTTAGTTCAACTCTGTAGGACATGTGGTTAATTGTCCGGATCATAGCCAACCGGTTCCGGATGATTTCTTCCGCTCCGGAACGTCCGGATAGGCATGCATGGTCACCACCGCACCACTTTCAGGAGGACCCGCATGCCCGACATCACCCGGCGCCGCGCGCTCACCGCGGCAGCCGCCGTAGCCGCGACGGCCTCGGCCGCCGCCCTCGTCGCGCCCGCCGCGTCGGCCGCCGGCCACCACCACACGCCCACCACCCCCGACTCCTTCGACGAGGTCTACAAGGGCCGCCGAATACAGGGCCGTCCGGCGAGCGGCGGCGGGCACCACCACGAACACGGCGGCGGCTACGCGGTGTTCGTCGACGGCGTGCAGCTGCACCTGATGCAGAACGCCGACGGCACCTGGATCAGCGTCGTCAGCCACTACGACCCGGTGCCCACCCCGCGCGCCGCCGCCCGTGCCGCGGTGGACGAGCTGCAGGGCGCACCGCTGCTGCCGTTCCCCGCCAACTGACCGCCCCCACAAGGACTTCCGGAGCACCGCGCACCATGACCGTACGCAAGAACCAGGCCACCCTCACCGCCGACGAGAAGAAGCGGTTCGTCGCCGCCGTCCTCGAACTCAAGCGCAGCGGGCGCTACGACGACTTCGTCCGCACGCACAACGAGTTCATCATGTCGGACACCGACACCGGCGAGCGGACCGGCCACCGCTCCCCGTCCTTCCTGCCCTGGCACCGCCGGTTCCTGCTCGACTTCGAGCAGGCGCTGCAGTCCGTGGACTCCTCGGTGGCGCTGCCCTACTGGGACTGGAGCACCGACCGCACGGTGCGCGCCTCGCTGTGGGCACCGGACTTCCTCGGCGGCACCGGTCGCAGCACCGACGGCCGGGTGATGGACGGCCCGTTCGCCGCGTCCACGGGCAACTGGCCGATCAACGTGCGGGTCGACGGCCGTACGTTCCTGCGCCGTTCGCTCGGCACGAGCGTGCGGGAGCTGCCCACGCGCGCCGAGGTGGAGTCGGTGCTGTCGATGGCGACGTACGACATGGCGCCGTACAACAGCTCCTCGGACGGCTTCCGCAACCACCTGGAGGGCTGGCGCGGGGTCAACCTGCACAACAGAGTGCACGTGTGGGTCGGCGGGCAGATGGCCACCGGTGTCTCCCCGAACGACCCGGTGTTCTGGCTGCACCACGCCTACATCGACAAGCTGTGGGCGGAGTGGCAGCGCCGGCACCCGGACTCCGCCTATGTGCCGGCGGGCAACACGCCGAACGTGGTGGACCTGAACGACACCATGAAGCCGTGGAACACCGTGCGGCCGGCGGACCTGCTGGACCACACCAAGCACTACACGTTCGACGTCTGATCAGGCCTCGGCGGTACGGCACTCCGGGTGGCCCCAGCCCTGCGCGTTCTTGGCGATCTTCTCGCCGGCCGCGTAGGACCGGCCGCACAGGCAGCGGCCGGGGAACTTCGCCTTGATGGTGCGGGCGGACGCGGCCCCGCCGGTGCGGGAGGACGCGGTCCCGCCGGTGCGGCGGGGCGCCCTCGCGCGCGGGGCCCCGGCCGCCTTCGGGGTGTCGGGCGACGGCGGGGGCTCCGGCGAGCCGAGCGCGCTGCCGGCCGCCTCCTGGACGGAGGCCGCCTGGCTGGCGGCGCGGTCGGCGAAGTCGTTCAGCGGGTCGCCGTCGACCTGGTGGGCGGCCACGTAGCGGAACTCGACGGACCGGCCGCCGAGGAGCTCGTCGATGCGGACCACCAGGTCCTGGTTGGCGACGGGCTTGCCGGCGGCGGTCTTCCAGCCGTTGCGCTTCCAGCCGGGCAGCCAGGTGGTGACGGCCTTCATCGCGTACTGGGAGTCCATCCGGATCTCCAGCGGCACGTCCGGATCCACGGCCGCGAGCAACTGCTCCAGGGCCGTCAGCTCGGCGACGTTGTTGGTGGCCCGGCCGAGCGGGCCCGCCGCCCAGCGCGCGGGGGTCCGCTCGTCGCCGTCCGAGACCACCCACGCCCATCCGGCCGGTCCGGGGTTTCCCTTCGAAGCCCCGTCGCACGCGGCCACCACACGTTCACGCATGTCCTCGATCATGCCATGGCCGCAGGCAGAGCCGTTCCAGGTCCGGTCAGACGTCCTTGACCTTCGGCATCTCGCCCTCGGTGGTCGTGATGTCGATCACCGAGAAGTTCGCGCCCTGCGGGTCGCTCAGCGCCGCGAACCGGCCGAAGGGGCTGCTCATCGGCCCGAAGCGGAGGATCCCGCCGAGCTTGACGGCCCGGTCGACGGCGGCGTCGCAGTCGTCGACGGCGAAGTAGACATTGATGTACGACGGCACCTCGGGCGGGAAGTCGTCCGTCATCCGCATCCGGCCGAGCACGGTGTCCTCGCCGACGTCGAACATCCGGAAGTCGACCGCGTCGTCCTCGATCTCCTTCATCCGGTACGGGAAGACGGCCGAGAGGAAGGCGTCGGCCTGGTCCGGCTCCCTGGTGAAGACCTCGGCCCAGCAGTAGGCGCCGGGCGTGGCCGTCGTCTCGAAGCCCTCGTGGGTGCCCGCCTGCCACACGCCGAACACGGCCCCGCTGGGCTCCCGGGCCAGGCACATGGTGCCGAACTCGCCGACCCGCATCGGCTCCATCAGCACCTCGCCGCCGTTCTGCCGGATCTTCTCCGCGGTGGCCGCGGCGTCCGGTGAGGCGAAGTAGAGGCACCACTGCGACTGGCCCTCCTGTCCGGGCATCGGCGGGACGACGGCGGCGACGGCCTTGCCGTCCGTGTAGGCCTGTGTGTAGTTGCCGTACTCCGACGACGACTCGCCGAAGGTCCAGCCGAGGACGTCACCGTAGAACCGCTTGGCTCCCTCGACGTCGCTGAACATCGCATCGGCCCAACAGGGCGTTCCCTCGGGTTGCACGGCCATGATCGAAGCCCTCTCGGTCAGCTGGTGTGTCCCGCTACCTCACGCTAGCCACCCCGCCGTCGCCCCGCTCGCCGAACGCCCGAAGCCGCAGGACCGGGGGAAGCCGGGTGCGGGGCACAAGATCGGCGCGCGGTCACCGCAACCGCCACGGGACGCTCCGCACGCCCCCGTGACGCACCCCTCGTGACGCACACCCCCGTGACGCACGCCCTCGTGAGCCCGTCGAAATCCCGTCGACAGCGGGGGCGTCGAGGCGCTGGGATGAGCCTCGATGAGTGCCTTCCACAGCGACACACCGCAGCACCCGCACCCGCAGCGGATGCACACCGACGAGATCGCCGTCGGCGCCCCGCTGGTCCAGCGCCTGATCGCCCGCCGTTTCCCGCAGTGGGCGGCGCTGCCCGTGCGGCGTCTGGCGTCCTCCGGGACCGAGAACGCCATGTTCCGGCTGGGCGGCGACCTCGTGGTCCGGCTCCCCCGACGCCCCGCCGCCGCGCCGGACGTGACGCACGAGCAGCGCTGGCTGCCCCGGCTCGGTCCGCTGCTGCCGGTGGCGGTGCCCGAGCCGCTGGGGACGGGCGGACCCGATGCGGACTTCCCGTGGCCCTGGTCCGTGTACCGCTGGCTGGAGGGCCGTAATCCGGTCGCGGGGGCCGTGGCCGAACCCGAGCTGCTCGCCGGGCAGTTGGGGGGATTCGTGCGTGCGCTGCGCCGGATCGACCCGCACGACGGTCCGGCGGCCGCCCGGGGCGTGCCGCTCGCCGTCCGGGACGAGCCGACCCGGGCGGCGCTCGCCCGGCTCACCGGACGGATCGACACCGCGGCCGTGACGGCCCTGTGGGAGGAGGCGCTGCGGGCCCCGGCGCACGCGGGCCCGCCGGTCTGGGCGCACGCGGACCTGTCCCCGGGGAACGTGCTGGTCGACGGTGGACGGCTGAGCGCGGTCATCGACTTCGGCACCGCCGGGGTCGGCGACCCCGCCGTGGACCTGATCGTGGCCTGGAACCTGCTGCCCGCCACCGCCCGGGACGCCTTCCGTGCGGCCGTCGGCGCCGGGGACGCGGAGTGGGCGCGCGGGCGGGGCTGGGCCCTGTCGATCTCGCTGATCCAGCTGCCGTACTACCAGGACACCAACCCGGCCCTGGCGGAGAACTCCCGGCATGTGATCGCCGAGATCCTCGCCGAGGCCGGGACGCGGTGACGGCGCCCGGGCCTCAACCCTGCTCGCCGGCGTACGCCTGCTCCAGGGCCGCGGCGTCCAGCTTGCCCATGCCCATCATGGCCTTGGTGGCGCGCGCGGCCTTCTCCGGGTCCGGGTCGCCGATCATGTCGAGCAGCGGGGCGTAGACGACCTGCCAGGAGACGCCGTACTTGTCCTTGAGCCAGCCGCACGGGCCGCCCTCGCCGCCGTTCTCGGTGAGCTTCGTCCAGTAGTGGTCGATCTCGTCCTGGTCGGCGCACAGGATCTGGAAGGAGATCGCCTCGTTGAACCTGAACTCCGGACCGCCGTTGAGCGCGACGAACTTCTGGCCGTTGGCGGTGAACTCCACGGTCAGCACGGAACCGGCCGGACCGGGACCGGACTCGCCCCACCGGACGACCCGGCCGATGCGGGAGTTCTCGAAGACGGACACGTAGTGCTGCGCGGCCTCCTCCGCCTGGCCGTCGAACCAGAGACACGTGGTGAATCCGTCGGTGGTCATGAGTTCCTCCTGGGACGTCGAACGGCGCGTGGAACGCGGTCATGGGTATCGACCGCGCCGCGCCGCGAAACTCATCGGTCCCGTGCGTGCCCACTCGAACGGGTGAAGGGGCTGCGGCCCTGAGAGGCGACGGCGGGCAGCCGGTCAGGCGGCCAGGCAGAGCCCGCGGTAGGGCCGGTGCGGCGCGGCGGCGGACCTGCGCCGCTCGACCGTGCGCCGGGCCAGCTCGCCGTGCGCCAGCGACAGCAGGTCCCCGAGCCCCAGGCCCAGCGCGTGGGCGGCCGCGGCGAGCACCTCGGACGAGGCCTCCTTGCGGCCCCGCTCGATCTCGGACAGGTAGGGCAGTGAGATCCGGGCCGCGTCGGCCACGTCCTTGAGCGTGCGTTCCTGCGCCTGCCGCTCGCGGCGCAGCACCTCGCCGACCAGGTCCCGCCAGAGGGGCTCTCTGGGTGCGGGCTCGGTCTCCGGCGCGGCCGGCCGGGCGGGTGCCGGCCGGAGAGGGACCACTCGGGCTTCGTCGCTCACCGGGTTGCTCATCCCGTCAGCCTAGAAGCGGTACGGTCGGGGACAAGGGCCCGGTATTGCGCCCTGAGGGAAATCGCGGCCGGTCGGCGGCTCGGACCGGTCGTTTCCCGCCAGTGCGGAACGGCCGGTGCATGCGTCGCGTCACCGGGGGTACCCGCGCCGTGAGCGCCTCGACGGCATGCATGGACCGCGGGTTCAGGGGGTACCCGGGGTTGGTGAGCTGTACGAGCTGTGCCGGGCATCCGGCACATGCTGTCGAGGCGGACGTCGAACCGTGACTTTCGTGGGAGAGGTAATGAACACCGCCGCCGGGATCCGGTCGGAAGCAGAGGTCATGGAACAGACCGAGCAGGACAGGACGGGCGAGGGATCACTGCCTGGTATCGCGGATCCGACGTCCATCGCCCCACGGGACGCGCGGGAGCTGTCCCGCCAGTTCTTCCGCCGGCTGGCGGAGCTGGAAGAGGGCACGCACGAGTACCAGTACGCGCGCAACACCCTCATTGAGATGAACATGTCGCTGGTGCGGTTCGCGGCGGGGCGGTTCCGGGGCCGCGGGGACGACATGGAGGACATCGTCCAGACCGGCATGATCGGTCTGATCAAGGCCATCGACCGGTTCGAACTGGCGCGCGAGGTCGAGTTCACCTCGTTCGCGCTGCCGTACATCGTCGGCGAGATCAAGCGGTTCTTCCGGGACACCACCTGGGCCGTCCATGTGCCGCGCCGGCTCCAGGAGCTGCGGGTGGAGCTGGCCAAGGCGCGCGAGGAGCTGTCCAGCCGGCTGGACCGCGATCCGACCACCGCCGAGCTGGCCACGCTGATGAACCTCTCCGAGAAGCAGGTCGTCGAGGCCCAGCTCGCCTCCAACGGCTACAACTCGGCCTCCCTGGACGCGGCGCTCACCGGCGACGGCCCCGAGGACGGCGAGGCGGTGCTCGCCGACTTCATCGGTGTCGAGGAGGAGGGGCTGCAGCTCGTGGAGGACTTCCACGCACTCGCCCCGCTGATGGCGGAGCTGAGCGAACGCGACCGCCGGATCATCCACCTGAGGTTCGTGGAAGAGGCCACGCAGGCGGAGATCGGGGAGCTGCTCGGCTGCTCGCAGATGCACGTCTCCCGGCTGATCAAGCGGATCATCTCCCGGCTGCGCGAGGGGATGCTCGGCGAGCTGGGCTGCGCCTGACGCCGGGCACCCCGCTCTCAGGCCCGCCGTAGCTCGAAGACCGCGCGCACGCGCTTGCCCACCGGTACGCGCTCGACGGTGACCTGCGAGGCCAGGGCGTGCACGATCTCCAGACCGTGCCGCCCGATCCGCTGGGGGTCCTTCGGGAAGCGGCGGGGCAGGGCGCTGCTGCTGTCGTACACGGACACCACTACCGCGGCGTCCGTGCCTTCCAGTTCCAGGATGTACGGCCCGTTGCTGTGCCGGTCGGCGTTGGTGACCAGCTCGCTCACCATGAGCAGCAGCTCGCCGTCGGTCCGGCCGTCGGCGGTGGCGCACCACTCGGTGCGCAGTTGCTCGAGAAACCGGGACGCGAAGGCGCGTGCGTCGGCGATGCACCCGGGTTCACCGGTGTAGTGCGCCGCTCGCCGCAGTGGTTCCACGGGTACGTCGAAACCAGTCGGTATCACTGCCCCGCCCAGGTGCTCGGTCATACTGTCTCTCTCGGAAAACCCGGTCCGGCCGGTCGATGTTGCACCAGTCCTCGTACCCCGAGTCCGGCACAGCAGTCCACCCGATCTGTTCGCCCACCGCGCACAGTGGCGAGAGTCACTGCGACGGCTGCTCCTGCTGCTGTTCTTGCTGTTGCGGCGCCTGCGACTGCCCGCCGGTCTGGGGGGCCGCGGTCTCGGCGGGTGCCGGCGCGGAGGGGGCCGAGGACGGGGGCGTGACAGCGGGCTTCTCCAGCGAGGGCGATCCCGCCGACGGAGCCGACGTCTCGGCGGACGAGGGCTGGGCCGACGGCGTCTCGGTCGCCGGGCTCTTCTCGCTCGACGGTGCGCTCGTCTCCGGCGACGAGGGCGAGGCCGGCTTCGACTCGGAGGACGAGGACGACTCCGACGACGGCGACGACGACTTCGACTCCGAGGGCGGGGACGACTCCGGCGACTTCGAGGACGGTGACGAGGTCGAGGACTCGGAGGACGGCGACGACGACTTCGAGGAGGGCGAGGACGACTCCGACGACGGCGACGACGGCGACGACGACTTCGACGACGGCGAGGACGGCGACGACGACGAGGACGACGGGGACGTGGAGGACGAGGGGGACGAGAGGGACGGCGAGGGGCTGGCGTTGGGCGACGTCGGTGGGCAGGGCGACCCGGAGCCCTTCCCGGTCACGCACGGTGCCGGGACCCACGGACGCGTGTCCTTCGGCGGCTTGCCGCGCTGGTCGTGCCGGCCGGTGTCGTCACCGCGGTGGCGGTGCAGCCACTCGTGGTGGTGGGAGTCGTAGATCACGAAGACGTTGACGATCACGGGGGCGGGCTGCACCAGGACGACGTTCGCGGGCTGGTACGAGGACCAGCGCTGGCCGACCAGCCGCGGAGCGGTGTGCTGGGCGACCGGCTCCTTCAGCGGGTTGCCGCAGGCGCAGCGCAGCCGGGGCACGCCGTGGCCGTCGATCAGGACCGCGGTACCGCTCTGCAGGACGGCCTGGTAGCTGGTGGCGTTGCCGTCGCGGTACCCGTGGTTGGTGACGCGGGTGTCCGCGCGCAGTTGCACCGAGGTGAGGGAGCGGAGGTAGGCGGAGACGCCGGCGGGCTGCACGCCGATCGACGAGGCGAACGCCCGGTTCTTGCTCGGGTCGGCCTGCAGGGCCCTGATCTGCCTCTCGACGTCGCAGCTGGCGGTCTTGCGGACACCGCTGTACAGGCCGGGCGCGCCGCCCTGCACGCCGCGGACCTCGGACGGGCCGGTGGGCGGAGGGGCGGCGGGGGTGGTCTGCCCCGGGGAGGTGGTGCCCCGGCCGGGGGGCGTGGTGCCCTTCCCGGGCGAGGTGGTCGTCTTCCCGGGTGTGGTGGTGGTCTTCCCCGGCGCGGTCGGGGTGGTGCCTTCTGTCGCGGTCGACTCCGTGAACGGGTCCTGGCCGGTGCTGTTGGCGGCCTCCAGGAAGACCTCGCCGCGCGCGGTGGATCCGCCGCCGCCCGGATGGGTGAAGAACACCCCGAGGACCACGGCGGCGACCAGGGCCGCGGTGAGCGCTGCCACCCGGGGCACCGACTTCCACCAGGGGCCGTGCGGCTCCTTGCCCCCATAGCCGCCGGACGGCGGCTGGGAGGGGGGCGGGCCGGCGGGCGGTCGGGACGAGCCCGACAGCGGGCCGGAGGGCGGCCCGGTGGGACGGCCGGAGGAGGGAGGTTCGACGCTCACGAGCCCTACTTCCCGTCGCGCAGGTGCTCCCCGTGGCGATGCGCGGCTTCACTCAGACAATCCGTCAAGCCCGTTTTGATGCGTTTGGCTGCACATTGACACTATTGTGTGCCGGGAAACCGCGCGGCCCGCAAGCCGAACACCGGGTCGGCCCAGGCCGGTGGCCGGGGTGCGGTTTCCGGGCGGCCCGGTTCCGGACCACCGTCCGCGGGCCCGACGGCCAGGGCCGCGCGCAGGGCGGCGACGAAGGCGAGGCAGGTGTCGTGGCGGGCGTCCGGGCTCTTGGCCAGGGCCTTGGCGAAGACCGGGTCGACGGCCGCGGCGAGACCGGGGCGGGTCCCGCTCGGCGGGGGCGGCTCGTCGTACTGGTGGGCCCACAGCAGGGCCATGTCGTCCTCGCGCTGGAACGGGGGGCGGCCGGTGAGGGTCTCGTAGACGACGCAGGACAGGCTGTAGACGTCGCAGCGGCCGTCGACGGGGCGGCCGGAGATCTGCTCGGGGGCCACGTAGTCGAGGGTGCCGACGAACTGGCCGACGCTGGTGAACCCGGTCAGGGACAGCGACTTCTTGGTGAGCCCGAAGTCGGTGAGGTACACGTACTCCGGGTGGTCGCTGTCGGTGCCCTCGGCGACCAGGATGTTGCCGGGCTTGACGTCCCGGTGGACCAGACCGTGCTCGTGGGCGGCGTCCAGGGCGGAGGCCACCTGGCCGGCGATCCGCACCGCGTCCGGCGGCGGCAGCGGGCCTCGCACGTCCAGGAGGTGGCGCAGGTCGCTGCCGGGGACGTACCGCATGGCGATGTACAGCACCCCGTCGGTCTCGCCGGCCTCGAAGACCGGCACGATGTGCGGGTGGTCGATCGCCGCGGCCACCTGGGACTCGTGGATGAAGCGCTTGCGGAACGTGTCGTTGCGGGCCAGTTCCGGGGCGAGCAGTTTCAGCGCGACCGTACGGTCCAGGCGCAGGTCGTGGGCGCGGTAGACGACCGCCATGCCACCGCGCCCGATCTCCCTCTCGATCGCGTAGCCCGCCACCCGCCGGCCGACCAGCTCCCCCGAGGGGCGGCCCGCGAACAGGCTGGTCTCGCCGGCCATCAGCGCTCACCCTCGGGCGCGACGAGCCGGGTGGGGGCGTGGCCGGTGTCGTCCGCCCCGTCCACCGACCGGTCGGCGGCGTAGGTGCTCAGCCGCCGTCCGTCGCCGTACAGCCACCGCTCCTCCTGCGGGTCGTACAGCCACATGGACACGCCGTCGACCACCAGCCCGATCCGCAGCCCCCGGGTGCGGGTCTCGAAGGCCTCGCCGTCCAGGCTCCCGGCCGCCAGGTCCTCCACCGCGGCCCGGTAGTCGGCCAGCGCCTGCTCGGCGCGGGCGAGCAGGGGGCGCGGATCGGCGGTGCCGTGGGGTTCGCCGCCGGCGGGCGGGTCGTCGGGTACGGCGACGAGGAGGCGGCCGTCGACCCAGGCGGCCCAGCCGTTGGCGCAGCGGATGTACCCCCAGTCGCCGCGCCGCTCCACGAGCTGAACCGGCAGCAACGGGTCCAGGGGCACGGTGGGCCGCGCCGGGTCCGGGGCCTCCCAGGCGGGCAGGCCGTGCGGCGGGACGACGTGCGTGGGCCGGAATCCGGGGGCGCTCATCGCCCGCCCGCCTCAGGCTCGGGACCGGCTCGCACCGGCGCGGCGGCCGGGCGGCCACGCACCCCGGGAACACGGACGGCACCACCAGCACGCATGCCGGAATTCTACCGATTCGTCGACTCGGGCGCCCCGCACGGCGACCGCGGACGGCCGGTCAGGCGACGGGTACGACGAGGACCGGGACGGTCCGCTGCATGCGCAGCGCGTCGACGGACTCCGCCAGCAGCTCGTACTCGGTGGTGTCGTCGCCGGTCGCGATCCGCACCAGCCTGCCCGCGGCCAACTCGTCGGCGACCAGCTCCTGCTGGTCCGGGTCGCCGCACCAGGCGCGCAGCACGGCCGGCACGTCGGGCACGGTGCCGGCGACCGGGACGAGCGAGCCGGCCGGGAACTGCTCCGCCTCGGGCTGCGGGTCGAGCCGGTCGGCGATCCAGTTCGCGCGGTCGCGCAGCCACCACAGGGCGAGGGCCAGGGTGGGCGCCCGGTAGGTCCCCAGGGGCACTCCGATGCGCCGGCCGCCGCAGGTGCCGTACGCGGTGACATGGCACAGGAACTCGTCGTGCATGCACACTCCCCCGTCGCGTCTTCGCCTGCCGGCGGGACTCGCTTTCGGTGCGGCTCATGTGCGGTGCGTGAGCGGAACCTCGCTGGAAGTGAAGTCCTCACAGACGAGTATGTTCACTGCTGAATCACTGTCACCATGCCTTTCCAGCCAGTCTCTTGGCATATTCCGCGCCCGCTCTGGCCGGAAATATGGCGGCCGTACGGCCGTCCGGACATGACCCCGGAGGTAATCGACCCGGCGGCCGTTCCTCCCGCATGGTGGTCACACCGGATCGGCGAACCCGCGATCCCAACCCTGACCAGCAGAGACGACCTCGATGGAGGATGCTTCGCCATGGCCGTGCACACCGACCGTTACGAGAACGCCGCAGCCCGTTACTTCGAGGCCTGGAACGCCACCGGGCAGGAGGCCGTCGAGAAGGCCGTCGCCGCGGCGTGGACCGCGGACGGCGGCTACACCGACCCCCTCGCGGACGTCCGCGGCCACGACGGGATCGCGGCCGTGATCGCGGGCGTCCACGAGCAGTTCCCGGGCTTCGTGTTCCGTCCGCTGGGCGCGGTCGACGGGCACCACGACACCGCGCGCTTCGGCTGGGAGCTGGTGAACCCGTCCGACGGCTCGGCGCCGGTGGCCGGGTTCGACGTGGTCACGCTGGACGGCGAGGGGCGCATCCGGCAGGTGCTGGGGTTCCTGGACCGGGTGCCGGCGGGCGCCTGACCCGGCCCTCCCCCGATCGTCCGGCGCTACGGCCGGACGATCGCGTCGATCCGCGCCAGCTCGTCGGCGTCGAAGTCCAGGGCGCGGATGGCCGCGACGCTGTCCTCCAGCTGCCGCGCGCTGCTCGCGCCGACCAGGGCGGAGGTCACCCGGCCGCCGCGCAGCACCCAGGCAAGGGCGAGCTGGGCCAGGGTCTGGCCGCGCGACTTCGCGATCTCGTCCAGCGCGCGCAGCCGGGCGACCAGGTCCTCGGTGACCGCGTCCGAGTTCAGGAACGGGCTGTCGCTCGCGGCCCGGGAGTCCTCGGGGATGCCGTCGAGGTAGCGGCCGGTGAGCAGGCCCTGCTCCAGCGGGGAGTACGCGATGGAGCCGACCTGGAGCTCGTCCAGGGCGTCGAGCAGGCCCTCGTCCTCGGGGCGCCGGTCGAGCATCGAGTAGCGCGGCTGGTGGATGAGGAGCGGGGTGCCCAGTTCGCCGAGGATGCGGGCGGCCTCGCGGGTCTGCTCGGCGGAGTAGTTGGACACGCCGACGTAGAGGGCCTTGCCCTGCTGCACCGCCGTGTGCAGGGCGCCCATCGTCTCCTCCAGGGGAGTGTCCGGGTCGAAGCGGTGCGAGTAGAAGATGTCGACGTAGTCCAGGCCCATCCGCTTCAGGCTCTGGTCGAGCGAGGACAACAGGTACTTGCGCGAGCCCCATTCGCCGTACGGGCCGGGCCACATCAGATAACCGGCCTTGGTGGAGATCACCAGCTCGTCCCGGTGGCGGGCGAAGTCCGCCTTCAGCGCCTCGCCGAAGGCGGACTCGGCGGCGCCGGGCGGCGGCCCGTAGTTGTTCGCCAGGTCGAAGTGGGTCACGCCGAGGTCGAAGGCGCGGCGCAGGACGGCCCGCTGGGTCTCGACGGGCCGGTCGGGACCGAAGTTGTGCCACAGGCCGAGCGACAGGGCGGGGAGTTTCAGGCCGCTGCGTCCGGTCCGCCGGTAGGGCATGTCGGCGTAGCGGTCGGGGTGTGCGGTGTACAACGGGACTCCAGAGGGGTGGGCACACGATCTACCGGTTCCACTCTTCCCCGCACGGTGGACAGCGGTCCAACAGGAGAATCCGATGAGATTCAGCGGATAGGCTTCTCAATCATGGAACTGCGCCACCTCCAGCACTTCGTCGCGGTCGCCGAGGACCAGCACTTCACCCGGGCCGCCGAGCGCCTGATGGTGTCCCAGTCGGGCCTGTCCGCGTCCATCCGGGCCCTTGAGCGGGAGCTGCGGGCCCCGCTGTTCGTGCGGACCACCCGGAGGGTGACGCTCACCGAGGCGGGGCGGGCGCTGCTGGTGGAGGCCGAGCGGATCCTGGCGCAGGTGCGCTCCGCGCACGAGGCGGTGGCCGCGGTGCAGGGCGTGCTGCGGGGCACGCTGGCGCTCGGCACCGAGCAGTGCATCGCAGGGGTGCACGTGGCCCGGCTGCTGGCGGCCTTCCGGGGCCGGCACCCCGATGTGGAGATCCGGCTGCGGCAGGCCGGCTCGGGTGCGCTGGCCGAGGAGGTCGCGGCCGGGCGGCTCGACCTGGCGTTCGCCTACCGCACCCAGGCAGACACCGACCAGCTGCGCTCGGTGGCACTGACCAGCGAGCCGATGACCGTGCTGTGCCACCCGAGCCACCGGCTGGCCGCGGCCCCGGCCGTGCTCGGCCCGGACGACCTCGCCGGGGAGGTGTTCGTGGACTTCCACCCCGACTGGGGTCCGCGCCGCACCACCGACGCGGCGTTCGCCGCGGCCGGCATCCGGCGCACGGTCGCGCTGGAGGTCAACGACGTGCACAGTCTGCTGGACCTGGTGGACGAGAATCTGGGGATCGCCGTCGTACCCCGGCATTTCCGGCACAAGCGGCCGACGCTCGCGGCGCTCCCGCTGAAGGGCCCGATCGAGGCGGAGTACGAGACGGTCGCCCTGCTGCCGCCGGACCGGGCCACGAGTCCGGCCGCCCGGGCGCTCGTCACCCTGCTCGAAACAGAGGGCCTGACACCACCCCCGGAGGGGGCCCAGCCCTCCTGATGCCGGCCGGACGCACGGCGGCGGGCACGCTCACCGGTACGTCCGGCCGACCGGCGGCGGCCCGGGGGACGGCCACACCGACACCCCGTCACCTTGCGCTCCCCAAGGGGGAGTTCGCACAGGTCACCGAGGAACCGACGGCCTACTGCCGGCCGTGTACCGCGCGAGCCGAACGGTCGCTTGCTGCACAACGGGCCCAGCACAGGGCCGCCGGACGACTTCCCCTGGGGCACCCGCCGGGCTTCCGCGGAAGCTGGGTTCCGGACGCGTGAGCGGCGGCGGTTTGCGATGGTGGACGGTATGCATGCAAAGGACATCCTCATCGACGGCTACGGCCGTATCCAGGAAGAAGTCCATGCCGCCCTCGACGGCCTCGGCCCGGACGAACTGCAGCACCGTCCGGCCCCCGGCGCCAACTCCATCGCCTGGCTGGTCTGGCACCTCACCCGGGTACAGGACGACCACGTCGCCGACGCGTTCGAGCTCGACCAGGTGTGGCTCTCCCAGGGCTGGGAGAAGCGGTTCGGCCTCGGTCTGCCCCGGCACGACACCGGTTACGGGCACACCCCCGCCAAAGTCGCGAAGGTGCGGGTCGAGTCGGCGGACCTGCTGACCGGGTACTACGACGCCGTCCACGAGCAGACCCTCGGCGCCCTGCGCTCGCTGGCCGCCAAGGACCTGGAACGCATCGTGGACGAGCGCTGGGATCCCCCGGTGTCGCTGGGGGTCCGCCTGGTGAGCGTCCTGTCCGACGACCTCCAGCACGTCGGACAGGCCGCCTACCTCAGGGGGCTGCTTCAGAGCGCGGCCGCGTAACCCGGCAGAACCACGTCCTCGATGAGGGCCTTGCGCTCGTCGAACGGGATGAACGCGCTCTTGAGGGCGTTCACGGTGACCGTGCGCAGGTCCTCGACGGTCCAGCCCGCCTGCTCCACCAGCAGGGACATCTCGCGCGTCATCGTCGTACCCGACACCAGACGGTTGTCGGTGTTCAGGGTGACCCGGAAGCCCAGGTCCTTCAGGGCGGTGATCGGGTGCTCGGCGATCGAGGTGGCGCAGCCCGTCTGCAGGTTGGAGGTGGGGCACATCTCCAGGGCGATACGGCGGTCGCGCACCCAGGAGGCGAGCCGGCCGAGCTTGCCGGACGCGAGGTCGGGGATGTCCTCGGTGAGGCGGACGCCATGGCCGATGCGCTGGGCGCCGCACACCTGGAGGGCCTGGTGGATGCTGGGCAGACCGTGCGCCTCGCCGGCGTGGATGGTGAAGGGCACGTTCTCGCGGCGCAGGTGCTCGAAGGCGGCGAGGTGGTCGGCGGGCGGGAAACCGTCCTCGGCGCCGGCGATGTCGAAGCCGACGACACCGGCGTCCCGGTAGGCGACGGCCAGGTCGGCGGCCTCACGGACGCGGTCGAACATCCGCATGCCGCACAGCAGGGTGCCGACCCGGACCGGGGTGCCGGCCGCCGCGGCCTTCGCCATGCCGGCGGCGAGGCCCTCCTGGACGGTCTCCACGACCTCGCTCATCGTCAGCCCGCCGTTGGTGTTCAGCTCGGGCGCGTAACGCACCTCGGCGTAGACGACACCGTCGGCGGCGAGGTCGAGGACGTACTCCTCGGCGGTGCGCAGCAGGCCCTCGCGGGTCTGCATGACGGCGAGGGTGTGCTCGAAGGTGGCGATGTAGCGGACCAGGTCGCCGGAGTTGGCGGCCTCGAAGTACCAGGCGGCCAGCTCGTCGGGGTCGGTGGTGGGCAGGGTGTGGCCGACCGCGTCCGCGAGTTCGACGACGGTGGCGGGGCGCAGGCCGCCGTCGAGGTGGTCGTGCAGGACGGCCTTGGGGAGCCGGCGGAGGGTCTCGGAGTCGATGCGGGACGCGGTCATGGTCGTTTCGTTCCTCGGCAGGTGGTGCGGTGGTGGGTCAGTGTCCGGCGGGCTGGAGCAGGTCCCAGCGGTTGCCGTACAGGTCCTGGAAGACGGCGACCGTGCCGTACGGCTCGTGGCGCGGCTCTTCCAGGAAGGTCACGCCGGCCGCGGTCATCCGGGCGTGGTCGCGGGCGAAGTCGTCGGTGTGCAGGAAGAAGCCGACGCGCCCGCCGGTCTGGTCCCCGACCCGGGCCCGCTGGCCGGCGTCCTTGCCGCGGGCCAGCAGCAGACCGGTGCCCAGGCCGTCACCGGGCTCGACGACGACCCAGCGGGAGCCGTCGGGGCGCGGGGCGTCCTCGACGAGATGGAACCCCAGGGCCTCCGTGTAGAAGCGGATAGCCTCGTCGTAGTCGTGCACGACGAGGGTGACCAGGGCGAGGCGGCGCATGCTGACCTTCCGGACGGGGCTGGTTAGCGGACGAGGTTATACGTAAAACCTACCGCACGCCAGTGCTGGTTCTACGCGCGTCACGCAAGGGGCCTCTTGGAGTTGGTGCGGGGCTATGTGGCGAGCCGGCGCGGGGCTATGCGGGGAGCCCATGCGGGGCTCTGCGAAGAGCCGACGCGGGGCTCTGCGAGGAGCCGGCCCAGGGCTCGGCGGGAAGCCGGCGCGGGGCTCTGTGGCGAGCCGGCCCAGGGTTCCACGACGAGCCGGCCCAGGGTTCCGCGACGAGCCGGCCCAGGGTTCCGCGACGAGCCGGCCCAGGGTTCCGCGACGAGCCGGCCCAGGGTTCCGCGACGAGCCGGCGCAGGGTTCCGCGGCTAGCCGGCGCAGGGCCCTGTGGCGAGCCGGCGCAGGGTTGCGCGGCCGTGGCCGAGCGGTGCTCAGGGCGTCCCCCTCAGGGGGCTTCCTCCCCTTGTGCTACCTCCACGCGGTGGTGGACGTCGGCCGTCGCGGTGGCCGAGGCCCCGCAGGACAGGGCGGCGCAGGCGGCGAGGAGCGTGGCGATCGTGCGGCCCGCCCGGGGGCGCGGGGGCCGGGGGGCGGCCAGCAGGGCCTGGACGCGTCGCGGGACGGGCCCGGTGGCGGCTCCGGGCATGAAGCCGGGCCGGGCGGACCGGGCGGCGTGGCCGGCGAGGGCCGCGCGGGCGATGGCCCGGGCGGTCAGGCGCCGGTCGCCGACCGAGGCGGCGGCGGCCTCGTCGGCGGCCCGTTCGGCGGCGAGCCGGATCGTGTCACGGACCCGGCGCAGCGCTGGATGGCAGTGCGCCACGAGCTCCGCGGCGGCGAGGGCGGCGTGGTGGCCGCCCGCGTTGTGCGCCCGCTCGTGCGCGAGCAGCGCCTCCCGCTCGGGGCCGTCGAGGCTGCGCAGCATCGCCGTGGTGACGACGATCCGGTGCGGGCGGCCGGGCAGTGCGTACGCGTCGGGCCGGGGCGAGTCCACCACGCACAGGTCGCCGGCGGCGGGCCGGTGCGCGGTCTCGGCCCGGGCCGCCCGGTAGGCCCGGACCTGGCGCACCGCCGAGCGGATCAGGGCCCAGCCGGAGCGGGCGAGGGCGCCGGCCGAGGCGACGGCGGCCGGGACGACGAAGACGGCGGAGGCGGTGTGCAGTGGGTGGACCAGCTCACCGAGCGCGGCGAAGAGCGGCAGTTCGAGCAGCCCGATGAGGACCAGCGCGCCGAGCGCTGCCAGCGAGCAGCCGGCGAGGAGCACGGCGCAGCCGGTGACGGCCCACAGGGCGACGGCCGGGGCCAGCCGGCTCAGCGCCCGGCGGGCCAGGACCGGCAGGGCACACGGCAGCAGCAGGGGGAGCAGCAGCAGTGCGGTCATCGGCCGTCGGCTTCGAGCAGGTCCCGCAGGACACGTTCGTCGTCCGGGCTGAGCTGGGCGACGAAGCGGGCGAGGACGGTCTCCCGGTCGCTGTCCCGGTCCAGCTCGCTGTGCATCCGGCGGGCGGTGAGACCGTGGGCGTCCGGGACGTCCCGCGCGGGAGCGTAGGCGTAGCCGCGGCCCTGGCGCCGGCGGTCGACGACCCCCTTGTCGTGCAGCCGGGTGAGGATCGTCGTCACCGTCGTACGGGCGAGGTCCACGCCCAGGCTCTGCTGGACCTGTCCGGGTGTCCGGGGCGCGTCGGCGGCCCAGAGGACGGCCATGACGCTCGCTTCGAGTTCGCCGGCCGGCCGACGTTCGTCCTTGGCGTCGGTCATGGGAAGGTTCCTCACCCCGTCTTCGTCCGGCGTCCGGCTCCGTCTACACGATGGTAGTCGCGGCGATCCGCTCCACGGCCGCCGACCGGGAGAGAGCCCGGGGACGACCTGCCGGTCCCTGCCGGACGCCTCCGCGGGCCCTCCCCGGTCGCCCTCCGTCAGTCCCGCCGACGACGGCCGGCCGGTTTCTGCGGGACGCCCTCCGTCAGTCCCACCGAGGACGCCTTCCGGTCTCTGCGGTCTCTGCGGTCCCTGCCGGACACCCCGCGGACCCTCCCCGGCCCACCTCCGTCACTCCCGCCGACCACGAGCCTCGCCGAGCCGCGTCAGTTCCGCTTCGGTGAGCCGCAGCGAACCCGCGGCGACGTTCTCGACCAGGTGGCCGGGATCGCCCGTGCCGGGGATGGCGAGGACGTGCGGGCCCTGGTGCAGGGTCCAGGCGATGCGGATCTGCGCGGGGCTCACGCCGTGGGCCCGGGCGACGGAGAGCAACGCGTCGTCGTGAGCGGCCGTCGCACCACGTTCCCCGCCCGCCCCGGCCACGGCGTAGAAGGGGACGAAGGCGATGCCGTGCTCCCCGCACAGCCGCAGGACCTCGTCGCCGACGGGGTCGGGACGGTCCACCGCGTACCGGTTCTGCACGCTCACCACCGGCGCGATCGCCAGCGCCTCGGCGAGGTGCCGGGGTTCGGCGTCGGAGATCCCGAGGTGCCGGATCAGCCCCGCCTCCCGCAACTCGGCGAGCGCACCGAAGTGTTCGGCGATGGAGTCCTGGCGCATCCGGCGGAGGTACACGACGTCGAGATGGTCCCGCCCGAGTTGGCGCAGGTTCTCCTCGACGTGGCCGCGCAGCTGCTCGGGCCGGGCCGAGGTGCCCCACTCGCCGTGGTAGTCCCGGTAGGGGCCGACCTTGGTGGCGATGACCAGGCCGTCGGGGTACGGGGAGAGCGCGCTGTTGATGAGTTCGTTGGCGGAACGCAGCGCGGAGAAGTAGAAGGCCGCCGTGTCGATGTGGTTCACGCCCAGTTCGACGGCCCGGCGCAGGACGGCGAGTGACCGTTCGCGGTCGCTCGGGGTGCCGAGGTGGAAGGCGGCGCTGCCCGTCAGCCGCATCGCGCCGAGGCCGATGCGGTGGACGGGCAGGTCGCCGAGTTTCCAGGTGCCGGAGGAGGCCGCGGTGATCGGTTCGGCTGTCATCGGCGGAGTTTCGCACACGGCACCCGGGCGGGGCTCAGCAGTACAGGTTGGCGCCCGGTGAGACCCCGAGGATCTGGGTGAAGCGCTGGTAGGCGGAGACCCGGCTCTGCACCTGCGCGGGGTTCTTGCCGTCGCACTCCAGCGAGCCGTTGATGCTGCGTATGGTCTGGCCGAAGCCGGCGCCGCCGACCATGGCGTTGTGACCGGTCATGGTGCCGGGCCCGGTCTGGGTGTTCCAGTACCACAGGCCGGTCTTCCACGCGACGGACGCGTTGTTCTGCACCAGGTTCGGGTTGTTGAGCAGGTCGATGCCGAGCGCGTCGCCCGCGGTCTTGTAGTTGAAGTTCCAGGAGAGCTGGATGGGTCCGCGCCCGTAGTACGCCGCCTGCCCCGCCGGACAGCCGTACGGCCGGCTCCAGTCGCAGTAGTGCGGGTAGTTGGCGGTGTTCTGCTCGACGACGTACACCAGACCGCCGGTCTCGTGGCTGACGTTGGCGAGGAAGGCGGCGGCCTCCTGCTTCTTCACGGTGTCGCTGCCGGTGTTCGCGAACGCGGGGTAGGCACTCAGGGCGGCGGTCAGACCACTGTAGGTGTAGAACGAATTCCGGTTCGGGAACATCTGGTTGAACTGGGACTCGCTGACCACGAAGCCGGCGGCGGAGGCCGTGGGGGCCGCCTGGAGCACCAGGGCGGAGACTCCCAGGGCGAGCGAGGTCAGAAGTGCGGCGATGCGGCGCCTCGACATGGACCAACTCCTTTGCGCAGCACGGCCGCACCCGGGGAGCCGGGAACGGCCGTGATGGGGGGTTGGCCACACTCAACCGCCTTGGTCTGTACCAGTCAAGGGTGTAGACCAGTCAAACACTCGCCGGTTGCTTCGGTGAACCTGGCGGGGACCCAAGGGACTTGGGCAGGCAGAAGCGAGCGGGCCCGGCCGCGTCTGCGGCCGGGCCCGGGCTGCGGGGAGGTCAGCTCAGCGGCTTCGCCAGGACCGCCTTGCGGTGGCTGAACGTCTCGATCGAGTAGCGGCCGTGGTAGTTGCCCATGCCGCTCTCCCCCACCCCGCCGAACGGCAGGTCGGAGACGGTGAGATGGGCGAGGGGCAGGCCGTGCCCGAGACCGCCCGAGGAGGTCTCGGCGGCGATGCGCTCACGGGTCTCGTCCGACTCGCTGAAGACGTACAGGGCGAGCGGCTTGTCCCGGTCGTTGATGAAGGCGATCGCCTCGTCCAGGCCGGCCACGGTGACGATCGGCAGGATCGGACCGAAGATCTCCTCCTGCATGACGGGCGACTTCGGGTCGACGTCCGCGAGGACGGTGGGGGCGAGGTACCGGGTCGCCCGGTCGCCGACACCGCCGACGGCGACGCGGCCCGAGCCGAGCAGCGCGAAGAGCCGGTCGAAGTGGCGCTCGTTGACGATCCGGCCGTACTCCGGCGCGACCGCCGGGTCGCTGCCGAACAGGCCCTCGACCGCGCGGACCAGCGCGGCCTCCAGGGCGGGCGCGGTCTGCGGGTCGGTCAGCACGTAGTCGGGGGCGACACAGGTCTGGCCGGCGTTGAGGAACTTGCCCCGGGCGAGCCGGTCCGCGACCACGTCCAGGTCGGTCCCGCGGTCCACGAACACCGGGGACTTGCCGCCGAGTTCCAGTGTGACCGGGGTGAGGTGCTCGGCGGCGGCCCGCATGACGATGCGGCCGACGGTGCCGTTGCCGGTGTAGAAGATGTGGTCGAAGCGCTCGGCCAGCAGGGCCGTCGTCTCCGGGACGCCGCCCTCGACGACCGCGACCGCGTCCGTGTCCAGGTAGGCCGGTATCAGCTCGGCCAGTGCGGCCGAGGTGGCGGGGGCCAGCTCGCTCGGCTTGGCGACGACCGCGTTGCCGGAGGCCAGCGCGCCGACCATGGGGGCGAGCAGGAGCTGCGCCGGGTAGTTCCAGGGCGCGATGACCAGGACGACGCCCAGCGGGTCGTACTGCGTCCAGGCCGTGGCGTCGGCGCCGAGGTGGGCCGGGACCGGCGCGGGCTCGGGGCGCAGCCAGTCGGCCAGGTGCTCCAGGGTGTGGTCGATCTCGCGGACGGTGAAGTCGATCTCGGTGCGGTAGGCCTCTGTGCTGCTCTTGCCGAGGTCGGCACGGAGGGCGGCGGCGAGGTCGGCACCGCGCTCCGTGAGCAGCGCACGGAGCCGGCGCAGCTGGCCGGTGCGCCACTCGACGGACTTGGTGCGGCCGCCGGCGAAGGTGGCGCGCAGCCGGGTCACGAGTTCGGAGGGCTGCTCGGGCTTGGTGTGGGTCACGGGTGCCTCGCTGGGGTGCGCGGGCCGAGGGGGCCCGGGCCTGGGACGGACAGGTCAGATGTAAACACCAACCTTTCAGGTCCTCAAGTTCATTCCGGTGAACCCGCGGGGTGACAAGGGTCACCGTGCGGGCGGCCGCCGCCGTCGCCGGTGCGCCGTCGCTCCAGGAACGCCCGCTCGGCCTCGCTCGGGGCCAGCTCGGCGGCACGGCCGTACTCGACCACCGCCTCGGCCCTCCGCCCCAGCCGGCGCAGCAGATCGGCGCGGACGGCGTGCAGCACGTGGTACGAGCCGAGGCCGAGCGCGTCGACCAGGTCCAGGGCCGCCGCCGGTCCCTCGGTCTCCGCGAGCGCGACGGCGCGGTTCAGGGCGACCACCGGGGACGGCGCCACAGCCATCAGCTGGTCGTACAGGGCGAGGATCTGCCGCCAGTCGGTGGCGGCGGCAGTGGGCGCGTCGCTGTGCACCGCGTTGATCGCGGCCTGGATCTGGTACGGGCCCGGCCGGCCCCGGCGCAGACAGCGGCGGACCAGCTCCTGTCCCTCGGTGATCAGCGCGCGGTCCCACCGGGAGCGGTCCTGCTCGGGCAGCGGTACGAGGACACCGTCCGCGTCGTGCCGGGCCGGCCGCCGGGCCTCCACCAGCAGCATCAGCGCGAGCAGGCCGGTGACCTCGGGTTCGTCCGGCATCAGCTCGGCGAGCAGCCGGCCGAGGCGCACCGCCTCCACGCACAGGGCGGCGTCGCTGGAGTAGCCCTCGTTGAAGATCAGGTAGACGACGGCGAGGACTGCGGAGAGCCGGTCGGGCAGGTCGGCGGCCCGCGGCACGCGGTACGGGATACCCGCGTCCCGGATCTTCGCCTTGGCGCGCACCAGGCGCTGCGCCAGGGTCGGTTCCGGCACCAGGAACGCGCGGGCGATCTGCGCGGTGCTCAGGCCGCCGAGCAGGCGCAGGGTGAGGGCGACCCGGGCCTGCGGGGCGAGCGCGGGGTGGCAGCAGGTGAAGATCAGCCGGAGCCGGTCGTCACGCACGGGGCCCTCCTCGGGCGGTGCGTCGGGGGCGTACAGCCGGACCGCCTCGGCGTGCCGGGCGTTGCGGGAGGACTCCCGGCGCAGCCGGTCGACGGCGCGGTTGCGCGCGGTGGTGATGATCCAGCCGGCCGGACTGGGCGGCACACCGCTCTGGGGCCACCTGGTCAGGGCCGTTGCGAAGGCGTCCTGGACCGCTTCCTCGGCCAGGTCGATGTCACCGAGGAAGCGGACGAGGACGGCGACCGCGCGCCCGTACTCGGCGCGGAAGACGGCCTCGATGTCGGGGCGCCCGGCCATCGGTGCCGCTCCGCCGTCAGTGCTGGTCCACGAAGGGCCGCACCTCGATGGGCAGGGTGGTGGCCAGGGCGGCCTTGCGGCCCCACTCCAGGGCCTCGTCCAGGTCCGCGGCTCGGATGAGACACAGTCCGCCGAGGTACTCCTTGCCTTCGGCGTAGGGGCCGTCGGTGACGAGCACGTCACCGTCCTTCGGGCGGAGCACGGTCGCGGTCTCCGGGCCGTGCAGGCCCCCCGCGAAGACCCAGGCGCCGGCCGCGCGCAGCTCGTCGTTGAAGGCCTCGACGTCGCGCATGATCTCGGCGAGTGCTTCGGGGGCGGGCGGGGTGCCGCCGGCCGGCTGGACCACGCTCAGCAGGTAGTGCTTCATGACGTCCTCCATGGCGTCGGGCCCTGCTCGGGCTCACTGTCAGCTCCTACACGAACGGCCGTGCCCCGGATCGACACCGCGCGCCGCGGTCGCGGAAAAAATCCCCGGAGGACCGGAAGAATCTTCCGCATGGACGTCCTCACCCCGCATCCGCTCGTCGAACGCGCCCGCCGGCTCGCCACGGACCTGCTGCTTCCCGAGGCCGAGCGGGTCGACCAGGAATGGGTGCCCGCGAGTCACATCGAGGCGGTGAAGCGGTCCGGACTGCTCGGGGTGGCCGCGCCGGCCGAGTACGGCGGCTCGGGCGCGCCGCCCGCCGTGCTGCGGGAGACCGCGGAGATCCTCGCCGGGGCGTGCTGCGCGACCTGGTTCGTGCAGACCCAGCATCACACGCCGGTGCAGACCCTGGCGCGCAGCGCACTGCCCGTCCGCGAGCGGCTGCTGGGCCCGCTGTCCCGCGGGGAGTTGCTGTCCGGGGTGGCGTACGCGCACCTGCGGTCGTACCCGCGCCGCCCGGTACGGGTCCGCCGGCAGGGCGACGGCTGGCGCTTCGACGGGACCGTTCCCTGGTACACCGGGTGGGGTCTGAACGACGTGATGCTGCTGGCCGGGGCGACCGGCGACGGCGAGGTGCTGTTCGCCTTCGCCGAGGCCCGCGAACAGCCGGGGCTGCGGGCCTCGCCGCCGATGCGGCTGGCGGCCCTCACGGCCGCGCGCACGGTCTCGCTGGAGCTGGACGGCCTGTGGCTGCCCGCCGACGCGGTCGCGCTGCACACGCCGTACGACGCGTGGGCCGCCGGGGACCGGATCAGGACCCTGCACGCCAGCCCCGCGGTCTTCGGCGTGGCGGAGGCCGCCCTGTCCCTCGTGGACGACGGGACGGCCGCCCCGCTGCGCGCCCGCCTCGCCGCCGTCCGCCACCGGGCCTACACCTTGGCCGACCTTCCGGCACAGGAAGAGCAGACCGAGGAGCGGCTGGCGGTGCGGGCGGCGGCCTACGAGGTGCTGCGAGCGGCCACCACGGCGGCGGTAGTGGCCGGCGGCGGGCGCGCGCTGTCCCTGACGAGCCGCGCCCAACGCCTGGCCCGGGAGGGCCTGTTCCTCCTGGTGCAGGGACAGACGGCGCAGTCACGCGCGGCACATCTCCGGGCACTCGGCGGGACGTGCACACCGGAAGAGCGACGGCAGCCGCCCCGGCCGTAGGGCTGCGGGCGGCAGTCATCCCGGCCGTAGGGCTGCGGGCGGCAGCCACCCCCGCCGTAACACTGCGCGGCGGGGCATCGCCCTGGGTGGTGTGACCCCGTTTCGGGCTGCTCGTACTGGTCACGGGCGGCAGTCCGGGGTGTGGATCGTCGAACTCGTTCGGCGCCGAGGAGACCTTCCGGGGACCGGGGCGGAACCGCGGATCCAGGACCCCGACGGCAACCCGGTGAACCCCACCCAGCCGATCCCGGCTCAGTGACGCTGTTCCGGGGTACTCGTGCTGGTCGTGGGCTGCCTGCGGCAGAGATCGCTGGGTCCGGTCCTGATCAGGGCCAGTCCTCGGCGACGGGGTACGGATCCGGCTCACCTGTAAACGGATCCAGACCGGCCCTGAGCCGTCGATGCTGCTCTCGCCAGCTGACGAAAGTGTCGGTTCGCTTCCAGAGTGACTCATCGCCGAGTGGGCACGCGTCGAACTGGCCCAGCATCATGCGGGTGATGAACTGGACCATGCTGCAGTCGAACAGGGCCCACGGCGACTCGCCCCACGCGTGGTGCCGACTCCAGGCTATGACAGGCCACCTGTCCGGATCTGGGTCGTTCATGAGCCAGGCCATCTCGTTGGCGTTCATTCCAGAACCCCACGGCAGGACGGCATCGGCACCCAGCATCACGTCTGGGACTCCTGCGTCCTCCTCCCAGAGCCTGCGCAGGCCGTCCGTCATGCCTTGGATGTGACACCCTTCCCACCCGGGTACGCCACTTGGGAGTGGGGGCAGAATGACGAGCTCTCCGATATCGCCCACGCCGTACGTGTCCAGCAGAGTCTTGTAGTCACTCGGCAACTTGGTGCCTAGCGCGACTTCGGCCGCAGCCCAGTCGATCTGCTCGCCGCCCGCGAAGTCCGCCGGCACGAGATCGAGCAGTACGGCGACGTCGGGATGAATACTCATGGTGGAGCCCCTTGAGGTCAGTGGCCAGCAACCTTAGTTGTGCGGGCTGACACCGTCGCCCTGGGTGGCCAGGTGCCCAGAAACCTGCCAACAAGCCAGGACTGTGACCACTGAACGCTGCGACCACCCGGCTGCTGCTGATGCTCCAGCGCCGGGCGCGCGGAGGCGGTGCCGCCGTGCGCCCGGTGTGATCCGAAGGCCGGGCCCCGGCTGGCGTGGACTTCAGGCGCGGCCGTCGTTCTCCCGCCGCTCGACCACCACGAGGAACGCGTCCGACTTCAGGTCCATCACCACGGTCGCCGGCTCCCCCTCGGCGCGTCGGGCGGCCGCGTACTCCTCCGCGGGCCACGATCCGCGCGGAGCCCCGGCGGGAAAACGCTCCAACACCTTCGCACTCATGACGGCGGCCACCTCCTGCAGCTCGGACCCGAACGGAATGTACAGCTTGTACCGACCTGCTGCCCGCGATCGATGAGGACATGCCACCCTCACAGAAGGCGTCCACCTCTACACATAAGGACGAAATAAGAGCAAACTGGAACATGCGGCGCTTACCGCACACCGCACCAGACGCGGTCTGGCCCGAAGTCAAAGGAGACGACTCATGGCCAACTTGCACAGGGGTGACATATCGAGCCACCCCGATGTCTCCGAAATGCGGGAACGCTACGCCCGCATGCTCGGTGGCCGGGATGTGGCGCTCGTCGACGGGCCGGCGTTCCTGCTCGGCCTGTACTGCGCCGCGTCACCGTGGATCCTGCACTACACGGCAAGCCAGCCCGCCCTCGTGGCCCACAACCTGATCATGGGCGTCGCGATAGGCCTGCTGGCCCTGGGATTCAGTCGGGCCCCCGAGCGCATGTACGGCCTGAGCTGGGCAATGTGCGCCATGGGCATCTGGATGATCATCGCTCCGTGGATCGTGGGCAGCGGCCCCGACGCGGGCGTCATCGTCAACAACATCGTCATCGGAGCCCTGGCCCTCGCCCTCGGACTGATATGCGCCGGTACGGCGGCGAAGAGCGCCCCCAGGCCCTACACACCCCGCGAGCCGTAAAAGAGAAGACCGAGGAAAGGAAGGAAAACAGCGAGGCCGGTCCGCCCAGGCGGGCCGGCCTGCGCGTGCCCGCGACCGCTCAGCGCTCCCGGGCCGGGCCGGCCGGTTCCCGGCGGTTCAACCCCCGGCCGATCACGCCGGCGGGCCGGAGGCGCCGGGTCACCCGGTCACGGTGAAGGAGATCCACATGTCCGGGGCCTGCTCCGGCCGGCCCGGTACCGGCCGCGGCTCGCGGGTCCAGGCGTCACCGGCGAGTTCCCCGGCGACCCGCTGCCAGAAGCCCACCGCGGCCGGGTTGTCCTGCTGGTAGGCGATCTCCCAGGGGCCGGGGTGCCGGGCGAGCACCTCGCGCACGGCCCGCAGCCCCACGCCCCGGCGCCGGGCCCCGCGCACCACGAAGAAGCTGTTGAGTACGCGCACCGGTCCGTCGAGCCCACGCACGAAGGCGAACCCGGCGGCGTGGTCGCCGCAGGTCAGCAGGTACGGCGCCCAGCCGGGCGCCAAGAAGGCGTATCCCACGCGCTCCCTGCGGAAGGTGCCGTCGGCGGCGGGCAGGGCACCGCCGAACTCGGACAGATCGTGGCGGAACATCTGCCACAGCCGCTCCACGGCGGGCCGGTCCTCGGGGGTCGCGCGGCGGACGGCGACGTCCGCGGTCATGATGTCGGTCATGAACGAAAGCCTCCCCGGCGGACTGCGGTCCGGCCGGGGAGGATCGTTTCGACGGCCGTAACGCTAGCTCATCTCCAGGGCGTTGCGCACCTCGCCGACCTCCTCGCCCGTCTCCTTCGGGCCGAAGGGCCAGACCCTCTCCAGCCGCGCCCAGACCAGGAAGGCCACGCAGCCGAGGGCGAGCCAGGCCAGGGACCATTCGACGGGGTGGCGGCCCGGCGAGTTCTTGTCCGCGTACCCGTAGATCACGCACCAGCCGGCGAAGGCCACGACGCTCGGCACGGGGTAGAGCCACATCCGGTACGGGCGGGGCAGGTCGGGCCGGCGCCTGCGCAGCACCGTCAGCGCGACGATCTGGGCCAGTGCCTGCACGATGACCATCACCGTGGTGAGCAGCTGGATCAGGGTCGCCAGGTCGGTGTGGCGGCCGATCAGGAAGCCGACCGCGGTGATCACGCCCATGGTGGCCAGGCCGAGCACGGGGAACCGGTGCTTCGGGTGCAGCTTCTCGTACGGGCGGAAGAAGACCCGGTCGCGAGCGGCGTCGTAGGGCACCCGGGAGCCGCCGAGCAGGCCGGCGAAGACGGAGGCGAAGGCGGTGACCAGGATCAGCACGGTCACCGTGTCGGCCGCGCCCTTGCCCCAGGTCTCCTCCAGCACCGCGGAGGCCACCGACGTGGAGGCGATGTCGTGCGGGTCGGTCATCCGGTGCCAGTCGACGACGCCGAGGGTGCCGATCTGCAGCAGCAGGTAGATCGCCATGATGCCGAGGATCGAGAAGAGGATGGAGCGCGGCAGCGTACGGCCGGGATCCTTGATCTCGGCGCCCATGTACGCGGTCGTGTTGTAGCCGAGGTAGTCGTAGATGCCGATGGTCAGGCCCGCGGCGAAGCCCAGCCAATAGTGGTTGCTCATCACATTGAAAGCCCCGGCCGGATAGGTGAAGGCCATGTGTGGGCTGAAGTGAGTGGCGGCGGCGACGATCACCAGCAGCACCGAGGCGATCATCACGGCCCACATCACGGCGGTGATGCGGGCGATGTGCTCGATGCCGCGCCAGAGCAGGAGCACCACCAGCGCGATGACGCCGAGCCCGGTCAGATCGCCTGCCGTCCGTCCGAGGCCGGGGGCGAGATAGCCCAGGTACTGGACGAAGCCCACCACGCCGGTGGACATGATCAGCGGGATGAACAGCATCGCCGTCCACACGAACAGGAACGGCATCAGACGGCCGGTGCGGTACCGGAAGGCCTGGCGCAGATAGACGTAGCTGCCGCCGGAGCCGGGCAGCGAGGCCCCCAGCTCGGCCCAGACGAGCCCGTCGCACAGGGCGAGCACCGCGCCCGCGACGAACCCGATGACCGCCTGCGGCCCGCCGAACGCGGCGACCATCAGCGGGATCGTGACGAACGGGCCGATCCCGCACATCTGGCTCATGTTGATCGCCGTGGCCTGGAACAGACCGACTCGGCGGACGAAACCACCCGGAGGCGGCGGGCTACCGGACATGGGCACTCCTGACGCGGCGGGCACACGACGCACCCGGCGGAGGCGGACAGGCCGATAAAGTTAAGGAGCCTTACTAGAGGCGTCAAGTGTGCGACACGGATGCACGAGAATGGTGCGATGCCCGCCAGTGACGTCGTAGAGCAGCAGGAACAACCCTGGAGCCGCCGGCGCCTGCGCAGCACCAACGAGCGGCTGCTCCTGGACCGGCTGCGCACGCTCGGTGCCGCCTCGCGCGCCCAACTGGCCCGCGAGACGGGCCTGTCCAAGCCGACGGTCTCCAGCGCGCTCGCCTCGCTGGCGGCGGCCGGCCTGGTGCACGAGGTCGGCACCCAGGCCCCGGAGCGCGGCCGCACCGCGGTGCTCTACTCCCCCGATCCGGCCGCTGGGTACGCCCTCGGCGTGGACATCGGCCGGGGCTGGCTGCGGGTGGCGGTGGCCGACCTGGACGGCACGCTCGTCGCCCGGGCGGACGTGCGCAACCGGGCCCGCGCCTCCGCCGCCCTGACCGACCTGGTGGTGACCACCGCCCGCCAGGTGATCGGCAACTCGGGCGTGGACCCGGCGGAGGTGGTGCACGGGGTGGTCGGCACGCCCGGGGTGTACGACGAGAAGCAGCGGCGGGTCCGGTACGCGATGCATCTGCCGGGCTGGGGGCGGGCCGGGCTCGTGGACCGGATCCGGTCGGAGCTCGGCGTCCCGCTGGAGGTGCACAACGACGCCAACCTGGCGGCGCTCGGCGAGTACACGTACGGCGTCGGCGCGGGCAGCCGGCTCTTCGCCTACATCCTGATAGGCACCGGTCTCGGGATGGGGGTGGTCGGCGAGGGGCGGCTGTTCACGGGCGCCCACGGGCTGGCCGGGGAGATCGGGTTCCTGCCGTGGCACGGCCGGCAGCAGCCGGAGCGGCTGGAGGACGCGGTGTCGGGCGTGGCGGTGGTGGAGGCCGCCCGGCAGTTCGGGATGCGCGGGCAGCTCACGGCGAAGGCCGTGTTCGACGCGGCCCGGCAGGGTCATCCGGCCGCCCTGCGGGCGGTGGAGCTGGAGGGCGAGCGGATCGCGCACACCGTGGCGGCGGCGGCCGCTGTGCTCGACCCGGATCTGGTGGTGCTCGGCGGTGGTGTCGGCCACAGCGTCGACCTGCTGCTGCGGCCCGTGCAGGAGCGGTTGCGCGCCCTCACCCCGCTGCGCCCCCGGATCGCGCCGAGCCGGCTCGGCGCGGACGCCGTCCTGCTGGGCGCGGTGGCCACGGCCCTGGACACGGCCCGGAACCTGGTGTTCGAGCGCCGGACGGCCGGAACCTGACCGGGGCGGAAGCCACGGCGGCGGGGGTCGTTGACACGGCCCGTGGCGGCCCCTAGCGTGACCCCGATTTGTAAAGTTTCCTAACTTTACGAGGCTGGAGACCGCCGTGTTCCCTCGCGCCGCCCGCCGGCTCCCCACCACCGCCGCGCTCCTCGCCCTCGCCGGTTCCCTCACCACCGGCGCCTGGGCCGCCGGCCCCCGGGGCACGGCCGAGCCCCACCGACCCGCGCGGATCACCCACGTCCCCTCGGCCGCCGGTACCGGCACCCCGCTGTCCGGCTACGCCGTCCAGTCCACCGCGAAGGTGAGCGACTCCGCGGCGGCCGTGTCCTCCCCCGGGTATCCGGCCAAGGGCTGGTACCCGGCGGGTTCCCGCTCCACGGTGCTGGCCGCACTCCTGGCCGACGGCGTGTACGCCGACCCGTTCCACTCCACGAACCAGCAGAGGATCCCGCGGGCCGACTTCGACGTGCCCTGGTGGTACCGCTCCGACTTCACCGTCGACGACACGGCCCGGCGCACCTCCCTCGACTTCAGCGGGGTCGTCTCGGCGGCCGACGTCTACGTCAACGGCCGGCAGGTGGCCACGGCCGCGGACGTCACCGGCACCTACACCCACCATGAGCTGGACATCACCTCGCTGGTCAGGTCCGGCACCAACACGGTCGCCTTCCGGATCCGGCCCAACGACCCGTACAAGGACCTGACCATCGGCTGGCTCGACTGGATCCAGCCGCCGCCGGACCGGAACATGGGCCTCGTCCGGGACGTGGTGGTGCGCAGGGGCGGCCCGGTCGCGCTGCGCGACGCGCACGTGGTCACCGCACTGGCCGTGCCGTCGCTCGCCACGGCCGACCTGACGGTCAAGGCCCAGGCCCGCAACGACACGGGCTCGGCGGTCACGGCGGAGATCCGCGGCAGCATCGGCGGTACGGAGTTCAGCAGGATCGTGCCGCTCGCCGCGCACGAGACGAAGACCGTGACCTTCTCCCCCGCCGACACCCCCGGCCTGCACCTGACCGACCCGAAGGTGTGGTGGCCGGCCGGGATGGGCGGCCGGCCGCTGTACGACCTCGACCTCACGGCCACCGTGGCCGGTTCGGTGTCGGACACCGCGCACGAGACCTTCGGCATCCGGGACGTCCGGGCCCCGCTGAACGCGGACGGCGCCCGGCAGTACCGGATCAACGGCCGCCCACTGCTGATCAAGGGCGGCGGCTGGTCCCCGGACGCGTTCCTGCGCTGGGATCCCCGCTACTCCGAGGACCGCCTGAAGTACGCCCTCGACCTGGGCCTGAACACCCTCCGCCTGGAAGGCCACCTGGAGCCGGACGAGTTCTTCGACCAGGCCGACCGCCTCGGCCTGCTGGTCCTGCCGGGCTGGGAGTGCTGCGGCAAGTGGGAGGGCGAGGTCAACGGCAGCGAGAAGGGCGAGCGCTGGGGCGACGCGGACTATCCGGTCGCCAAGGCGTCCATGGCCGCCGAGGCCGCCCGGCTGCGCGGCCACCCGAGCGTGCTGTCCTTCCTGATCGGCAGCGACTTCGCCCCCGACGCGACCATCGAGAAGAACTACCTGGACGCGCTGAGCGCCGCGGACTGGCCCACGCCCGTGGTCCCCGCCGCCTCCGAGCGGCCTTCCCCGAAGCTGGGCGCTTCGGGCATGAAGATGACCGGCCCCTACGACTGGGTGCCGCCCGGCTACTGGTACGACAAGCGCGAGGGCGGGGCCAGCGGATTCAACTCCGAGACCAGCGCGGGCCCGAGCATCCCCACCCTCGACACCCTGCGCCGGATGATGACGCCCGCCGAACTCGACACCCTGTGGAAGGACCCGGACGCCCGGCAGTACCACCGCTCGCCGTCCACCGTCTTCGGCACACTCAGGATCTACGACGACGCCCTCGCCGGCCGCTACGGCGCCCCCACGAGCCTCACCGACTACGTGCGCAAGGCCCAGCTCGCCCAGTACGAGAACGTCCGCGCCCAGTTCGAGGCCTACGGCCGCAACGCGGGCGACCCGGACCGGCCCGCCACGGGGGTGATCCACTGGATGTTCAACAGCGGCTGGACCTCCCTGCACTGGCAGCTCACGGACCGCTACCTCGACCAGAACGGCTCCTACTTCGGTGCCAAGAAGGCGAACGAGCCGCTGCACATCCAGTACTCGTACGACAACCGCTCGGTCGTGGTCGTGAACAACCGGTCCACTCCCGCCCGGAACCTCACCGCCCGGGCCACGCTGTTCAACCCCGACGGCACACAGAAGTACGACAGGGCCGTCACGGGTGTGGCGGTCGACGGGGGCGGGGCGCACGGCTCACCGCTCACCCTGCCGTCCTCGGTGACCGGTCTGGCGCGGACGTACCTGCTCCGGCTGGTGCTGACGGACGCGGACGGAGCGGAGGTGAGCCGTAACGTGTACTGGCTCTCCACCCGGGCCGACACCCTCGACTGGAACGGCACCACCTGGTACTACACGCCGACGACCGGCTACGCCGACCTCAAGGGGCTCGCCTCGATGGACCAGGTACCGGTGGCGGCGACGGCGGCCACGACGTCGTCGGACGCCACGTCGACCACGGCGGTGACCCTGCGGCACAGCGGGAACGGTACGACACCGGCGCTGCTCACGGACGTCCATCTCGTGGACGCGCAGGGCAAGCCGGTGCTGCCGGTGCGCTGGTCGGACAACGAGGTGAGCCTGTGGCCGGGTGAGTCGGTGACGCTGACCGCCACCTACCGGACCGCCGACCTGCACGGCTCGGCACCGGGCGTGCGGGTGTCCGGGTGGAACACGCCGGAGCGGACGGTGCCGGCCTCCTGAGCCCGCAGGGGGCGGGCGACGGCGGCCCACCCCCTGCCCCGGCTCAACTCACATTGAGCGCGGTGTCGTCCACCACGAACGACGTCTGGTACTTGGAGCCCTCGGTGCCGGTGAACTTCAGGGTCACGGTCTGCCCGGCGTAGCCGCTCAGATCGAAGCTGCGCTGGGTGTAGCCGGAGCCGGCGTTGAGGTTGGAGTACGTCGCCAGGGTGCCGAGGACCGTGCCGGAGCTGTTGAGCACCTGGACCTTGAGGGTGTCGTAGGCGGTGCTGGTGGACGTCTCGGCGGTGTCCACGTGCAGGTAGAAGCCGAGCCTGGCCGAGCAGCCGGACGGGATGGCCACCGACTGGGCGAGCGTGTCGGTGGTGGCGGTGCCGTTGCCGTCGAGCCAGGCGTAGTACGAGCCGGAGCGGGCCGGTTCGCTGGTGGAGTTGGTGATGACCCCGCTCGTGGCGCTCCAGGTGCCGTTGCCTGACTCGAAGCCGCTGTTGCCGAGGAGCTGGGCGGCGGTGCAGGACGTCGAGCCGCCGCCCCCGCTGCTGCCGCTCGCCCCGGCCAGCCACTCGGTGGCGTTGAGGGCGAGGGCCGCGTTGGTGGCGCTGGTGTCGTTCCAGCCGTCGTACAGCGTGTTGCCGGACTGGCCGGTGCCGTCGTCGACGGGTGAGCTGTCGCCCCAGAAGGCGACCCGGCCGCTGCCGAAGGTGCTGGTGGCGAAGAAGGCGCCGGTGTTGCCGGAGTAACCGGTGCGGTAGAGCAGGCCCTTGACGCCGGAGTTGTCGGCGGGCTTGAGGGTGGCGGTGGTCCCGCTGGCGATCAGGCTCTTGGTGACGGTGCCGAACGAGCCGTGCAGCACCGGGTCGGTGCTGTCGCCGATCGCGGACGGGTGGTCGGAGCCGATACTGAGCGAGTCGATGGCGAAGCCGAACGGGTCGGTGGGGTCGACGCCGTTGTTCGTCATCAGGTCGTTGAAGATCTCGACCGCGTCGTAGCCGTCGTTGTTGCGGTCGGCTCCGGTGTGGTCGGAGATCATGAACAGCCCGCCGCCGTTCTTCACGAAGTTCATGATCGCCGTCTTCTCGGCGCTGGTGAACGGCGTGTTGGGTTCCGGCAGGACCAGCGTGTCGAAGTTCGACAGGTCGGTCGCGGAGGTGCCGCCGTAGCTGAGGCCGGAGCCGGACGGCAGTGTCTTCAGGCTGTAGTTGCCGGTCTTCTGGAGCGCGACGCCCCAGGAGGACAGGGCGCCGGTCCAGTCCGTCTCGGCGGACGGGGAGGAGTCCTGGCCGAGCGGGTCGGGCTGGCTGGTGGAGACGATCCAGTCGGCGTTGCCGGCCGTCTCGGCGTGGGCGTTGTCGAACAGGATGCGATGCGGGGTCGCCGCGTGGGCGGGGGCACCGGTGCCGACCTGGAGGGCTGCTCCGCTGAACAGCAGTCCCAGGCCGGCCAGGGCGGTGGTGCATCTGCGGCGGGATCTCCTGGATCCAAGCATCCGTCGAACCTCCAAGAAAGGGTGGGGAAGAGGCGGTGCGGGCGCCAAGTCTGCGCGCGTAGAGCCCGCTTGAGGGTTCTACACGCGTCGAATGGTTGAAAGGTACATGGCATGAAGGCCGGGTGAACAGAGGCGTCCGGTGGCAAGCGGAGCGGAGTGGCTCGGCCGGCAGCGGGCACATGCCACATCAGCGAATCCGACGAGCAGAAGCGTCAAGGAAGGTCGGCCATGGAGATCTCGGGCATCCTCAGCGCCATCGTCATCGGCGTCGTCATCGGCGTGCTGGGCCGGCTGGTCGTCCCGGGACGGCAGCACATCGGTGTCCTGTGGACCATCGTCGTCGGCATCGTGGCCGCGCTGCTGGGCTCGGCGATCGCCGCCGGGTTCGGGGTCGCCGACACCAAGGGGCCCGACTGGATCGAGTGGTTCATCCAGATCGCGCTGGCGGCCGTGGGCGTGGCCGCGCTGGACCGGGCCCTGGCCCGCCGCTGAGTCAGTTCCCGTAGAGGTGGGGCGTCGTGGTGCTCACGGCGTGGAAGCCGAGGCGTTCCAGGATCGGGCGGCTCATGGCCGAGGCGTCGACGTGCAGGTACCGGTAGCCCCGGTCGGCGGCGGCACGGGCACGGTGGGCGACCAGGGCACGGTAGATGCCACGCCCCCGCCAGGCCGCGACGGTGCCGCCGCCCCACAGCCCGGCAAAAGGCGTGCCGGGCACCAGCTCCATCCGGGCGGCGGCGACGGGTTCGCCGTCGGCGAGGGCGGCCACGGCGACGACCGTGCCGGGGTCGGCGGCGAGCCGGGCGAGCAGCCGGTGCCGCAGCGCGGTGCCGTCGGTGCCGAAGGACCGCTCGTGCGCCGCCACGACGAGGTCCACGCCCGCCGGGTCGGTGGCCGCGACGCAGCGGATGCCGGCCGGCGGGGCGGTGTCCAGGGCGATCCCGGTCACCTCGGCGACCATCAGCGTCTCCGTGGGCTCGGCCCGGAACCCGGCGGCGAGCAGCCGGTCACCGAGGTCGGCGGGCCCGTCGTGGCCGTAGAGCTTCCACTCGAAGTCCCGGCCCAGACCGGTGAAGCGGTCGATCTGGTCGCGGATGGCCCGGTCCGCGTCCGCCGCGTCCAGGCCGGACCACAGCACGCCGTTCCAGCCCAGCGGGTCCGCGACCTGACGCACCACCCGGCCGGCCCGCTCGATGCGCGCCCCGGGTCCGTCGGGCCGGGCGTCCTCGCGCAGGTCCCGGTCGTACGCAGCGAGCACAGCGGCGTGATCCATGGGCTCACTTCAGCACGAACGACCATGGAGGCCAAGGGAATTAAGCGTGGCGACGGCCGTACCGCCGCCGGACAGGCGATGAGCCGGTCCCGGTTGCGGGCGAGGCCCGCTGGGCGGCCGCGTGTCCGACGCCAGAGGAGCGGGCGACGGCGACCGTCCGATCTCCGTGGAGGGTCCGGTGCCGGACCTGGTGGACGAGGTGCGGAGCCGCCCCGCCGCAATCCCCAAAGGCCCCTGGAAATCAGCCGAGTTCAAGCGTCGTCACGCCGAACACCCGCTCCCGGGCGTGGGCGCGCACCGGACCGGTGTACATGCGGGCGGTCTCGAACGAGGGCCGCAGCCCGGCATCTTCGGCGAGGGCGACGCCGGCCGCGTTGGGCTCGGGCACGTCGATCGCGACCTCGCGGCCGGCCACGTCGGCGGTCAGGGCGTCGAACAGGGCCCGGGCGTCGTCGGCGGTGTCCGCGAACAGGGGGCCGACGCGCAGGGTGTCGTGACCGGGGCGGATCACGCCGTAGCCGGTCAGGCGTCCGCCGTGCTCGCGGACGAGGGCACGGTGGCCGGGTGCGGTGAGCCACTCGGCGAGGAAGCGGGGGCGGTCGGCGGGGTGGCAGGCGCTGTCGTAGGCGGTGAGCGCTGCCAGGTCGGCGGGGGCGGCGGGACGCACACCGGCGGGTGCCGGGCGCCCGGGAGCGGTGCCGGTGAACCGGACGGTGCGGTGGGCGAGCCGGAAGCCGGACTGCCGGTAGTTGTCCTGCTGGGCCACGACCCCGTCCAGGCCGACGGTCCGGTTCCCGGCGTGCGCCAGGGCCGTCTTCCAGGTGGTGAGCCCGTGTCCGTGGCCGCGCAGGCCGGGGCGGACCAGGTAGCAGCCGAGGAAGGCGAAGTCGGGGCCGTGGTTGACGACGGAGATGGCCGACACCGGCTCACCGTCGATCCGGCCGAGGAAGAACCCCCCGGGATCCTGCGCGAAGAACGCGGGCCCGTCGGACAGCCCGGGATTCCAGCCCTCCGCCGCCGCCCACCCGCTGATCACCGGCCAGTCGGCGAGGGTGGCCTGCGTGACGACGAGGTCCTGGGGGGCCGCAGAGGTCATCGGTACGCTCCGTATCCATCGGGGTCGCCTGCCGTACGGCACGGGTCTCGGCCGCACCGCCCGCAGCATCCTTCCGGATCAACGGGGGCCACGCCACGGGAAGATCAGCCGATGTGGAGGTGCGCGGGTTCGGGTACCGTCCGGTCCCGCTCGCGGGTCGGCGAGGTCCAGACGTGCGGCGTCCCCGCCCGACCCGGCGCGCGGCCGCAGATCCGCCCCCTCCGCACCGCACGTGGTTGGCGGATCCACGTGAGCGACGGCCCTCACAGCGTGGCATCGGCACGTTGACCGGCCGGACGGCCGACATCCGGGCACGGCGGAAGGCGCGTTCGCGTGCGTGCGGCACCGCTCGTCGGGCACGCCCGGATCCCGGCCCGTTCCCGCCCGACGGCGAGCCGGCCGTCGTCGGCTCGGTGCACCGCCTGCCAGGGCCGCTCCCCCGGGACGGCGCAGGGCTTGGCCCCACCGGACCGGCGTCCGGTGGGGCCGCGAGCGGGTCAGCAGGGGCGGCCGGGACGGAAGCGGCGGTAGAGGATCGCTCCCGTGAGCAGGAGCGCGGCGCTGCCGGCGACGGCCGGGGCCGTCAGGTCCGCTCCCGTGTGGGCCAGCGTGGACGTGGCCGCCCGTGGGGCGTGCGGGGTGGTGTGGTGGGGGGCCGGGGGCTTGGGGGCCCGTGGCTCGGGGGACGGGGTGTGCGGGGCCGGGCGGGGAGCCTCGACCGGGCCGTTGACCGACTGGTTGCCGTGGGCCGGATTGCCGATGCCGACCACGTCGACGCTGTTGCCGGTGACGTTCACCGGCGCGTGGACGGGGAGCTGGATGCCGTTGCCCGAGAGCACACCCGGCGAGTCGGCGGTGTCGCCGTACGCGGAGGCACCGCCGGAGGCGGCCGGCGTCCCCTCCGTGCCCGCGCCGCCGCTCTCCCCGCCGCCGGTGTTGGCGCAGGCGTTGCCCGCGACGGGGTTGAGCAGGCCCACGACGTTCACCGTGTTGCCGCAGACGTTCGCCGGCACGTGCACCGGCAGCTGGATGCCGTTGCCGGAGACCAGTCCCGGCGAGCCGGCCGCCGAGCCGTCGGCCTCGGCCCCGCCGGCCGCGAAGGCGGCGGACACCGGCAGCGCCACGGCCATCGCGCCGGACGCCGCGGCCACGGCGATCACACCGTTTCGGGTAGCCCGTCTCATAGGTTCCTGCCTTCCAGACGTCATCGCGGGTACTCACCCGCACCACATAAAACGCAGGTGAACCATCCGAGTTATGGCTTATCGGCCTTTCACCCCATCGAGCGGCACTGTTATCGAACGGGATGTAAAGCCACAGAATGATCATCAAGGGGTCATGGAGGGCGCGGAGTTTACGCCGGCGGGCAGCACCCCGCTCGCCGGGAGGCGAGCCGCACGGGGCCCGATTATGGTGATCCGAGGGCATCGCCCCCGGTCCGTGGCGGGCGTGCGCCCCGGGAGGCGACCATGCTGGCCAAGCTGTCCACACGGCTCGCCGTGCGGCGCTGCGCGGGTGCCTCGGCCCTCGCCCTGGCGCTGCTCGGAGCCGGGCTGCCCGCTGCCGCCGCCGACCGGCCGCAGCCCGACCTGTCCCGGTTCTACCGGCAGAAGCCGGTCTGGGCCGCCTGCCAGGGCCCGGACATGCCGGAGGACCTCCAGTGCGCGAAGGTCACCGTCCCGCTCGACTACGCGCACCCGCACGCCGGCACCCTCGACCTGGCGCTGGCCCGCTACCGCGCCTCCGGGAAGTCCCAGGGTTCGGTGCTGCTGAACTTCGGCGGCCCGGGCGGCGCCGGCATCCCCCAGCTGGCCACCGAGGGCAAGCAGTTCATGGACCTGACGGACGGCTACGACGTGGTCACCTTCGACCCGCGCGGCGTCGGCCGGTCCTCCCCCGTCAGCTGCGGGGAGGGCAGCGACGTGGCCGCGGGCGTGATGGAGAAGGAGGCCGACCTCAGCCGTCCGCAGGCCCTGCTCAAGCAGTTGCGGCGGGCCGCCGACCAGTGCGCCCGGCACTCCGGCCCGGTGCTCCCCCACATCGGCACCGTGAACGCCTCCCGTGACCTGGACGTCATCCGCCAGGCGCTCGGCGACGACAAGCTCAACTACCTGGGGTTCTCCTACGGCACCCGGCTCGGCGCGGTGTACGCGGCGCAGTTCCCGGGCAAGGTCGGCCGGCTCGCCCTCGACGGCGTCGACACGCTGACCGAGTCGCCGGCCGAGCAGGGCGTGGCGGGCGCCGAGGGGCAGCAGACGGCGCTGGACGACTTCCTGGACTGGTGTACGGCGGATCTCGCCTGTCCGTTCGGGCAGGACCGGCGCGCGGCCGGCGACGAAGTGCTCCGGCTGGTGCGCTCGCTCGACGAGAACCCGGTGCCCACCGACTTCGGCGGGGAGTTCTCCGGCCAGGACCTGGTGGGCGCCATCGGGCAGGCGCTGTACAGCAGGGAGCTGTGGCCCTCGCTGGAGCGCGCGCTGGCGTCCCTGGTCGAGGACGGCGACACCCGGCGCGTGCTGGCCTTCTCCACGGGCGGCATCGGCCTGTCCGCCGGCCGGCACAGGGGGGACGGCGGGCTGGTCGACGTGCAGGACGTGCCGGTGGACAACCTGCCGGCCGCCCTGATGGCGATCAACTGCGCGGACGACCCCGACCGGCCCACCGCGGAACGGCTCACCAGGGACCTGAAGGAGCTGCGGGCCGCCTACGACCAGGCCTCACCGGTGTTCGGCCGCTTCCGGCTGACCCAGCTGCTGATGTGCTACGGCCGGCCCCGGGGCACCGACTTCATCCGGGACCATGTGCGGAACGTGCACTCGGCGAAGATGCTGCTGATCGGCACGCGCGGCGACCCCGCGACGCCGTACCGGTGGACCGAGGAGACGGCCCGTCGGCTCGGCCCGTCGGCCGTGGTGCTCGACAACAGGGGCGAGGGCCACACCGGGTACTCCTCCTCCAAGTGCGTGCACCGCAAGGTCAACGACTTCCTGCTGTACGGCTCGCTGCCCGCGAGCGGCAGCTCCTGCCCGGCGGACGCGGGCCGCGCGAGCGTCACCTCGGGCGGCACCGGCTGACAACACGCATCCGGCTGGTGACAAAGACGGCGCAAACGGGTGACAGCCGCGAACCGGGGCAACCTCCCGGCCGTCCCGGCCGTCCCACTCGGCAAGGCGCGCTCCGGCCCGCCGTATCCCGTACACCATCGCGACAGGGGACACCGTCATGCGCATCCGCGCCACCATCGCCGTACCCGCCGCCTTCGCCGCCGTGGCGGCCGTGCTGCTCACCGCTCCGCAGAGCCAGGCCGCCGCCGGCCACGGCCGGCCCGTCGGCTGCGCCGAGAAGTCGCTGACGCTGCGGGCGAAGGCCGTGCCCGGCCACCCGACCGTGCTGCGGGTCAGCGTGACCAACCACGGCACGCGCGCGTGCGTCGTCGACCGCGTGCCCACGGTGACCTTCGGGGACCTGGACGGGGCGGCGCTGCCCGTGCCGGAGGGCGGCACCGGCACCTACCGGCTCGGGGCGCGCGGCACGGCCTACGCCGACGTACGGACCATCGCGGACCCGGCGGACCCGGAGGCCCGCCGGGTGAACGCGGTCACCGTGGCGGCGTCGGCCGCGCACTGGGGCCGCTCCTTCACCGCCGGGCAGCTCGGGACCGGCCGGCGGGTCCTGGTCTGGGAGCCGGTGACGACGTGGTGGCAGAAGTCGGCGGCGGCCGCGGACCGCGCCGTCGGGCTCAGCTGAGCACCAGCTCCGGCGCGTAGAGGTCCAGCCATCCCGCGGGGTCCAGGGTGCGTTCCAGAACCGCGCCGGGCGGCCGCCGACCGGCGCCTCCCGCTCGGCGGCCGCCCGGACCCGTTCCCGGTCGACCAGATCGAAGACGGGGTGGGAGGGTGGCCGGGCGAGCAGTTCCCTGGTCTGCTCCTGGAGGGCGCGGGCGTACCGGGGGTCCTGCGTGGACGGGTACGGGCTCTTCACGCGCTCGTACACCGAGCGCGGCAGGACGTCCGCCGACGCCTCCCGCAGCAGGCTCTTCTCCCGGCCGTCGAAGGACTTCAGCACCCAGGGGGCGTTTTAGACGTACTCGACCAGCCGGTGGTCGCAGAACGGCACCCGGACCTCCAGGCCCACGGCCCTGCTCATCCGGTCCTTGCGGCCGAGCAGCATGCGCATCCAAGAACTTCCTCAAGGAACCGGCGCGTTACGGCTTCGCGGTCAGGAACGAGTCGAGCGCCCCGGTCAGTTCGGCCGGCTTCTCCACCGGCAGCTCGTGTCCCGCGTCCAGGATGCGGACGACCGCGTCGGGGTAGGCCTTGGCCAGCCGGAGCATCTGCCGCACCGGCAGCTGGACGTCGTGGTAGCCGTGCACCATCAGGGTCGGTACGGAGATCTCGCCGGCCCGGTCCAGGACGTCGAAGGCCCGCATCGCGCCGTAGAGCGTCATGACGACCTCGCGCGGGGTGGCGGCGGAGGCGCGGATGTGCGCCCGGACCTCCTCGCGCGGGTAGCCGGGCGCGAAGGCCCGCTGGATGTTGGCGGCCACGAACAGCTTGAACGGCACCAGGGTCGAGGCCGCCATCAGCAGGCCCCGGCCGCGGCTGTAGGCCATCCGGCCGATGGAGTTGACCAGCACCAGCCGCTCGACCCGTGCCGGGTGGGCGAGGGCGATGGTCTGCGCGATCATGCCGCCCATCGAGTGGCCCACCAGCGCGCACCGCTCCACCCCGAGGTGGTCGAGCAGTGCCACGACGTCCCGCGCCAGGTGGGCGATGGTGGGCACGCCGGCCCCCGTGCTCTCCCCGTGCCCGCGCAGGTCCAGCCGGATCACGCGGCGCCGTGCGGAGAAGTGGGCGGTCTGGTGGTCCCAGCGGTGCCGGTTGGCGGTCCAGCCGTGCACGAACACCACGGGCACGTCCGCCGCGTCGCGGGGCCCCTCGTCGTCGTACGTCAGGGCCGCTCCGTCGATCTCGAGCTGCGGCATGGATGCCTCCTGGGGTGCGATGCGGTCCGGTTACCGGCCGGTACGGTATCCGGCCCGGGGCCGCCGCGTCACCGTTGTCCGCCCGGGAGATCCACGGCGGCCTCCGGTCCGGATTACCCCGAATGCCGTACCTGTGAATCGGACCTATCGTGCTGTCATGGAGCATGCACTGAGTCCCGCGACCCTCGCCGAACTGCGGCGCCCGCGCCCGTATCCCGCGGTGTCCGTGCTGACCCCGACGCACCGCCGGGAACCCGAGAACGGCCAGGATCCCGTCCGGCTGCGCAACGTGGTCACCGAGGCCCGTCGTCGCCTGGAGGCCGATCCCGCCGTCACCCGTGAGCGACGCAACGAGGTCGTCGCGCAGCTCGACCGGGCTCTGGCGGAAGTGGACCTGACGCATGCCGAGGACGGCCTGGTCATCTTCGCCGCTCCCGGCGAGCACCGGGTGTGGTCCCTGGCGCGCACCGTCCCCGAGCGGGTGGTGCTGTCCGACACCTTCCTCACACGCAACCTGGTGGCCGCGCAGGCCGCCGAGCGGCGCTTCTGGGTGCTGTCGGTCTCCGCCGACCGCGTCACGCTCTGGAGCGGCGGCGAGGAGCGTGTCGTGCAGGACCGCTCGGGCGGCTTCCCGCTGGAGCGCCGGCAGGAGAACTTCGACCCCGAGCGCCAGATGCGCACGGGCGGGCTGCCGAGCACCTTCAGCGACGAGGGCACCCGCCAGTTCCTGCGCGAGACGGACACCGCCATGAGCACGGTCATGCGCGAGCAGCCCCGGCCGCTGTACGTCACCGGCGAGCAGGCCGCGCTGTCCCTGCTGGACGAGGTCGGCACCGTCGCCAAGTCCGCCGTCCACGTCCCGCACGGCGGCCTCGCGCACGCCGGTCCCGAGGCCGTCTGGCAGGCGCTGCGGCCGGTGCTGGAGGCGGAGGCCCGCAAGGACACCACGGCCGTGGTCCGGGAGCTGACCTCGGCCCGCGGCCACCGGACCTACGCGGCCGGGCTGGACGAGCTGTGGCAGAGCGCCCGCGAGGGCCGGGTGCGGCTGCTGGCCGTGGAGGAGAACTTCCGGGCCACCGTCCGCGATCTGGGCGAGCACCTGGTACCGGCCGAACCCGGTGACCGGGACGCCCGCGACGACATCGTGGACGAGATCGTCGAGCAGTGCCTGGAGACCGGTGCCGAGGTCCGCTTCGTGCCCGACGGCACACTCGGTGACGCCGACGGCATCGCCGGAGTGCTGCGGTACTGACCGGAGAGGACACGGGAAAGGCACTGGCAGGGCACCGCTGAAGCCCCAGGCCGGCCGTCGGTGAGCGCTCTCTTGCCTCGGCGTACGCTACGGCGTGATCGTCGCGTAAGGGAGCGCACGCATGGGTGACCTGCTGGGTGTGGCGGTACTGGGTGCCGGACACATGGGTGCCGATCACATACGTCGTCTCGACCAAGTGGTCAGCGGAGCCAGGGTCGCGGCGGTGGCCGACCCCGACCGCGCACGGGCCGAGGCGGCCGTGGCCGGTCTCGACGGGGTCACCGTGCACACCGATCCGGTGGCCGCGCTCGACGCACCCGGCGTGGCGGCCGTCCTCATCGCCTCACCCGGCCCCGCGCACGAGGAGGCGCTGCTCACCGCCTTCGCCCGCCGGCTTCCGGTGCTGTGCGAGAAGCCCATGGTGCCGGACTCCACCGGCGCCCTGCGGGTCGTGGAGGCCGAGGCGGGCATCGGCCGCCGGCTGGCACAGATCGGCTTCATGCGCCGCTACGACGCCGGGTACCGGCGCCTGAAGGCCCTGCTGGACGGGGGCGGTCTGGGCCGGCCCCTGATGCTGCACTGCACGCACCGCAACGTCTCCTCCCCCGCCGGCTTCACCAGCGCGATGCTGATCAACAGCTCGGTCTCGCACGAGATCGACGCGGCCCGCTGGCTGCTCGGGCAGGAACTGACGGCGGTCACCGTGCTGCGGCCCGCCCCGTCCGCGGGCGCGCCCCAGGGGCTGCTCGACCCGCAGTTCGTGCTGTTCGAGACCGAGCGCGGCGCCCTGGTCGACGTGGAGGTCTTCGTGAACTGCGGCTTCGGCTACCAGGTGCGCTGCGAGGCCGTGTGCGAGGCGGGCAGCGCCCGGATCGGGGACGAGCACACCATGGTGGTCACCACCCGGGGCGGCGCCCGCGAGGAGGTGGCCCGGGACTACCTCGTCCGCTTCGCCGACGCCTACGACCGCGAGGTGCAGGCCTGGGTCGACGCGACCCGGCGCGGCGAGGTCACCGGCCCGGACGTCTGGGACGGCTACGCGGCGTCCGTGGTCGCCGAGGCGGGGGTCCGGGCGCTGGAGACCGGCGGCCGGGTGGCCGTGGACCTGGCCCCGCGGCCGGCCCTGTACGCCGGACGGTGACGCCGAGCCTCACCCCGGGGAAACCGAGTCGGTCGTCGCGCGGGAGAGCACGGGCCTGCCGCGCCTGCGCCGGTCCGTCCCCGGTGCGCCGTCACACCCCGCCGAACAGCGCGCTCAGCCCCCGCTCCACCACGTCCGCCACGTCCTCCTGTCCGCTCGCCACCACCTCGTACGTGCGTACCAGGAAGCTCCGCAGCGCGGAGGCCTGGAACAGCAGCAGTGCCATGCCGTGCGGCGAGTGGAACTCCAGGACCGTCCGGGTCCGGCCGTACGGCCATATCTGCACGTCCCCGTGGCCGGCGGGGGCCCGCAGCCCCTGGTCGAGCAGGGTCCGCGCGAAGGTCCAGGTCACCTCCTCGCCGTGCAGCGCGGCGTGGGCCGGGAAGTCGACGAACACGGCGAGGGGGTCGTCGGCGGTGTAGCGCAGGGTGGCCGGCACCCGGACCTCCCGGTCGTCGGCGGTGATGAGCCGGGCTTCGGCGAGCTGTTCGACGGTGATGTCCATGCCCTTAAGGAGTCGGCGCGCCCCTGTCGCATGCCGCCAATTCCGGTCAGAGTTCGGCAGGTACCGGCCGCTCCACGGCACCATGGAACAAAGAAGCGTCGAACAGGCGCTTGAGTGCCGGACGGGAGGGGCTCGCTTGCGTCAACTCACGTACGGTCCCTACGACTTGAGCACCCGGGCGCGTACGTCTTTCGTACCCTCGGATCACTCCGGCAAGACTCTGGCATATGCCGGAAGCACCACCGTATCGTGTGTTGCCAAATCCCTTACAGCGCGTCGCGGGCTGTGCCACAGTCGTAGCGGTCCCCCGTCGTCCCCGCCGTCCCGTCCCCATCGGAGTGCGTCATGCCGTCCCCAGTCTCCGCGGACCGCCCAGCCGCCCACCCGCCCGGCCGCGGCTCGGTCGAAGCGCTGATAACGCAGGCGCGGCGGCTCAAGGGTGACGTGGACGCCGTACGGCGGGACACCCGGAGCGACGTCTCGGACCCCCAGGAACGCTGGCAGCGGGCCCTGTACGACCTCGCCCTGCACCAACTGGACGATCTGGACGCCCACTTGGCGCAGCTGCGGGACGGCCCCTCCCCCGCCCCGGCCGAGTCCGCCGAGCCGCCCGCCGGCCGGCCCGCCCCGGCCGCCGCCCCGGGTGGTTCGCTGCTCAGCCGCGTCGGCAGCGCCGAGTGGAACCTGCTGACCGACGAGGCCACCTGGTCCGGAGAGCTGTACCGGATCCTCGGCCTCGACCCGGCCCGCCCCGCCCTCACCCTGGACGAACTGCCCAGCCTGGTCCTGGAGGAGGACCGGCCGAAACTGACCGCGATGGTGACGGACTGCCTGGTCGACGCCAAACCGATCGACGGCGAGTTCCGCGTCGTACGGCCCGACTCCTCCGTGCGGACCGTGCACATGATGGGCGAACCCGTGCTCGGCGCCGACGGCGGCACGACCTCCATGTGGGCCGTGCTGCGCGACGTCAGCGCACTGCGCGACAGCCGGCTGACGGTGCGCGAGACCCGTGACTCGCTGCACCGCGAACGCCGGCGGGAGCAGACCGAGCACCGGATCGCGGCAGAGCTGCAGGAAGCCGTGCTACCGCCATGGCGCGGCTCCCTGCGGCTCCCGCACCAGGGACCGGTGACCTTGGACCTGGCGGCCCATCGCCTGCCGGCCGCGAGCCCCACCCTGATCGGCGGCGACTGGTACGACGCGCTGGAACTGTCCGACGGCCAGACCCTGCTGAGCGTGGGCGACCTCACCGGGCAGGGCGTGTCCGTCGCCTCCGGCATGGCGACGCTGCTCGGCGCCGTACGCGGCATGGCGCTGGCCGGCACGGAACCGGGCCCCCTGCTCACCCTGCTCAACCAGTTACTCGACACCACCGTGCAGCCCGCCCTCGGCAGCGCCGTCTGCTGCCGCTACCGGCCCGAGACCCGCACGCTGGTCTGGGCGCAGGCCGGACACCCCGCCCCGCTGCTGTACCGCGACGGGACGGGGTGCCTGCTGAACGCACCGGACGGCGTCCTCCTCGGCGCCTCCTCAGGCGCCGTCTACGGACAGTCCGTCGTCACCCTGGAACCGGGCGACGTGCTCCTCCTGCACACCGACGGGCTGATGTCGGGCCACAGCAGGACAGCGGTTGCGGACCGGCTGCTCGACCTCGCCCCACGGTTCGGCGCGGCGCGCACCGCGCAGGACTGTGTGCGAACGGTCGTGGAGGAGTTCGGCGGAGCGGGACGCGAGGACGACGCGTGCGTGCTCGTCGCCAAGGTCACCGCATGACGTGACCGACCCGTCGGGTCGGGCGGCGCACAGGCCCCCTACGCCTGTGCGCTGCTGCCGTCTCCCCTGCCCCTCGGCTTGGGCAGGGCGAGCCTGATCTCCTCCCGCAACTGGTGGATCCTCGGGTAGCCGGCGTACTCCGCGGTCAGCCGGTACATCTGCCGCAGCCGGTCCCAGGTGCGCCGGGAGGAGTTCGAGCCCATCGACATCAGGGCCAGCCGTGCGTAGCGGTCGGCCTGTTCGGGGTCGTCGGCGATGAAGCAGGCCGAGGCCATGGAGAGATGGTCGAAGATCTTCGACCGCTCCCGGCCGTCGACGCGCAGGGCGAGGGCCTTCTCCGCGTAGTACTGCGCGTGCGCGGCCGCACCCGGGTCGAACTCCGCGAGCGTGCGGTAGGCGAGGGCCTGCATGCCGTACAGGTCCTCGTCCTTGAAGGTCTGCATCCATTCCGGCGGTTCCACGTCCTGGCGGTCGGAGACGAAGAGGTCCTCCGCCTGCCCGAGCGTGCGGCGCATCGCCTGGCCCTTGCCCATCGAGGCCTGCGCCCAGGCCTCGATGGTGTGGAACATCGCCTTCGTGCGCGGCTGCAGGCGGTCGCCGGCGCCGGACTGGGCGAGCTTCATCAGGTCCAGGGCGTCGTCGGGCCGGCCGAGGTGCACCATCTGCCGGGCCGCCCGGGACAGCGCCTCACCGGCGCGCGGGCGGTCCCCGCCCTCTCTGGCGGCGTGGGCGGCGATGACGAAGTACTTCTGCGCCGTGGGCTCCAGGCCGACGTCGTGCGACATCCAGCCCGCGAGGACGGCCAGGTTGGCGGCGACGCCCCACAAGCGCCGCTGGAGATGGGGGGGATGGTGGTAGGCGAGCATGCCGCCCACCTCGTTGAGCTGTCCCACGACCGCCTTGCGCTGCAGCCCGCCGCCACGGGCCGCGTCCCAGGCGCGGAACACCTCGACCGAGCGCTCCAGTTCCTCGATCTCCTGCGACCCGATGGGGGCGGCCTCGTAGCGGTCGAACCCGGCGGGGTCCGCGTGCAGGGGGTCGTCGAGGACAGGGGCGTCGGCCTTCAAGGCCGGGTCGGTGTGCAGCCATTCGTACATGGCGCTGCTGAGTGTGGATCCCGCGGCGAGCGCGGCACCCGCGCCCACCAAGCCGCGTCGGTTGAGCATGAGGTCCATTCCCGTGAATTCGGTGAGGACCGCGGCGGTCCGTTCGGGCGCCCACGGCACACCTTCGGGATGTTCCTCGATCCCGTCGACCTGCCGTCTTCCCGCACGCCCGTGCCGCACCAGACCGAGGTCCTCGATGGTCACGACACGGCCGAGACGCTCGGTGAACAGAGCCGCCAGCACCCGCGGTACCGGATCGCGCGGGATCTCTCCCGTGTCGATCCACCGCCGCACCCGGGAGGTGTCGGTCGACAGCTGGGGGTGGCCCATGGCCGCCGCCTGCCGGTTGACCAGTCTCGCGAGTTCGCCCTTCGACCAGCCGGCCAGGCCGAACAGGTCCGCCAGTCGGGTGTTGGGTTGTCCGCTCACGTAAGCCCCCAGGTTCTCGGCTGAGTTGACAGTAGCCCGGTGGAGGTTGCCGGGCGACTATTCGCCAGGGTTCGCCAGGGTCCGCCAGATGGTGTGCCACTGGCCATCGGGTGTCAGGTAGGAACGCGCCACCCCGACCCGGTCGCCGCCCTCCGTGCGAGGGCGCGTGACGGCACTCGACGGCATATGCCGGGCACATTCCCCAGGGTGTGCCCGGGCGGCCGGGCCGGGTTGCGCGTGAGACGCACAGGCAGGCACTGCAGGCACACGAAGGGATCTGTATCTCCCATGTACGCAGCATCGTCCTCCGTGTCCGCCCCGCCCCGGCCGCTGCGACCCCGCCCGGCGGGCGGCGGGCCGTACCTCGATCCGGCGGCGCGTCCGGGGAGTCCCGTGCTGGGTGCGGGCCGGCCCCGGCGGATCCCGGGGCAGCCCGGGACCCAACCGCTCAGCGGGAGACTCGACCTGTCCGGCCCCCAGGGAGCGCAGCTGCGCACCGCGCTCGCCGCGGTGCACCGGATCTGTCCGGAGTTCGCCCCGGTGCAGGTCCTGCGGCGCAGCGGACGGTCCGTCCTCCTCGTGGGGACGACGGGGCGCAGCACGGCCGTCGCGAAGTGTCTCCTGGACCACTCGCCCGCCTGGGTGGAGCGGAGCCGCCAGGAAATAGCCGCATACCGCTCGTTCGTCCGGCACCGGCCGCCGGTCCGGGTGCCGAGGCTGATCGCGGCGGACCCGGACAACTGCACGCTGGTGATCGAACGGATGCCCGGCCGGACCGCGGCGTTGCAGCGGCATCCGGTGGAGGCGCCGCCCCGCGCGGACATCCGGGCCGCGCTCGGCGCGATCTGCCGGGTGAACGCCTGGCGGCCCCCGGCGGGCACGTTCGACATGCCGCTGGACTACGCGGCCCGGATCTCCCGGTACCACGAACTGGGCCTACTCACCGACCGGGACCTCGGCGACCTGCAGAAGCTGCTGCACGGCATCGCGCACGAGGTGGGCCGGCACGGCATGCTCCAGTTCTGCCACGGCGATGCCCTGCTCTCGAACCTCCTGCTGTCCCCGGCCGGTCCAGTGCTGGTGGACTGGGAGCACGCGGGCTGGTACCTGCCGGGGTACGACCTGGCGACGCTGTGGCTGGTTCTCGGGGACGCTCCGGTGGCCCGGCGGCAGATCAGCCAGATCGCCCAGTCGGCGGGCCCGGCTTCCCGGGACGCCTTCCTGGTCAACCTGATGCTGCTGCTGACCCGGGAGATCCGTACGTACGAAACGGCCGTGCAGCGTTCGATGCACGAGGTGGCCCCGGCGGCACCGGGTACGGCCCACCCGGGTGCTGCGCCGTCCGGCGAGGAACAGCGCCTACTGCTCAGGCGGCTGCACGACGACTGCCAGATGGCCCGCAGGGCCGTCCGTGCGGCGGTCGGCACTCGCTGACGGGGACGACGGCTCCGCGGTGCGCCCTGAGCGGCGGCGCACCGCGGACCTTCGTGTGTGCCGGGACGGTGAGGGCCACTGGTGTACGCCAGTGACGCCCCGCAGGCCCGGGCACCGCCGCCGCGAAACTCGCCGGAAACCCTCCGTGACGTGGGAAGTCGTCTGGCTCACGGCATTATTGACGGATCGTCGGCAAGCCGGTACCACTGACCCAGCTCTGGCGCCGCACGCCCCGCCACGCTCCGCCCGTCACTGGAGGCCGCATTGCGAGGATCCGCCACCGACCCCACATCCACACCCGGTCACAGACGTCTGCGGCGGTGCGCCGTCCCGCTCGCCTCCGCGGCCCTGCTGCTGCCCCTGCTCGGGGCGGCCCCGGCTCCCACCGCCACGGATGCGGCCACGCACCGGCTCCAACAGGCGTTCGCCACGGCGGCGGCCGACTACCACGTGCCGCAGAGCGTGCTGCTGGCCGTCTCCTACCTCCAGTCCCGCTGGGACCGGCACGCCGGCGCGCCGAGTGTGACCGGTGGCTACGGCCCGATGCACCTCACCGACGCCCGGACCGCGATCGCCGGCGCGGAGCACTTCGCGCACGCAACGGAGGACGCCCGCGGGGACACCGCCCGTGCCGCGCTGCACCCCGCCGCCGAGGCGCCGGCCGGGTCGGCGGTCCCGGCCCGTCTGAGGACGCTGCCGAAGGCCGCGGAGCTGACCGGCCTCCCGGCCGAGGAGCTGCGCACCGACCCGGCGGCGAACGTGGCCGGCGGTGCCGCTCTGCTCGCCGCCGCGCAGAAGGAGCTGGGCGAGCCGTTCAGCGCCGACCCGGCGCGGTGGTACGCGGCGGTGGCGCGGTTCTCCGGCGCCGACGACCACGCGACGGCCGCCGCGTACGCCGACGACGTGTACGACGTGCTGCGCACGGGTGAGGAGCGCACCACGGACGACGGCCAGCTGGTGACCCTGGCCGCCCAGCCGGGGCTGACCGCCGACACCGCCCAGCTGCGCAGGGCCGGTCTGCGCACGCTGCCGACGGACGGCACCGAGTGCCCGAGGTCGGTGTCGTGCGAGTCGGTCCCGGCGCCCTACGCGGAGTTCGGGGGTGACGACTACGGCAACCACGACCTCGGCGACCGTCCGGCCTCGCAGAGCATCAGGTACATCGTCATCCATGACACGGAGGGCGCCTGGGACGGGGTCATGAAGCTGATCCAGGACCCCACTTATGTGTCGTGGAACTACACGATTCGGTCCACCGACGGTCTGATCGCCCAGCACGTCAAGGCCAAGGACGTGGCCTGGCACGCGGGTAACTGGTACGTGAACGCCAAGTCGATCGGCATCGAACACGAGGGCTTCCTCGCCGCGCCGGACGCCTGGTACACGGAGGCGATGTACCGGTCCTCGGCGCGGCTGGTGCGGTACCTGGCCCGGACGTACGGCATCCCGCTGGACCGGCAGCACATCCTGGGCCACGACAACGTGCCCGGGCCGACCGCCTCCACCATCCCGGGGATGCACACGGACCCGGGGCCGTACTGGGACTGGCGGCACTACTTCCGGCTGCTGGGGCAGCCTTTGCGGCGCACGGCGGGACCGCGCTCGGGCGTGGTGACGATCCTGCCGGACTACGACTCGAACCGGCCCGTGTACACCGGCTGCACCACCAGGGGCGAGCCGTGCACGGAGCACGGTTCCAGCGAGGTGCGGCTGTACACGGACCACGACGTGACCGCCCCGCTGGTCAGGGACATCGGTCTGAAGACCGAGCCGACGGACGGGGTGAACGATCTGTCCTCGCGGGTGTCCACCGGCCAGAGCTACGCGGTGGCCGACCGCTGGGGCGACTGGACGGCCATCTGGTACCTGGGCCAGAAGGCCTGGTTCCGGAACCCGCTGAAGGACCCGGCGGCCGTACCGGCGAAGGGGCTCGTGGTGAGGCCGCGGGACGGCCTGGCGAGCGTCCCGGTGTACGGCCGGGCCTATCCGGAGAAGGAGGCCTACCCGGTGGACGTGCCCGCCCAGTCGGTGGTGCCGCTGCCCTACACGATTCCGGCCGGGCAGAAGTACGTGGTGGGTGACGAGGTGCCGGGCGAGTACTACTACGCGGTCACCTTCACCCCCGACTCGCACCGGGTCGTGGTGGGCGAGGACCTGTACTACGAGATCCAGTACGGCCACCGGGTCGCGTTCGTCCGGGCCGCGGACGTGACGCTCGAGGCAGCCGCCCGCTAGCCCGGCCTCAGGTGCCTCGGGTGCCTCAGCCCTGCTGGAAAAGCTCCGCCGGGAGCGGCTTCAGCAGGGCGTACAGGTCGTCGGTGATGGGGCGGTCCCAGGCGGCGATGGTCACCAGGACGCCGTCGCTGCGGTCGAACTGGACGCAGGAGATCCGGCTCTCGGAGAGCTTCAGCCGGCGCACGATGAGCAGGTTGTCGCCCTGGAGCACCGGGGTGTCCTCGACGCCGACGACGGTGACCTCCTCGTCGTTCTCCAGTGCCAGGAGCAGCTGGCCCACCTCGAACGGGATCTCTCCCTCGGCGACCTCACGGGCGGGGGAGCCTTCCGGGAGGTTGCCGATGATCATGGCGGGGCCGCGTCCGCCGAACAGGTCGTAGCGCAGGAAGACGCCCTGGCAGGTGCCGTCGGGGGCGGGGAGCAGGCCCGCGCCGAGGTTGCCCGGCCAGTCGCCCGGGTCCATGGCCAGCACGTCGAAGTCGGGTCCGGCAGGGGTCGCGCTGCGGCGGCGGAGGAACGACATGCGGCCATGGTACGTGGGCTACGACGGAAGTGCCGTGACGGGGTGCGCGATCATCGGTGGGTCGGTTGTGGCTGGTCGTTCCGCCGGGTTCCCGGGCCGTAGCTCAAGGGGCAGCTGGTCAGCAACGTGGCCGGGGCCGCGTCGGGCGGGCGCGGGACCGTGCGGTCGGGCGGTGGGGCGCCGTGCCCCGCGATCCAGCGTTCCAGGGCCTCGAAGGCCGAACGGTGGCAGGGCACCATCGGGCGGAGCCGGTCGGGGAAGGCGTCGGCCAGGGAGTCGGTGTGGGTGCCGTCCTCGATGCGGTAGTAGCGCAGCAGGGAGCCGCGGCCGGCCTCGCGGATCATACGGGCGTAGACGTCGGCGTCCCGGCCGATCGGCAGCAGCACGTCGAGGGTGCCCTGGAGGGTGATCAGGGGTTTGCCGATGCGTCCGGTCAGGGCGATGCGGTCGACCGCCCGGTGGACGGCGGCGGGCCGGGCCGCGTAGTCGTAGTCGGCGTCGCAGGCGGGGGTGCCGGAGGCGCAGTACGGGGTGCCGGCCTCGGTGGCGCCGTCGTAGCCGGGGTCGACCTCCTCGCGGTAGATGCGCTGGGTGAGGTCCCAGTAGACCTGGTGGTGGTAGGGCCACAGGAACTCGGAGCCGGCCGGGAAGCCGGCCCGGTGCAGGGCCGCCGCGGCCTCGGCGGCTCCGGATCCGCCGGCGGCGTAGGCGGGGTAGTGGCGCAGGGCGGCCGGCAGGAAGGTGAGCAGGTTGGGGCCGTCCGAGCGCCAGAGGGTGCCCTCCCAGTCGACTCCGCCGTCGTACAGCTCGGGATGGTGTTCCAACTGCCAGCGCACCAGGTAGCCGCCGTTGGACATGCCGGTGGCGAGGGTGCGGGCGGGGGGCCGGTGGTAGCGCTGGGTGACGACCGTGCGGGCGGCACGGGTGAGCTGGGTGAGGCGGGCGTTCCATTCGGCGATGGCGTCGCCGGGCCGGTGGCCGTCGCGGTGGAAGGCCGTGCCCGTGTTGCCCTTGTCGGTGGCGGCGTAGGCGTAGCCGCGGGCGAGCACCCAGTCGGCGATCGCCCGGTCGTTCGCGTACTGCTCGCGGTTGCCCGGGGTGCCGGTGACCACCAGGCCGCCGTTCCAGCGGTCGGGCAGCCGGATGACGAACTGGGAGTCGTGGTGCCAGCCGTGGTCGGTGTTGGTGGCCGAGGTGTCCGGGAAGTAGCCGTCGATCTGGATGCCGGGGGCGCCCGTGGGCGTGGGCAGGTCCTTGGGGGTGAGCCCCGCGTAGTCGGCCGGGTCGGTGTGGCCGGAGGACACGGTCCCGGCGGTGGTCAGCTCGTCCAGGCAGTCGGCCTGCTGGTGTGCGGCGCCGGGCACGTGCAGCCGGGCGCGGCCGGCGCAGTGGGCGTCCGGTGTCCCCGGGCCGGCGGGTGCCGCGGTGGCCGGGGTGGCCAGGAGCGAGCAGACGGCGGCGACCGAGAGCGCGCCCAGCGCGGTGCGCCGGGCGCGGTGTGGTGTGCGGTGCGGAAGCATGCGGTTCCTCCGGCGGGTTGGGGACGCGCTGGAGGTTAGGGGCGGTGTGGGGGTTCCGGACATGTGTGGAGCCGCCATGATGACGGCCCGTTAGGGGGCGTCGGCCACCATGGGGGCCCTGTTCGGTGCCCCCGGCTCACGGTCAGGGGCAGCCGGTGTCGGCGACGGTGAAGTAACCCGTGGGGGCTTCCTTCAGGGTGTGGGTGACGAACGTGTTGTACAGGCCCATGTTCTGGTGCGAGCCGTTGGCATAGGTGTAGCCGCCGCTGGTGGTGGCGCGGCCCGCCTGCACCTGGGCGTAGTTGCTCGCCGTCCAGCAGGCCGTGCTGCCGCCACCCGGGTCCGGGTCGCCCGGGCCGGTGGTGTCCAGGCCGAAGAACCGGGCGATCCAGCGGCTGGAGCAGACCGAGTCGAGGAAGTACGGGGCGCCGGTGCTCCCGCACTGTTCGCTGCCGGTGCCGGGGTCGACCGGGGTGCCGTGCCCGATGCCCGGGACCCGGTCGACCTCGACGGCGACCGTGCCGTCGGCGGCCAGGTACTGGTCCTGCCGGGTGGCGTCCGGCCCGATGGTGGTGGTCCTGGTGGGCGTCTGGGACAGGCCGTGCAGTGCGGTCCACTGGTCGCGCAGTTCGCCGGCGTTGCGCGGTACGACGGTGGTGTCCTGGTCGCCGTACCAGACGGCCGCGCGCGGCCACGGCCCGGTGTACGCCGGGTGGGCGTCGCGCACCCGTTGGGCCCAGTCGGCCGGGCTGCGGTCGACGCCGGGGCTCATGCAGGTGTAGGGGCTGTTGTCCCGGGTGCAGTCGTAGGGCAGGCCGGCGACGACCGCGCCCGCCGAGAACACGTCGGGGTAGGTGGCGAGCATGACCGCGGTCATGGCGCCGCCGGCGGACAGGCCGGTGACGTAGACGCGCTGCGGGTCGGCGCCGTAGGCGGTGACGGCGTGGCTCACCATCTGCCGGACGGACAGGGCCTCGCCCTGGCCGCGCCGGTTGTCGGCGGCCTGGAACCAGTTGAAGCACTTGTTCGGGTTGTTGGCGGTGCCGGTCTCGGCGAGCACGAGCAGGAAGCCGTCCTGGTCGGCGAGTTGCGGGAGTCCCGAGTTGTCGGCGTAGACCTGGGCGCTCTGCGTGCAGCCGTGCAGGGCCACGACCACCGGCGGGTGGGCGGGAAGGGCCGTCGGGCGGTACACGTACATGGTGAGGGCGCCCGGGTCGGACCCGAAGCCGGTCACCCTGGTGAGCGTGACGGCGGCGCGGGCTTCGGGTGCGGGGCCGGCGAGTGCGGTGCCGATGACGACGGCGAGTACGGCCAGGACGCGCGGTGTCAGGCGGGGTAGCAGGCGGGCACGTGGCCGTGCTCCGGGTGCCCTGCGGAACGGGGGCAGTGACATGGCGGCTCCTTGGGTGGACACACGGTCCCGGCCGCTCCCGCGCGCGGGCGGCGCCTGGAGCACCGGGGTGGCGGAACCATAGGTTCGGGTGTGTCCGGGCACCATGGCGCCGTGCCCCACAGCCGTCGGAGCCTCAGTCGGCACCGGACGGATTGCGGAGCACCGTTCGGTCTGCTACGCCCCCCGGCTGCCGGATCTCACTCGTCCGGCGGGGCCGGCGGTACCACCGCGACCGGGCTCGCCGCGTGCAGCAGCACGGCCTGCGTGACCGAGCCCATCATGCGGGCCGGGGCGAGCAGCCGCCGCCGGTGCCGGCCGACCACGACCAGGTCGGCGTCCTTCGAGGCGGCGACCAGCAGGCCGGCCGCGTCGCCGGGCAGCGCCTCGGCGTCGGTGCGGACCTCGGGGTGGCGCTCCCGGTGCGGGGCGAGGAAGCCCTCGGCCAGGGCACGGGTCTCGTTCTCCACGGCGTCCTGGTCGACGACGGGCGGCACCAGCTGGCCGGGCGCGGACCACGTCTGGACCGGCCACGGGTAGGCGGCGATCACCTGGAGCCTGGCGTCGCGCAGGGCGGCCTCGGTGAAGGCGAAGGAGAGGACGGCCTCGTCGGGGCTGTCGGCGTGCAGGCCGACGACCACCCGGGGCCCGGGCTCGGCGGGCCCCTCCCCGTGCACCTCGCGGCCGGGCCGGGGTACGACCACCACCGGGCACTCGGCGTCCCGGGCGGCGGCGAGACCGTTGGAGCCGAGCAGGAGGCTGGCGAATCCGCCGCGCCCCCGGGAGCCGAGCACCAACAGCTGGGCCTCGCTGCCCAGTTCGGGCAGAACGGCACCCGGTACGCCCTCCACGGCGACGTACTCCACGGCCGGCTGCCCGGCGCGGTCCGCGAGCCGGGCGCGCACCTCGTCCAGCACCGGGTCGCCCTCGGCCCCGGGCGGCCCGGCGACCAGGACGTCGGCCTGGCCCCAGGCGGCGTACTGCCGTACGTGCACCACCCGCAGCGGTGCCGCGCGGCGACGGGCGGCGTCCACGGCCCAGTCCAGGGCACGCAGGCTGTCCGCGGACCCGTCGACCGCGGCGACGACCGGCGCAGCGCTCATCTTCCTCACCTCCGGAACACGACCTTCCCCTTGTCGGGAGCCAGCCTCGCTCAGGCGGGACCCGGGCAGGGCACTCCTGGTCACGTGTCCGGAAATCCGTTGGCAACACCCCCGGTTCAGGTGAGATCCGGTACTGCCGCGGGGCGCGGCGTCAGGTGAGGTCGAACTCGCCCTCCCGCGCGCCGGAGACGAAGGCACCCCACTCGGCCGGGGTGAAGATCAGGGACGGACTCTCCGGCCGGCCGCTGTTGCGCATCGCGATGAAGCCCTCGACAAAGGCGATCTGGACATCGCCCAGACCTCGGCTGCTGGACTGCCACTCCGCCTTGCTGAGATCCAGCTCCGGCTTGTCCCAGCCCGCGAGCGGGTGCTGCTGGGTGGTGGTCTCGGCCACGTCCGTGCTCCTCCCGGTTCGTCGTCCGCGGGTCAGCCTAGCGACCGGTCGCTACGGCGGACAGGGCACGCGGGGACGACCTTTCCGCCCGGCCGGCCGGGCGGCTGCGGCCGGCCGGTCAGGAGTCGGGCGGCGTGGAGCCCACGAGCCACATGGAGAAGAACTGCGAGCCGCCGCCGTAGGCGTGCCCGAGCACCCTGCGGGCCCCGTCCACCTGGTGTTCCCCGGCCTGGCCGCGCACCTGGAGGGCGGCCTCGGCGAAGCGGATCATGCCGGAGGCGCCGATGGGGTTGGTGGACAGCACCCCGCCCGACATGTTGACGGGCAGATCGCCGTCGAGCGCGGTGGCCCCGGACTCGGTGAGCTTCCAGCCCTCGCCCTCCGCGGCGAAGCCCAGGTTCTCCAGCCACATGGGCTCGTACCAGGAGAACGGCACGTAGATCTCGGCCGCGTCGATGTCCCGGCGCGGGTCGGTGACGCCCGCCTGCCGGTAGACGTCGGCGGCGCAGTCCTTGCCGGCCTGCGGGGAGACGAAGTCCTTGCCTGCGAACAGGGTGGGTTCGCTGCGCATGGCGCCGCCGAGCACCCAGGCGGGCGGCCGGGGCGCGCGGGCCGCTCCGGCGCGGTCGGTGAGGACCATGGCACAGGCGCCGTCGGAGGACGGGCAGGTCTCGGAGTAGCGAATGGGGTCCCACAACATGGGTGACGCCACCACCTTCTCCAGGGTGATGTCGTGTTCGTGGAGGTGGGCGTAGGGGTTCTTCAGGGCGTTGCGCCGGTCCTTGTAGGCGACGAGGGCGCCGATGGAGTCGGGGGCGCCGCTGCGCCGCATGTAGGCGCGCACATGGGGGGCGAAGAAGCCGCCGGCCCCGGCGAGCAGGGGCTGCTGGAAGGGGATGGGCAGGGACAGGCCCCACATGGCGTTGGACTCGGACTGTTTTTCGAAGGCGAGCGTGAGGACCGTGCCGTGGACGCGGGCGGCGACCAGGTTCGCGGCGACGAGTGCGGTGGAGCCGCCGACGGAGCCCGCGGTGTGCACCCGCAGCATGGGTTTGCCGACCGCGCCGAGCGCGTCGGCGAGGTACAGCTCGGGCATCATCACGCCCTCGAAGAAGTCGGGTGCCTTGCCGATGACGACGGCGTCGATGTCGGACCACGTCAACTCGGCGTCGTGCAGGGCGCGGTGGGCGGCCTCGCGGACGAGCCCGGCGATCGACACGTCGCGGCGGGCGGCCACGTGCCTGGTCTGGCCGATCCCGACGACGGCCACGGGTTCCTTGCTCATCGTGGATCCCCTTCGAGTACGGCGACCAGGTTCTGCTGCAGGCAGGGGCCGGAGGTGGCGTGGGCGAGGGCGCGGTCGGAGGCGCCGCGGTGGATGCGGGCGGCGGCCTCGCCGATGCGGATGAGACCGGCGGCCATGACGGGGTTGGCGGCGAGGGCTCCGCCCGACGGGTTCACGCACACGCTGTCGTCCAGGCGGAGGGCCCGGCGCAGGACCACCTCCTGGGAGCTGAACGGCGCGTGCAGCTCGGCGGTGTCGACGGGCCGTTCGAAGGCGCCCGCGCGCTCGGCGGCGAGCCGGGTGGAGGGCGAGTCGGTGAGGTCGCGCACTCCCAGCGCGTGGGCCTCGATGCGGTGGTCGACGCCCCGGATCCAGGCGGGCCGCGCGCACAGCCGACGGGCCCGCTCCCCCGCCGCGAGGATCACGGCGGCGGCGCCGTCGCCGATGGGCGGGCAGTCGCCGGTACGCAGCGGCCGCACCACGTGGTCGCCCTGGGGGATGCGGCCCTTGAGCTGGGCGTGCGGGTTGGCGGTGGCGTCGGCCCTGCTGCGGGCGCCGACGGCGGCGAGCGCGCGTTCGTCGGTGAGTCCGGCATCCATGAGCGCCTGCGCCTGGAGGGCGGCGAGGGCTACGGCGTCGGGCCACAGCGGGGCGACGTAGTACGGGTCGAGCTGGCGGGTGAGGACATCCCGGACCAAGCCGGGTGAGCACTTGCCGTAGGAGTAGACGAGCGCGGTGTCGGCGTCTCCGGTGAGCAGCTTGGTCCAGGCCTCGTACAGCGCCCACGCGCCGTCCATCTCGACGTGCGACTCGGAGATCGGCGGCCAGGCGCCGACACCGTCGAGGGCGAGGGTGAAGGAGAAGGCGCGGCCGGCGAGGTAGTCGCTGGAGCCGGAGCAGGTGAAGCCGATGTCGGCGGTCCGCAGACCGGTCTGTGCCAGGACGTCGTGGAGGACGGGCATGACCATCTCGACCTCGGAGGACTCCGCGGTGGAGCGCCGGTGGTCGGTCTGCGCGAAGGCGACGACGGCGATGTCCCGGGGGCCGGGGGCTTCCTCGCTGGTCACAGCAGCTCCTTGTACGTCTCGTAGTCCGCGTCGGGTTCGCCGGTGGGCCGGTAGTGGTCGGGGTAGCGGGCGCCCTCGGTCCACACCGGCTCCACGCGCAGGCCCATGCGCACCTGGTCGTAGGGGATGCCGCCGATGCGGGCGTGCAGGGCGAGGTCGGCCCCGTCCAGGGCGATGTGCGCGTAGACGTACGGCACCTCGATGTCGAGATTCGCCGTGTGTGCGGCCTTGATGTTGACGATGCAGAAGGTGGTGACCGTGCCGCGGGGACCCACTTCGACCTGTTCGGCTGTGGCGACGCCACATGTGGGGCACGCACCCCTCGGCGGGACGTACACCTTGCGGCAGGACGGGCAGCGTTCGCCGACGGTGCGCCGTTCGGAGAGGGCGTGGATGTAGGCGGACTGGGCGCGGCCGGGCGAGTAGGTGTAGTCGAGGCGGGCGGGGGCGACGATGCCGGTGAGCGGGTCGGCGAACGCGCCGCTGTGGCCGCCGGGTGCGACGGCCTCGCCCTCGTACGGCTCGAAGCAGGCGATGTCGGTGATGGCGCCGGTGCGTTCCGCGGCCCAGCGGACGCGCACCCGCATGCCGGTGCGGACGGCGTCGGGGCCGGGGGCGTCGAGGGCGTGCAGCAGGGCGGTGTCGGCGCCGTCGAGCCGGACCAGGACCCAGGCGAAGGGGGTGGTGAGGGGCTGGCCGCGGCGCGGGGCGTGGTTCCAGGCCCAGGTGGTGACCGTGCCGGTGGGGGCGACCTCCACCAGGTCGCGGATCTCCTCGGCGGTGACGGGGTCGTACTCGACCGGCGGGACGAGGGTGCGGCCGTCGGTGGTGCGCACGCCGAGGACGACACGTTCGCGCAGGCCGGTGAGGAAGGCGCTCTGGACGGGGCCGAGGGAGCGGGTGAAGGGGAACTCTACGACGAGCGGGGCGGAGAGGACTTCTGGCATCGGCTGCCTCCTGGGAGGTCGGCGGTGAAGGGGCGCTCCGTAGGGGCGCGGGCGATGACATGTGCGGCTCCGCCGCGTGGGCGCGACCGGCCCACGACGGTCCGCAGCTTGCGAACGGCGTCTGCCGACCCCCGGCGGAGTGTCACGCGCGCTTGTAGACAGGCGGCCGTTTCTCCGCGAAGGCGCGGGCGCCCTCCTTCGCGTCGGCGGTGTCGAAGACGGGCCAGCCGCGGGCGAGTTCGGCGGCGAGGCCGTCGGTCTCGGTCATCTCGGCGGTCTCGTACACGGACGCCTTGACGGCCTCGACGGCGAGCGGGCCGCAGGCGTTGATCTGTTCGGCGATCTCCAGCGCTCCGGCGAGGGCGGTGCCGTCGGGGACGACACGCCCGATCAGGCCGATGCCGGCGGCTTCCCGGGCGCTGTAGGGGCGTCCGGTGAGCAGCATCTCCAGGGCGTGGGTGCGCGGGATCTGGCGCTGGAGGCGGACGGTGGAGCCGCCGATCGGGAACAGGCCGTGCCTGACCTCGAACAGGCCGAAGGTCGCGGACTCGCCCGCGACCCGGATGTCGGTGCCCTGGAGGATCTCGGTGCCGCCCGCGACGCAGTGGCCCTCGACGGCGGCGATCACCGGCTTGCGGGGGCGATGGTGGCGCAGCATCGCCTTCCAGTGCAGGTCGGGATCGGCCTTCAGCCGGTCGCGGTACTGCTGTCCCTGCATGCCGTCGCCGGCCAGCGCCTTCAGGTCCATGCCGGCGCAGAACGCGCCGCCGGCCCCGGTGAGCACGATCGAGCGGACCGAGTCGTCCGCGTCGGCCTGGAGCCAGCCGTCGTACAGGCCGACCAGCATCGCCAGGGAGAGCGCGTTCCTGGCGTCGGGCCGGTTGAGCGTGAGCACCAGTGTGGCGCCTTCCCGCTGCACGGTGAGGTGTTCCGTCCCACTCATGGGCCATCTCCCCTCGGTCGGAACGAGAACAGGTTGCAGGAGCGGAGGGGGCACTTCAAGGGTTTTCTGACAGGTAGTCAGATTTTCTGGTGCGGGGCCTTCCCACTTGCCGCCCCCTTTGCTCTGATGACCGGCGGGCCGACGGATGCGCCTCTCGTCGCCAGGACGTCCCGGGGTCAGGAGGAAGCGGTGGAGTACAACCTTGCCGACCTGTTCGAGTCGGTCGTCGACGTGGCCGCGGACCGCGAGGCACTGGTGTACCTCGACCATCCCGGCACGGGTGCGGAGCGCCGGCTGACGTACGCCGAACTGGACGCCGCCGCCAACCGCGTCGCCCACCACCTGATCGACAGCGGCATAGGGCCCGGCGAGCACCTCGGGCTCCACCTGTACAACGGCGTCGAGTACCTGCAGACGGTGCTGGCCTGCCTGAAGGCCCGGATCGTCCCGGTGAACGTCAACTATCGGTACGTCGAGGACGAGTTGGTGTACCTCTATCGGGACGCGGACCTGGTCGCGCTGGTCTTCGACGCGGAGTTCGAGGACCGGGTCGCGGGCGCGCTGCCGCGGGCGCCGAAGCTGCGGCATCTGCTGCGGGTGGGCACACCGGCCGCGGAGTCGGTGCCCGGGGCGGTGCCGTTCCCCGCCGCGGAGGCCGCCGGGTCGCCCGGCCGGGGCTTCCCCGCGCGTTCCGGTGACGACCAGTTCATCATCTACACCGGTGGTACGACGGGCATGCCCAAGGGGGTGATGTGGCGTCAGGAGGACCTGTTCTTCGCGGGGCTGGGCGGCGGGGCGCCGACCGGGGAGCCGGTGAAGGCGCCGCAGGAGCTGGCCGAGCGGGTCGCCGCGGGCGGCTCGGGGATCACCTTCTTCCCCACTCCCCCGCTGATGCACGGCACGTCGACGCTCACCGCGTTCATCGGCTTCAACTTCGGCCAACGGGTCGTGCTGCACCGCAGGTTCGTGCCCGAGGAGGTGCTGCGGACCATCGAGCGGGAGCGGGTCACCAGCATGTCGCTGGTCGGGGACGCCATGCTCCGGCCGCTGATCGACGCCCTCGCCGGGCCGCTCAAGGGAACGGACTGCTCGGCGCTGTTCAGCGTCTCCTCGTCGGGCGCGATCATGTCGGAGACGGTCCGCCGGCAGTTCCGCGAGCTGCTTCCGAACGCGGTGCTGCTGAACAACTTCGGCTCCTCCGAGTCCGGCTTCAACGGCACCGCGACCGAGGACGCGGGCCCCGAGCGCGGCTTCCGCGTCCGGGTCAACTCCCGGACCCGGGTGGTGGATCCGGTGACGCACGAGCCGGTGGCACCCGGCGAGGTGGGGCGGGTCGCGCAGTGCGGCCATGTGCCGCTCGGCTACTACAACGACCCGGTGAAGACCGCCGAGACGTTCTTCGAGAAGGACGGGCGGCGCTGGGTGCTGCTCGGCGACATGGCGACGGTCGGCGCGGACGGCGTGGTCACCGTCCTCGGCCGGGGCTCGCAGTGCATCAACACGGGCGGCGAGAAGGTGTACCCGGAGGAGGTCGAGCAGGCGCTCAAGGCGCATCCGGACGTGTACGACGCGCTGGTCGCCGGGGTGCCGGACGCCCGGTGGGGCAACCATGTGGCGGCCGTGGTGCAGCTGCGCCCGGGGGCGCCGCGCCCGTCGCTCGCCGACATCCAGAGCCACTGCCGTACCCGCCTGGCCGGGTACAAGGTCCCCCGCCAGCTCGTCGTCACGGACACCATCCAGCGGTCGCCGAGCGGCAAGGCCGACTACCGGTGGGCACGGGAGGTGGCGGTGGCCGCGCAGCGGCCGTAGGCCGGGTGTCCCGCACCGCCGGAACCCACCCCGGCGACTACACTGTGCGCACAGTCGAGTCGTTCAGCGACACACAGTGACCGCCGCACGGAAGGACCCTCGGGTGTCTCACCCCACGCCTGGTCACCTGCCGGAGGACACTGCGGCGCCGGACGGCGGCGGAGCGGCGGCCGGAGGCGCCGCCGCGCGCGTGGCGCCGGCGGGCGGGCCCCGCCGGTCCGGACGGCTCGCGCGCTGCGCGGCCGCGGGGGCGACCGTGCCGGCCGCCGCTCTCCTGCTGGGTGCGCTGCTGCTGCCCGACCGGCTCGACAGCCTCACCCCGTCCGCGTTCCTGCGCCTCCCGGCCGAGGGCATCGCGCTCGCCGCGCTGCTGCTCGTGCTGCCGCCCCGGGCCAGGCGGGCCGGCGCCGCCGCCGGCGGCTTCCTGACCGGGCTGCTCGCCCTGCTCAAGGGCGTCGACATGGGCTTCCAGGAGGTGCTGCTGCGCCCGTTCGACCCGGTGCTGGACTGGAGTCTGCTCGGCAACGCGGCGGACTACCTGCGGGAGACGTCCGGCCGGGCCGGCGCGCTGGAGGCCGCGGCCGGGGTCCTCGCTCTCGTGCTGGCCGTCCCCGTGCTGACCACACTGGCGGCGGTCCGCGTGACGACGGTGATGGCCCGTCACCGGCGGTACGCCGTCCGCGTCGTCCTGGTGCTGGCGGTCGCCTGGACCACCTGCGTCACGTTCGGACTGCGCTCCGCCGGGGTCCCGGTCGCCGCCACGATCGACGCCGACCTGGTCGGCGACCGTCTCGGGCAGGTCCGTACGTCCCTCGCGGACGCGCGGGTCTTCCGGCGCCAGGCCGCCCACGACCCCTTCGCGCACACCCCGCCCGACCGGCTGCTGACCGGGCTGCGCGGAAAGGACGTGCTGGTCACCTTCGTCGAGAGCTACGGGCGTACGGCGCTCGAGGACCCGTCCGTCGCCCCGCGGATCGGCGCGGTCCTGGACGAGGGCACCGCCGCCCTGCGGGCGGCCGGCTTCCGGGCGCGCAGTGGCTGGCTGCGCTCGCCGGTGACGGGCGGCGGCAGCTGGCTGGCCCACGCGACCTTCCTGTCCGGGCTGTGGATCGGCAACCAGCAGCGGTTCCACACCCTCACCGCCGGCGACCGGACCACCCTCACCGGCGCCTTCCGCGCCGCCGGCGCCTGGCGGACGGCCGGCATCGTGCCGGGGGTGAACCGCGCCTGGCCGGAGGGCGGCTTCTTCGGCCTGGACCACGTGCACGACCGGGCCGGCCTCGGCTACCACGGCCCGGGCTTCGGCTGGTCGCAGGTGCCGGACCAGTTCACGCTGGAGGCGTTCCGGCGGCTGGAGTTCGGCCGGCGTGGGCGGGGCCCGCTGATGGCGGAGATCGTTTTGACCTCCAGCCATCACCCGTGGGCGCCGGTGCCCCGCATGACCGACTGGGGGAGCCTGGGCGACGGCTCGGTCTTCCGCCGCCTCGGGAAGGACGGCAAGGACGCCGAGGAGGTGTGGAAGGACCCGCAGAGCGTGCGCGCCGGGTACCGGGACGCGATCGCGTACTCGCTGCGCAGCCTCATCGGTTTCCTGCGGCGCTACGGCGACGAGCACACCGTCCTGGTGTTCCTCGGCGACCACCAGCCCGTCCCGGCGGTCACCGGGGCCAGCCCCCGCAAGGACGTGCCCGTGACGATCGTCGCCCACGACCCGGAGGTGCTGGAGCGGATCTCCCGCTGGGGCTGGACCGAGGGGCTCAAGCCGGCCGCGGACGCCCCCGTCTGGGGGATGGACGCGTTCCGGGACCGGTTCCTGACGGCGTACGGTCCGCAGCCGGGCTGATGGACGTCACCGGTCGAGGAAGGCGAGCGTACGGCTCACGAACCGCTCCGGGTCGTCCAGCCAGGGGTAGTGGGCGGCGCCGGGCTGCACGCTGCACTCGGCGTCCGGGAAGGCCTCGGCGGTGCGGCGGGCGAGGGCGGGGCACGGTCCGCCGTCGAGTCCGCCCGCGTACACGAGGACCGGCGCGGTCAGGGCCGCGAGGGCGGCCCGGGTCGCGTCCGGGGTGAAGGCTCCGTCGGCGAAGTAGCGCTCGCCGGCCTCCTCGTTGGTCTGGTGCAGCTCGGCGTCCGTGTGCGCACGGGCGGTGTCGTCCCAGCGGCCGTGGAAGAACGGCAGGAACACGTCGTCGAACTCCGCCTCGCCCGCGAGCCAGGCCCGGAAGGCGGGGAACGCCCGGGCGAACCACGGCTCGTCCGCGCGCAGCCGGGCCGCGGCCAGCCGGTCCTCGGGCGTGGCCCGCAGGCCCAGGGCGGACGGGTTGGGGGTGATCAGGAGCAGCCGCCGTATCCGGTGCGGGTGGCGGGCCGCGTAGAGCATCGCAAGGGCTGCACCCGCCGAGTGGGCGACCAGATCCATGTGTTCCAGACCCATGTGGCCGCGCCACACTTCCACGTCCTCCACCATCCGGTCACAGCGGTACGTCGCCGGGTCCGCCGGCACCTGCGAGTCACCGGTGCCCCGCAGGTCGAGCAGGGCGAGCCGCCGGTGCGCGGTCAGCCCGCCGAGGTCCCCGAGATAGGCGGAGGCCCGCATGGGACCGCCGGGCAGCACGGCGAGCGGCTCACCCGCACCCCGCAGGTGGTAGGCGAGCCGGGTGCCGTCGGTGGCGGTGAAAGTGGGCATGCTGGTGATCATCGGTGCGGGGTCCACCGGCGCGCAACGCCTTCGCGGCGCGGAAAATCCCCGCGGCCCTCTTGCCTGGCGCCGCGCGGCCTGCGTTACTGACCCCGAGCGAATCGACCGAATGATCGGTCGGGTACAGGTGCGGCTGGTGAGGGAGACGTCGCGATGGCCGAGATGAGGGACCTGCTCGACGTGGGTGAACGGCTCGGGCCCGAGGAACTGCGGGCGCTGCAACTGGAGCGGCTGCGCGCCAGCCTGCGGCACGCGTACGCGCACGTGCCGTTCTACCGCGAGTCTTTCGACAAGGCCGGCGTCCGCCCGGAGGACTGCCGCTCGCTCGACGACCTCGCCCGCTTCCCCTTCACCACCAAGGCCGACCTCCGGGAGAACTACCCGTACGGCATGTTCGCCGTGCCCCGGGAGCGGATCCGCCGGCTGCACGCCTCCAGTGGCACCACGGGGCGCCCCACGGTGGTCGGCTACACCGACAACGACCTTTCCATGTGGGCGGACATGGTGGCGCGGTCCATCAGGGCGGCCGGCGGCCGGCCGGGAGACGTCGTGCATGTGGCGTACGGCTATGGGCTGTTCACCGGCGGCCTTGGCGCCCACTACGGTGCCGAACGCCTCGGCTGTACGGTCGTCCCCGCGTCCGGCGGCATGACGGCCCGCCAGGTGCAGCTCATCCAGGACCTGGAACCGTCCGTCATCATGGTGACCCCCTCCTACATGCTCACCCTGCTGGACGAGTTCGAGCGGCAGGGCGTGGACCCGCGCGGCACCTCGCTGCGGGTCGGCGTCTTCGGGGCCGAGCCCTGGACCGAGCAGATGCGGCGGGAGATCGAGGAGCGGTTCGCGATCGACGCCGTCGACATCTACGGGCTGTCCGAGGTGATCGGGCCCGGTGTCGCCCAGGAGTACGCGGAGACCAAGGACGGCCTGCACGTGTGGGAGGACCACTTCTATCCGGAGGTCGTGGATCCCCTGACGGGCGAGGTGCTGCCGGAGGGCGAGCGGGGCGAGCTGGTGTTCACCTCGCTGACCAAGGAGGCCATGCCGATCGTGCGGTACCGCACGCGGGACCTGACCCGGCTGCTGCCCGGGACGGCCCGGGCGTTCCGGAGGATGGAGAAGGTCACCGGGCGCAGTGACGACATGGTGATCCTGCGCGGGGTCAATCTGTTCCCCACCCAGATCGAGGAGATCGTCCTGCGCACGCCGGGGGTGGCTCCGCACTTCCAGCTGCGGCTCACCCGGGAGGGCCGCCTGGACGCCCTGACCGTCCGGGCCGAGGCCCGCCCCGACGCGCCGCCGGAGGTGCGGGAGGCGGCGGCCCGGGCCATCGTCGCGGCCGTCAAGGACGGCATCGGCGTGTCGGTCGACGTGGAGATCGTGGAACCGGAGTCGCTGGAGCGGTCGGTGGGCAAGATCCGCCGCATCGTGGACCTGCGGCCGCGGGACGCCGGACAGGGATAGCTCCCGCGCCGGAGCAGTGCCGTCCCGGGCGGACGCCGCCACCGTCCCGGACCCCGACCTGGTCAACGGTCTCGGGGAACCACGGAGCAGCCGTTGGCGCTAAGCGCTTGATCTTGGTCGCCTAGCACAGTTGCCCCGGGGTTCGCGGCCTTTCGGCGGAAGATCGTATGAGTGGCTCGGCGCGTGGATACCGTCGCCAGGTACCAGTGGAGTTTCCCCATACAGCTTCCGTCCCACACTGCCCGGCCGCGGGATGTTGCGGCCCCTGCAGCCGCTGAGGAGGATGCGGAGGCCGACATGCAGGGGCGCGGCTGGTTCGCCGGAGCGCACCGGCCGCGGTGTGGTTTCCGCTGGTTTGCTTCGGGAGAAGGAGCCAGATTCGTCCCCTTCCACACGGTAGGGGGCCTTGAGGTGGAGGGGGATGGTCATGGGCGGCGCAAGCAGTTCGGACGAGGAATGGATGGACCTGGCGGACGCGATCACCTTGCTGCGGGATCAGATCGCCGAGGCCCAGGACCGGATCGCCGCCCCGACGGGGGACGGCGACAAGGGGGTGCTGTTCACGCTGGGGGAGATCACGCTGGATCTCGGTCTGGAGCTGACCGGCACCAAGGGTGTCAACGGCGGGCTGCGCTGGAGCGTGATCAGCCTGGGCGGCAAGAAAGAGACCGGCCACAAGGCCACACACACGGTGACGGTGAAACTGACCCCGCACAGGCCCGGTGGGGGCGACATCGACGTCAGCGACGAGGAGTAGGCCCGGGCGGCCTGCGCACGCACGTCACAGAGCAAGTAGTGGGGGGCTGCTGTGGAGTTCGACCGCCGGGTGCAGATCCGGGTGGAGCGCCTGAAGGACGGCAGGAAGAGCACGGGCTTCGGAACGGGGTACCTGGTCGCGCCGCGTCTGGTGCTGACCGCCGCCCACGTCCTGGACGACATCGATCCCACGGCCGTGGATCCGGTACGGGTATGCCCGCCTGATGCCGGCGAGGAGCAGTTCTGTGCGACCGTGCGCTGGCAGCGCAAGGACCCGGTCGTCGACGCCGCGCTGATCGAGGTCACCGACGGCCAGGGCTGGCAGGTGCCGCAGTCCCTCGGTGATCTGCTGGCCCGGCCGCCCCAGCGGTACGGTCTGCTCATCGGGAATCGGCCGCACCCGGTCACCGCGACCGGTTTCCCCCGCTCGCAGAAGGACGCCGAGGACGGCCGGCGTCTGGACGAGCAGCTGAGCGGCCACATCGCCCCCGGCACCGGCGCCCTCGCCGGCCGTTATGAGATCACCAGCACCGGACCCACCCTCGCCGCCGCCATGGGGGCAGGCAGCGCCTGGTCGGGCATCTCGGGGGCCGCCGTCCTGGCCGACGACGGTCTCGGCGGGGACCTGCTGTGCGGCGTGGTGCGTCGTGACCGGCAGGCCAGCGGCGGCAGCCGCCTGACCGCCACCTGCGCGTCCCACCTCCTGGCCGACGACGCCTTCCGCGCGCTGCTGACCGAACACACCGGGTGGGAGCCGGTCCTGGAACCGGTGGAAGCAGCCGGCCTGCTCACTCCAGCGGCCTTCGACCGCGACCTGGACTCCCCCGCCGCACTGCTGCGCGCGGACGCCGAGGCCGTCGCCTTCCACGGCCGCGCGCATGAACTCGACGACCTGCGCGCCTGGTGCGAAACCCAACCCGACGCCCTCGCGATCCGTGTCATCACCGGGCCCGGCGGACAGGGCAAGACCCGCCTCGCCCGCCGCCTCACCGACCTTTTCAGCCACCAGGGCTGGGTCACCGGACACCTGCGCCCGGACCTCACCGACTACGACACGCCACCCGACTTCACCCCCCTGAACACCGCCCTGCCCCTCCTGCTCGTCGTCGACTACGCCGAGACCCGCCCCCGCCTGCTGCGTCGCCTGATCACCCACCTGCACCGCTCCCGCCACCGCGTGCGGCTGCTGCTGCTCGCCCGCGCCGACGGCGAATGGCGCACCGATCCGCTCAGCGCCGCCCCCGCCGTGCGCAGACTGCTCGCCGCGGCACCCGTCACCGGGCTCAACCCGCTCATCCCCCGCAGCCGGCCCGCCACAGACCGCCACACCGCCTTCACCCGCGCGGCCCGCGACCTCGCCCGCCTGCTGCCCCGTGTCCCCAGCGTCCCCGCACACGACTGGGCAGCCCTGGCCGCGGCCCTCCAGCCTCCCGAGGACCTGAGCCATCCCCGCTACGACAACACCCTCACCCTGCAACTGACCGCCCTGGTCACCCTCCTGCAGCACGGCCCCAGACCCGCCGACACACCCCCCGGCACCCCGGCCGAGGAAATCCTGTTGGAGCACGAAGGACGATTCTGGGAGGACAGCGCCGAAGCCCCTGCCTTCAAACTGAACCTGCCCACCACCACGCTTGCCGCCACGGTCGCCGTCGCCGCTCTGTGCGGAGCCACCACCGTCGACGCGGCCACCCACGCCCTCGGCACGCTCCCTGACTTTCCCGCCGACAAAGCGCCTCGCACCGCGGCCTGGCTGGCGAGCCTGTACCCGGCCGATCCCGACCGCTACTGGGGCTCCCTTCAACCCGACCGCATCGCCGAATACCACGCCTCACAAACCCTCACCCACGACCGCATCCAGCTACCTGCCCTGCTCGCCGCAGCCACACCCGAACAGCAAGCACAGCTCGTCACCGTCCTGGCCCGCGCAGTTATCGCCCACTACAACGCCAACCGCACCACCGACAGCGAACGCGTCCTGCACACCCTGGACACAGCCCTGGACACCACGGTCCTCGCCTACCAAGCCGTCCGGTCCGCCACCGCCGCACTTCCCTACCCATCCCGCATCCTCGCCCCCCTCGCCCTGCGGCTGGCCGGCGCCCTCGCCCAGGCCAACCATCGACTGGCACAAGACAATCCGGCCGCCTACGAACCCGAACTCGCTCGCTCGCTGTCCAATCTCAGCATCCGGCTGGCGGAGGTGGGCAGGCGGAGTGAGGCACTGACCGCCGCCGAGGATGCGGTGGAGATCCGGCGTCGGCTCGCGGCCGACAACCCGCCCGCCTACGAACCCGACCTCGCCGCCTCACTGTCCAACCTCGGCAACCGGCTGGCTACGGCGGGCAGACGGAGCGAGGCCCTCACCGCCGAGCAGAATGCCGTGGAGATCCGGCGTCGGCTCGCGGCCGACAACCCGGCCGCCTACGAACCCGACCTCGCCGCCTCACTGTCCAACCTCGGCATCCAGCTGGCGGAGGCGGGCAGACGGAGCGAGGCCCTCACCGCCGCCGAGGATGCGGTGCAGATCTACCGTCGGCTCGCGGCCGACAACCCGCCCGCCTACGAACCCGACCTCGCCGCCTCACTGACCAACCTCGGCATCCAGCTGGCGGAGGCGGGCAGACGGAGCGAGGCCCTCACCGCCGCCGAGGATGCGGTGCAGATCTACCGTCGGCTCGCGGCCGACAACCCGGCCGCCTACGAACCCGACCTCGCCACCTCGCTGTCCAACCTCGGCAACCGGCTGGCGGAGGCGGGCAGACGGAGCGAGGCCCTCACCGCCGCCGAGGATGCGGTGCAGATCTACCGTCGGCTCGCGGCCGACAACCCGGCCGCCTACGAACCCGACCTCGCCGCCTCGCTGTCCAACCTCGGCATCCGGCTGGCGGAGGCGGGCAGACGGAGTGAGGCCCTCACCGCTGAGCAGGATGCGGTGGAGGTCTACCGTCGGCTCGCGGCCGACAACCCGGCCGCCTACGAGCCCGTCCTCGCCGCCTCGCTGTCCAACCTCGGCATCCGGCTGGCTACGGCGGGCAGACGGAGTGAGGCACTGACTGCCACTGAGGATGCGGTGGAGGTCTACCGTCGGCTCGCGGCCGACAACCCGGCCGCCTACGAGCCCGTCCTCGCCGCCTCGCTGTCCAACCTCGGCATCCGGCTGGCTACGGCGGGCAGACGGAGTGAGGCACTGACTGCCACTGAGGATGCGGTGGAGATCCGGCGTCGGCTCGCGGCCGACAACCCGGCCGCCTACGAACCCGACCTCGCCACCTCGCTGTCCAACCTCGGCAACCGGCTGGCGGAGGCGGGCAGACGGAGCGAGGCCCTCACCGCTGAGCAGAATGCGGTGGAGATCCGGCGTCGGCTCGCAGCCGACAACCCGGCCGCCTACGAACCCGACCTCGCCACCTCGCTGTCCAACCTCGGCAACCGGCTGGCTACGGCGGGCAGACGGAGTGAGGCACTGACTGCCACTGAGGATGCGGTGGAGATCCGGCGTCGGCTCGCAGCCGACAACCCGGCCGCCTACGAACCCGACCTCGCCACCTCGCTGTCCAACCTCGGGATCCAGCTGGCGGAGGCGGGCAGACGGAGCGAGGCCCTCACCGCCGAGCAGAATGCTGTGGAGATCCGGCGTCGGCTCGCGGCCGACAACCCGCCCGCCTACGAACCCGAACTCGCCACCTCGCTTTCTGTCCTTGCCATCCTTCTGGCAGAGGGAGGTGATCTTCCCGCGGCCCTACGCTTGACTGGGGAGGCTGTGGATCTATACCGCAGTCACATTGGAACGATGCCCTCCGTGCTTCCGCAAGTTCACGCCGTGCTGGGCCTGCAGGCGGATGTGCTTGAGGGACTCGGGCGTCAAGGGGAGGCGGAGCAAGTACGCCGCTGGATCAGGGACAATCCACTCCCACGCGATTCTCACAGTTGACCGTTCGAGAGAGATCAGAACCGGAGTCGCCGCTACCGCTAACCACGGTTCCGTTGTCCCCCAAGGCCGGTGGGCCCGATGGAGGCCGCCATCGCCGACCCGGCCGAGGTGGGTGTGTCCGTGAGCCACATTCAGGCGAGGGCCAGGCCGGCGCAGTCGACCGTGTATGGCCTACATGGCGGAACTCCAGCGCGCCGGCCTGGTCCGCGCGACCCGGGCCGGCAAGTGGACCCACTACAAGCGGGACGAGCAGCGCATCGCCGCCCTCGTCGCGGAACTTGGACAGACGTTTTAGGGCGGCGTCGGAAGAACTCGGCCCTCGGGCGGACGCCGCCCGCCGCGGAAAGAACGGCACCGGCCGCCGTTCGAGACGGTCGCCGGCGGGCGGGCGCAGCATGGACCGGCCGTGCAGTCGGGCTCGCGGAGCTGCGGCGGTGGGCGTCGGTCCGGTTGGGCGGCGAGTGCTAGCCGCCGAACCGGTCGCGCAGCTCGCGCTTGAGAATCTTGCCGCTGGCGTTGCGGGGCAACTCGCTCACGAACAGCACCCGTTTGGGTGCCTTGAACGGCGCGAGCCGCTCCTTCACGTGCGCGATGAGCTGATCCTCCGTCACCTCGCCGCGCGGGACGACGACCGCGGTGACGGCCTCGATCCACCGCTCGTCGGGCAGGCCGATCACCGCGGCCTCCGCGACCGCCTCATGGGTGTACAGGGCGTCCTCGACCTGGCGTGAAGCCACCAGTACCCCACCGGAGTTGATGACGTCCTTCACCCGGTCCACGATGGTGAAGTAGCCCTCGGCGTCCCGCACGGCCAGGTCCCCGGAGCGGAACCAGCCGTCGCGGAAGGCCTCGGCGGTCTCTTCGGGCTTGTCCCAGTAACCCTCGCACAACTGCGGTGAGCGGTAGACGATCTCGCCGGGCGTGCCGGCGGGGACCTCCTTGCCGTCCTCGTCGACCACCCGGGCGTCGACGAACAGCACGGGTCGCCCGCAGGAGTCCATCCGGCCCTCGTGCTCGTCGGGTGCCAGGACGGTGGCCAGCGGGCCGATCTCGCTCTGCCCGAAACAGTTGTAGAAGCCGAGCCGCGGCAGCCGCTCGCGCAGGCGCTCCAGGACCGGCACCGGCATGACCGAGGCGCCGTAGTAGGCCTTGCGCAGCCCGGACAGGTCCCGGGTCGCGAAGTCGGGGCGGCCCGCCAGGCCGATCCAGACCGTCGGCGGAGCGAACAGGCTGTCCACGCGCCCGGCCTCGATCAGGTCGAGGAGCCGGTCGCCGTCGGGCCCGTCGAGGATGAGGTTGGTGGCGCCGACCGCCAGGTAGGGCAGCAGGAACACGTGCAGCTGCGCCGAGTGGTACAGCGGCAGGGAGTGTGCGGGGCGGTCGCCGGCGCTCAGATCGAGGGCGGTGATCGCGCTGAGGTACTCGTGCACCAGGGCGCGGTGCGTCATCATCGCGCCCTTGGGGAGCGCTGTGGTGCCCGAGGTGTAGAGCAGCTGCACCAGGTCCTCGGTGCGCGGTTCGGGACCGTCGTACGCGGGTGCCGTCGCGAGCCGGGCCAGCAGCGAGTCCTCGGCGTCGCGCAGCGGCAGCGTGCGGACTCCCTCGGGGAGCCGGTCCGCGAGGGCGGGGTCGGCGAGGACCAGGGAGCTGCCGGACTGGCCGACGACGTACGCGAGGTCGTCGCCGGTCAGGTTCTGGTTGACCGGCACGTGCACGAGGCCGGCACGGGCGCACGCCAGGAAGCCGATCAGATAGGCGTCCGAGTTGTGGCCGTAGGAGGCGACCCGGTCGCCGACGGTGAGGCCCTGGCCCAGCAGGACGCTCGCCGCGCGGGAGACGGCCTCGTCCAGTTCCTCGTACGTCCAGGCGCGTTCGCCGTACTCGACCGCGGTCCGCGCCGGGGTGCGCCGGGCGCTGCGCCGCAGCACCCCGTCAACCGTGCTGCCCTGTCCCTGCGTCATGACTCATGATCCTCGGTCCGTCACCGGGGCAGGTCAAGCACCCGGGAGCCTCGACACACATCGGTTGTTACTCAACCGCTCCTTCCCTCAATGAAGTTGGGAGGCACGACTTGCGCATCCGCTTCAGACGACTGGCCGTCGCGGCCGTCGCCCTGCTCACCGCCTCGGCCGCGCTGCCGGCCGCCGCGACCGAGCGGCCGAGCCGCCAGGAACATCCCTCGGACGGCGGTCTGTCGGCCGTCATCCGCTACACCGAGTACGGCATTCCGCACATCCGCGCCAGGAGCTACGCCGACCTCGGTTTCGGCACCGGCTGGGCGCAGGCCGCCGACCAGGTGTGCGTCCTCGCCGACGGCTTCGTGACCGTGCGCGGCGAACGCTCGCGGTTCTTCGGCCCGCACGCGGCGCCCGACGGCTCGCTGTCCTCGGCGGGCGACAACCTCTCCAGCGATCTGTACTTCCGGGGCGTCCGGGAGGCGGGCACCGTGGAGAAGCTGCTCGCCGAGCCGGCTCCGCTGGGCCCGAGCCGGCAGATCAAGGACCTGATGCGGGGCTACGCGGCGGGGTACGACGCCTGGCTGCGGCAGCACCGCACCACCGACCCGGCCTGCAAGGGCGCCGCCTGGGTGCGCCCGGTCGGCACCGTGGACGTGGCCGCCCGCTTCTACGCGCTCGCCGTGATCGGCGGCCAGGGCGACGCCGTGGACGGCATCACGGGGGCCCAGCCGCCCACCGCCGCCACCACCCGGGCCCGCGGCGCCGGGCCCGCGCCGGACGCCCAGGCTCTGATACGGGCTCTGCGGAAGCGGGCCGCCGGCGCGGACATGGGGTCGAACGCGGTCGCCTTCGCCGGCGGCACCACGGCCGACGGCCGCGGCCTGCTGCTGGGCAACCCGCACTACCCATGGCAGGGCGGACGCCGGTTCTGGCAGGTGCAGCAGACCATCCCGGGCGAGCTGGACGTCGCCGGCGCCGCGCTGCTCGGCGAGCCCACCGTCGCCATCGGCTACAACGCACGGGTGGCGTGGAGCCACACCGTCTCCACCGGTGTGCCGTTCAACCTGACGCAGCTGACGCTGGATCCGGCCGACCCGACCGTCTACCTGGTCGACGGCCGGCCGGTGCGGATGACGCGGCGGACCGTGACCGTCGCGGTCAAGGACGGCCCGCCGGTGACCCGCACCCAGTGGTGGACCCGGTACGGCCCGGTCGTCGCCTCCGGCGACGGCGACCTCCCACTGCCGTGGACCGCCACGACGGCGTTCGCGCTGAACGACCCCAACGCCGCGAACATGCGGTTCGCCGACACCTCGCTCGCCTTCGGAAAGGCACGCGACACGGCGGGCGTCCTGGATTCCCTCACCCGGCACCAGGGCCTGCCCTGGGTGAACACGATCGCCGCGGACTCCGCCGGGCACTCGCTGTTCACCCAGTCGCAGGTGCTGCCCCGGATCACCGACGACCTGGCGGGGCGCTGCTCCACGGATCTCGGCAGGGACACCTACCCGGCGGCGGGGCTCGCGGTCCTCGACGGCTCCCGCGGTTCCTGCGCCCTCGGCCGCGACGCCGACGCCGTGCAGCCGGGCGTGTTCGGGCCCGCCCGCATGCCGACGCTGAAGGACGCGCCGTACGCGGAGAACTCCAACGACAGCGCCTGGCTGGCCAATGCCGACCGGCCGCTCACCGGGTACGAACGGATCTTCGGCGCCGTCGGCACCCCGCGCTCGCCGCGCACCCGGGGCGCGCTCGACGCCGTGGCGGCGATGGCGCAGCGGGGCGGTCTGACCGTACGGGACCTGCAGCGGCAGCAGTTCGCGAACCGGGTGACCGTGGGCGCTCTGGCGGCCGAGGACACGGCACGGGCCTGCGCCGCGCTGCCCGGCGGTGTCGCCAGGAACAAGGACGGCAAGGAGGTCGACGTCTCCGCGGCGTGCCCGGTGCTCGCGGCGTGGGACCGCACCGTCGGCACCGGCAGCCGGGGAGCGCTGCTCTTCGACCGCTTCTGGCGGCGGATCGGCGCGCTGGTGCCGAACGCCCGGGGGTGGAAGGTGCCGTTCTCGGCGGCGGACCCGGTGCACACCCCGAACACGCTCGACACCGGTGCGCCGGGCTTCGCCACGGCCCTCGCGGACGCGGTGACCGAGTTGCGGACGGCCGCCATCCCGCTCGACTCCCCGCTCGGTGAGCACCAGTTCGTCGTGCGGAACGGCCGGCGGATGCCGGTTCCGGGCGGCACGGAGGCGCTGGGCGTGTGGAACAAGGTCCAGCCGCTGTGGGACCCGGCGCACGGCGGGTACACGGAGGTGGTGATGGGGTCCAGCCACATCCAGGCGGTCGGCTGGAACGGCAGCGGCTGCCCGGTGGCGCGGACGCTGCTGACCTACTCCCAGTCCTCGAACCCCCACTCGCCGCACTACAGCGACCAGACCCGGTTGTTCTCCCGCCAGCGGTGGGTGACCCCGCGCTTCTGCGAGAAGGACATCCTGTCCTCTCCCGCGCTCAAGGTCGTCCACGTGCGCGAACGCTGAGGGTGTGGTCCCGTCCCCCGTGGGGCGGGACCACACTCGTCTCACACCGGACGTGTACGTCCCTCCCAGTACGGGTCCCGCAGGCGCCGCTTGTAGAGCTTGCCGTTGGGGTCGCGGGGCATCTCGGTGATGAAGTCGACGCTCCTGGGCCGTTTGTAGCCGGCGAGCCGCCCGGCGCAGTGGTCCAGGAGCGCGGCGGCCAGTTCGGGGCCGGGCTCCCGGCCGGGCGCCGGTTCGACGACGGCCTTGACCTCTTCGCCCCAGTCTTCGTGCGGGATGCCGAAGACGGCGGCGTCGGCGACGGCGGGATGGGCGAGCAGGACGGACTCGATCTCGGCCGGGTAGATGTTCACCCCGCCGGAGATGATCATGTCGATCTTGCGGTCGCGGAGGAAGAGGTAGCCGTCCTCGTCCAGGTAGCCGAGGTCGCCGACGGTGAAGAAGTCGCCGATGCGGTTCTTCCGCGTCTTGGCCTCGTCCTTGTGGTACGAGAAGCCGCCGGTGTTCATCTTCATGTAGACGGTACCGAGTTCACCGGGTGGCAGCCGCCTGCCGTCCTCGTCGAAGACCGCGAGTTCGCTGATGGGCCAGGCCTTGCCGACGGTGCCGGGCTTCTTCAGCCAGTCCTCGGCGGTGGCGAAGGCGCCGCCGCCCTCGCTGGCGGCGTAGTACTCCTCCACACAGTCGCCCCACCAGTCGATCATCGCGCGTTTCACATGGTCGGGGCAGGGCGCGGCCCCGTGGATGGCGTGCCGCATGGACGAGACGTCGTACGACCGCCGTGTCTCCTCCGGCAGCGCGAGCAGCCGGTGGAACTGGGTGGGGACCATATGGGTGTGTGTGCACTTGTGTGCGTCGATGACACGGAGCATGTCCTCGGGCGTCCACTTGTCCATCAGCACCAGGCGGTGCCCGATGTGCAGGGAGGCGCCCGCGAACTGGAGCACGGCGGTGTGGTACAGCGGCGAGCAGACGAGGTGCACGTTGTCGTCGTACGGCTTGATGCCGAAAATGCCGAGGAAGCCGCCGAGGTAGGCCTCCTCGGGGCGCTTGCCGGGCAGCGGGCGGCGGATGCCGCGCGGGCGGCCGGTCGTGCCCGAGGTGTAGTTCATGACCCAGCCCAGCTCCCGGTCCTCGGGCGGTGACTCGGGTTGGCCGTCGAGGAGTTCGGCGTACGGCCGGAAGCCCTCGGCCGTGCCGACGGCGTACCGGTGGCTCGCCGGCAGCCCGGCCTCGTCGGCCGCCGCGCGGGCCGGCCCGGCGAACCGTTCGTGGGTGACGAGCACCTTGGCGCCGGAGTCGGCGACGATCCAGGCGATCTCCGGGCCCACGAAGTGGTGGTTGACCGGAACGAGGTAGAGGCCGGCCTGGCTGGCGGCGAGGTAGGCGGTGACGAACTCGGCGCCATTGGGCAGGACGACCGCGAAGGCGTCCCCGCGCCCGAGGCCGGCGGCGCGCAGGCCGTGGACGAGGCGGTTGGCGGCGGCGTGCAGCCGTCCGGCCGTCCACTCCTCGCCGTCCGGTGCGATCAGGACCGTTCGGCCGGGGTCCTGGGCGGCCTGGGCCCAGAAACCGGCGGGGGGTGTGTTCGCGGGCGCGCTCACGACTGGCCGCTCCTTCCGGCGATGCGGTTGATGCGGTCCACGGCCTTCTCGAAGCCGCGGGTGAGGTCGTCGAAGACCTCCTGGACGCCGCGTTCGGCGGTCATCCGGCCGACGATCTGCCCGACGGGGGTGCCGAGCAGCGGCTCGACCTCGTACTTCTGGATGCGGGAGACGGCCTCGGCGACGAGCAGTCCCTGCAGCGGCATGGGGAGGGTGCCGGGGCCGGTCGGGTCGTCCCAGGCGTCGGTCCACGCGGTACGGAGCTGGCGGGCGGGCTTCCCGGTCAGGGCGCGGGAGCGGACGGTGTCCCCGGAGCCGGCGGCGAGCAGCTTGCGGGTGAGGGCGGGCGAGTGGAGATCCGCTTCTGTGGTGGTCAGCCATATGGAGCCCAGCCATACACCTTGGGCGCCGAGAGCGAGCGCGGCCGCCACCTGCCGGCCGCTGCCGATGCCGCCTGCGGCCAGGACGGGCAGTGGGTCGACGGCGTCCACGATCTCGGGGGTGAGCACCATGGTGGCGATCTCGCCGGTGTGGCCGCCGGCTTCGTAGCCCTGGGCCACGACGACGTCGATGCCGGCCTCCTGGTGCTTGCGGGCGTGGCGGGCGCTGCCGGCGAGGGCGGCGACGAGGACGTCCCGGTCGTGGGCGCGCGTGACGACGTCGGCGGGCGGGGAACCGAGGGCGTTGGCCAGCAGCCGGATCGGGTAGTCGAAGGCGACGTCGAGCTGGGTGCGGGCGACCTGTTCCATCCAGCCGGTGATGCGCCACCCGGAGGTCTCGCCCTCGGCCAGTTCCGGGACCCCGTGCGCGGCGAGGGTGTCCCGCACGAACCGCCGGTGCTCCTCGGGGATCATCGCCTCGACGTCCGCCTCGGTGACGCCTTCGACCTTCCTGGCGGGCATGACCACGTCCAGCCCGTAGGGCCGGCCGCCGGCGTGTGCGTCGAGCCAGTCGAGATCGCGTTTGAGGTCGCCGGGGGCGGTGTAACGGACCGCGCCGAGCACGCCGAAGCCGCCGGCCCGGCTGATGGCCGCGGCGACGGCCGGGAACGGCGTGAAGCCGAAGACGGCGTGCTCGATGCCCAGTTTCCTGCTCAGCTCCGTCTGCATGGGCGCAGGATGCCGCAGCGGGCCGGACGACGGAAGACCTTTTCTGATGCTCCGTCAGATTCTTCGGAAGGCCTCGCGCCCCGTTGACACACTCACCACCTGACAGGAAAGTTTCACGATGCAGGGCAGGCCCGGAAAGATACTTTCAGGCGGGAGGCCGCAGCATGACGGACGACGTGGCAGGCGGACGAGCGGACGGGCCGAGCCGCCGGCGGCTCGTCATGGGGTCCTTGGCCGCGGGCGGCGCGCTGGCCCTCGGCGCGCTCCCGGCGGGCCCGGCCGCCGCCGCACCCAGCGCCGGCCGCCACCCCACCCTGCGCCACGGCTCGCCGGAACGCGCCGGACTGCTCCCCGCGCACCTGCGGCAACTCGTCACCGACGCCGAGGCGTTCCTCGCCCCCTCCCCCCGGCACCCCTGGTACGCGGGCGCCGTCCTGCTCGCCGGGCGCGGCGGCACCGTGGCGCTGCACGAGCCGATCGGCATGGCGGTGCGCTACGCCGGTTACGACGAGAAGACCGACACCGGCATCGAACTGCCGCCCGAACGACAGCTCCCCATGACCCGGGACACCGTGTTCGACCTGGCCTCCGTCTCGAAGCTGTTCACCTCGATCCTCGCCGTCCAGCAGATCGAGCGGGGCGCGCTGGAGCTGGAGGGCAAGGTCGCCTCCTACCTTCCCGATTTCGGGCGCGCGGGCAAGCAGGACATGACGGTGCGCCAGCTCCTGACGCACACCTCGGGTTTCCGTGCCTGGATCCCGCTGTACGACGCGCCCACGTACGAGGAGAAGCTCCAGCTCATCTGGAACCAGGCGCCCCTCCACCCGCCGGGCACGGCCTACCTCTACTCCGATCTGAACCTGATCTCCCTGCAGCTCGTCCTGGAGCGGATCACCGGCCGCGCCCTGGAGGCGCTGCTGCGCGAGGAGATCACCGGTCCGCTCGGCCTGGACAGCACCCGCTACAACCCGCCCGCCTCCTGGCGGCCGCGGATCGCGGCCACCGAGGACGCGCGCAGACCGTGGTCCGGGCTGGACCGGGGGCTGGTGTGGGGCGAGGTGCACGACGAGAACGCCTACAGCCTGGGCGGTGCGGCCGGGCACGCGGGCGTCTTCGCGAGCGCGTGGGACCTCGCGGTGCTCGGCCGGACGCTGCTCAACGGCGGCCGCTACGGCCGGGCGCGCATCCTGCGGCCGGAGTCGGTGGAGCTGATGTTCACCGACTTCAACACGTCTTTCCCCGGCGACGAGCACGGGCTCGGCTTCGAGCTGTACCAGCACTGGTACATGGGGGCGATGGCCACCCCGCGCACGGCCGGCCACACCGGCTTCACCGGCACCTCACTCGTGCTCGATCCCACGACCGACTCGTTCCTGGTGGTCCTCGGCAACTCCGTGCACCCGGTGCGCACCTGGCGGTCCGGTTCCGCACCCCGGGTCGCCGCCGGCAACCGGCTCGCCCGCGCGGTGCCGGTCCGCCCGGCGCGCGGCCGTACAGCCTGGTTCTCGGGCATGGCCAACGCCACGGCCGCGACCCTCACCCTGCCCGCGCTGGACACCTCCGCCGCCCCGGCCCGCCTGCGCTGCGCCCTGTGGTGGGACACCGAGCCCCGTGCCGACACGGTGGCTCTGGAGTCCACGACGGACGGCGGCGCCACCTGGCAGCCGGTGCCCTTCACCACCCGGCGAGGAAGGGACCCCGAGGACCATCCGGCGGGCACGGCCACCGGGTGGTCGGGCCGGGTCTGGCACCGGGTGACCGCCGCCCTGCCGGCCGACCCCCGGCTGGCGCTGCGCTGGCGGTACACCACCGACCGGCTGTACGTCGGCCGGGGCGTGTACGTCGACGCGCTGCGGGTCGAGGCGGGCGGGGCGGTGCTGTTCGACGGGGCACGCCCGGCGGACGCGGCCCGGATCACGCCGGCGGGCTGGCAGGTCTCGGCCGACTGAGGCGGCCGGTACGGGAGTCGGTTGCGCTCGGCCCACCGCGGCGGCCGGGAGCCGGGGCCCGGTCAGTGCCGCTCCAGCACCGCCATCGCCGCGTTGTGCCCCGGCACTCCGCTCACCCCGCCTCCGCGCACCGCGCCCGCCCCGCACAGCAGGACGTTCGCGTGCCGCGTCTCCACGCCCCAACGCCCGCTGTCCTCCTGGGCGTAGGGCCAGGACAGGGCCCGGTGGAAGATGTTCCCGCCGGGCAGCCGCAGGTCCCGTTCGAGGTCGAGCGGGGTCTTCGCCTCGATGCAGGGACGGCCGTCGGCGTCGGTGGCCAGGCAGTCGGCGAGGGGTTCGGCGAGGTGGGCGTCGAGCTGGGCGAGGGTGGACCGGAGCAGTTCCTCGCGTACGGCGTCGTTGTCCCGGTCGAAGAGCCGGGCCGGGGTGTGCAGGCCGAACAGGGTGAGTGTGTGGTAGCCGCGCTCGGCGAGATCGGCGCCGAGGATGGTGGGGTCGGTCAGGGAGTGGCAGTAGATCTCGGACGGCGGCGCGGTCGGGAGTTCGCCGGCGGCGGCCTGGGCGTGGGCGGTGGCCAGTTGCGTGTAGCCCTCGGCGATGTGGAAGGTGCCGGCGAACGCCTCCCGTGGGTCGGCGTCGGGGTCGCGCAGCCGGGGCAGCCGCTGGAGCAGCATGTTGACCTTGAGCTGGGCGCCCTCGGCGGGTTCGGGCGCCGCATCGCCGGTGAGGGCGGCCAGTTCGTGCGGGGAGGCGTTCACCAGGACGTGCCGGGCGACGGCGACGCCCTCGCCGTCGGCGGTGCGGTAGGCGACCTCGGCGGTGTGCCCGTCGGTGTCGATCCGGACCGCCTCGTGCCCGGTGGCGATGCGCGCCCCTGCCGTGCGCGCCGCCGCGGCCAGCGCGTCGGTGAGGGCGCCCATGCCGCCGACGGGCACGTCCCAGGCGCCGGTTCCACCGCCGATGACGTGGTAGAGGAAGCAGCGGTTCTGGACGAGGGAGGGGTCGTGGGCGTCGGCGAAGGTGCCGATGAGCGCGTCGGTGAGGACGATGCCCCGCACCAGGTCGTCGGCGAAGGTCTCCTCGACGGCCACGCCGACCGGCTGCTCGAACAGGGCCCGCCAGGCGGTGTCGTCGTCGATGCGGCGGCGCAGTGCGTCGCGGGTGGGCAGCGGTTCGGTGAGGGTCGGGAAGACGCGCTGGGCGACATGGCTCGTCATGCCGTAGAAACGCTGCCAGGCCTCGTACTCGCGGTCGCTGCCGGTCAGCCGGGCGAACGCCTCCCGGGTGCGCTGCTCGCCCCCGCCGACGAGGAGGCCCGTGGGCCGTCCCGCCCGCTCCACGGGGGTGTACGAGGAGATGGTGCGGGCGCGGACGCGGAAGTCCAGCCCGAGGTCGCGCACGATCTTCCCGGGCAGCAGGCTGACCAGGTAGGAGTAGCGGGACAGCCGGGCGTCGATCCCGGCGAACGGGCGGGTGGAGACGGCCGCGCCGCCGGTGTGGTCCAGCCGTTCCAGCACGAGCACGGAGCGGCCGGCCCGGGCCAGGTAGGCGGCGGCGACCAGGCCGTTGTGGCCGGCGCCGACGATGACGGCGTCGTACGCGCGGGGTGTCTCGTTCGCGGACATGGTCCTTCGTAGCACGCGCTGATCCACGACGGCCAGAGGCCGGTCAGGGGCGTGGTCTCGCCGGTGCCGGACGCGCGTCCGGGCCCAGGCGCGCCATGGCGCGCAGGATGTGCTTCGGCGGCAGCTGCCAGCGCAGCCGCTCCGGAACGCGGCGCAGCAGGGCGCCGGTGGCGCGCAGCCGGCGGGTGACGGCGTCGGGCCCGGGAGCCGGTCTGCCGTACAGCTCGTGGGCGTACGGCGGCAGCGCGGCGTACGCCAGCAGCGCCACCCGCCGCCACAGCAGGCCGCGCGCCGGGACGAGGAGGGGGTGCACCGGCGGGCGGAGCAGGAAGTCGTCCACCTCGTGCGCCTCGGATCCGGCGGCCAGCTGCGGGCGAACCCTGTCGAAGTACGCGGCCAGCTCCGCCCGGCCGGCCGGTACGGCCTCCGGATCGAGCCCCACCAGCCGGGCGCTGACCCGGTGTTCGGCTATGTACCGGTCGGCCTGGGCGTCGGTGAGCGGGAAGCCGGAGCGGCGCAGGACGTGCAGATAGGAGTCGATCTCCGCACAGTGCACCCACAGCAGCAGCTCGGGCTCGTCGACGCCGTACCGCTCACCGGTGCCGGGGTCGGTCGCGGTGAGCATGCTGTGGATCTTCCGCACACGGGCGCCGGCCCGTTCGGCGGCCTCGGTCGTGCCGTAGGTCGTCGTACCGACGAAGTTCGCGGTGCGCATCAGCCGGCCCCAGGCGTCCTGCCGGAAGTCGGAGTTCTGCGTGACGCCGCGGACCGCGCGCGGATGCAGGGCCTGGAGGTAGAGCGCGCGGATGCCGGCGACCCACATCATGGGGTCGCCGTGCATCTGCCAGGTCACGGACGCGGGGGTGAACAGCCCGGGGTCGCCCCGGTCCGCGGGCAGGACCACAGCCACTGGACGCCACCTCTTGTCGCCACACGGTCTGTGAAGCATCCCTGCCCAGGCCCGCCCGGATCATTCCGCCCGCCGAGCCGCACCGGCGGGGAGCCGCGCGTCGCCCGGTCCGGCCGTCGGCCCGCCTCCTCGGTGGAGTGCCCCACGGGGAGGCATGAGCCGAAGGGCCCACCCGTCGGGTCCGGGTGGCCCGTGGCGCCGGCTGCCGAGGGCGCGCACGCTGGGAACGACAGCCCAGGAAGGGAGCCGGTGCGATGACCTCCGCAACCACCATGAGCACGGCGCTGGAGCCCGTGCACCGCGAACGGCTGATGAGCCTGGCCCGGGACGTCTCCTTCGAGGCCGGGACCCGCTTGTTCGAGGAGGGCCGGCACGCCGACCGCTTCTGGATCGTCCGGACCGGAACCGTCGCCCTCGATCTGCATGTGCCCGGCCGCCGCTCGGCCGTCGTCGAGTCACTCGGGCACGGCGAACTCGTCGGCTGGTCCTGGCACTTCCCGCCCTACCTCTGGCAGCTGGGCGCCGAGGCGATGACCCCGGTGCGGGCCTCCGAGTTCGACGCCGAGACCGTGCGGGCGGCGTGCGCCGCGGACCCCGCCTTCGGACGGGCCATAGCCGTGTGGGTGGGACGTGTGGTCGCCGAACGGCTGCACGCCACCCGGGTCCGGCTGCTCGACCTGTACGCCCCCTACGGCAGCGGTGACCGGTGGTGACCGCGCGGCCGATCCGTCCGGCCGAACGGCCTGGGGAGGACGGCACGGGCAGCAGCCCCCACCGGGTGGGCGACGTGATGACCCGGGCCGTCGTCGCCGTGGGCCGCAGCGCCCTGTTCAAGGACGTCGTCGAACGGATGGTGGAGTGGAAGGTCAGCGCCCTGCCCGTGCTGGAGGACGACGGGCGGGTGGTCGGGGTGGTCTCCGAGGCCGATCTGCTGCCCAAGGAGGAGTTCCGGGACAGCGACCCGGACCGGTTCACCCAGCTGCGCCGGCTGTCCGACCTGGCGAAGGCCGGGGCGGTGTCCGCCGAGGACCTGATGAGCACCCCGGCGGTCACCGTCCACGGGGACACCACGCTCGCCGAGGCGGCACGGATCATGGCCTTGCGGAACGTCAAACGACTGCCCGTGGTGAACGACGAGGGCGTCCTCGAAGGGGTGGTCAGTCGCGGCGACCTGCTGAAGGTGTTCCTGCGGCCGGACAACGACCTGGCGGACGAGATCCGGCGTGACATCGTCGACGTCCTCTTCCCGGCCCCGGTCGAACCCGTGCACATCATCGTCAGCGACGGTGTCGCGACCCTGACGGGACGCGTCGCGGATGCCGCACGGATTCCACTGGCCGCGCGCCTGGTCCGGGGTGTGGAGGGGATCGTGGGCGTGGACTGCCGGCTCACCGCCGCCGGCTCCGAGGCCGGGTGACGCCGTCAGCGCATCCGGTCCGGCACAGCCCGTGCCCAACCCGACGACCGAGCAGGCCCGCCGTTCCGGACCGAGCCGCACCGAGTCCGTCTTCGCGCCGTCGCACCGCGGGCTCCGCTCGGCGCTCACGATGCCCTTCGCCGTCGGCGCTCACGATGCCCGCCACGTTCGGCGCTCACCACCGGCGCCCCGATCACCGCCTCCCCCGCTCCACTTCCGCCACTCGGGCCCGACCCGCTCCCACTCCTATGCACGGGGAAGCGGCACTCGCCAGCGCAACAGGGCCCCGCCGCCGTCGGGGGTGGACACATCGAGGTGCCCTCCCAGCTGTTCCGCCCGTTCCGCCATCGTGCGCAGACCGCCGCGCCGGACGTCGGGCGGGATGCCCGCACCGTTGTCCGAGACCGTCAGGGAGACGTCGCGGCCGTCGGTCGTCAGGACGACCTGTGCCCGGTCGGCGCGAGCATGCCGGGCGATGTCGGTGAGAGCCTCGGAGAGGACGGCCACGACCTGGTCGGCGATCTCCTGCGGCACCTCCGTGTCGACGAGGCCTTCCATACGCACGCTGGGCGCGAATCCCAGCACCGCGCTCTCCTCGCCGACCATACGCACCACGCGGGCTCGCAGGCCGGCGTCGGCTGTGCCCGCACGCGCTCGCAGCCCGAAGATGGCAGAGCGGATGATGCGGATGGTCTCGTCCAGATCGTCCACGGCCCGCAGCACGCGTTCGGCGGCCTCCGGGTGCTCGATGAACCGGCCGGCGCTCTGCAGGGTCATGCCGGTGGCGAAGAGCCGCTGGATGGCCAGGTCGTGCAGGTCCCGGGCGATCCGGTCGCGGTCCTGGAGCACCGCGATCCGCTCGGCGTCCTTGCGGCGCTCGGCCAGTTCCATCGCTATGGCGGCCTGTGCGGCGAATCCCCCCAGCATCTCGGCCTCCTGCCCCGAGAACACCGCCCCGCCGGCTGCGCGGGCCACCAGCACGGCGCCTCGTACGCCTCCCTCCCCGGTGCCGATCGGGACCGCCACGGCGGGGCCGAGCCCGTGGAAGCGCGGAGGCTCAGGGCAGATCCGCCGGTCCTGATGCACATCGTCGCTGATGACCGGAGCGGCAGCGGAGAAGGCGAGGCCCATCAGCGTCCCCGGGAGGGGCAGCACCAATCCCTGGTGCACCTGCGCGTCCACCCCCACGGCGATCTCCACCGTGAGGGAGTCGGTGCCCCCCACCGGCAGCGCCACCGCCGCCGATGCCGACCCCATGATCTCTCGGGCCCGTTCCGCGATGAGCCTCAGGGCCTCGGCGCGTTCGCTGCCGGACATCAGGCAGTGCGTGATCTCGGCATTCGCCCGCAGCCACCGCTCCCGCAGCCGGGACTCCTCGTACAGGCGGGCGTTGTCGATCGCCACGCCCGCCGCCACGGCCAGCGTGGACAGCACCGCCTCGTCCTCCTCGTCGAACTGCACACCGCCACGCTTCTCGGTCAGATAGAGGTTGCCGAAGACCTGGCCACGCACCCTGATCGGGACGCCGACGAAGGTGTTCATCGGGGGGTGGTGGGCCGGGAAGCCGTACGAGGCCGGGTGCTGGGAGATCTTCTCCAGCCGCAGCGGCTCCGGGTGCCGGATGACCTCGCCGAGGATGCCGTGCCCCTCCGGGAAGGGACCGATCTCGGCGATCTGCTCCTCGGTGACCCCGACGGTGTGGAAGGCCGCCAGGGTCGTGCCGCCGGGACCGATGACCCCCAGGGCGGCGTATTCCGCGTCGACCAGTACGGCGGCGGCCTCCACGATGGAGCGCAGCGCGTGTTCGAGCTCCAGTTCCCGGCCGACGGAGAGCACCGCCTCCAGCAGACTGTGCACCCTGTCCCGGGTGCCACGGGCCGCGTCGATCCGGGCCTGCAGCTCCTCCAGCAGCTCGTCGAGCTTCAGCTCCGGCAGTCGTACACGAGGCTCTTCCGGGTCCGCCACGACGCTCCTCCATGTCCCCTCGTACGCGAGTCCGGACGGTCGCGGTCACGGCCCACGGTAATCATCCTCAGCGGGAAGGGCAGCACAGGGCCGGTCGGCCCACCCCCTGGGGGCCGACCGCACCTGCCCCGGGGCGTGGCTCCGTCCCAGGCTGGGAGGGTACGGAGTGCGCACAGCCGAGGAGGTGCCCCATGGTCCGCCGTGTGTACGACGTCCAGGACGGCGACCGCGACCCGGCCGGCCTGCCCGGCGTCAGGGGCGCGACACGAGTGACGGCAGGTGACACGTGAGCGGAGTGCGGGGCCGGTTCGTCCGTACACGGCCGACTTGCGGCGGAAGGAGGGCGCGTCATGGCAGGCAGTGAGGTGCGCGCACGCCGGCGCATCGACCTCGACCACGCCGAGGCGCTGCGGTTGCTGGGCAGCGTGTCACTGGGAAGGATCGTCTTCACCCGGCAGGCCCTGCCCGCCGTCCGCCCGGTCAACCACGTCCTGGACCGCGGTGACATCGTCATCCTGACCCACGAGGGCACCGCTCTGGCCTCGCACGCCCAGCAGTCCGACGGCACGGGAGTCGTCGTCGCGTACGAGGCCGACGCCATCGATCCGGACACCCACCTCGGCTGGAGCGTCGTCGTCACCGGATACGCCCGGCCGGTGAGTGATCCGCTGGAACTGGCGGGGGTCCGTGCGCTGTTGCAGCCGTGGGCGCCGATGGAGGGCAGGGATCAGGCGGTGCGCATCCACCCCGAGCTGGTCACCGGTGTCCTGCTCACGGAGGCGGGCGGCCCGGGGGGAACCACTGACTGACGCGCTCCCGGGCGCCTCGCCCGCACGGTGGGCTCACACAGTGATCCGGCGTCCCGTGACCATGCCCGGTTCGATCCGCAGCCACAACTCGCGGTCGCCGCCCGCCCATGGCTCGCTGTGTGCCTTCCCGGCGTACCGGCGCCGCTGCTCGGGGTCCGTCACCGCCCGGGCGATGCCCCGCACCACGACGCTCCACCCCCGGCTGAACGTGTCGTCGATCCGGTCGACCTCGAAGGCCACCGGGTGGCCGTCCGCCAGGGCCGGTGTGGCGCCGGGCGCGGTCCGGAAGACGATCGCCCCGTCCACGAGGCTGTAGTTGACCGGCACGATCTCCGGCCCCGCACTGGTGGCCACCGCCAGCCGCCCGACTCCGTGCGACCCCAGCAGGACCTGGCACTCGAGAGCGGTCAACTCGGTGAAGTGGGGATCGCGCGCGGCGCGCCCGGGCCCGGGCGGGCCGTCGGCGGCGCCACCGGTCAGTTCGTTGACGGTGGTTTCCAGCACCTGGGCCAGCCGGTGCAGGACGGCAGGGCGGGGCGCGGCGCCGGGCTGCTCCTCCAGGTACCGCAGGTAGCCGACGGCCATGTCGGCTCGGGCGGCCGTCTGCCGCCGCGTCAGGCCGAGTCGGGCCCGCTGGGCGGCCAGCCGGCGGCCCAGGTCGCCCAGTGGCGCCTCCGCCGGCGCGGGTGCGCTCGTCGGTTCGGTCATGGCCGTCACGCTCCTTGTCGTTCAGGCCGCGGGAACGGCCACTTCGGCGTGCTGTTTCTCGCCGAGTACCACCTTCAGCGCACCGGTCTCGCCGGCCTTGGAGAAGACGTCGTAGGCCTCTTCCATGTGGTCCAGCGGGAAGGTGTGGGTGACCAGCTGCCCGGTGGGCAGCCGGCCGGCGGCGGCCATCCGCAGCAGGGTCGGCGTGGAGTGGGTGTCCACCAGGCCCGTCGTGATGGTCACGTTCTTGATCCACAGGTCTTCGAGGTGCAGCGTGGCGGGCCTGCCGTGCACGCCGACGTTGGCGACACGGCCTCCGGGCCGGACCATGCGGGTGCACAGCTCGAAGCTCTCCGGCACGCCGACCGCCTCGATGACCACGTCCGCGCCGAGCCCGTCCGTCAGATCGGCGACCAGTTCTCCGGGAGCCTCGTGGGCGTCCGCGACCGCGTCGGCGCCGAGCCGGTGAGCGGCCTCCAGCCTGGCCGGGGCCAGATCCACGGCGATGATCCGCTGCGGGGAGAACATCCGGGCCGTGACGACGGCCGCGAGCCCGATGGGGCCGGCGCCGACGATGGCGACGGTGTCGCCCGGACGCACGTGTCCGTTGAGGACGCCGACCTCGTAGGCGGTCGGGAAGATGTCCGCGAGCAGCACGGCGTCCTCGCTGCGCACGGCGGCGGGCAGCGGGTGGACGGAGAGGTCGGCGCAGGGGACACGGACGTACTCGGCCTGGGTGCCGTCGACGAGGTGGCCGAGGATCCAGCCTCCGCCGCCCCGGCACTGGCCGTAACTGCCGTCCCGGCAGAACCGGCACCGCCCGCAGGAGGTGATGCAGGAGACCAGCACCCGGTCGCCGGGACGTACGGTGCGCACGTCACCGGCCACCTCGACGATCTCGCCGACCGCCTCGTGGCCCAGCACCGTGCCGGGACGCACCTCGGGCACGTCGCCCTTGAGGATGTGCAGGTCCGTTCCGCAGATCGTCACCGCGTCGACCTTGACGATCGCGTCGGTCGGTTCCTTGATGCCGGGGTCCGCGACGTCCTGCCAGGAGGCCTGACCGGGACCGTGGAAGACGAAGCCTTTCATCGCACTGTTCACCCAGTTTCGGTCTGCTGCGGGACCGGCGATCCGGCGCGTACGACGGGAACGCGGGCCGGGCCCCGGCACGGTGCCGGAAAAGCCCCGCACTCCCAGGCTGCGCGGTGCGCGGCAGGCTCCGCTTGGGCCGTCCGGCCCTTGTGCCCGGCCCGCAAGGGTCCCCGGTCGGCTCCCGACGGGGCTCTGCCGGGACCTATGGCCCCCCTCCGGCCGGGAAACCGGGCCCGGGACGGCCACCGGAGGGGTCTGTCGGCCCCTGTGGTCGCGGGCCGGCCGGGGTCCACCGTCGTAGTAGTCACCACGACGAGGAGGTGTTCCGCTATGGGCACCACACAGCGGCTGTGGCGGTGGCGGAGCAATCCGCTGCGGCGGCGCGAGGACGTCGTCGAGGCCTGGATGGTCCTGGTCGTCTGGACACTCGCCCTCGTCGGCGGGGCCCTCGCCGGACTGGTGACGGCCGGCGCGGCCGAGGACCAGTACACGGAGCAGCGCACCCACCGGCACGCCGTCCGAGCGGTCCTCCTCGCCGACGCGCCGCACGGCGTCACGGCGGACTGGTCGCCGGACGGCCGCGTCCAGGGGCCGGTGCGCTGGACGGCTCCCGACGGCGCCTCCCGTACCGGGCACACGCTGGTCGCCGGTGGTCTGCGGGCCGGAGCCCGGGTGACCGTCTGGCAGGACGACCGGGGCCGTCTCGTGCTGTCACCGCCGACCGGCCGGGCCGAAGGGCACGTCGAAGCCGCTCTCTTCGGTGCGGCAGCGGCCCTCGCCGTCGCCGTTCCGGTCTTCGGGGCGGGCGCCGCCACCCGGGCGTGGCTCGACCGGCGCCGCCTGGCCCACTGGGATCAGGAGTGGGACCTCGTGGGACCGCAGTGGGGCCCGAGGACCGGCTGAGCGGGTTCCGAGGAGGGGCTGAGCAGGTCCCGGCCGAAACCGGGCGACGTTCAGGGACGAGTCACTGAACGAGTCGCCGTGCGGCCTCACGCGGGTTCCGGTACGACGGCCACCGGGCAGGCCGCGTGGTGGAGCACCCCGTGGGCGACGCGGCCGAGTTGGAGCCCGAAGTGGCCGTCGCGGCGCCGGGCGCCGACGACGAGCAGGTCGGCCTCACGGGAGACGGCCAGCAGGGCGTCCCGGGCGAAACCCTCGATCGTACGGCGCTCCACGTGCAGGCCGGCCGGAGCGGTCGCCAGCGCCTCCTCGACCAGTTCCGCGGCCTGCGCCTCCTGGATGTGGGCCGGTTCGCCGGTGATCAGCGGGTGTGCCCGGGGTTCGTGCACCGGGCGGCGCCAGGCCCGTACGGCCTCCAGCGTCGCTCGGCGCAGCAGGGCCTCCTCGACCGCGAAGCGTACGGCGGCCGAGCCGGCCGGCTTCCCGGCCACGCCCAGGACGATGCGACCGTGCGCCTGCGAGACCCGGTGGTCGTGGCTTCCGCGCAGCACGATCACCGGGCAGTGCGCGTGCCCGGCCACCGTGCGGCTCACGGAGCCGAGCAGTGCCTCGGTCACACCGCTGCGGCCACGGCAGCCGAGGACCAGGGCGAGAGCACTGCGGCTCTCCCGGATCAGGCCGTACTCGGCTTCCTCGGGGAGGACGTCGGTGGTGACCTTCACGCCTGGCTGCCGGAGCCGGGCGCGCCGCTCCGCGGTCTCGACGACGTCCTCGGCCATCACTTCCTCCGAGGGCATGCCGAGGTCCTGGGCGATGGACGTGCCTTCGTAGCGCTCCCAGAGCGAGGCGTAGACCAGCCGGAGCGATGCCCCGCGCAGTGCTGCCTCGTCGGCGGCCCACTCCACGGCTCTCAGGCTCGGCTCCGAGCCGTCGACGCCCACGACGATCGGGAGGTCCACGAGCGCGCCGAAGGCCCGTGGGGGTGATGCGTTCATGGGTTGTCTCCTCGGGGGTGACTGCTCAGCTGTGCGCGACCACCGCGACGGGCGCGGCGATGTGGTGAAGCGCCGAGTGGGTGACGTGGCCGATGCGGGCCCCGAACGGGCCGGTGCGGATGCGACGGCCGACGACCACGAGGGAGGCGTCGCGGGAACCGTCGACGAGGACCTGCGCGGCGCCGCCGCATCGGACGGCCTCGATCACCTCGACGTCCGGGAACTTCTCCCGCCAGGGTCGCAGCACCTTGCCGAGGAGCGAGGCCTGCCCTCGGGCGAGCACATCGTGAAGTGCCGGGTCCGCTGTGAAGCCGTGGAAGGAGGCCGGTGGCGCCGGCCAGGCGTGAACGGCCCGCAGGGCGGCGCTACGGCGAGCGGCGGCGTCGAAGGCGAACTCCAGCAGTGTGTCGTCCGGTTGATCGATGTCGAGGCCGAGCACGACGGGACGGAAGGGCGCCGCAGCGGAGGGCACCCCCGCCGGGTCCATCCGGTGCTCGTCAGCAGCCTGCTCGCCCGCACGCACCAGCACCACCGGGCGCTCGGCGCGGGCCACGACGCCCAGGCTGACCGAGCCCACCATGAAGCCGCTGAGCCCGCCGAGGCCCCGCGAACCCAGTACGAGCAGCTCGGCGAGGCCCGCCGCCTCGCACAGGACGTCGGCCGCGGTCCCGGTGAGCTGCTCTGTCGTCACCTCGATGCCCGGGTGGCGAAGCCGGATGCCGTCCGCGGCCTCGCGCGCCGACCGCTCGGCCCACAGCCGGTAGTCGTCGAGGTCCAGCAGCGGGGTCCGGGCCACGTAGCGGGGCATCGGCTCCTGCACGTGCACGATCTTCAGGGGCAGACCGCGGAGCAGCGCTTCGCGCGCCGCCCACTCGGCTGCGGCCCGGCTCTCGGGTGAGTCGTCGAGGCCCACGGTGACGGTCCGGGACATGCTCTGCACCTCCCCGGTGCGTAGTTCCTGGTATCAGGGTGGCCGCCCGGCGCCTTGGGGAGCAGGGGCCATACGGCCCGGTCGCGGACCGACCGACCCTCCGCGAGGCGTTGCCGGAGGGCCCGTGCCCGGGGCCGGACGGCCCTGGCCCGCCACCGCCCGGACGACACACGCTGGGAGGAGCCCGATGTCCCGGCAAGGCCCTACGGAGTCACCATGTACGGCACCCCGCGCACGGTCAGCGATGTCATGACCCAGACGGTCGCCGCCGTCGGCCCACGGGCTCCCTTCAAAGAGATCGTGCAGCTGATGCAGGACTGGCAGATCAGCGCCCTGCCCGTCATCGAGGGCGAGGGCAGGGTGGTCGGCGTCGTCTCGGAGGCCGACCTGCTGCCCAAGGAGGAACTCCGGGACGACCCCGACGTGAGCTGCCTGCAGGTCCGTCGGCCGGTCGACGTGGCGAAGGCCGGTGCCCTCACCGCCGGAGAGCTGATGACGTCCCCCGCCGTCACGGTCCGGGCGAGCGCCACGCTCGCCGAAGCCGCGCGCATCATGGCGCGCCAGGGAATCAAGAGGCTGCCGGTCGTGGACGACGCCGGCCTGCTGGCGGGCATCGTCAGCCGTACCGACCTGCTCAAGATCTTCCTGCGCGGGGACGCGGAGATCGCCGAGGAGGTCCGGCGCGAGATCGCCTCGCACCTCTTCCCTCCGTCGTCGTCGGCCGTGCAGGTGAAGGTGGAGGACGGCGTGGTGACGCTCACCGGCCGGATCCACGACACGGCCCTCGTTCCCACCACCGCGCGCCTGGTCAGGTCCGTCGAAGGGGTCGTGGACGTGGAGTTCGACCTGGCTCACGAGGGCGGTCCGCAGGGGCGGGAGGGCTGATCGCGCCGGCCGCCGGGGCCGGCCGGCCCCGGCGCGACCGGCACGGGCAGTCGATGATCGGCCTTGGACGGCCTCCCGTGTGGCGGCGGGTCCGGGCGGCCGCGTGTCACTCCTTCTCGCAACGAACGATGACGACCGGACAGCGCGCGTGCTGCGACACGTGCTGGCTCACGGAGCCGAGCAGGGCACGCGCGAACCCGCCCCTGCCCCGGCTGCCGACGACCAGCACCTCGGCTCCCTCGGCGGCCCGCAGCAGAACGTCCGCGGGATTGCCGTGCACCACACGGGTCCGGACCGAGCCGGCCGCGTCCGTGCCGAGCACGTCGACCAGCTCCTGGTCCATTTTCTGCCGGGTCTCGTCCTCGTCGACGTCCATGTCGACGGCGGGCGCCGACCAGCCGTACAGGCCCGGCAGCTCCCACACCGCGACGGCCTCCACGGTGCCGCCGACCAGGCCGGCATAGCGCACGCCCCAGCGCAGGGCCTCGTAGGAGGACTGCGACCCGTCGACGCCGATCACCACGCGGCGCTCGGAGGCATCCTTGTCCATGCGTCCCACCTCTGTCCTTCGGTGTCCGTGCCCGGCGGGCCGGTCCGCCACTGCTGTCCACGCTGCGGGACCCGTCGCCGCACCGCCAGAGATACGCATCCGGCGGCATGACGTCGATCGTGCCGTCGGCGTCCGGTGCTCCGGACCGTCGGCGCCGTGTGCCGTCCCGCGTCACCCCGTGGCCGTGGTGGCGAGGGTGTTTCGGCTGCGGTCGCGGGGGTCTTCGGTCCCCTGGGTTCTGCGGTCATTCACGGTGCAGCACGACTTTGAGGGCGCCCGTGCTGGTGCCCTGCTCGAACACCTCGTAGGCGTCCTCCATCCGGTCGAGAGCGAGGGTGTGGGTGACCAACGGGGAGACCGGCAGCCGGCCGAACTGCATCAGTTCGAGCAGCCAGGGGGTGGAGGACGTGTCGACCTGGCCCGTGCTGATGGTGAGGTTCTTGCACCAGAGGGACTCCAGATGCAGGGTCACCGGCCTGCCGTGGGTCCCGATGTTGGCGATGTGCCCTCCCGTGCGGACGGCGCGCGTGCACAGCACGAAGCCGTCCGGGTCCCCGGACGCCTCGATGACCACGTCCGCGCCCGGCCCCTCGGACAGGTCGGCGATCATCTCCCCCGGCGATTCGGCGGCATCCGCCCCCAGCCGGGCGGCGGTCTCCAGCCGGGCACCGGCCAGGTCCACGACCATGATCCGGCGGGGCGAGTACAGCCGGGCCACGACGACCGAGGCGAGGCCGACGGGACCGGCGCCGACCACGACGACGGTGTCTCCGGGGCCGACGTGTCCGTTGCGGACCCCGACCTCGTAGGCGGTGGGGAGGACTTCGGCGAGCAGCACGGCTTCGTCGAGAGGGAGGTCGGCGGGCCGCCGGGTGGTGGAGTGGTCGGCGAACGGCACGCGCACCAGCTCGGCCTGGGTGCCGTCGATCAGATTGCCCAGGAGCCATCCGCCGCCGCCCCGGCACTGCCCGTACCTGGCGTCGTGGCACTCCCTGCACTCGCCGCAGGCCGAGACGGACGACACGATCACCTGGTCGCCGGGGCGCAGGCGGTGCACCTGCGCCCCGGTCTCCACCACCTCTCCGGCCGCCTCGTGGCCGAGCACCCTCCCCGGGTTCACCTCGGGGAAGTCTCCGCGGCGGATGTGCAGGTCGGTGCCGCAGACCGTGGTCGCGTCGACCCGCACGACCGCGTCGGTCGCCTCCTCGATCACGGGGTCGGGGACGGTGTCCCAGGAGGTGTGCGCCGGGCCGTGGTAGACGAGCGCTCGCACCGAACTCACTCCCTGGGCCGCGGAAACGGTGTCGGGCACCCGGCGGTGCGGGGCCACCGGGTCGGCGCTGGTGCGTTCGGCCACGCGTACGACGGCTTGCCGCCGGGGGCGACGGGTGGCATGGCGGCGGCCTCCCTCTCGAAAGAACCTGGAGGGGCGGTGAACGAGTCCGGCCAAGGGGATGGTCCGGACGTCGCCTGCAGGCGGTCGCGACGGGTTGCTCTCTTCGAGGATCCTCCGGTCCTCGCCGCGACGCATGCGGACGGGCCGCGGTACGCGGCGGGCACGTGGAGTCCGGGAGACCTCGCCGGCATGCCGCCGGGCTCGGTCAGCCCGCCGTCACGAAGCGAGAGGACCGGCAGTCCGCATCTCACGGCCGCCGCATCCCCGGGCTCCGTGCCCGGCCCTCTGCCGTCCGACCGCGGAACCCCCGGTGGCAGCGCTGACGCCCGTGCGGCCGTGTGGCCCGCGTGGCAGGTTGGATACAGCACCACTCCGCGGAGAGGGCGGCGATCATGCGAGCTCACCTCGGCGACCAACTCGTCATCGAGAGCCCGACGACCGGCGCCGCCAGGCGCGACGGCGAGATCATCGGACTCCGCCACGAAGACGGCACACCCCCCTACGACGTGCGCTGGTCGGACACGGACGAAGTGACGCTCGTGTTTCCCGGGCCCGATGCCCACATCCGCCATCCGGAACACGAGCAACCGGCGCCGGTGGACGAAAGGCGGCTGGGAGCGGGCATCACCGCGGCGCCTCCGGCCGAGGTGGGCAACCCCGGCGACATCGGCCGGCGCGTGGCGGTCGAGCGCCGCAGGCGTGGGCTCAGCCGAGTGGAAGCAGCGAGCCGCGCCCGGATGTCACCGGACTATCTCGCGTATCTCGAGGAAAGCCCTGCCGAGCCGACTCCGGCGACTCTCCTCAGGCTGGCCGACGCACTCGGCACCACGGTCGCCGCGCTGCGGGGCGGCGGCATGGATCTTCCACCCGGCCAGGGCCACGCGCTGCTCCACCCTCGACTGCGGGACCTGAGCCCGGACGAGTGCCGCACCCTGCTCTCCACACACGGCGTGGGCCGCCTGGCGGTGTCGACGCCCGACGGCCGCCCGCTGGTCGTCCCGGTCAACTACGAGGTGGTCGAGGACACCATCGTCTTCCGGACCGCGCCCGACTCCGTGACCGCCACAGCCGCGGAGACGGAGGTCGCCTTCGAGGTGGACCACCTGGACGAGGCCATGAGCCAGGGCTGGAGCGTGCTGGCCGTCGGACCGGCGAGCGTGGTCACGGAGCCGGAGGCCGTGCGCAGCCTCAGTCGGCACGCGCACACGACGCCCTGGGCCGGCGGGCAGCGCGACATGTGGGTGTCGATCCGGCCCACGAGTCTCACGGGCCGCCGGATCACTCCGGCCGACCGGTAGACGGCCGATGTCCTCCGGACGGCCGATGTCCTCGCCCGACCGCGGGGTGCCCGGGGACCTCGCGTCCCGCCCGACGGCGACCGCGGGCGCGGTCATCACCTCGCTCACCGGGTGCAGGGGCACCGCGAACCGGCTGCCCGGCTCCCGGTCCGGGCCGGTCGCGTGTCGCGGTCCCGGACAGGCGGTGCGACGGTGGTCGCAGGGGTTCGCGCCGGCCGGACGACGAAGGCGGTGACCGCGATGACCCACCCGCTGGTCGTGGGCGTCGACGGATCGGACCCCAGTCTGACGGCGGTCGACTGGGCGGTGGACGAGGCCGCCCGGCACGGGGTGCCCCTGCGTCTGGTCCATGCCTCCCTGTGGGAGATCTACGAGGGGACTCAGCCGTCCTTCGGCACCGACCGGCCCGCCGAGGAACTCGTGGCCGAGCACATCGTGGCTTCCTGCGTGGATCGGGCCCGGCGTCTCGACCCCGAGGTCGACGTGTCGGGCAGGGTCCTGGCCGAGGACGCCGTGTCGGCGTTGCTGCGCACGGGGCCCGAGGCGTTCGCTCTGGTCACGGGCTCGCGCGGGCGGGGCCAGGTCGCCGGGATGCTGCTGGGGTCCGTCAGCCTCGCGGTCGCCGCTCGCGCCGTCTGCCCGGTCTTCGTGGTCAGGGGCGCGGAACCCAACCGTCGGGGGGAGTTGGGCAGGGTCGTGGTGGGGGTCGGGGGCGTGACCGGCGGTGCGGGGGCCGTACGGTTCGCCGTCCGGGAGGCCGGGGTCCGTGGCTGCGCCCTGACGGCCGTACGTGCCTGGCGCACCCGGGCCCGGGAACCCGTGGACCACCCAAGGGCCGGCGGCGACGCCGCTCGGTCACGGGAGCAGCGGGCCGCCACCGACCTCGACGACGCGCTGCGGGAGGCCGTACGGGAGCATCCCCGGGTCGACGTCGACCGTCGGGCGGCCGAAGGCCCCGCCCACCGTGTCCTCCTCGACGCCGCGGCGGGAGCCGACCTGATCGTGGTGGGCGCCCGGCGCCACGGCCACTTCGGTCTGCAGCTCGGCAGGGTCGCCCACACCCTGCTGCACCATGCGGCATGCCCGGTTGCGGTCGTCCCGCAGCGGCTCTGAGGGCCCCCGGGCCGTCGGAGGGTCCGCAGGAGAGGCAGGGGGGCGGATGTCGGAGTGGATCCGGGAGTGGACGGGCTGCGATCCCGCCGCCGAGCGGCTGCGTGAAACCCAGTGCACCCTGGGCAACGGCTACTTCGCAACGCGCGACGCGCTCACGAGGACATGGTCAAACTGCCCGACTGGCTGCTCGTCCGGTTCCGTCTGCGGCGCGCCGAGGAACCGTCTGCGCCGCGGCACACTCATCCGGTCCTCCCGCCAGCCTCTTCCCGCGATCTCCGAGTAAAGGTCCGTCCCGGACTCCGGCGAGTCACCGCTCCGCGTCGTGCTCGCCGACCGAGCGGTGGTCATCGCGCCGGGGCCGACGCGTTCGCTCGCGATGCCGGACTCGGACGGCACGGTGGGCGCGCGACCCTAGCGCCGTACCCGGGGCATCCCCAGGCCGATCCAGGAGATGATCTCGCGCTGGATCTCGTTGTTGCCGCCGCCGAAGGTGAAGATGACCGCCGAGCGGTAGCCGCGCTCGAGTTCGCCGTGCAGGACGGCGCTCGCCGAGCCCTCCTTCAGTGGGCCGGCCGCGGCGACGATCTCCATGAGCCAGGCGTAGGCGTCCCGGCGGGCCTCGGAGCCGTAGACCTTGACCGCGGAGGCGTCCTGCGGGGTGAGCGTGCCGTCCTGCACGGCCGAGACCATCTGCCAGTTGAGGAGCTTGAGCGCGTCGAGCCGGGTGTGCGTGCGGGCCAGCAGCCGCCGTACCCAGGGCAGGTCGGCGACCCGCCGGCCGTCGGCCAGCTTGGTCTCCATCGCCCAGCGCTGCACGTCGTGCAGGGCACGGATCGCCATGGTGCCGTGGGCGGCGAGGGTGACGCGCTCGTGGTTGAGCTGGTTGGTGATCAGCCGCCAGCCCTCGTTCTCCGCGCCGACGCGCCGGGACACGGGGACGCGGACGTTCTCGTAGTAGCTCGCGGTGGTGTCGTGGGAGGCGAGGGTGCGGATCAGGGTGCAGGAGTAGCCGGGGTCGGAGGTCGGCACCAGCAGCATGGTGATGCCCTTGTGCGGCGGGGCCGCGGGGTCGGTCCGCACGGCCAGCCACACCCAGTCCGCGGTGTCGCCGTTGGTGGTCCAGATCTTCTGCCCGTCGACGACGTACGTGTCGCCGTCGCGTACGGCGCGGGTCCTGAGCGCGGCGAGGTCGGTGCCGGCGCCGGGCTCGCTGTAGCCGATCGCCAAGTCGATCTCGCCGGAGAGGATGCGGGGCAGGAAGTACGCCTTCTGCTCGTCGGTGCCGTACCGCATGATCGTCGGCCCGACCGTGTTCAGCGCCATCAGCGGCAGGGGTACGCCGGCCTGCGCGGCCTCGTCGAAGAAGATGAACTGCTCCATCGCCGTCATCCCGCGCCCGCCGTACTCCTCGGGCCAGCCGACGCCGAGCCAGCCGTCCGTGCCGAGGCGGCGGATGGTCTCGCGGTAGAACCGCTTCTGCGCGGCCGGGTCGGCGTACCGGGCGTAGGCGTTGTCCGGAACCAGCTCGGCGAAGTAGGCGCGCAGCTCGGTGCGCAGCCGCTGCTGCTCGGGCGTGTGGTCGAGGTGCACGGCGCCTCCAGGCTCCCCAAGGGCGGTCCTGACGGCGCACACCGTAGAACGTGTTTCAGAAATTGGGAATGCCGGGGCCCGGGTCAATTCGGGTACGGGTCCTCAGCCGAGCGTCTCCAGGAAGTCGGCGCAGGCGGCGGCGCAGGCCCGGCAGGAGTCCGCGGCCGATTCGGCGCCGGGATGCTCGTCGAAGGCGCGGGCGCACTCCAGGCACACCGAGCGGCACCAGTCGACCCTGACCCGGATCGCCTCCTCGTCCTGCCGGCCCTCCTCGCACAGCACCCGGCAGGTCGCGTCGCACACCTCGGCACACATGATGCCCAGCCGGCGCACCCGCTCCTGGTGCTCGGTGCCGTCCGGGTCGACGAGGCTCGCACGCACGGCGCAGGCCCGGGCGCACTCGGTGCACGCCTGGGCACAGGTGAAACGGTCCTCCAGGAACCGGTAGAGCTGCTGCTGCGAAGTCCGCGATGTCACACCCTGCGGGTAGCCGTGGCGGGCGGCGGCAAACACGGTGACGCGGCCACCCCTGCCCCCACCATGACCCACAGTGTCCTGGTTGGTCCCGTTCTGGGAGGGGTATCCATGTTCTATGGACACCGCATCGATGCAGCTGGCCGCCGCGAGCGGCCTGATGAGCCTCTTCCTGTTCATCGTGGCCGTAGGCGTGCTCGCGCTGCTCGCCGGCGGCTTCTGGATGACCTCCCGCGTCAGGTCCAACGAGTCCCCGCGCCCGCGCCCCGAGGAACAGCCCAAGCTGCCACCGGACGGCCCGGTGCGCGAGATCCGGCAGAACAGGGAGTCCGCGGAGATTCCCCGGATCGCCAAGGGCGACCGCCCGCTCACCCCGTACGAGCTGAGCAACATGGACAGCAAGCCGAGCGAGTCGCAGGAGCGTCCGCGCTGGAGCAAGGGCTCCAGCGGTTCCTTCGGCGGCGGCGGACTCGGCGCCCACTGAAGGCCCCGGCCCCACCGCCTCCGGCACCCGGCCCGCGCCGGCCCGCCGGACGCCCCGGACTCAGGCAGTCGTCCGGGCGGCGTCCAGGCGGCCGACGCGGGCCACGTTCTGCCGGTCCTCCGGATCCTGGCTGGGCTCGGCCCGGAACCAGGCGTCGAGGATCTCCCTGAGCACGGGCTCGGAGGTCAGCCGGAGGCTGAGCGCGAGGACGTTGGCGTCGTTCCAGCGGCGCGCGCCGTCGGCCGTGGCGGCGTCCGTGCACAGGGCGGCGCGCACGCCCGGCACCTTGTTGGCCGCGATGGACGCGCCGGTGCCGGTCCAGCAGCACACCACCGCCTGGTCGGCCGTGCCGTCGGCCACCTCCCGCGCGGCGGCCTCGGAACAGGCCGCCCACTGCGCGTCGGCGCCGGGCCGCAGCGCGCCGTGCTCCCGGACGTCGTGGCCCCGCCGGCGCAGCTCCGCGACCAGGAGCCGGGCCACGGGCTCGTCCATGTCGGAGGAGACGGAGATCCGCATACCCCGGAGCGTAACGCCTGCCCGTGCCCGGACGTGCCGAACGGCCCGCTGGGGGCCGTTCAACCGTGCGGACCGTACGGGGTCAGGGGTGGTCGGGCTGCTGCGCCGGCGGCACCCCGCCGCCCTCTCCCCCGCCCTTGGCGCCCTTGTCCGTGCCGTGCGGGCGCGCGCCCGCGTCACGGCCGCCCTGCTGGCGGGCCTTCAGCTCGCCGCTGTCCTGCGGGGTGGCGCCGCCCTTGTCACTGCGCCGCTGTTCGGGCTGCTGCGGATTGCTCATGCGCCGGACTCCCTCCGGTGGTGCGTGTTCCGTGCGGGGTCCGGGTTCCCAGGGCCGCGCGGGTGACGCACGCCGTCCGCGGACGGCTCAGGACACGGGGCGGGTCAGCGCCCGGTGGAGGTGTTCCAGGGCGTCGAGGAGCACCGAGCGGTGGTACCAGCTCAGCCAGGCCGAGGTGTCCGCGGCCAGCAGGGCGAACGCCTCGGCCTGCGCCGCGGTCGGCCGGTGGCCGGCGGCTGGCCAGTGCAGGGTGATCACGCCGGTGCACGAGCCGGCGGAGGAGAGCACCGGGACGCTCTGCACGGCGTGGGTGCCGGTGGCCAGCAGGGCGTGCCGGCAGTCGTCGGAGAGCTGCGGGTCGGCGGCGACGTCGGGCACGCTCACCTGACGGCCCCGGGCGCGGGCCGCCGCGTCGGCCGTGCCGTCGCCCCGGCCGCGCACGAGGTGGTCGAGGAACGTTTCCGCACAGCCGTGGTGGGTCTCCAGCATCAGGGTGTGCACGGCCGGGTCCACGAACTGCACGTATCCGGCGGGTGCCCGGCCGACGGCCAGTGCCTCGTGCAGCACGGCGTCGATCATCTGCCGCCGGTTGCGGGGGTCCCGGCCGTTCCGGCCCAGGATCCGCAGCTGCGGCACCGGCAGCGAGCGGCGGCCCGGGAACCACACCTCGCCGTCCGGGGGCCGGGCCGCCACCACGGCCGAGACCAGGACGCGCAGCGGCACGTTGAACCGCTGCGAGGCTTCGCGCAGCGCCCGGAAGGCACTGCCGGAGTCCGGCAGGCCGTAGCGGACCATGAGCGTGCCCTGCGCCATGCCGATCACCGGCGCCGTACGCACCCGGGCCCGCAGGGCGCGGACCTCCTTGTACAGGTCCTCGTACGAGGGCCGCAGCGGGTCCGCCATCTGGGAGTGCCAGGCGGGCAGCTCCTCCACCCGGGAGGCGGCGCGGGCCAGCTCGCGCACCGCCTCGTCGAGGGTGGCGTAGAGCCGGACGCCGTCGAGGCGGGCCAGGTGCACGGCCTCGCGGACGCCGGGCCGGGCGCGGACGATGATCAGGTCCGGGCGTCCGGTGCGGGCCCGGGTGGTCTCGCTGAGCGTGCGGAGCACGGCGGCGCCGCCGAGCTGGACGTGCGCCATGTCGAGCACGGGGCGCAGTCCGGCGCTGTCCGCCTGTTCCAGGTGGCCGCGCAGTTCCTCCGACCAGGCCTCGGCGCCCTGGGCGTCGAGGGTTCCCGACATGCGCAGCAGCAGGGCGCCTTCGGCGGGCAGTCCCTCGACGACGGAGGACTCGATGACGAGGGGAGCCGGGGCGGCCGGGCGGCCGGAAGAAGGTTTCATCGCATCACCCAGACTGGACGTGCCACAGTTGCCGATCGGCCTCTTCCCGACCGTGGCACCACCTTGCACGGCAGGTTCCCGGCCCTCAACCGCGCCGTGCACCGCGCCGGACGGGGGCGGCGGGCCGCCACGGCCGCTGTCCCGGACCGCCGGCCGGTTCGCCGGCCGTCAGGGCGTCCAGCGCGCAGGCCAGGGACGCGTGCACCCGGATCCCCGGCAGACCGGCCGAGGCCAGCGCCTCCCGCACGTGCGGCCGGGGCTGTACGACGGACAGGGCGCGGCCGGAGCGGGCGAGGGGCCCGGTCGCCCGGTCCAGGGAGCGCACCGCGTCGGCGCAGGCGAGGTACACCTCGCTCAGGTCCAGCAGGGGGTGCTCCGCGGCCTGGTCGGCGAGGGCGATGTGCTCGGCGAGGGCCTCGCAGAACCGCCGGGCGTTGGCGGCGTCGACCGTGCCCCGGGCCTTCAGGACGCTGATGCCGCCGAGCCCGGTGCGGTGCTCGTGGACGGTCTGCAGGAGCAGTGGGGCCGGGCCGCCGGGGCGGACACGGGCAGGGGACGGCGGACCGGATTCCATGGGGGCACGCGCTTCCTGGGCGGGGAGGAAGGAGCTCGGCCGGCCGCTTCTTGACCGGGACCTCACTGTGCCCCCGCCCGGATCCCGGATGCAACGACGTCTCCTGGGCGTGTCGTGGCGTCCTCGCGGTCGGCCGGCGTTCCGCCGGGCGGGTGAGCCGTGGCGCCCTCCCGGTCAGCGGACGTACCGCCGGGCGGGTGAGCGTGGCGCCCTCCCGGTCAGCCGATGTACCGCCGCGCGGGTGAGTCCCTGCGGGCCCGCTCCAGCGTGGCGAGCCGGCGTTCCAGCTCCGGCGGTACGGGGTCGCGCTGGCGCAGCACCCACGGCAGGCCGGCGGTGGCGTGGGCGAACGCGCGGGCGGAGGCCGCGTCCCGGGGCACGGTACGGATGAGGTGCCCGGTGCGGCGCAGCGCCGGCAGCAGCGGGCGGCGCAGCCAGGTGAACCACAGGGTGTTGCGCAGCCCGAGGATCCGGCGGGCCGTGCTGTCGCGCAGCCGGGACGCGTGGTGGTGGACGGTGAGTTCCTCGGCGTAGGCGAGCCACCAGCCCTGGCGCAGCAGGTCGCAGGCGAGCAGTTCCTCCTCGCCCCCGAGCCACAGACCGGGGTGGAAGCCGCCGCCCGCGCGGAAGGCCTCGGTACGCAGCACGGTGGCGGCGGCGAGGAAGGACCCGAGAGCGGGTCCGGGGAGCCAGTCGGGGCCGGACAGCGGGGACTCGCGCAGCTCACGCACGACCGGGTCCTCGGTGCCCTCCGGTTCCACGAGGATCCGCGCGGTGACGGCCGCGAGCCGGGGCCGGGCGTCCAGCAGGTCGGCGGCCCGGCGCAGGCTGCCGGGCTCCCACCAGGTGTCGTCGTCGCAGAAGGCGACGTAGGGCGTGCGCACCCGCTGGACGGCCAGGTTGCGGCCGATCGCGCCGAGGTTGCGGCCGGGGCGCAGCAGGGTCATTTCGGGGAAGTGCCGGGCGACGGCCTCGGCGGTGCCGTCGGTGGAGGCGTTGTCGGTGACGATCACGGGCGGGTGTTCGGGCAGCCGGCGCAGCAGGGCGAGGGTGCGCAGCAGTTCGGCGCGGCGGTTGTGGGTGATCAGGACGACGGTCGTCCGGTCGTCGGAGCCGGTCCGGGTACGGATCCCGGGGGCGGGCCTGGTCATCGGGCGGCGCCCCCCTCCGGGCGTCCGGACGCCTCCCGGTCGAGCAGCCGGGCGGCGTCCTCGACGTGCGGGGGCAGGGTCCGGCGGCGGGCGAGGGCGGCCGGGAACCGGGCGAGGCTCTCCTTGAGGGCGCGGCGCGCGCCGGGCCGGCCGGCCGCGGCGGCCAGCGCGAGGTCGGCGAAGGCGCGCAGGACGACCGGCCAGGGGCGGCGCAGGCAGGTGGTGAGCACGTGGTTGCGCCGGACGAGGAAGGAGCGGCCGGTGCGGCCGTGGTCCTCGGGGTGGTGGCGGGCGCGCAGGGCGGGCTCGTAGGCGACGCCCCAGCCGGCGGCGGCGAGGTCGTAGGCGAGCAGGGTCTCCTCGCCGCCGAAGAAGAGCAGCGGGTGGTAGCCGCCGGCGCTCAGGAAGGCCTCCCGGCGGACCACGCAGGCGCAGCCGAGGAAGCCGAGCACCGGGCGGCCGGGCAGGTCCGGCTCGGGCCGCAGCGGGGAGGCGGCGAGTACGGCGTTGAGGGGGTCCTCGGCGGCTTCCTCGCCGACCAGGGTGCGGGCGGCGAGCAGGCCCAGCCGGGGGTGCCGGTCGAGGAGGTCGGCGGCCCGGGCGAGGCTGCCGGGTTCCCACCAGGAGTCGTCGTCGCTGAAGGCGACGTAGGGGGTGCGGGCGTGCTGGACGGCCAGGTTGCGGCCGAGGGCGCCGGTGTTGGCGGCGGCCCGCAGCAGCCGGGTGATCGCCGGGTGGCCGGCGACGGCCCGGCAGGTGGTGTCGTCGCGGGAGTTGTCGACCACGATGACCGGCGGCCGCTCGGGCAGCGCGGCCAGCGCGTCCAGGGTGCGCAGCAGGCTTTCGCTGCGGTCGCGGGTGATGACGGCGACGGTGACGCGGGGATCGCCCGGGGCGGAGGGCCGGCGGACGCGGCCGGGGGCGTGCTCAGTGGACATGCGCCACCTCCGGTCCGCTCGGCCGCGGCCGGTCGCGGTCGTCCCGCAGGAGCATCAGGCAGGCCGCGGCGACCTCGCCGGTGCGGATGCGCAGCAGCCGGGCGTCGGGGGTGCGGCCGTGCGGGTCGCCGGGCGGGCCGGGTTTCCACAGGGCGAGGTGGTCGGGGCTCGGCGGCGGGCCCCACAGGCGCGGGGAGACCGGTCCGAACAGGGTGACGGAGCGGGTGCCGTGGGCCACCGCGAGATGGGCGAGGCCGGTGTCGCCGCTCAGCACCAGGGACGCCTCGGCGACCAGCGCGGACAGCTGCCCGAACGGCAGCCCGCCGGTCAGCACGTCACCGCCGCGCCGGCCGCTGCGTTCGGCGACCAAGCGGACCAGGGCGTCCTCGCCGGGGCCACCGGTGAGGACCACCCGGTGCCCGGCGGCGCGCAGACACCGTACGACGGCGGCGAACCGCTCCGTCGGCCAGCGGCGGGAGCCCGAGGCCGCGCCGGGGTGCACCACGACCGCGCCGGGGGCCGGGGACGGGGTGACGGGCGGGGGAAGCCTCAGGTCCAGAGGGTCGGCGGGGATGCCGTGGTCGTGCAGGAAGGCGCACCAGCGGTCGCGTTCGTTGAGCTGTCCCCGCCACGGCGGGCCGTCCGGGCAGGCGTGGGCGAGCAGCCGGCGCGGGTGCAGGGCGGCGAGGGCGTCGCGGCTCTCGGGGCCGTTGCCGTGCAGGTCGATCGCCACGTCGGGGGGCGGCCCCGGCCAGTGGGCGAGGTCGGGCACCGCGCGGTCCGGCGCCTCGGCCGGGAACACGGTGTCGACGGCCCCGGTGGACAGGGCGAGTTCGGCGAGGCCCGGCGGCTGGGCGAGCACGACCTGGTGACCGGGGAAGGCCCGGCGGACACCGCGCAGCGCGGGCACGCCGGCCAGCAGATCGCCGAGACCCAGCGCACGCAGGACCAGGACCCGCGGAGCGTGCTCGGTCCGCTGGTCGGCGGTGGTCACCTCGCGCGTCGCGCGGCCGCGGGGGGTGGTCTCATGTGCCGCGCCGTCACGAGAGGCCACCTCCTGCGCCGCGCGGCCGCGAGAGGCCACCTCCTGCGCCGCTTGGTCACTGGAGGTCGGCTCATCTGTCGTGCCGTCGCGGGAGGTCACCTCATCTGTCACGCGGTCGCGAGGGACCACCTCCTGCGTCGCGCCGTCGCGGGAGGTCACCTCGTGCGTCCTCCGGTCGGGGTGGGGGCCAGGGCCGCTCGCCGGGCGAGGCCGGTGGTGGAGCGGCCGTCCAGGTAGGGCAGCAGCAGGACCTGGCCGCCCCAGCTCTCCACCAGGGGCTGTTCGGGCAGCTCGGTCCGGGCGTAGTCGCCGCCCTTGGCCCAGATGTGCGGGCGGAGTTCGCCCAGGATGCGTTCGGGTGTGTCCTCGTCGAACACGGCGACGGCGTCGACGCATTCGAGGGCGCGCAGTACCCGTACCCGGTCGGCGGCCGGGACGAGGGGACGGCCGTCGCCCTTGCGGCGGCGTACCGAGTCGTCGGAGTTGACGCACACGACGAGGCAGTCGCCGGCCCGGCGGGCGGCCTGGAGCAGGGCGACGTGCCCGGCGTGCAGCAGGTCGAAGCAGCCGCCCGCGGCGACGACGGTGCCGCCGGCGGCCCGGACCCGGGCGGCGGTGCGCACGGCGTCGGCGGTGGTGTCGCCGTCGGCCGGCGGCTGCGCGACGGTCTCCGGCTCGTCGGCGACGGCGACCGCGCGGGCGCCGCCTTCGGCGACGTACCGGGTGGCGGCGTGCACGGCGGCCTGTACGGCGGCCTCGGTGAGGGCCCCGTCGGCGATCAGGCCGGCGGCGGCAGCGGCGAACCGGTCGCCCGCGCCGCAGGGGTCGCCGGTGGCGGCGGCCGGGGTGGGCACGAGCAGCGGTGTCTCGCCGTGCGAGAGCAGGGCGCCGCGTTCGCCGAGGGTCACCGCGACGGCCTGGGCCCGCCAGGCCGCGACGAGGGCGCGGGCGTCCCGGGCGGCGGTGCGCAGGCCGGCCGCGTCACCTGAGTCGCCGTCGGACAGCTGCCGGGCGAAGGCGCGGGCCTCCTGGGCGGAGGGGGTGGCCAGGCGGACGCCGGGGACGGGGGGCCGGCCGCGCACGTGCGGGTCCCAGACGACGGGTGCCGTCGCGTGGGTCAGGGCGTCCCGCAGGACGTCGGCGGTGCCGCGGCCGTAGTCGGCGACGAGGATGCCGTCGGCCGCCGCGATCGTGGACACCGCCTCCTGGGTCGCCTCGCGGGCGCGGCCCTCGCCGTCGTCGAGGCGGAGCAGCGGCCGGTCCCCGGCCAGCACCCGGGTCTTGCTGCTCAGGCTGCCCTCCAGCGGCACCTCGACCAGGCCGACCCGGTCGGCCAGCAGCTCCCGCAGGGTGTCGCTGGCGGCGTCGGAGCCCAGGGCGGTGACCAGGGTGACGGGCCGTCCGTCGGCGGCCGCGAGGCAGGCGGCGAGGGCGGCACCGCCGGGGCGGGAGCTGCGCCGGGTGCCGTGGACGACGGGAACGGGCGCGTCCGGGGCGAGCCGCTCGGCCCGGCCGCACAGGTCGTGGTCGAGCAGGGCGTCGCCCACGACGACCAGGGGCGTCGGTGCGGTGGTCATGCGTGTCCCTTCCTCGGGGCCACGGGCGCGCCGGTCGCGGTACGGCCGACCGTGCGGGCCCGGCCGACGAGCCGCCCGACGACGCCCGGCTTGCCGTCGGCACCCGGCTTGCCGCCCTCGTCGGCCCGGTGGCCGGCCTCGCCGCGCTCGACCGCCTGGTCGAAGGCCTCGCAGAGCATGTGCACGGCGACCAGGTGGAGTTCCTGCACGGTGGCGGTGACGGGGGCGTCGACGCACAGCGCCTCGTCCGCGCCGAGCTGCAGCGGGTTGGGGGCCCGGCCGGTCAGCGCCCACACCGTCATGCCGAGGCGGTGCGCGCGGTCGGCGGCGGACAGCAGGTTGGCGCTTGCGCCGCTGGTGGACAGCAGCAGGAGCACGTCTCCGGGGCGGCCGTGGGCGGCGGTCTGCCGGGCGAACACCTCCTGGACGCCGTAGTCGTTGGCGATCGCGGTGGTGGAGGAGGTGTCGGCGTGCAGGGCGACCGCGGAGAACGGCGGTCGGTCGTCGCGGTAGCGGCCGACGAGTTCGGCGGTGAGGTGCTGCGCCTGGGCGGCGCTGCCGCCGTTGCCGGCGACGAGCAGCCGGGCGCCGGAGCCCAGCCGCCGGGCGAGTTCGGTGCCCCAGCGCTCGATGAGCGGACCGTGCTCGCGGAACGCCTCCAGGGCCTTGGCGAGGTCGTCGCAGTGCGTGGTGTCGGTGACGGTGTTCATCGGACGACTCCCGAGAGCGAGTGGATCGAGGACACGGCGCCGTACACCCCGGCCACGCCGTCGGCCACCCGGTCCCAGGTGTAGTGGCTGAGCACCCGGGAGCGGCCGGCGGCTCCGTACCGGGCGAGCCGGTCGGGGTCGGCGAGGAGGGCGCGGACGACCGCGCCGAGGTCGTGGTCGTCGTCGGCCGGGACCAGGACACCCGTGGTGCCGTCCACGACTGTGTCGAGCTGGCCACCGACGGCGGTGGCGACGACCGGCGTGGCGCAGGCCATGGCCTCCAGCGGGACGATGCCGAAGGGCTCGTACCGGGGCAGCGACAGCACCAGGTCGGCGCTGGACATCAGCCGCGGCATCCGGGCCCGGCTGACCCCGCCGAGCAGGGTGACCCGGTCCGAGACGCCGTACTCGCCGGCGATGCCGTAGAGGCGTGCGGCCTCGGGCTCGGTGCCGAGCAGGTCGGCCTCGGGGCCGCCGGCGACGAGGAGTTCGGCGTCGGGGACGCCGGCCAGGGCGCGGATGGCGCGGTCGAAGCCCTTGCGGGGCACGAGCCGGCCGACGGCCAGCAGCCGCCTGCGGGCGCCGGGCGGTCGGGTGCGGGCGCCCGGGGTGAACTGGTCGGGGTCGACGCCGCAGGGGACGACGCTGATCCGGTCCTCGGGCAGCCCCATGGCCTTCAGTTCGGCGACCTCGTCGCTGCAGGTGGCGATGATCCGGGCGCACTCGTGGCCGATGGCCTCCTCGATGGCGAGGCGCTGCGGCGGGCTGGTGTCGGCGTCGCCCTGGTAGCGCTTCTTCACCGTGCCCAGCGCGTGGTAGGTCTGCACGACGGGGATGCCGAGGTCGCGCGCGCCGGCCAGGGCGGCCAGGCCCGACATCCAGAAGTGGGCGTGCACCACGTCGGGTGGGCTCTCGGCCCACTGCCGGGCCAGGAAGTGCCCGAACTCGGTCATGTGGGGAAGGAGTTCGTCCTTGGGGACGGGCGCGGGCGGTCCGGCGGGCACGTGCACCACCTGTACGCCGTCGATGAGGGTCACCCGGTCCGGCAGGCCCGCCGAGTCCCGCCGGGTGTACACCGTGACCCGGTATCCCTTCCTGGCGAGCTGCCGGGCGACCTGCGCCACGTACACGTTCTGGCCGCCCGCGTCCGGTCCGCCGAGCGCGGCCAGCGGGCTGGCGTGCTCGGAGACCATGGCGACGCGCCCGGCCGTGTGCGGAATGCGGCTCATCGGGTGACCTCCTTGATCAGGCGCTCCCAGTCGTCGAGGAAGCGCCGCTCTCCGTAGCGGGCCTGGGCCGCGGCCCGGGCCGCCGCGCCGGCGCGGCGGGCCCGCTCGGGTTCGGCGAGGAAGGCCCGTACGGCGTCCTCCAGGACGTCGAGGCGGTTCGAGACCACCCCGGCGCCGTCGGGTATCGCCTCCCGGACCTCCGTGGTGTCCAGGGCGACCACGGGCATGCCCAGGAACATGGCCTCCAGCAAGGACAGCCCGAGCGAGGTCCAGCGCACGGGGTGCACGTAGACGCGGCAGCGGGCCATCTCCCGGTGCAGTTCGTGCTGCGGCAGGTCCCGGGTGCGGCACCGCTCGGGGGGCAGGCCGAGGTGCTCGGCGAGACCTTCGGTGCGCATCCCGAAGACGTCCAGGGGCGCGGACCGGGCGAACCGGGGCAGCAGGTCGGTGCCGGTGGTACGGCCCCTGCGCACGGGCTCGTTGACCACGACGGCCGCGCGCCGCTCGGTGCCGGTGTAGAGCGCGCCGGGGTCGATGATGCCGTGCTCGACGACCTCGGTCGGGGCCTGGCCGTTGTCCCACATCAGCCGGTTGAAGTGGGTGACGTGCACGACGGGGATCCCGGACTGCCGGGCCAGCGGGTGGAGTTGCCGCTCGGGCGACTCGTCGGGGCTGTTGTGCTCGACGTACACGGCGGGCACGTCCACGCCGGGCCGGCGGCCGGTCCAGCGCAGGGCGAGGTCGAGTTCGTGCGGGCGTTGCAGCACCATCAGGTCGATGTCGCAGTCCCACAGCTCCTTGGGGGTGCGTTCCTGCACGGACTCGGGCCAGTCCCAGGTCACGGCTCGGCCGAGGCCGTCGGGTCCGCGGTCGTCGGTGACCGGGACCAGGTAGGTGTGGGGGCCCTGCACGAAGGCGGTGAGCCAGGATCCGTGCACGTGCCAGACGAGGATGTTCATGGCTGTCGCTCCTGTATGAGCTTGTGCACCGCGCGCACCACGTCCTGTCCGGTGACCTCGTCCAGGCAGGGGTGGCCGGGCACCGGGCAGGTGAGGGCCCGGGTGTCCGCGCACGGCGCCGACTGGTCGCCGAGCAGGATGACGGGGACGCCGTACGGGGCCCAGCGCTCGGCCGGTACGACGGGGGCGAACAGCGAGACGACCGGGGTGCCGACGGCGGCGGCGAGGTGGGCGGGGCCGGTGTTGGCGCTGATCACGACGTCGGCCATGCGCAGTACTCCGGCGAGGGTGCGGGGGGATGTCCGGCCGCCGAGGTCCACGGCCAGGCCGCCGCTGACCTCGCGGGTGAGGCCGGTCTCCTCAGGGCCGCCGGTGACGACGACGCGGTGCCCGGCGTCGGTGAGCAGTGCGACCGCCTCGGCGCAGCGGTGCGGGCTCCAGGCGCGGGCGGGGGCGCTGGCGCCGGGGTGCAGGACGACGTAGGGGCCGTTGCCGGTGAGGCTGCCGGTGTCCGGGGGCGGCAGCACGCGCAGCCGGCCGTCGTCCCCGGGCGGAGCCGGGAAGCCCAGGGCGGCGGCGGTGTCCAGGGCCGCCTCGGCCTCGTGCCGGCCCGCCAGCCGCCGGTGGCGTACGTCGAGCAGCCGGCCGGGATGGTCGACGCTGTCGGCCCCGATCCGGCCGACCCCGGCGAGCCGGAGCAGCAGGGCCGTGGGCAGCGGGCTCTGGTGGAACGACGTCAGGACGAGCGCGGTGTCGTAGGCCCCGGCGCGCAGCCGCCCCACCAGCCCGTCGATGTCCGCCGGACGGACCGGAGGCGGGTCGAAGCCCTCCCACGGCGCCTCCCACACCAGCACCTCGTCGACCCCCGGCAGCAGGCGGGCGGCGTCCGCGCCCCGGGGACCGCAGAGCAGGGTGACGTGCGAGGAACGCGCGGCGACGGCACGCACGGCGGGACCGGCGAGCAGCACGTCACCGAAACTGTCGAGCCGGACGACGAGTGATTTCACGCCGGCCACCTCCCCACCGGTCCGGCGGCGTCCGGCACGGCGCACGGCGCCCGCTCGTGGGCCACGGCGCCGGGGGTGGCGGACGGCGCCCGATGCGGAGCCCCGGCGTCCGCCGGAGCCGATCGCGTCGGGGTCTGCCGTGGCCGGGCGGGAGACTCCGTGCGCGGACCGGAGGCGCGCCTGCCCGCCGGGGAGACGCCCGCCTCGGTCAGGGCCGCGCGGACGGCGGTGAGGAGATCGGGGGCACTCTCCGTGGCGAAACGTTCCACCTCCGCCGGGGCGGTGGCCGCGTTCGGGACCAGGACGCCCCGGGCGCCGGCCGCGCGGGCGGCCAGGACGTCGGCGGCGATGTCGCCGATCACCAGGCATTCGGCGGGCGGCACGCCCAGCCGTTCGGCGGCCATGCGGACGAGGCCGGGGCGGGGCTTGCGGCAGGCGCAGCCGGCGTCCGGGGCGTGCGGGCAGAACACCCAGGTGTCCAGGCCGCCCAGCAGCTCGTCGGCGCGTTCGTTGACGCGGAGCACCTGCTCGGTGGTAAGCAGCCCGCGGCCGATGCCGGACTGGTTGCTCACCACGCCGGTGGCCAGGCCGTGGGCGCGGGCCAGCGCGACGGCCGCGGCGGCGCCCGGCAGCAGCCGGACCCGGTCGGGGTCGCCGTTGTACGGCACGTCCACCACGAGGGTGCCGTCGCGGTCGAACAGAACGGCGGACAGCCTGCTCACTCGGCACCTCCCAGCGGCTCGGCGTGCCGGTGGCGGACGACACCGCGCAGCCAGTGCCGGACGGCGAGCGGCGGGATGAGCACGCTGGTGCCGAGCATCCCGGCGATCTCGCGGGCGGTGCGCGGGCCGGGCAGGATCCGGGCGAGCGCGAACTCGGCCGTGCCCAGCGTCCACAGGACCGCGCAGGCGCTCGCGGCCCGGCGCCGCCCGGCCAGCGCGCAGCCGGCTGCGGCGAGGGCCGCGCCGGTGACCGCCAGATGCCGGGGCAGCCGGCCGCGGGGCGCCTGCGCGCGGTCCCACCAGTCACGCCCGTGCAGCCGGTTCATCAGGGCGTCGTCGGCGTTGCCGCGCTGCGCCGGCAGCGAGGCCCACCAGTGCGCCGGACGGACCGGGTGCCGGGTGACGCGGGCGCCCCGCACCAGCTCCCAGCCCGCCCGCTGCACCCGCAGGGCCAGGTCGGCGTCCTCGCGGAAGGCGCGCGGGAAGCGTTCGTCGAAGCCGCCGGTCCGCTTGAGCGCCTCGGTGCGGTACGCCATGTCGGCGGTGGCCCAGGCGGCGTTCTCCAGGCCCTTGGTGGTGCGTTCCCAGTCGGTGGGCCGGCGGTCCAGGGGCAGCGGGACACGCAACCGCCCCTGGACGCCACCGACCTCGGGACCGGCCGCCCGCAGGTCGTCGGCGAGCCGCCGGGACCAGTCCGGCAGCACCTGGACGTCGTCGTCCAGGAACACCGTCCAGGGCGTACGGACGGTCTGCCAGCCGGCGTTGCGGGCGGCGGCCGGCCCCCTGCCGCCGGTGCGCAGGGTGCGCACCCGGTCGAGCAGTTGCCCGGCCGTTTCCAGGGGCAGGTCGCCGTCGGGCTCGGGCCGGTCGTCCACGACGACCACCTCGTGCGGCGCATGGCCGTCGGCCGCGGCGAGCGCGCGCAGGCACTCCGCGAGGCAGGGCCGGCCGATCGTCGGGACGACGACGGTGTAGGCGGGCGCGCCGGTCATGCGAACGCCTTCCCGCGGCGGATCGCGAACGGGCCGAGCACCAGCAGGTCCACGGGTGCCGAGCCGAAGCACTCCAGGGCGTCCCGGGGGTCGTCGACCATGGGCCGCCCGGCGGTGTTCAGGCTGGTGTTGACCACCACCGGCAGCCCGGTGCGCCGTTCGAAGCCCTCGATCATCCGGGCCACCAGCGGCTCCTGCGCGCGGTCGACGGTCTGGATGCGGGCCGTGCCGTCGACGTGCACCACGGCCGGGATGCGGGCCTTCCAGTCGGCGGCCACCCCGTGCACGAACAGCATGTGCGGGCTGGGCAGCGGCCCGTCGAAGATCTCCCCGGCGCGTTCGGCGAGCACCATGGGCGCGACCGGCCGGAACTCCTCGCGTCCCTTGACCGCGTTGAGCCGCTCCAGGTTCTCCGCCCTGCCGGGGTGGGCGAGCAGCGACCGGTGCCCGAGCGCGCGTGGCCCGTACTCGCTGCGCCCCTGGAACCACGCCACGATCCCGTCGGCGGCCAGCGTCTGAGCCGCTGTCTCGGCGATGTCGGAGGGCTCCTCGTACGGTACGGCCGCACGCTCCAGCCACGCGCGCAGTTCGGCGTCGCTCCAGCCGCGGCCCAGGGCGGCCGTCGGCATCGGCTCCAGGGTGTCCTTCTGCCCGGCGACATGCGCCGCCGCGCCGAGGGCGGTACCGGCGTCGCCGGCGGCGGGCTGCACCCACACGTGCCGGAAGCCGCTCTCCCGCCACAGCCGGGTGTTGGCCACGCAGTTGAGGGCCACCCCGCCGGCCATGGTGAGCGCCTCCTCGCCGGTGCGCTCGCGCAGCCACCGGGCGATGCCGAGCATGGCCTCCTCCAGGCAGAGCTGGGCGCTGGCCGCGAGGTCGGCGTGGTCCTGGTTCCAGGCGCCGCCGGCCGGGCGGGGCGGGACGAGTTCGGCCCAGGGCACCGGGCGGGCCCGGAAACCGCCGTCGTCGGCGGCGTGGACGTACTCGCGCAGCCGGCCGGCGAAGCGCGGGGTGCCGTAGGAGGCGAGCGCCATGACCTTGAACTCGTCGCTGCTGCGCAGGAATCCGAGGTGCTGGGTGAGGTCCTCGTAGAACAGGCCGAGGGAGTCGGGCAGCCGCTGGGTGCCGAGGACGGTCAGTTCGCGGTTGGTGTAGCGGCCGGCCAGGTGCGAGCCGCACTCGCCGCGGCCGTCCAGGACGAGGACGGCGCAGTCCGGGTACGGCGACACGGGACCCGCGGAGGCCGCGTGCGCCACGTGGTGCGGGACGAACCTCACTTTCGCCGGATCGAGTCCGGGCAGGGCCTCGGCGAGGAAGTCGGGTGCCTGGCGGGCGTACTGCTGGCGCAGGTGGTCCCAGGGGTCGTGCAGGCCCATCTCGTCGGCGGGGCGGGCGAGTGCGGGGTCGTAGGAGTAGGCGACGGCGTCCAGGTCGGACGGGGTCAGGCCGGCCTGCTCCAGGCACCAGCGGGCCGACTGCTCGGGCAGCTCCCAGGCGGAGAAGGGAACGGGCCGCTTGCCGTGCTTGCGGCGGGAGAACCGCTCCTCCTCCGCCGCCGCCACGATCCGGCCGTCGGTGAGGAGGGCGGCGGCGGGGTCGTGGAAGAGTGCGTTGATTCCGAGGACGTGCATGCGCTGTCTCCAGGGCCGGGGAGGGTCGGGGGTCAGGACTGCGGGGCCGATTCCTCCGGGTGCGGCGCCGGCTGGGGGGGTTGGGCCGCGAAGTAGGCGATGGTCTGCTTCAGGCCCTCCTCCCAGGGCACCTGCGGCGACCAGCCGAGCAGTTCACGTGCGAGGGTGGTGTCGGGGCGGCGCCGGCCGGGGTCGTCGACGGGCCGGTCTATGAAGGCGATCGGGGACCGGGAGCCGGTCAGGGCGACCACCCGGCGGGCCAGGTCGGCCATGGTGATCTCGTCGCTGCCGCCGATGTTGACGGGCCGCACCGCCCTGCTGGCCGCCACCCGGAGGATGCCGTCGACCGTGTCGTCGACGTAGCACAGCGAGCGGGTCTGGCTGCCGTCGCCGGTCACCGTCAGCGGCTCGCCGGCGAGGGCCTGGCAGATGAAAGTGGGCACCGCGCGGCCGTCGTGGGCCCGCATCCGCGGGCCGTAGGTGTTGAACAGCCGCACTATCCCGGCGTCCGTGCCGTGGGTGCCGGCGTGCGCGGTCACCAGGGCCTCGGCGAACCGCTTGGACTCGTCGTACACGCTGCGCGGCCCGACCGGGTTCACGTTGCCCCAGTAGCCCTCGTGCTGCGGGTGCACCAGCGGGTCGCCGTACACCTCCGAGGTGGAGGCGAGCAGGAAACGGGCGCCGTCGCGTTGGGCGATCGCGAGGGCGTTGCGGGTGCCGAGGCTGCCGACGTCCAGGGTCTCCAGGGGCATGCGCAGGTAGTCGGCGGGCGAGGCCGGGCAGGCGAAGTGGAGGACCACGTCGTACGGGCCCGCCAGCCGCTCGGCGCAGTCGGCGGCGGAGACGTCGCAGTGCACGTAGCGGAAGCCGGGCCGGTCCTCCAGCTGGGCGACGTTCTCGCGCCGCCCGCAGGCGAGGTTGTCGGCACAGTCGACTTCGACGCCTGAATCCAGCAGCCGTTCGCACAGGTGGGAGCCGAGGAAGCCGGCGCCGCCGGTCACGAGGGCGCGCCGCCAGGAGAACGGTTTGTCACCAGTCATGGGGGCTCTTCCTTCGTCGTCCTGCGTCACGCGTCCGCGTACCGGACGGATCGTCCGCGCACCCCGAAAGGCGCGCCGCGGGCTTTGTGCGCGTGCCGCGTCGCCGGGTCGACGTCGTCGCCCGTTGGGGAGGGATGGGACAGGGCTCAGGTCGCGCCGATCGCGCGGGACCACCCTGGTCGGCCGCCGCTGGCTGGACGGCACTGGCAGCTGGGTTCCCCTGCCAGTTGGTTTCACACGTTGGATTCTTATTCTCCGGAACCAGGGGTACTCGCGCGACTCAGGCGCCCCGATTACCACAGGGGAGACGCTCATGCACCACGACGTCACGACGGCGGTGCTGCGTGCGCTGCACGGTCCCGGCCGTCCCGTGCAGCGGCTGCTGCTCACCGGCTGGTTCAGCTTCCGGGACGGTGAGGCGACCGCCGGGGACGTGCTCGCCCAGCAGCACATGGCCGCGGCCCTGACCAGAGCGGGCATCCGCCACGACACGGCGTGGAGCCCCGGTTTCCGGCCCGGCCGGCTGTCGCTGGAGACGGCGGACCCACGGGCGTACGACACGCTGCTCTTCGTCTGCGGTCCGCTGCACGGGCCCCAAGTGGCCGCCCTGCATGCACGGTTCGGAACCTTGAGGCGACTCGCGGCCGGAGTCTCGGTGGTCGATCCGGCGGACCCGGCGGTCACCGGTTTCCATACGGTCGTGCCCCGCGACGGCACCGGCGCCCCGGCCCTGCCGGATCTCGCGGCCGACGCTCCCGCGGGCCCGCTGCCGCCCGTGGCCGGGGTGGTGCTCTCCCACGGACAGGGCGAGTACGGGGAGCGCCGGCGGCACGCGGAGGTGACCGAGCGGATCACCGGCTGGCTGGCCGGCAAGGACTGCGCGCGGGTGCCCGCCGACACCCGGCTGGCCACCGACGACTGGCGGATGTGCGCCACCGCCGAGCAGTTCCTCGCCCTCCTCCGCCGCTTCGACCTGGTCGTCACCACCCGGCTGCACGGCCTGGTGCTGGCGCTGCGCACCGGCACCCCGGTGATCGCCGTCGACCCGGTCGCGGGCGGCGCCAAGGTCAGTGCCCAGGCCCGTGCCCTGGGCTGGCCGGCACTGGTGGCGGCGGACGCGCTGACCCCGGACACCCTGGACCACTGGTGGCAGTGGGCGCTGTCCGGAGCGGGCCGGACGGCCGCCGCCTGCCACTCGATGCGCTGACCGGGTCCGGCCGGCCGTGTAGCGCGCCGTGACCGGGGCACTCGACGCCGCCGTCGACCCGGTCGCGGGCGGCGCCGAGTGCCCAGGCCCGCGCCCTGAGCTGGCCGGCACTGGTGGCGGCGGACGCGCTGACCCCGGACACCCTGGACCACTGGTGGCAGTGGGCGCTGTCCGGAGCGGGCCGGACGGCCGCCGCCTGCCACTCGATGCGCTGACCGGGTCCGGCCGGCCGTGTAGCGCGCCGTGACCGGGGCACTCGGCGCGGCGACGGCCGGCCGCTCACGGGCCGCCGCGTCTGACGCAGGAGGTAACGACCATGGGTCACGGCGGAAACGTCATCCAGGAGCTGACCACCGACCACCGCGAGGTCGAGGAGATCTTCGGCCGCATCGAAGCGCTGCCGCCCGGCTCCGCGGAACGCAAGACCCTCTGCGACCAGGCCACGATGGAGCTGGTCCGGCACTCCGTCGCGGAGGAGTCCTACCTGTACCCGGCGGTGCGCGAGCACGTGGCCAACGGGGACTCCCTGGCCGACAAGGAACTCCAGGACCACGCCAAGGCCGAGCAGCTCATGAAGGACCTGGAGCGTTGCAAGGCGGACGATCCCCGCTTCGACACGCTCATGACCGAGCTGATGACCGAGATCCGGTCGCATGTGGCGGACGAGGAGCAGAACCTCTTCCCGCGTCTGGAGGCGGCCTGTCCGCCGGACGCGCTGATGGACCTCGGCGACAAGGTCCGCCGGGCGAAGAAGATGGCCCCCACCCGTCCGCACCCCTCGGCACCGGACACTCCCCCGGCCAACAAGTTGCTGGCGCCGGGAGCCGGTCTGGTCGACCGGTTGCGCGACGCGCTGTCGGGGCGTGGCAAGGAGAGCTGACGGGGTGCTCCCCCACGGGGGCCGGGCGCGCGCCCGGCCCCCGTTCCGTGCGGCCGTTCAGTGCCGGCCGGGGCGGCGCACGGCGGAGAGTTCCACAGCCAAGGGCCTCACAGCCGCGCGCTTCACAGCCACGGGGTGGGCCGGGTACCGGAGCGGGCCCGGGGGCGGGACGCCCGGCACAGCAGCCGGAACGCCTGGAAGAGGGTCAGCGGCCAGAGCACCGCGAAGCACCACAGCAGGGCGGGCTGCGAGGTGCGGATCCCCATGACGGCGACGAATGCCGAAGCGCCCGCCAGCAGCAGTACCGACACCGGCAGCCACGTCCGGTCCCGGACAGCGCCCATGCGGCGCGCGAACCGCCGGTCCTGCCGGAGGTTCGCCTCGATCTGCAACAGCGCGAGCCGCTCGCGCGATGACAGCCCTACCTCGTCGTGCATGTCCCACCTCTCCCAGTCGTCCACGGCAACGGCACCTCCTCCGCCGACCGGCGGCCCCAGGTCAGTCCCGCACCACCGAGTTCCCCGGTCGGCCCGGCCGATGCGGAGCCGTGGCGGCCGGCACGAGCCGGGCCGGCCGGTGCCCGGGGAGACAGCCGCCCGAAGCCTTCGGCGGGTACAAGAGCCGTTCACCGCCCAGGAGTCGAGCGCCTCCGGACCCCCGTGCTGCACTGCACCCAGGCGGCGCGCCCCGGCGCTGCCCTCGCTGGTCGCCACCGTGAACGCCGACGACCGGAGGCCCCTCGACCGCTGCCAGCTGCCACCCTCCGCATGAGATCCAGTACGGACCGTGAGGTCGTGCGGTTACAGGTGTCCTTCCCTGCCGCAAGGTCGATACTTCCAAGTAGACGCAATGGGCGGACACCCGCATCAGGTGGCCGCCGGCACGGTCAATAACTGCTCTTCATGCCGGTGACCTGTGACGAAGCGGGCCACGCGGGCAAGTGCTAGCTCACGAGGAGACACCCATGCGGATGCTGATCAACGTGCCGGAGACCGTGGTGGCGGACGCGCTGCGCGGCTTGGCGGACGCGCATCCCGAGCTGAACGTGGACGTGGACAACCGGGTGATCGTCCGCCGCGACGCCCCCGTGGCCGGGCAGGTCGCGCTGATCTCGGGCGGCGGCTCCGGGCACGAGCCGCTGCACGGCGGGTTCGTCGGCCCGGGCATGCTCTCCGCCGCCTGTCCCGGGGAGGTCTTCACCTCGCCCGTGCCGGACCAGATGGCGCGTGCCGCGGCCGCCGTGGACAGCGGGGCGGGCGTGCTGTTCATCGTGAAGAACTACACAGGTGACGTGCTGAACTTCGACATGGCGGCCGAGCTGGCCGAGGACGAGGGCATCCAGGTCGCCAAGGTGCTCGTCAACGACGACGTCGCGGTCACCGACAGCCTGTACACGGCCGGCCGGCGCGGTACCGGCGCGACGCTGTTCGTGGAGAAGATCGCGGGCGCCGCCGCGGCCGAGGGACAGCCCCTGGAGCGCGTGGAGGCCGTCGGCCGCCAGGTCAACGAGAACTCCCGCAGCTTCGGCGTGGCCCTGAGCGCCTGCACGACCCCGGCGAAGGGCAGCCCGACCTTCGATCTGCCGGACGGCGAGCTGGAGTTGGGCATCGGCATCCACGGCGAGCCGGGCCGGGAACGGCGGCCGATGATGACCTCCGGGGAGATCGCCGACTTCGCGGTGAACGCCGTACTGGAGGACATGCCGCCGCGCAGCCCCGTCCTGGTCCTGGTCAACGGCATGGGCGCGACCCCGCTGCTGGAGCTGTACGGCTTCAACGCCGAGGTGCAGCGGGTGCTCCGGGAGCGCGGTGTCCCCGTGGCCCGCACCCTCGTCGGCAACTACGTCACGTCCCTGGACATGGCGGGCGCCTCGGTGACGCTGTGCCAGGCGGACGAGGAGCTGCTGCGGCTGTGGGACGCGCCGGTGAACACCCCGGCGCTGCGCTGGGGGATGTGATACGGCGGAGCAGGCGGCCGTCGATCCGGCCGCACGGTCAACAGCCCTATGACGCAAGGAGTTCCAGTGCTCGACGCCGATTTCTTCCGCCGCTGGATGACGGCGGCCGCCGCGTCCGTCGACCGCGAGGCGGAACGGCTCACCGCCCTCGACTCGGCCATCGGGGACGCCGACCACGGCAGCAATCTGCAGCGCGGGTTCACGGCCGTGACGGCCGCCCTGGAGAAGGAGGCGCCGGACTCCCCGGGGGCCGTCCTGACCCTGGCCGGACGTCAGTTGATCTCGACGGTCGGGGGTGCCTCCGGACCGCTGTACGGCACCCTGCTGCGCCGGACCGGCAAGGCGCTCGGCGATGCCGCGGAGGTCGGCGAGGAGCAGCTGGCCGCGGCGCTGCGCGAAGGCGTGGACGGGGTGATGAAGCTCGGCGGGGCGGCACCCGGCGACAAGACCATGATCGACGCGCTGGTGCCGGCCGTGGACGCGCTCGGATCAGGGTTCGCCGCCGCGCGGACCGCCGCCGAGGAGGGCGCGCTGGCCACCACGCCGCTGCAGGCCCGCAAGGGCCGCGCCAGCTACCTGGGCGAGCGCAGCATCGGCCACCAGGACCCGGGGGCGACCTCGTCGGCACTGCTGATCGCCGCGCTGGCCGACACGGCGGAGGCGGACGGTGAGTGAGGAGAAGCCGGTCGGGATCGTGCTGGTCTCGCACAGCGCGGGGGTGGCCGCCGCGGTCGCCGAGCTGGCGAAGGGCCTGGCGGGCGGGGCGGCCGCGGTGCCGGTGGCCCCGGCGGGCGGCACGGAGGGCGGCGGACTCGGCACCAGCGCCGAGCTGGTCTCCGCCGCGGCGGCCTCGGTGGACCGGGGGGCCGGGGTGGCGGTCCTCACCGACCTGGGCAGCGCGGTGCTCACGGTGAAGGCGCTGCTCGCAGAGGGCGACGAACTGCCGGACGGCACGCGCCTGGTGGACGCGCCGTTCCTGGAGGGTGCGGTGGCCGCCGTGGTCACCGCCGCGGCGGGTGCCGACCTGGACGCGGTGGAGGCCGCGGCGACGGAGGCGTACGGCTACCGGAAGGTGTGAGGGGTCCGGGACCGGACGGGCTGGTCAGTCGTCCGTGACGAAGAGCCTGGCCAGCCGTTCCCCCTCCGCCACCGCCGCCGCGTGGTCCTCGATGGGGCTGATCCGGGAGTCGCGGAAGACGATGTAGGTCACGTCCGAGGGCACCCCGCCCACGCTCGGGTCGGGGTTGATGCCGAGGCCGCTCGCGGTGGCGTAGGAGGCCTCGCCGATGATGTCGCTCGGGCCGGTGTCGCCGACGACCGCGTACTGCACCCGGTCGCCGTGGACGACGGCGGCCACGGAGCCGCCCTGTACGCCGTGCGCGCGGTAGTCCCAGCGGAAGCTCGGCGCCGGGACCACGATGTAGGGCAGGGTCTCGGCGCTCAGGTAGCGGCCGTCGGACTGCTGGAAGGCGGTCGCGGCGGCGAACATCGGGTCGGTGCTGCTGTTGCAGTGGGTGCTGGGCCGGCCGTCGCAGTCGATGTCCAGGTCGGCCTTCCAGAAGACGGCGTCGCGGGTGCCGCACACGGGAACGGTCGCGGGGCCGTCGGCGTCGGTGCGGTAGCGGCCCTCGGAGATCTCCGCGCACGTGTCTGCCCGGGCCAGCAGGTCGGCGGCGGCAACCGTCCCCTCACCGCGGGCCACGGGCCGCTCGCGGGGCGGGACGGCGGCGGCCGGCGCGGGCAGCGCCGCCGGGGCGAGCAGGGCTGCACCGGCCGCGGCCAGGGTCAGCGACGGGAAACGCACGATGGGGGACCCTCTCGTCGGGGGCATGGGGAAGAACCAGCCCACTGTGCGGCGGGTCCGGGCGCGCGGCCACGGGGGCCGCCGCGAAAGGGCCGGATGGAGCACGTCCTGACACCCCGTCAGGGGACAGGGCGGGCGAGAGGGGCAAGAGCGTGGGCGAGAGGGGCCAGACGGGGGCGGAGGGGGGCAACAGGGGCCGGGGGGTCCGGCCCGTACTGCCCGGACCCCCCGGCCACCCGCGTCGGCGCGGGATCGGTGACGACAGCGTGTCCGCGCCACAGGCATGAACTCCCCTGCCCTCTGGGGTCGTTCAGCCGTAGGGAGGCTCAGCATACGTAACGCCCGGGGACGGTCACCAGCACGGCCCCCTTGCTGCGGCCGCACCGGCCGGGCCATATTGGTCCGTACCTTTACGTGATGCCGAGGCCGTCCGGGGAGGCAGAGCCGTGCGACGCGTTCCCGTTCCGCTCGTGCTGCTGTGCGGGTCGCTGCTGCTGGTGGCGTCCTGCGGCTGGAGCCGGGCCGACGACGGCGGCGAGGGCCGGGTGCCCGGCGCTCCCGCCGGGGTCACCGCGGCGGCGGGCAGCGCCACCAGCGTGCACGTGATGTGGAACGCGGCGCCGGAGACGTCCGGGGTCCGCACCTACGAGGTGTATCGCGGCACCACAGAGGTGGCCGAAGTGCCGGGTTCGCAGCACATGGTGGACGTCACCAGGCTCAGGCCGTCGACCATGTATGCCTTCACCGTGCGGGCCCGGGACACCGCGGGCCGTCTCGGCCCGCCGAGCCGGGCGGTGCGCGCCCGGACACCGGCCGCGGCGGTGGACCGCTCGGCACCGGCCCGGCCGCCCACGACCGACGGGCGGGTGGTGAGCAGCCGCGCGGTCCAGCTGACCTGGGGCGCGTCCCGGGACGACCGGCGCGTGGTGTCGTACGACGTCTGGCAGGGCGGTGTGAAGATCCACAGCGTGGGCGGGAACCAGACCGCCACCGTCGTCACCGGTCTGCGCCCCGGCAGCCGGTACGTCTTCACGGTCCGGGCCCGGGACGCCGCCGACAACCTCTCCCCCGCCGGCCCGCCGGTCCGCCTCACCACGCCGGGCAGCGACGACGGACGGAACACCGCGCCCACCGGGTTCACCGCCGCCACCCACCGCTCCGGCGGCGCCTGCTACATCGACCTGGCCTGGGACCCGCCGCGCACGGACGGCGTGATCACCGAGTACCTGATCCAGCTGGACGGCACCGCGGCCACCTCGCTCGTCTGGGGCGGCACACCGCCGCGCGGCCGGGCCCGGCACAGCTTCTACGCCGGCACCGCCGCCGGGGAGGAACACCGGGTACGGCTGCGGGCGCGGCTGCCGGACGGCACCTGGGGCGGCTGGTCGGCGGAGCGGAAGGTGACCACGGGCGGCTGACCGGCGCACCGGCCCGGCGCTTCCTCGTGCGCCGGACGGAGGAATCCGTCACCTGACCGGGTCCCTCCCGGGTGCGGGCGGCCCCGGGGCCGCGTTGGCTGCGGTTGAGGCAGCACGGACGTTTCCCTACCCTCGGCGGCGCATGGGACGTACCGCCAACCGTGCCGCCGGAGGCCAGCCCATGCACAACTCGCGACTTCTGCTCCGCTCCGGCCTGACCCTGGCGGCTGCTGCCGCCCTCCCGGCCGCGCTCGCCGGGCCGTCCGCGGCGGCCTCGGGCATCTCTGTCAGCACCACCGGCTCCACGGTCTCGGTGGTCACCAGCGCGTGCACCCAGATCAACGGCAGCTGGGGTACGGCGGCCCTGCTCAGCAGCCGGCAGGCGAACTTCTCCCAGGGCCGGCAGGTGGCCCTGTCCGGCACCTCGGTCAGCCAGTCCGCGGCCTGGTCGTCGGTGAGCCCGGGGACGTACACCGTCGTGGTGGTCTGCTCCAGCGGCAGCACCGCGGGCAGCCAGTCGGTGATCGTGTCCTCGCCCACGCGGCCGACGATCTCCGCGACGTCCAGCCCCGCTCCGTCGCGGGGTGTGATGGGCGGTCTCGGCGGCGCCGCCCGTGACTACGGCCCGCTGACCCTGGGCATCGGCGGAGCCCTGGTCGGCGCGGGGCTCGTCGCCACCGGCTGGTTCCTGCGCCGCCGCTCGAAGCCGTACCGGCTCTGAGCGTCCTTCAGTCGGCGTCCGGCAGTTCGGCGAACTCCGCCAGGGCGTGGGTGAGCCACCGGGTCCAGAAGGTCTCCAGGTCGATGCCCGCCCGCAGGACCAGGTGGCGCAGCCGGTCCTCCGGGGCGTCCCGGCCCGGCGGGAAGTCGCGCTCCTCGATCTCCTGGTACTCGGCCAGCTGCCGCCGGTGCAGCTCCAGGTGGCGCCGGAGATCGGCCTCCAGGCCGGCGGTGCCTACCACGGCCGCCGCGCGCAGCCGCAGCAGGAGCGGATCCCGCATGGTCCTGGGGTCCTGCGCGGCGGCGGTCCAGCGGGCCAGTTCGGCGCGGCCCGCGGGCAGGACCTCGTAGCTCTTCTTCTGCCCGCGGGCCGGCTGTTCGGCCGGCAGCGTGCGGATGAACCCCTCGGCCTCCAGCTTCCCCAGCTCGCGATAGATCTGCTGATGCGTCGCGGACCAGAAGTAGCCGATCGACTTGTCGAAGCGTCGGGTCAGCTCCAGCCCGGACGAGGGCTTTTCCAGCAGGGCGGTGAGGATCGCGTGCGGGAGTGACATGGGCTCATCCTAGGGACGCGCGCCCGGCCCCCTACAGGCCCGCCGCCAGCTCGGTGCCCTGCTTGATGGCGCGCTTGGCGTCCAGTTCGGCCGCGACGTCCGCACCGCCGATCAGGTGGGCGCGGACCCCGGCGGCCACCAGCTCGTCGTACAGGTCGCGGCGCGGCTCCTGCCCGGTGCAGAGGACCACGGTGTCGACCTCCAGGACGGTGCTCTCCTCGCCGACGGTGATGTGCAGGCCGGCGTCGTCGATCCGGTCGTAGCGCACGCCCGGCACCATGGTCACGCCCCGGTGCTTCAGTTCGGTGCGGTGGATCCAGCCGGTGGTCTTGCCGAGGCCGGCGCCCACCTTGGTGGTCTTGCGCTGGAGCAGGTGGACCTGGCGGGGCGGCGCGGGCCGCTGCGGGGCGGCGAGGCCGCCGGGCGTCCGGTAGTCCATGTCGACGCCCCACTGCCGGAAGTAGGCCTCCGGGTCCTCGCTCGCCTTGTCGCCGCCGTCGGTGAGGAACTCGGCGACGTCGAAGCCGATGCCGCCTGCGCCGAGGACGGCGACGCGGTCGCCGACGGGGGCGCCGTCCCGCAGGACGTCGAGGTAGCCCAGGACGCGGGGGTGGTCGATGCCGGGGATGTCGGGGGTGCGCGGGGTGACGCCGGTGGCGACGACCACCTCGTCGTAGCCGGCCACGGTTTCGGGGGTGACCCAGGTGTCCAGGCGTACGTCGACGCCGTGGGCGTCGAGCTGGTGGCGGAAGTAGCGCAGCGTCTCGTCGAACTCCTGCTTGCCCGGCACCTTGCGGGCGATGTTGAGCTGGCCGCCGATCTCGCTCGCCGCGTCGAACAGGGTGACGGCGTGGCCGCGTTCGGCGGCGGAGACGGCGCAGGCGAGGCCGGCCGGTCCGGCGCCGACGACGGCGACCCGCTTCTTCAGCCGGGTCGGCGCGAGCACCAGCTCCGTCTCGTGGCAGGCGCGCGGGTTGACCAGGCAGGAGGTGATCTGGCCGCTGAAGGTGTGGTCGAGGCAGGCCTGGTTGCAGCCGATGCAGGTGTTGATGGCCTCCGGGGTGCCGGCGGCGGCCTTGGCGACGAAGTCGGGGTCGGCGAGCATCGGGCGGGCCATGGAGACCATGTCCGCGCAGCCGCCGGCCAGCAGTTCCTCGGCGAGTTCCGGGGTGTTGATGCGGTTGGTGGTCACCAGGGGGACCGAGACCTCGCCCATGAGCTTCTTGGTGACCCAGGTGTAGGCGCCGCGGGGCACGGAGGTGGCGATGGTGGGGATGCGGGCCTCGTGCCAGCCGATGCCGGTGTTGATGATCGTGGCCCCGGCGGCCTCTACAGCCTTGCCCAGGGTGATCACCTCGTCGAGCGAGGAGCCGCCCGGGACGAGGTCCAGCATGGACAGCCGGTAGATGACGATGAAGTCCTCGCCGACGGCCTCGCGCACCCGCTTGACGATCTCGACGGGGAACCGCATCCGGTTCTCGTACGAGCCGCCCCAGCGGTCCGTGCGCCGGTTGGTCGGCGCGGCGGTGAACTCGTTGATCAGATAGCCCTCGGAGCCCATGATCTCGACTCCGTCGTAGCCGGCCTGCCGGGCCAGGCGGGCGGTGCGGGCGTAGTCCTCGATGGTGCGCTCGATGTCGGCGTCGGTGAGTTCGCGCGGCGCGAAGGGGCTGATCGGCGCCTGGAGCGGGCTGGGCGCGACGAGGTCGCGGTGATAGGCGTACCGGCCGAAGTGGAGGATCTGCATCGCGATCCGGCCGCCCTCGCGGTGCACGGCCTCCGTGACGGTCCGGTGCTGCTCGGCCTCCGCCTCGGTGGTGAGCTTGGCTCCGCCCTCGTACGGCCGGCCCTCCTCGTTGGGGGCGATGCCGCCGGTGACGATGAGTCCCACGCCGCCGCGGGCGCGGGCCGCGTAGAACGCCGCCATCCGCTCGAAGCCGCGCTCGGCCTCTTCCAGGCCGACGTGCATCGAGCCCATCAGGACGCGGTTCGGCAGCGTGGTGAAGCCCAGGTCGAGCGGGCTCATCAGGTGCGGGTAACGGCTCATCGGGCCCTCCGTGCGCGGTGTCATCGCCTCTGTTGTAGAGGAAGCCCGACGCTTTATGCAACTAGTTGCACAACCGCTCGACGGTGACACCGGCCACGGTCACCCCCGCCGCCACCCCCGACCCTCGCCGCACCGTCATCCGCCACCCTGCCGCACCGGCATCCCGCCGCACCGGCATCCCGCCGCACCGGCATCCGCCCCTGCCCCCTCGCCGCCCGGCCATCCGGTCACCCCGGTCGACCCTCACCCCTCGCCCCTCGCCCCAAGCCCCTCGCCCCCGCCCCTCGACCCTCGACCCTCACCCCAAGCCCCTCGCCCCTCGCCCCTCGCCCCTCGCCCCTCGCCCCTCGCCCCTCGCCCCTCGCCCCTCGCCCCGACAAGGCGAACGCCCCGGCCGACGTCGAGTCGGCCGGGGCGCTGTTTCGGGGCTGTGCAGAAATCAGCGGCTTTCCAGGCGCAGGTGCAGGTCACGCTCCTGGTCGCCGGAGGCCGCGCAGGTCTCCTCCACGGTGAACATCGAGTCAAGGGTGGTGCGGAACCGGTCGACGGCCCAGTAGCCGCCCTGGACGTCCGCCTGGACGGGCGCTTCCAGGTGGACCGGAGCGCAGCCCGTTCCGCGGGCGTCCGCGACGTCGTAGGTCCCGAGCCACACCATGGGCCGGGTCTCGTGGAGCTGCTGGGGATCCTCGTCCGCGCCCCGGTCGGAGGCGAAGCACGACCGCAGTGCCTCGAAGACGACGCGGGCGTCCTCCTTCGATCCGCTGATCTCCACCGTGACGGTTTCCGGATGCGACCGCTCCGTGTCTGCCATTGATCGCTCCTTTCGTGGCCGCGCTGCGATGGAACGGGGTACCCCGCCGAACCGCGTCCATCCTCAGGAAAGCACCACGGGCCGCCGGACACACCTCAGCCGCGGGAGAACTTGTACGTCTTGCTGTCCGTGAGCACGCAGAAGCCGGGCGAGATCACGATCACGCGCAGGACCCCGCTGCGCCGGTCGTAGTCGATGCCCTCCGCCTCGAAGCTGCCGGAGCAGGAACTGCGCAGCGGCAGCTGGCGCAGCGCGGTGACATGGCCGGAGACGTCGGCGGTGCCGTTCGGGGCGGCCGACAGGTCGATCTGGAGCAGCGGCTTGGTGACCCCGAAGAGGCTGCCCTCCGGGTCGTCGGAGGAGCACAGCAGGGTGGTGGGGCCGGAGAAGTCGCAGCCCTGGACGTCGCGGACGGCGTGGTCCAGGCGGACGGTGGAGGCGTGCGGGAGGTTCGCCGACGGGGAGGTGGACGCGTTGACGCCCGGTGTCGGGAAGACCAGCAGGCGGGTCATCGTGCCCCACTCGCCGGACAGCATCCACTGCCCGTCGGGCGAGATCGCGACCCAGGAGTTGTTCAGCGCCTCGCCCGCGCCGAGCGTGTGGACGTACTCCGACCAGGCGCCTCCGGGCGCCCGCACGCGGAACATCTTGGAGTTGCCGGAGTCCCGCTGGTAGGGCTCGATGAAGTAGCCGTCGTAGGAGGCGTCGGGATCGCCGACGTGGTTCCAGCCGCGGCTGGAGACGCCGAGGGGGATGGTGCCGATGCCGGTGTAGTGGTTGGGGCTGTTCGCGGGGACCTCGACCGAGGTCAGACCCTGGCTCTCGGTCAGCGGGTCGGCGCGGTCGGAGCCGGTCTCGGTCCAGATGTCGGCCGCACCTGCGGGTGTGGGCGCGGCGAGGGACACGACGGCGGCGGTGGCGAGGGTGACGAGTCCGGCGAGGACTGCGTGACAACGTTTCCGTGCGGACGCGGGCATGGCCGACTCCTCGGCAGCGGGGGTGCACTCGGTCGGCGGACAGTCTGGCGTGGCGCCGTGGTCATGTACAGGCCAATGAAGCAACATGAGCGTGAACTCTCACGCCCGGCGGGGCCCCGCTGTACGGTCTCGGCAGGGGACCCCGCACGCCGCGCGGCACCCGCGCGGCGACTTCGGCGGACGTCCTCCGCCGTAGTGAGGGATGGTGGAGGGTAGACGGCGTCGGAGAGTCGGGTGTGAGCGCGGTAGAACCAGGGGAGTCGGCACGGGGGACGGCGTGCCGTGCGGACGGGCGAAGGCGGTGCGTGGCATGAGTGCAGCCGAGTCTCCGGCGATGGAGAACGGCGAGCCGGCGCGCCCCGGCGGTCTGCTCGACGTCCTGGGCGTGGCCTCGGTGATGCTGGACACCGACGGCCGGATCGTCCTGTGGAGCCCGCAGGCGGAGGAGCTGTTCGGCTACACGGCGCAGGAGGCCCTCGGCCAGTACGCCGCCCGTCTGATGGTGCACGAACAGCACATCCAGCTGGTCGGCAAGCTCTTCGCCGACGTGATGCGGACCGGGGAGAGCTGGGCGGGCGGCTTCCCGATCCGGCGCAAGGACGGCAGCACCCGGTTGGTGGAGTTCCGCAACATGCGGTTGCTGGACGACCAGGGGGACGTGTACGCGCTCGGGCTCGCCGCCGACCAGTCGACCGTACGGCGGCTGGAGCAGGAAGTGGCGCTGTCCGAGCGGATGGTGATGCAGTCACCGATCGGATACGCCGTCCTCGACACCGAGCTGCGGTTCGTCTCGGTCAACCCGGCCCTGGAGAAGATCACCGGGGTGCCGGCCGCCGAGCACGCGGGCCGCACACTGCGCGAGGTGCTGCCGATGCTGGACTCCACGTCCGTGGAGGCCGGCGCCCGGCGGGTGCTGGAGACCGGAGTGCCCGTGATCGACGACAGGCTGGTCGGCCGCACGCCCGCCGACCCGGACGAGGACCACACCTGGGCGCACTCGCTGTACCGGCTCGAAGACGCGATGGGCAACGTGCTGGGGGTGGCGGTCTCGGTGGTCGACATCACCGAGCAGCACCGGGCCTCGGTCGAGGCGGAGGCCGCGCGGCGCCGGCTCGCGGTCATCGCGGACGCCTCCGCCCGGATCGGTACGACGCTGGAACTCGAACGCACCGCCTGCGAGCTGGCCGAGGTCGCCGTACCGGAGCTGGCCGACGTGGCCGCCGTCGATCTGCTGGACGCGGTGGTCGAGGGCCGGCAGAGCACGCTGGGCCCGTCGGAGGCGGCGGTGATCCGGGCCCTCGCGGTGCGTCCGGCGGACGGCTCGGAGGCCGTGTGCGCCGCCGACCCGCCCGGCCAGATCGCCCGGTACGCGCCCGACCGGCTGGTCACCGAGTGCGTGCGCACCGGCGAGGCGGTGCTGGTGCCGCAGGTCAAGGACGGCGACCTGCCGCGCATCGCCCGTTCCCCCGAGGCGGCCGTCCTGCTCGGCCGCGCGGGCCTGCACTCGTATCTCGCGGTGCCGCTGATCGCGCGCGGCGAGGTGCTGGGCGCGCTCGACCTCAAGCGCACCCGCAATCCGGCGCCCTTCGACGAGGACGACGTCCTGCTGGCGAGGGAGCTGGCCGCCCGCGCGGCCGTGCAGATCGACAACGCGCGCTGGTACCAGAACGCCCGCAACACCGCCCTCACCCTCCAGCGCAGCCTGCTGCCCAGCCATCCGCCGGTGACCACCGGACTGGAGGTGGCCTCCCGCTACCAGCCGGCGGGCGCCACCAGCGAGGTCGGCGGGGACTGGTTCGACGTCATCCCGCTGGAGGGCGGCAAGACCGCGCTCGTCGTGGGTGACGTGATGGGCAGCGGCATCAGCGCGGCCGCCACGATGGGCCGGCTGCGGACCGCGACGACCACCCTGGCCGCCCTCGACCTCGACCCGGCCCGGCTGCTCGAACACCTGGACAAGACCACCTCGGCGCTGGACCACTCCATCGCGACCTGCGTCTACGCCGTCCACGACCCGCATCTGCGCCAGTGCCGGATCGCCAACGCCGGCCATCTGCCGCCCGCCCGGGTACGGCCCGGCCACCCGCCGGAACTGCTGGACCTGCCCACCGGGGTGCCGCTGGGGGTGGGCGGGGTCGAGTTCTCCACCGTCACGGTCGACTTCGCACCGGGCGACGAGCTGGTGTTCTACACCGACGGGCTGGTGGAGACCCGCCGCCACTCGCTGGACGAGCGCCTGGCCTTCATGCTGTCCCTCCTCGACGACCCGGCCCGCCCCCTGGAGGAGGCCTGCGACCTCCTCCTGCGCACCCTGCACCACCCGGACAACCACGACGACGTGGCCCTGCTGATCGCCCGGGCCCAGGAACTGGCCTAGCGCCCGGCGGGCGCACGTCACCGGGCGCGCCGCGGTGGCGCTCGAGGAACACCGCAGACCGGGCGGCTCCCGTCAGCCCTGCTGCCGTACCCCGATCACCACGTGCGCGGACAGGTCCTCGTCCACCGCCAGACGGGGCGTCAGACCGGCACGGGTGAAGGCCTGCAGGGCGGCCGGCGCCTGGTCTTCGCTGGTCTCGGTCAGCAGGCAGCCGCCGGGGGCGAGCCACTCGGGGGCCCCGGCGGCCACCCGGCGCAGCACGTCCAGGCCGTCGGCTCCGCCGTCCAGCGCGACCAGCGGCTCGTGGTCGCGGGCCTCCGCCGGCAGCAGGGCCACCTCGGCGGTGGGCACGTAGGGCACGTTGGCGGTCAGGACGCCCACCCGGCCGCGCAGTCCGGCGGGCAGGGCGTCGTACAGGTCGCCCTCGTGGACCCGGCCGCGGAAGGGGGCGAGATTGCGGCGGGCACAGCGTACGGCGGCCGGGTCGACGTCGGCGGCGTGCACCTCGGCATCGTCCAGGGCGGCGGCCAGGGCCGCGCCGAGCGCGCCGGATCCGCAGCACAGGTCCACGACCACGGCCGCGTCCGGTACGGCGGCCAGCGCCTCGTCCACGAGGAACTCGGTACGGCGGCGGGGCACGAAGACACCCGGTTCGACGGTGACGCGCAGCCCGTGGAACTCGGCCCAGCCGAGGACCTGTTCGAGCGGCAGCCCGGCGGCGCGCCGGTCCACCATGCCGGCCGCCTCCTCGGGCGTACGGGCGGTGGCGAGGATCAACTCGGCCTCGTCCTCGGCGAAGACGCACCCGGCGGCACGCAACGCGGAGACGGCGGAGGAAGGGGAGAACGGTGCGGGAGTGGGCATGGAAGCCGAACCTTTCGGGAGCGCAGAGCTTCAGGGCGCTCCCGCGGTCACCGCTGCCGGTGTACCGCGCCGTCACGAGGAGAGAGCACCCCAGCCGACACAGCGGTAATGGGACTCACCTCCTCGCCGTCGGAGCCGCGATCACCGCGGCCGGACGGCCACTTTAGCGCACGGCGGACGACGGTCTTGCGGCCATGCGGAGTTCGGAGCGGGCGGCGCGGTCAGGAGGGGGCGGGCGGGGGTGTGGGGCCGGGGGGCGGTAATGGTCGCCGGGCAGCGGGGGGCCGCGGCAGGGAGGGCCGGGTGGGGTGCTGATCACCGGGCGACGGGGCAGCCGGCAGCGGCAGGGAGCCCGGTGCGGTGCTCATCCTCGGGTGGCAGGGGCTGTGGGGCCGGACCGCTCGGGCGGATACCGGCCCGCCAGGCGCCGTGCGTCACCACCGGGTCGGCGGGTGCCGCACGGCAGGCCTCGGCGGGTCAGACGCCCACCGTCTCCTCGGCCTCCTCCTCGGCTTCCCGCGCCGTCTCCGTCCCGGCGTCCCGCCGCGGCCGCCCGGTGCCGAGGGCCACGGCTGCCTGGGGGCAGCGGGTGTGCTCGTACAGGGCGGCGATCACGGTCACCGCAAGGCCGGCCAGGAGCCAGGCGACGAGGGTCCATACGGTGCGGGCGAGGCCGTCGTTGCCGAAGTAGAGCAGGCTGCGGACGCCCTCGACGAAGCCCGCGCCGTTCCAGAAGGCGTGCAGGGTGCCGAAGAAGCCGTTCTGCAGTTCGGGCCGGAACAGGCCGCCGGAGCTCGTGAAGTTCAGCATCACGAACAGCACCATCATGGTGAGCGTGGTCCACCGCTTCAGGAAGGTGTGCAGGCCGACGCCGATGAGGAGGATGCCCGCCGAGTACAGCCAGGCCATGCCCCAGACGCCCGCGAGGTCGTGGTGGGCGAGGTGGAACACCGGCCCGGCGAGCAGCGCGCCGATGCCGCCGACCACCGCGGAGACGCCGAGCGCGAGCACGGCCCGCACCCGCATCGCGAGGGCGGCACCCGCCGCGCCGAGGGCGGCGACCGAGGCGTAGGAGCCGATGCTGACCGCGATCAGCAGGAAGAACAGGCCCTGGCCGGTGGGGTCGTCGGCGACGGGCTGGGCGACGTCGGTGACCTTCAGCGGGACGCCTTCCCCCGCGGCGACCGGCGTGAAGACCTTTTCCACGGCGGTGGCCCCCATGTCGGACGCGGCGCTCGCCACCAGCAGCTCGGGCGCCTTGGCGCTCGGCACATACGCGCCGGTCACCTCACGTGACTTCAGCAGCCGGACGGCGTCCGCACGGCCGGCCACCGTACGGACGTCGAGCTTGTCCCCCGCGGTGTCCTTGACCGTCTGCGCGAAGACCTTGGCCTTCGGGGCGGTGCCGACGACGGCGACCGGCAGGTGGTTCGGCTCCGGGGTGACGAACGCCCCCATGTACGCGAGCCCCATGCCGATGCACATCAGCAGGGGGGTGATCAGGTGCGTGAGCACGTGGCGCAGTGCCGGTGACCTCATCGCGCACATCCTCCAAAGGTTGGCTTATACAACTTTCACTCCAAGTTGTACTATACAACTACAACGTCGGAGGAGGTATTCCCGTGAGCGCAGCGGAGTCGGCCGTGGAGACGATCCAGCGCGAGATGACCATCTTCGCCCGCCGGGCCCGCGCCTCGGCGGGCCGCATGCACCCCGAGCTGTCCCTGGTGTCGTACACCCTGCTCGGCCACCTGGAGGAGCGCGGCGGCTGCCGGGCGACGGACCTGGCGGCGCACTACGCCCTGGACAAGTCCACGGTGAGCCGCCAGGTGGCGGCGCTGGAGCGGACCGGGCTGATCGAGCGCCGCCTGGACCCGGAGGACCACCGGGTTCAGGTACTGCATCTGACGGAGGCCGGCCAGGAGATCCTGGCCCAGGTCACCCGCAGCCGCCGGGCCGCGTTCCGGGAGCGGCTCGCGGGCTGGCCGGAGGAGGACCTGGTGCGGTTCGCGGCCTACCTGGAGCGGTACAACGCGAAGCCGGGCGGGACAGAGCCGGGCGGGACGGAGCCGGCCTGAGGCACCGGCCGGGTCACGGCACCGGCGCCGCCGCGCGGCCGTCCGCCAGCCGTTGCGGCACCCGGGCCGCGAGGAACGCCGTTCGGCGGCGCAGCCGGAAGCCGAGCGACTCGTACAGCCGGATCGCGGTGCCGTTCTCGGCGCTGGTGTGCAGGAACGGCGTCTCCCCGCGCTCCCGGATGCCGTGCGCGACCGCCAGGACGAGCCGGGTGGCCAGGCCCTCGCCGCGGAAGGCGGGATCGGTGCAGACCGCGCTGATCTCGGTCCAGCCCGGCGGGTGCAGCCGCTCCCCCGCCATGGCGATGAGCGCGCCGTCACGGCGTATACCGAGGTAGGTGCCGAGTTCCACGGTGCGCGGCAGGAACGGCCCCGGTTGGGTGCGGGCCACCAGGTCGAGCATCTCGGGGACGTCCGCCGGGCCGAGGCGGACCGCCTCCGGGTCCGGTGCGGCGGCGAGGCCGTCGTCCACGAACTGCACGCCCTCGACCCGGAAGGTGATCTCCCAGCCCTCCGGAACCGCCCCGCGGAACCCGGGGAGCGGGACCTCGCCGCCGGGGCCGGCCAGCGCGGCGAGGTCCGCCCAGTCCTGTGCGTCGGGTTCCTCGGGCAGCGCCAGCCAGGGCGAGACGTCGACCGGGTAGCGCAGCACCCGGCCGCGCCGCTCGGCGAAGCGGGCGTGCGGGCCGGTCAGGGAGGCGAGGGCCGGGTCGTCGAGGACGTGCGGGAGGCCGGCGGTGGTCCGGCCGGGGCCGCCCGGGCTGCTCACGACGCTCATGCGGTCACCTCGATCACGGTCCTGGCCACGTACGCCTGGGGCATCCTCGTTCCCTCACTTCCCTCGCGCTGTCACCGACGCGTCCCGTGCGCTGCCGTGGCGCACGGGAGCCGGCACCGATCGGCAAGGAGCGGCGCCGGGCCCGGTATTCCCGGGACCGGCGAGAGTTCACACGGCCGCAATGACGGGGGCGCGGACCAGGGGCGGAGCGCTCGGCACGACAGCGTACGGTTGAACCATGAACGTCACGCGAGGCTTCTCGGGCCGTCCGCGCGTCCACAATCCGGGGCTGCCGCCCGGGCAGTACGACGCGCGCGACGACTGGCCCGTCCTGTCCGCCGAGGTCACCCCCGACCTCGCCCCCGCCGACTGGTCCTTCCGCATCGACGGCCTGGTGGAGCGCCCGCACACCTGGGACTGGGACGCCGCACACGCACTGCCCGCGTCGGCGTACGCGGGTGACATCCACTGTGTGACGGGCTGGTCGAAGTTCGGCGTGCGGTTCAGCGGCGTCTCGCTGGACGCCTTCTTCGATGTGGTGCGGCCCCATGGGTCCGCCACCCATGCCGTCGCCCGCTCCCACACCGGCTACACCACGAACCTGCCGCTCGCCGACCTCACCGGCGGGCGGGCCTGGATCGTCTGGGAGTACGGCGGCGAGCCACTGCCGCCGGAGCACGGCGGCCCGGCGCGGCTGCTCGTGCCCCACCTCTACTTCTGGAAGAGCGCCAAGTGGATCGCGGGCATCACCCTCCTCGACCACGACGAGCCGGGTTTCTGGGAGCGCAACGGCTACCACGCGCGCGGCAACCCCTGGGAGGAGCAGCGGTACTCCGGTGACTGAGACGACGACTCCCCCGACCAGGTTCGCGGTGCCGGGGCGGATCGCCGTGGGCCACGAGACGGCGGCGACGTGGCAGACCGCCACCCTGACCGGGATCAGGCGCGAGACGCCGCGCGCGGCCACCTTCCGGCTGGCGGTGCCGGAGTGGGCGGGGCATCTGCCGGGCCAGCACCTGATGCTGCGGCTGACCGCCCCGGACGGCTATGTGGCGCAGCGCCACTATTCGATCGCGTCGGCGCCGGACGACTCCGGCCACATCGAGCTGACCCTGGACCGGGTGCCGGACGGCGAGGTCTCGGGCTGGTTCCACACCGTGGCCCGGCCGGGTGACACGGTCGAGGTGCGCGGCCCCCTCAGCGGCTTCTTCGCCTGGCCCGGTGACCGGCCCGCGCTGCTGCTCGGGGCCGGCTCCGGCGTCGTACCGCTGATGTCGATGGTCCGGCACCACCGGGCGCGCGGCCTCACCGTCCCGCTGCGGATGCTGGTGTCGGCGCGCAGCCCCGAGGAGCTGATCTACGCGGCGGAGCTGGGCGCGGAGACGACACCCGTCTTCACCCGCAGCGCTCCCCCCGGGGTGCCGGTGGGACGTATGACGGCCGCACATGTGGCGCCGCTCCTGGCCGAGCAACCGGCCCATGGGTGGGAGGCCTATGTGTGCGGAACCAACGGGTTTGCCGAACACGCTTCCCGCCTCTTGGTCGCGGCGGGCCAGCCGGTGGATCGGATCCGCATCGAGCGGTTCGGCTGAGAACCGAGGTCGGCCCCCGGGGAGTATCCGAAAGAGCTGATGGGGATGGGCGCCGCCGCGGAGTCCCGGAATGTCCAGGAACGCCCGCGCGGAGTGCTCAGAGTCGCCGGGGTCGGCGGCAAGGACCTCCACACCAGCCTGCGCGTAGCCGGCCATGATCGCTGAGCGGCTGCTCGCGCTGATCCACACCAGTACGTCGACACCGCCGCTGTCCCAGGCGGTTCGGGCGTAATCGGCAGCCGGCTGCGTCCTGCCCACCCCGCCGGTCCCGGTCAGTACCTGGCTGAGCACCGCAGTACCCACGCTGTCGACCGCCGTCCGCAACTGGTCGGCCTCGGCCCGGTGCTGGAACGACAGGTCGCGGGGCGGGAGCACGCCGACCTGGTGCGGCCAGGCGGCTGGTGTGCGGGGCGGGGCGTGATGGTGGACCTGCCCGGCGTAGCCGATGGCGATACTGCCGTGGTCGGCGAAGATGCCGCCGATGGAACGTTCACGTTCCGGATGTCGCCACCCGGGCGGGACCTGGTCGGCGACAGCATCGTCCCCTACGGCACGTTCAAGGCACCGGGGTTCGATGACGGATCGGCCTGAGAGACCGGCAGCTCCACTCCCCGGGAGCCAGGTCCTCGGCCGGCGTCGAGCGGCTCGGCCGGGCGCCCAGGTCGCGCGGCGGAGCAGGGCGCGCGATCGTGGGGCGCATAACGGGTGCCGTGCGCCATATGGGCTGGAACTAGCGGTTCGCGGCATGCGCGAGGTGCGCCGAACGGGGTATGAGACGGGTGTGGACGCTCGTGTACGTGAGCGGTGGGGGCGGTGGACCGGCGGCCCGGCTCCTCCGGCTCTCCGGCTCCGGCGGTGGCGAGGAGGTGGACATGCGTATCCGGGTGCGTGGCTGGCGCTGGCGGCGCAATCCGCTGCGACGCCGGTCGGACGTCGTGGAGGCGTGGACGGTGCTGGTGGTCGCCGTCCTGCTGTTCGTGGTCGCGCCGCTGGTCGGGGTGGCCGCCGGCCTCCATGCACACGACCGGGCCGCCGCGCTCGCCGCGGCGCAGCGGGCCGAGCGCCATCAGGTGCGGGCCGTGGTGATCGGCGAGGCGCCCGAGCGGCTGTCCGCCATGCAGAGCGACCGCCGGCACCCGTACCGCACCCAGGTCCGCTGGACCGAGCCGGGCAAGGGGGTGCGGACGGCGTGGGCCCGGGTGCCGGCGGGGACCCGCACCGGCGAACCGGTCTCGGTGTGGTTCGACTCCCGGGGCCGCAGTGTCGCCCCGCCGCCGGACGACGTGGCGGTCTGGCAGCACGCGGTCACCGTGGGGCTGGGCGCGGCCGGCGGCATGGCGACCGTGCTGCTCCTCGGCCACGCGGTGGAACGCCGGATCGCGCTGCGGCACCGGCTGGCCGAGTGGGAGCGGGAGTGGGCCCGGACGGGGCCGCGCTGGACCCAGCCGCACATGTGACGGGTTGATCACCCGACCACTGGGAGTACGAGGTCCCGCCCCTCCCCGGGAGAGGACAAGCGCTTACTCGTCGAACGACCAGCACTGGAACACCACACACGAAGGGGCGCAGACCCGCAGCACCCTGGCGAGTCATCCGACCACAGCCGTACGGTGAGCCGACGCAGTCTCCCTTCACAAAGGCGGTTGTGATGGCCCTGTTCGATCTGCCTCTCGACGAACTCCGCACGTACCGCAGCCAGTCCACCGAACCGGAGGACTTCGACGCCTTCTGGGACAAGACGCTCCAGCAGGCTCGCGAGCACCAACTGGACGCGCGCTTCGAGCCGGTGGAGACCGGGCTGTCCACGGTCGAGGTGTACGACGTGACGTTCGCCGGATTCGGCGGGCACCCCGTCAAGGGCTGGCTGCGGCTGCCCGCCGGGGCCACGCAACCGCTGCCGCTGATCGTGGAGTTCATCGGCTACGGCGGCGGGCGCGGCCTGCCGCACGAGAACCTGCTGTGGGCCTCGACGGGCCGGGCCCACTTCGCGATGGACACCCGCGGCCAGGGCAGCGCCTGGGGCGGCGGGGGCGGCACACCGGACCCGGTGGGCGCGGCGCCCGCCTACCCCGGATTCATGACGCGGGGCGTCGACGCAGCCGACAACTACTACTACCGGCGGGTGTTCACGGACGCCGTACGCGCGGTCGAGGCCGCCCGCTCCCATCCGCTGACCGACGCGGCGCGGACCGCGGTGACCGGCGCCAGCCAGGGCGGCGGCATCGCCCTGGCCGTCGGCGGCCTGGTCCCCGACCTGGTGGCGGTCGCCCCGGACGTGCCGTTCCTGTGCGACTATCCGCGTGCGGCGGTCCTGACGGACCGTCATCCCTACCGGGAGATCGGCCTGTTCCTCAAGACCCACCGCGGACGCTCCGCGGACGTGCTGCGCACGCTGTCCTACTTCGACGGGGTGCACTTCGCGGCCCGGGGCCGGGCGCCGGCACTGTTCTCGGCCGCCTTGGAGGACCAGACCTGCCCGCCGTCGACCGTGTTCGCGGCGTTCAACGCGTGGGGACACGAGGACAAGGGGATCGAGGTGTACGACTTCAACGACCACGAGGGCGGCGGCCCCTTCCAGGAGGCGGCGCAGGTGCGCTGGCTGCGGTCGTACGCCTGAAACGTACCCCCGTCCACTGCGCCGCACTTCCCTCCGGTCCGACCAGTCGGTACGTTCGGAGCGCCCGGGCCGCAGGGACGCGGCCCGGGGTTCGCCGGCGACGACGGAGGCCGCATGTCCGCGCAGGAGACACCGCAGACACCGCAGACGCACACAGGGATCCACGGTCACTGCGATCCGCGGTTCGCCGCGGTACGGGAGGCGTTCGAGGAGAACGTCCGCAAGCGAGGCGAACTCGGCGCCGCGGTGGCGGTCACCGTCGCCGGGGAGACGGTGGTGGACCTCTGGGGCGGCTGGGCCGACGCGGCGCGCACCCGTCCCTGGGAGCGCGACACGGTGGTGAACGTGTGGTCGACCACCAAAGGACCCGTGGCCCTGTGCGCGCACATCCTCGCCGACCGGGGTCTGCTCGACCTCGACGCGCCGGTGGCCGCGTACTGGCCGGAGTTCGCCGCCGCGGGCAAGGACAAGGTGCTCGTACGGCACCTGCTGTCGCACCGCGCCGGCCTGTCCGGGCTGCGGGAGCCGCACACCCTGGAGGACCTGTACGACTGGGAGCTGACCACCGCGCGGCTCGCGGCCATGGCGCCCTGGTGGGAGCCGGGCACCCGGTCCGGGTACCACGCGCTGACGTACGGCTTCCTGGTCGGGGAGGTCGTGCGACGGGTCTCGGGGCTGCGGCCGGGGGCCTTCCTGGAGCGCGAGGTGACCGGGCCGCTCGGGATCGACTTCACGATCGGGCTGCCGGCGCGGCAGGCGGGCCGGGCGGCCGAGATGGTGCATCCGTCGGCCGCGGCGGCCGGTGAACAGGCGGCGGTCTTCGGCCAGTTGGCGCCCCCCGCGCTGGCCGCCCTGACCAACCCCGTCGTCGGCGCGGCGGAGGCGAACAGCGCCGGCTGGCGGGCCGCGGAGATACCGGCGGCCAACGGACACGGCACCGCCCGGGCGGTCGCGGCGCTGTACGGCGTCTTCGCCGGGCACGGCTCGCACGGCGGCCGGCGGATCCTGTCCCCCCAGGCCGCGGAGCGGGTGCGCGAGGGCCAGGGCAGTTGCCGCGACCTGGTGATCGGCGCGGGTTTCGAGGGCGAGACCGAGATCGGGCTCGGCCTGTGGCTGAGCGGGTCCCGGGGGTCGTACGGCCCGAATCCGCGAGCTTTCGGCCATGACGGATTCGGCGGTTCCTGTGGGCTCGCCGACCCGGAGGCCGAGGTGTCGCTGGGCTACGTCATGAACCGGATGGGCCCGCACATCGCCGACGATCCACGGAAGACCGCGCTGGTCGACGCCCTCTACCGAGCCCTGTGAAGGGGGGTCGCGGCGGCTGGTGACCGACGTGCGTGCGGGTGGATTTCGGCCGAACCGGGAGACCACCCTTCCCTCGTGGTTTAGACCAATGCTAATTGTGGTCGCGCAACGAGCCCGCATGACTACGTTTTGTCACGACAGGAGGGCGCGGCATGGCCCGCACCACCCCGCACGATCCCCCGCCCGGCGACGACCGGCCCCTGTACGGGCGGATCGCGGCGCTGCTGCTCGACGAACTGCGCGACGGCACCATTCCACCGGGTGAGCGGCTACCCGGCGAGCGGCACCTGGCCGCGCGCTACGGGGTCAGCCGGGAGACCGTCCGACAGGCGCTGGAGGTGCTGCGCCGCAGCGGCCTGGTCGCCACCGACCGGCGGGGCAGCCACGCGACACTGCCCGGCCGGCCAGTCGAGACGCCGGAGTCGCTCACCTTCCCGGTGGGCGCCCGGTCGGCGGACCCCTGTGCGGTGGACCGGGCCACGGTGACCTGGGAGACGCCGCCGCCGGAGCACGCGCGGGCGCTCGGCCTGGCCCCGCACCGGCCGACCCTGGTGCACCGCTATCTGTCGGTGACACCGGACGGCCGGTCGCTGCGTACGGCGCTGACGACGTTCTCGGCGGTGGTGCTGGCCGAGGTGGCGGAGCTGGCTCGCTACCGGGACCGGGCCGACGGGGCCACGCCGGCGCAGCTGCGGCGGGCCTACGACTGGATGCGCAAGGCGGGGCTGACCCTGCACCACCGGGACTCCATCACCCAGGTCGGCGACGCCTCCTCGGTGCGGGTGACCCGGCGTGTGCACGACCAGTACGCGCGCCCGCTGGAGATCACCGATCTGGTGGTGAACGCCGAACGGGACGCGCTGGTCTACGAGTTCACTCTGCCTGCGGCGGGTTGAAGCCGGGCGGGCCGTTCCCCGGGCCGACGGGCCACCACCAGCCGGGCGCGCGGGCTGCCGTCGGCACGTCGGCCGAACCCGGGCAGGACGCCCAGCTCGACCGTCAGGCCCGCGCGCTCCAGCTCCCGCAGCACGGTGCCGAGCCGGAAGGCCCGGTAGTACATGACGAACGGCGGTCGCCACAGCGCGTTGCGCGCCCGCATCACCGTGTCGAAGCCGAGCAGCAGCCAGAAGCCGGGGTGGGCCGGGCGGGGCGGCGCGAACACCGGGAAGGCGAACCGGCCTCCGGGCCGCAGCACCGAGCCGACCTGGGCGAACAGCCCCGGCAGCTCCCGCGGCAGGAAGTGACCGAACGCCCCGAAGGAGACGACGAGATCGAACGCGGCCGTGAACGGCAGGGCCCGGGCGTCGCCACGCACCCAGGCGATGCCGGGCCCGTCCGCGGGCCGCACCCGCTGCCGGGCGACGTCGAGCATGCCGGCGCTGAAGTCGACCCCGGTGACGCTGCGCCGGCACAGTCCGGTCAGCACGCGTGTCCCGGCGCCGGTGCCGCAGCACAGGTCGAGCCCGTCCGTGAACGGGCCGAGCGGCGCCAGCGCCTCCGCCACCGCGTCCAGCACCCCGTCCGGGGTCCGGAAGGGGGTGTGGTCGAACTTCGGCGCGAGCAGGTCGTAGCCGTGCTCGACGGACGACAGCGCCTGCACGGCGAGTTCCCGGAGCGTGGGGCCTTGGGGACCGAACATGGCGTCAGCCTATGCCGGTCGCCCTGGGCCGTCCCACGGGCTCCTCAGCCGAAGGTGTCGTGGCAGAGCCGGACGATCCGGGGCTCGGCCACTCCGTCCGCCTGGCGGCACATCTCCCGCATGCGGGCGGCGGCGGACGGCGGGGCGGCCGGGCGGGGGCGCGGGGCCGGGCGTCGTACGGGGGTCCGGCGCTCCGGGCCGTGGTGCCCCCCGGGCGGGGCGGCCGGAGCCACGGCACGGGGCCGTGGCGCGGCCGCCGATGCGCGGTCGGGCCCGGGGTGCCGGGTCGGCGCGGCCGCCGAGGGGCGCCGGTCCGGATGCGCGCCTCCGGTGCGGACGAGCGCGGCCTTCCCGGACGGTGCCCCGGCCGGTTCCCGGTGCGCCGAGGGGCGCGCCCCCGCGTCGGGTGCGAGGGCGGGGCGGGAGCGGGCGTTGTCGGGCGGGGGGACGGAGCTGACGGTGGTGCAGCCGGCGAGGCCCATCAGCGCCGCCGCGAACAGCGGGAGAAGTCGGCGAGGCACCCGCCCACTGTGCCGCACCGCCCGGGGACACGGGCGGTGCCGCGCGGCATCACCACTCCGACGAGCGACCCGGCGGATACGGGGTGGTTACGGCGGCGGATCAGTCCTGGAGCTGCCGCAGCGTGGCCTTGCTGTCGGTCTTCAGCCAGTCGGTGACGTCGGTGAGCGCGGGCGGGTCCTTGTCCTTGTCGTACGAGGACAGATAGGCGCTGTAGGTCATCAGGTACGTCACCCAGCCGTCGCGGACGGCGAGCGTGGCGTAACGGGACCCGCTGGAGGAGCCGTTGGTGGTGTCCTGACTGATCAGGTAGGCCTCGTCTCCGACGCCCTCGACCGGGTCGACGTCGTAACCGGTGTGGCTCTCGCCGTAGTTCTTCCAGGTGGCGGTGAACTCGGGTCCCGGGTCGGTCTTCTTGTGCAGGTCCAGCTGGATGGTCAGGTAGGCGTCCGCGTACGACGAGCCGGGCTTCTTCAGGCTCAGGCTGCAGTAGCTCTCTTCCAGCGCCTTGTCGTCGAGCGAGGTGCGGGTCGGCGAGGAGTCGTCCTGGGTGTACTCGTCCTTGAAGGAACCGTAGTCGGCACTGGAGCACATGTTGGAGGGCGCCGCGTAGCCGCGCAGGTCCGCGCTGTCGGCCTTCCCGCCGAGGAGGACACCGGCCGCCCAGGCGGCGGAGGCCACGACCGCGCCGACGGCGGCCCACAGCACCGCCCGGCCGGCCCCTCCTCCACCGGCCGGCGGGGCGGGCGGCACGGGCCCGTACTGGGGCGCCGCGTAGAGGTTTCCCGGCTGCGGCTGTCCCGGCGCGGGCTGCCCGGCCAGCGTCGGCTGCGCGTAGAAGGCGCCCGCCGGAGGCGACTGCGGGTTCGGGTATGAATAGGCCGTCGGCTGCGGCGGGACGGCCGGCTGCTGGGCGGGCGGCTGGTGCTGCTGAGGCTGCTGCGCGGGCTGGCCGGCCGGCTGCGGCGGCTGCGGTGGCGTGGACATGCCGCGAAGATAATACGCGGTTGGCGGTCAAGTCCCCCGACGTCCGCAATCGTTATGGTCTGCGGACATCTGCTACGGATCCATGACGGTACGACCGGGACGCGCGCGGTGTGACGGCGCAAGCTGGCTGGCAAATCAGCACGCTTCGGCAGAGCCGGCGACCGCAGGATCGCCAGTAGCGGTGGCAGGAGCCGAGTGTCGCTGAGCACCTTGAGTTTGCGCAGACGGACGTCCTCTACGCCTCGGAGCTGGGCGCAGGAGGAACATCGCCGAGTTGATCCTGTCGGAGACACCCGGATCCGTTCGCCGGCTGGCAGCACTTCAGTGCCACCCGCGGCCTGCTGGTCCCGGCCCAGCGGCCTCATGCCGCCACCGGCCACTCCGCGAAAGGCCGGCGACGGCGAGGCGCGTCGTCCCTCCCGCCTTCGCCGGCGATGAGGTGACCGCAAGTCATCCAGGTGAACATCACCTGAGCACCTGCCGCCGACTCTCAGCGGCCGGCTGCCCGGCGGAGCGTTCCCACCGACGCGCCGATGGGCCATGGCAGCCGCCCTTCCCGCAGCGGGAAAGCCATCTTGGCGTGTGGCTTGGCGCTCAGGACGGTCCGCAGCCGCTGGTAGCGGTCGAGGTCTTCCCAGGTGTCGTGGTCGGGCGGGCTGGGGCTGCGGCGTCCGGTGCGCCAGGCCCAGACGCTGGCGGCGATACCGGCGAAGAGGGGCATGAGCAGCCACAACAGGGCGCTCATGGTTTGGGCCTCCTTCGGTGCGATGGGACGGACGGGTAGGTGGAGCTCAGGAGGTCAGCTGCTTGGGTGCGCCGCCGGATATGGCGATCTTTCGGGGCTTGGCGTGTGCCGCCAGCGGGATGCGCAGGGTGAGGACGCCGTTGTCGTAGGCCGCCTCGGCGGCAGCCGTGTCCAGAGCGTCGGACAGGACCAGGCGGCGGGTGAACCGGCCGGTGGGCCGCTCGGTGAGTACGGGACGGGCGTCGGCCGGGATCGGGGAGGGCCGCTCGGCGGTCAGGGTCAGTGTGTGATGCTCTGTGGTCAGCTCGATGCTGGAGCGGTCCATACCAGGCAGGTCGAACTGCACGTAGAGCGCTGCGTCGTCGCGCCAGGCATCTGCCGGGATGACGGTGCCCGCTGAGGCGTCGGCCTTCGTGAGCTGGTGCGTGAGCCGGTCGAGATCACCCAGAACGCCGGTACGCGCAAGCATGTCCAACTTCTCCCTCCTGAAAGTAGGCCGCAGGCAACTGTGGCCCGACGATCGAGTACCGCATATCCATATAGCCGACTCGAAGGATCACTGACAAGATCCGACTGCAAGAAGTTGACAGCATAAGACTCAAGCCGCTTCGGCCACTGAGGGCGGGGTGACGGCGCGATGCTCCTGGGCACGGCGTGGCGGCACCGGCAAGAGCGCCGCCCTGCCGCGGCCTGCGCGGCGGCCGGCGCGCTGGGCGTGGTGGCCGGACTGGTCACGGCCCTGTGGCCCGGGTTGGCAGCCCTGGTGCTGGTGGTCATGGCGGGGGCCTGGGCCATCGTGACGGGCTGCCTGGAGCTGTGGGTCGCCACGCGGATGCGGTACGAGCTGCGGCACGCGTGGTGGTGGCGAGCCACCGCCGTGGCGTCGGTGGTGGCGGGTGTGCTGTTGTGGCTGCGCCCGAATGCCGGTGCGGTGGCCATCGCTAGCGTTCTGGGTTTGTACGCGCTGATCGCGGGCGGCCTGTGGCTGACTGCCGCCTGGCGGGAGTACCGCACCCGCGCCGGCCGCGGTTCGCGGTCGTGGACGGGGCCGACGTCCGGTGCCCGCGTGGCCCACGGACGCTGCCTCCTGTACTCCAGGGCGCGGCGCACCGCAGGCCCGCGGGGAGCGCGGGGCGCCGAAAAAAGTTGAGTCGACTGTTGTCAACTTTGCGGCGTAGTGGTACATCAGAACTAGAGCGAGTGGACGCGGGAACGACCAGAAGGAGGGATGGCAGATGCTGATGCGTACGGATCCCTTCCGCGAGCTTGACCGGCTCGTCGAGCGGGTCTGGGGCACGGCCGCACACCCGGCGGGCATGCCGGTGGACGCCTGGCGTGATGGCGAGACGTTCTTCGTGGAGCTGGACCTGCCGGGCGTGGACCCTGAGTCCATCGACCTCGATGTCGAGCGCAACGTCCTGACGGTGAAGGCCGAACGCAAGCCGGCGTACGACGAGAGCACCGAGACGGTGGTCACCGAGCGGCCCGCGGGGACGTTCAGCCGGCAGCTGTTCCTCGGCGAGACCCTCGACACCGAGAAGATCGAAGCCTCGTACGAGGCCGGTGTGCTGAAGCTGCGGATCCCGGTCGCCGAGCAGGCCAAGCCGCGCAAGATCGCCATCAGTGGCGGCAGCGACCGCAAGGAACTGGGCGGCTGATCTCACAGCGACACCACTCCTTCGGGGCCTCGGGCGTCAGTCCGGGGCCCCGACGCCGTCCCTGGATCACGGCGGCGGCAAGTGGGGGGCGCGGTGGGCAGGTACGCCGCTGCAGCGCAGCCGGACGGCGGTGTGACCAGGAAAGGGCTGTGACAGATGACCTCGGCTTTCGGGTTCGGACGCGCTCCCTTCGGCGACTTCGATGATCTTTTCGCTCGTCAGTACCGGGCCCGTGCCCGCCCAGCGGCGCCCGAGGCAGGTGGACCTCGGCAGCCTGCTCTCGGAGCGCGCCCGGGAGCTGGTGCTCAGGGCCCGCGGCCCGGACATCGCCGATGGCGCGGCCGGCCTGGTCGCCGACCTGGGCCACCAGTCCGAGTTCGACGCCCGCCGCTGCGCCGCACCATTCAGCGCGAGCTCGAAGACCGCCTCGCCGACCTGCTGCTGTCCGGCACCCTGAACCCGGGCGACCGCGTCCGCGTCGGCGCCGTCGACGGGCGCCTCGACCTGCAGCAGGTATCCGCCGGCACCACAGAGCAGGACAGCAACGGCGGACAGTCGCAGGCGTAGGTGGAGGACCTGCTTCGGCTGCGCTGTCCTTGAGCGGCGGCTGCCTTGCGCCCGGGGACCACCACCGAGACCTGGGAAGGAGACACGCGGGCAGCAGAGGCAAGCTCGGCGTGAGGCAGCGGGCGACGCCGTGCGGAGGGTGGGGATCGTGGCGGATCCCGGTCTGCCGAGCAAGGCGGCCGCCGCCGTGGTGGAAGCACCAGTTCATCCAGGCGGCTACCCGGGCGTTCCACCTGGCACAGGGGCGAAGTCCGGTTCGCGGGCGGGTCGGCCGCGGCGTCCAGGCCAGGAGGTCACCCCGGTACGCGAGACGGCTACGGGGAAGACGGGATCGACGCCTCGCTCGCCCTGGTCGGACTGCGCGGGCGCCTTCGTCTGCTGCTGGGGACGGTCCGGGCGGACCGGCCCTGGTCGGCGTCATGGTCGGCCGGCTGCTGCTGAACGCAGGCCCACGATCGAGCCACGACCGCCGAGCAGTCCGGGATATCCGGGCATGCAGGCGGCGGCGACTGACCTGCCCACCGATCGCACGGCGGGGGCCGGCATCAGGACCCGGGTAGGCGTTCCGGCTCGCCGCCGTCGGCGTCGAACACCTTGGTGAAGGTGGCCCCGCACCGGCAGCGGGAGTGCTCGATCAGCTCGCCGTCAGCCGACACGCTCAATCCCTGGCTGAGCCGCACGTGCACATGATCACCCATGAGGAGCTGCCTTCCTTGACGTCCCTGATCCGGTCATCGTGGAGGCCGACCGCGCAGACCGGCAATGCCGCAGCTCCCACCTGCCGGTGGGCCGGGGCGCCCATCCGCAGGGTTCCACCACAGCACCCTGGAAGTCGGCGCGCCGGAGTTCCTGGCGCACGGTGCGCGCCCGCCTTCAAGGGGGCGCGCACCGTCCGGGTCACCTGGAGGGCTCGGCGGTCGGCTGGGCTGCTCGCGTGCCCGGTTGCGGCTGCGGGTGACCGGCGGCGTGCAGCATCGGCGCTGCGTGCCGCTCGGGGCGGTCGGAACCCTCGGCCGGGACACGGCTGCGCGGCGCCTCGTCGTCACCGGGCAGCGGCACGGGCCGGCGCGCCACCAGGCGTCCGACCCAGCGGCGGCCGCAGTGCTCGCAGGGCGGGGCGCCCTGCGGCGTGTACGGGGAGGGAACGGCGGTGTTGTCGCGGTAGAAGACCTCCCACTCGGCGTCGAGAGCGTCTCGGTAGCGCTGCACGTCGTAGTCGACGCTCCAGCGGTGCCAGCACGAGCCGCACGTGAACTCCACACGTTCGACAGCGAGTTCGGTGATCACTGCACTGCACCTCCCATCCGGTGTACGGGAACTGCCCGGGGTGCCGACAGGGCCACATCGAGGCAGGGGTACACGGGCAGGTCAGAACAGCGTCGCTGCTGTGCAGCAGCCGCTCCCTCCGCCCTCGTGGGCATATCAGGCACGGCTCCCCCTTACTGCTCCAGCAGCGTCCGTACGGACCTCACCCCGTCGAGAACGTCGACGTCGGCCGGGTCAGCTCGGACAGGTGCTTCTCGGTGTCCGCGCGAAGCGGACACCTCCCCTATACCCCGCCCAGACTTGACAAGGCAAGACTCAAATTTTATCTCAGAGTGGTAGGCAAGTAGGTTGGAAATCGCGGATCAGGACGGGCGAGGAGGCAGCCGGACGGGCGGGCGCGGGAGCAGGGATCGGACCTGTATGCGCCCCGACACCCGCGTGGACCCGGCCACGCCGCCCGGTTCGGCGAGGTGCGGGCGGCGTACGGGACGCCGCCCCGGTCCTGCGGGCGGGACTCGGTCCAAGGAGACCCTGGACGAGATCCCCGCCTCGGCGGTGGAACTCGTCGGGGGCTGCGACGCCGCGGGCATCCTGGCCGTGCGCAGGGGCCGTGCGGTGACGCTGGCAGGGTGCGCGGACATCGTGCAAGAGTGCGACCGCCTTCAGGGTGAGCTGGGTGAGGGCCCGTGCTTCGACCTCGCCCGCCAAGGCGGCGGCGAACGCCTGTATCGGATCGCGGACACGACCCGGCCCCAGCCGGCCTGGCCGCGTTTCACCGCGGCCGTCCGCGAGCTGGGAGTGGTCAGCATGACCGGAGTCCTGCTCTCCACCGACCGGGGAAAACTTCGGCGCGCTGAATCTCTACTCTCACCAACGGGATGCCCACGGCCTCGCCGATGGCGTGCCGGGACTCGATGGCGTGCTGAAGCTGGTCGATGGTGCGGGCGCCGGCCAGGGCCACGGCCGCGTGGGAGGCCAGCAGCCAGCCGGCGGATTCGAACTCCTTGGTGAAGATGCCAGGAACATGAAACTGCGCGACGTGGCCCAGCGCGTCCGCACCGAGCGACCGGACCGGCTCACGCTAGCCCGTGCGGGATTCGATGTCGCGTCCGCGGGTGCCGCGGAGCGGGCGGGCCTGAAGGTCCGCCAGGAGCAGGATGCAGGGGTCGTCGGCCGGCTGCCGTCACATGAGCTGGATCCGGTGGGGCGGCAGTCGCGGAGTATGAGGGGATCCGGGCCGCACTGCGCCAGGTGTTGCTGGAGATGTCGGCAGCAGGGTGCCGATCAGTTCCTGTCGGCTGAGCCGGTCGCCGTCCTCGTCCCGGGCGGCCAGGAGTCAGTCAACTCCTCTCCACACGGCCGGAGTTCCGCCACCCGGCGGGTGTGAACGCGCGGGCGGCCAGGGACCGCAGCCGCCGGTGGTCGGCTCCGTCGGCGGTGGTCATGCCGGGGAGGGCGAACGTGAGCAACGGCCCGCCCTCGGTGATCCGCCCCTCCCGCAGGGCGGTGAAGTGGCGTGCGCTCTTGGCGACTTCGGGATGCTGCAGGAACTCCTTCGGCCCCTCGTGCCCGAGTACGGCCACGCCCTCGACCCCGTCGGGCAGTTCCATCGGGGCCACGGCGCCCTGGCCCAGCAGCCGCGCGTTGTCGGCGCGCGGGAACCACCGGCAGGGTTCAGGCGGTGGGTGCGGGGTGCGGGCAGGTGGGGTGGCCACGGCTTCCTCCTGACGTTCGCCCGACACGACGCTCGATCCTCCCCCCGGGGAACAACCCGATCCGGGGATTCGTTGAGGCAATCGCGGACACGGCACGCCATCGAGTGGTACCGTGCCGTCAGCACTCGTGTACGCCCACCATGGGCGCCGGTGCCGGTTTCCCTTCTCCACGCCGATCCGTCCGCCGTTCTCCGGATGTCCGGCTCGCGGCGCATCGGCTTCCCAGCACCACCTCAGGACGAGCGTTCTCCGCCGTGACCGAGGTGCCGTTCCCGCCGCCCGGAGGCAGTCGCAGACGCCTCCCGTTCGCGGCCCCACCCCCTTCTCCGCTCCGCCCGCGACATCCGTCCGCGAAAGGACTCCCACCATGACCACCACACTCGAACACCCTTCCGGGGTCCGGCAGGTCCCGGTCGCCTCGCTCGTCACCGGTGTCCTCGACATCGACGCGCACGGGAAGGGACACCTGAGGGCCGCGAGCCTCCTCCCCTCCCCCGCCGATCCGCAGGTCGCGCCGGCGCTGATCCGCCGCCACGGACTGCGCACGGGCGACCTGGTCGAGGGCGTCCGGGGTGCGCAGCGAGCCCTGACCGAGGTCGCGCGCGTCAACGGGCGCGCCCCCGCAGAGGCACGCTCCCGACGGAAGTTCCGCGACCTCACTCCGCTCCACCCGCACCTGCGTCTGCGCCTGGAACACCCCGCGTCCGGCCTGGCCGGACGCCTCACCGACCTGCTCGCGCCGGTCGGCAAGGGCCAGCGCGGCCTCATCGTGGCCCCGCCCAAGAGCGGCAAGACGGTGCTCCTCCAGCAGTTCGCCGCCGCCGTGGCCGGCAACCACCCCGAGTGCCGGCTGATGGTCCTGCTGCTGGACGAGCGGCCCGAGGAGGTCACCGAGATGCGCCGCTCGGTCCGCGGCGAGGTGTACGCCTCCACCTTCGACCGGTCGCCCAAGGAGCACATCGCCCTCGCCGGCCTCGTCATGGAGCGGGCCAAGCGCCTGGTGGAGGCCGGCGAGGACGTCGTCGTCCTGCTGGACTCGCTGACCCGGCTGTGCCGGGCCCACAACAACGCCTCCGCCGCCGGCGGCCGTACCCTGAGCGGCGGTGTGGACGCCGGTGCGCTGCTCGGCCCCAAGCGGTTCTTCGGCGCCGCGCGCCAGGCAGAGGAGGGCGGTTCGCTAACCATCCTCGCCACGGTCCTGGTCGACACCGGCTCGCGCGCCGACGGCTACTTCTTCGAGGAGCTGAAGAGCACGGGCAACATGGAGCTGCGCCTGGACCGGGAGCTCGCCGGCCGCCGCGTCTTCCCCGCCGTGGACCTCGGCACGACCGGCACCCGGCGCGAGGAACTCCTCCTCACCCCGGCCGAGTTGACCGCCACGGCCGGTCTGCGCCGTGCCCTGCGCTCCCGGGAGGCCGGGCCGTCCGCCCTGGAGACCCTCCTGGAGCGGCTGCGCGCCACGCCGGACAACGCCTCGTTCCTGCGGCAGATCCGTCCCACCCTGCCGGCCGGCTGACACCCGGCCCGGGGACGGCCCGGTGCGGCATCCGGGTTGCCCGGCGACCCGAACGGCCCGGGCCGCGTGGTGCTCGCGGACCATCTTCGTACGTTGATCATATGGTCACCGGATTCTGTCATCGCGCGGCTGTGTCGGCCTGCTCCCTCTGTGTGGCGGGTCTGCTGGCACTCACGCCGGCCGCTGCCGCCGCCGGACACCGGGCCGGGGAGCCCGCTCCGCCGCGCCCCCGGGCCTCGACGCCCGGGCCGTCCCTGCTCTACCGCTCCGGCATCCAGGTCCGGCCGCACCCGGGCACGCCCGCACCGCCGGAGGTCTCGGCGCTCTCCTGGCTCGTCGCCGACGCGGGCAGCGGGGAGGTGCTGGCGGCGAGCGACGCGCACCGCGAGCTGCCGCCCGCGAGCACCCTGAAGACCCTCTTCGCGCTCACCGTGCTGCCGGGACTGCCCGGCGAGCAGCAGCACACCGTGCGCTACGAGGAGCTGGCGGACGTCGGCGAGGGCAGCAGCCTGGTCGGGGTCGAGGAGGGGCACACCTACCAGGTGGCGGACCTGTGGCGCGGGGTCTTCCTCAGCTCCGGCAACGACGCCGTGCACGTGCTCGCCGCGCTCAGCGGCGGCTGGGAGGCCACGGCCCGCCGGATGCAGGACAAGGCCCGTTCGCTCGGAGCCCTGGACACCCAGGTGGTCTCGCCGGACGGCTACGACACCCCGGGCCAGGTGTCCTCCGCCTACGACCTGGCGGTGTTCGGCCGGGCGGGCCTGCGCAACCCCGACTTCGCCCGGTACTGCGGCACCGCCGAGGCCCGCTTCCCCGGTGACGGGTCGTCGTACCCCATCGAGAACACCAACCGGCTGCTGACCGGCGAGGACGGCGTGGCGCCGTACCCCGGGCTCATCGGGATCAAGAACGGCTACACGAGCAACGCGGGCAACACCCTGGTCGCCGCGGCCCGGCGGGGCGGGCGCACCCTCGTCGTGACCGTGCTGAATCCTCAGGCCGGCGGCGGGTTCACCGTGTACGAGGAGGCCCGTGCCCTGCTCGACTGGGGCTTCGCGGCGGCCGGGCAGGTGGATCCGGTCGGCTCGCTGGACGGGCTGCGCCCGCCGTCCCGTACTCCGGCGTCGGCGAAGCCGGTGGCGGCGGCCGTGACACCGGACGACGACGGCTCGGACTGGTCCGGCACCGCCGTCGTCGCGGGCCTCAGCGGGCTCGGCGCGGGAGCCGTGGCCCTGGCGCTGCGGGCCAAGGGAGGCCGGTCGGCCCGTGACTGACCCGTCGGCAGGCCGAGCAGCAGGCCCAGCGAGATCCACGTGTAGGCGTTGCCGCCGAGGAAGCCGCCCGGGCCGGAGGCGTCGTCGGCCCACAGCCACACCACGCTGGTGCACAGCACCGCGTACAGGGCGCCCGCCGTCCGCGGGTGCCCGGCGCGCAGCAGCACCGCGAAGGACGGCAGCAGCCACACCAGGTGATGCACCCAGGTGATCGGGCTGACCAGGCAGGCCGCAGCGCCGGTGAGCGCGAACGCCGCCGTCCAGTCGCCGGCCGCGACCGCCCGGCGGCTCCGCCACACCCAGACGCCGAGCGTCAGCAGGACCACCGCCGCCCACAGGGGGCGGCCGGTCTCGCCGAGGCGGGCCAGCACCCCTTGCAGCGACTGGTTCGACACATAGTCGAGGCGGCCGACCCGGCCGGTGTCCCAGAGTGCCCCGGTCCAGTAGAAACGGGAGGCCGCCGGGTCGGCCCAGACCGCCAGCGCGGTCGCCGCGGCGGCGACGGCCGTGGCCGTAGCGGCCGCCCGTCGGCGTCCGGCGAGCAGCAGCAGTACGACGAAGAGGGCGGGCGTGAGCTTCACGGCGGCGGCCAGTCCGATCCCTACGCCCGCCCAGCGGCCCCGGCCGGTCGCCAGCAGCCGGCAGTCGGCCAGGACCAGGGCGAGCAGCACCGTGTTCACCTGGCCGAAGCTGACGGTGTCGCGCAGCGGCTCGAACAGGGCGAGCAGGCACAGACACAGCGCCCACCGGTACCAGCCGTGCCGCCGCCGGTCCGGTCCGGCCAGGATCAGCAGGACCACGGCGAGGGCGGCGAGGTTCACCAGGAGGGAGGCGGCGATCGCGGTGGTCCGGCCCAGCAGGGCCAGCGGCAGCATGGCGACCGCGGCGAACGGCGGATACGTGAAGCCGTACGAGGTGCCCGGCACCCGGTAGTCGTAGATACGGCCGCCGTGGTGCACCCAGGTGTGCACCGTGCCGTAGTACACGCGCAGGTCGAAGAAGTCCCGCAGCAGTGGCACGGTCGCCGTGAAGGCCGTCACCGCCACGGCGAGGACGAGCACGGCCAGCAGGCGGCCGCGCTCGGTGCGAGGCCTCGGCGGCGCGCTCACGCCGTGCGTCCCCGCGCCGGCGCCTGGGCCGTCTGGTGGGCCTGCCACAGGACGACCACGCCGAGCGTGCAGCCGGAGACCGCGAGCACCAGTTGCCCCGGGCCGGCCGGGCCTCCGCTGGGGAGCACGGCGAGGGCGAGCACCCCCGCGAGGGCGGCCACCCGGCGCCGTACCGAGGTGCTGGGCGCGGCGGCGGCGATGAGGAACAGGCCCCACAGCACGTACCAGGGCCGGATCGCCGGGCCGAGGACGGCGACCGTGAGCAGGCTCAGGCCCAGCGCGTACTCCGGCCGGGGGCGCAGCCGCAGCCAGATGAGCAGCACGGTCACGGCGGTGGCCGCGAGGCCGAGCAGCTGCCAGGCCGGGACGGCCAGCGGGGCCAGGCCGCTGCCGAGGTGGGCGAGCAGGGCGCCGGTGGCGCGGCCGAGCAGGCTGGTCAGCGCCCAGTTGTGCGGGGAGACCGGGGTGCCCAGGGCGCCGATCCAGCCGTAGCCGGTGCCGGCGAGGGCGGTGGCGGCGACCGTGGTCCCGGCGGAGACCGCGGCGGTGGTCAGGACGGCCGGCAGCGGGCGGCGGCCGGAACGGACCCCCAGGGCCACGACCGCCGGCAGAGCGAGCGCCGCGGGTACCTTGACCAGGGCGGCGAGGGTGACCAGGACCGCGCCGACGGCGGGTCTGCGGTCCCGCGCGGCCACCAGGCCGAGCCCCAGCAGGCCGAGCATGAGGGCGTCGTTGTGGGCGCCTGCGACCAGGTGCAGCAGCACGAGCGGGTTGAGGGCGCCGAGCCACAGCGCGGCGCCCGGGTCGGCGCCGCTGTGCCGGGCGAGGCGGGGCAGCGCCACCGCCATGAGGGCCACGCCGAGCAGGGCGACCAGGCGCATGCCGAGCAGGCCCGCGGGCACCTCGCCGCGGGTCAGCCCGGACAGCGCGGAGGCGACGGCCAGGAAGGCGGGGCCGTAAGGGGCTCCGGTGTGCCGCCACATCGGGGCGACCTCGTCGGCGAGCGGGCCGCCGAGCCGGTCCGGGCCGTGGGCGTACACGTCGATGTGGGCGTCGACCATGGCGCCCTGCGCGAGGTAGCTGTAGACGTCCCGGCTGAACAGCGGCGGGGCGAGCAGCAGCGGGGCCGTCCACACGGCCAGCACGAGCAGCAGGGCGCGCGGGGCGGGCGGTTCGGGGCCGCGGACCAGGCGGCCGAGCAGCACCCAGGCCGAGATCAGCAGGACGACCCCGAAGTACACCCCCACCAGGCCCAGCGCCGCCTGCGCCGAGGCCGGCGCCAGGAGGTTGCGGACGGGCAGGGCACCGGCCGTCTCACCGCCGAGCGCGAGGATGGCGGTACCGGCCAGGCCCGTCACCTGGCAGCGGCGGAGATCGACGGGAAATGCCATGGCCAACACCGGGTCAGCCTGTCGATGCCGGGTGGCCGGAAGACGACGACAGTCCTGCCGGGCGGGGGCCGGGGTGTGACCGGAGCGTAGTGCGTCCCGGCCGGACGCGGTGCCGCCCTCAGAACACCGACAGCCCGGTCAGGGTCGTGAAACGGTCCAGGGCCGCCACGCCCGCCACCGAGTTCCCGCGCTCGTCCAGGCCCGGGCTCCACACGCACAGCGTGCACCGGCCCGGTACGACCGCGATGATCCCGCCGCCGACCCCGCTCTTGCCCGGCAGGCCGACGCGGTAGGCGAACTCGCCGGCCGCGTCGTACGTGCCGCAGGTCAGCATGACCGCGTTGACCTGCTTGGCCTGGCTGCGGCTGAGCAGCCGGCTGCCGTCGGCGCGGATGCCGTGCCGGGCGAGGAAGCCGGTGGCGAGGGCCAGGTCGGCGCAGGAGGCGGCGATGGAGCACTGCCGGAAGTACTGGTCGAGCAGGACCGGCACGTCGTTGTCGATGTTGCCGTAGGACTTCATGAAGTGGGCGAGGGCGGCGTTGCGGTCGCCGTGCGCGGTCTCGGAGGCGGCGACCTCCTGGTCGAAGTCCAGCGCGAGGTTGCCGCTCTCGGCGCGCAGGAAGGACAGCAGCTCGCCGGCCGCGTCTCCGGAACGGGTCTGCAGACGGTCGGTGACGACGAGGGCACCCGCGTTGATGAAAGGATTCCGCGGGATGCCGTCCTCGTACTCCAGCTGGACCAGCGAGTTGAACGGGTTGCCGGAGGGCTCGCGGCCCACGTGCTCCCAGAGTTCGTCGCCCTCGCGGGCCAGGTCCAGGGCGAGCGTGAAGACCTTGGTGATGGACTGCGCGGAGAACGGCTGCTGCCAGTCCCCCACCCCGTACACGGTGCCGTCCAGCTCGGCGACGGCCATGCCGAACCGGCGGGGGTCGAAGGCGGCGAGTGCCGGGATGTAGTCGGCGGACCGGCCACGCCCGGGCGTGCGTTCGATCTCGGCCAGGATGCTGTCGAGGACCGGCTGGAACTGCGAGGACATGATCGTCATCATGCCGCACTGCTGACGCCGGGGCGCCACGGGGGCGGCGGGGAGGTGCTCCGTCCCTGGGTGCGACGGCACCCGCGGGCCGGCCCCGCCCCGCGTACCGGGGCAGGCGGCACGCGGGTGCCGGGGCGTCAGATCACCTGCGGGGCCCCGTTGCCGGCGAGCACCTCCGGGCGGAGCAGCGCCGTCAGCCGTTCGGCGGGCAGCAGGCCCTTCTCCAACACCAGTTCGGCCACGCCGCGGCCGGTGCGCAGGGCCTCCTTGGCGATGTCGGTCGCGGCCGTGTAGCCGATGTGCGGGTTGAGCGCGGTGACCAGGCCGATGGAGTCCTCCACGGTGGCGCGCAGCCGCTCGGTGTTGGCGGTGATGCCGGACACGCAGCGCTCGGCGAGCGTGACGCAGGCACTCTGCAGGTGCGTGATCGACTCGGACAGGGAGTGCAGGATGATCGGCTCAAAGGCGTTGAGCTGGAGCTGTCCTGCCTCGGCGGCCATGGTGATGGCGACGTCGTTGCCGATCACCTCGAAAGCGACCTGGTTGACCACCTCGGGGATGACCGGGTTGACCTTGCCCGGCATGATCGACGAACCGGCCTGCACCGGCGGCAGGTTGATCTCGCCGAGACCCGCGCGCGGGCCGGAGGACAGCAGCCGCAGGTCGTTGCAGCTCTTGGAGAGCTTGACCGCGATCCGCTTGAGGACGCCGGACATCTGGACGAAGGCGCCGCAGTCCTGGGTGGCCTCGACCAGGTTGGCGGCCGTGACCAGGGGCAGGCCGGTGATGGCGGACAGGTGCCGGCGAGCCGCCTCGGCGTAGCCGGCGGGCGCGTTGAGGCCGGTGCCGATGGCCGTGGCGCCGAGGTTGATCTCGTGGATCAGCTCGACGGCCTCGGCGAGACGGCTGCGGTCCTCCTCGATCATGACGGCGAATGCGGAGAACTCCTGGCCGAGCGTCATCGGCACGGCGTCCTGCAACTGTGTACGGCCCATCTTGAGCACGTCACGGAACTCGACGGCTTTGCGGGCGAACGCGTCCTGCAGTACAGACATCGCCTTGAGCAGTCCACGTACCGCGAAGACCGTCGCTATCTTGACGGCGGTCGGGTAGACGTCATTGGTCGACTGGCCGAGGTTGACGTCCTCGTTGGGGTGCAGGTACGTGTACTCGCCCTTGGCGCGGCCGAGCAGTTCCAGCGCGCGGTTGGCGACGACCTCGTTGGCGTTCATGTTGGTGGAGGTGCCGGCACCGCCCTGGATGACGTCCACCACGAACTGGTCGTGCAGTTTGCCGGCGCGGATCTCCCGGCAGGCCGCGACGATCGCCGCGGCCTTCTCGGGCGCCAGCAGCCCGAGTTCCTCGTTGGCGAGCGCGGCGGCCTCCTTGACGGCGGCCAGGGCGTCGATCAGATGGGGGTACGCCGAGATCGGGGTGCCGGTGATGGGGAAGTTCTCCGTCGCGCGCAGGGTGTGGACACCCCAGTACGCGTCGGCGGGGACGTCGCGGTCGCCGAGCAGGTCGTGCTCGCTGCGGGTGGCGGCGGTCATGAGAGCAGGGGTCCTCTTTCTGAGGTACGGAGGGGAGAGCGCCCCGGAACGGGCGCGGGGAAATGCGCGATCACCCACGGACGGCCCGCGGACCGACGACGGCCCGCAGCCCCCGTCGGGACGCGGCGAAAGCTACGCGCAGGCGGTGAGCGGAACCGGATCCAGCGCAGGCACGGGCCGCACACGGCCCACCGGCTGCCCACCACCCAGCAGCGGCTCCCCCGCGAACTCGGTGAGGAGCCCGGGATCCACGCCCGCGCGGGCGAGCGCGGCCGCAGCGACCGGTATCCGCGCCCGGTTCGCCCCGTCGGCGATCTTCACGGCGACAGCCGTGCCGTCCGGCAGCGCAGCGACCTGTACGCCCTCGAAGCCGTCCTTGGCGAGCAGCCCCGGCACGGCCCGCATGAGCGCGGCCACGTCCCGGCCGGAGCCGGAGGCCATCTCGGCGTGCTCGCGCATCGCGTCGGCGACCCGGGCCTCGGGGGTGCCGGGCTCGGCCGAGGTGATCCGGGCCAGGGCGCGGGCCAGGCCGTGCAGGGAGATGGAGAACAGCGGGGCGCCGCAGCCGTCCACGGTGACCCGGGCGACACGCTGGCCGGTCAGTTCCTCCAGGGTCTCGGCGACGGCCTGCTGGAGCGGGTGCGCCGGGTCCAGGTAGTCCTCCAGGGACCAGCCGTTGATCCTGGCCGTCCACAGCATGGCGGCGTGCTTGCCGGAGCAGTTCTGGGCGAGGCGGGAGGGCAGCCGGCCCTCGCGGACCCAGGCGTCCCGGACGACCGGGTCGAACGGCATGTCGGGCACGTTGCGCAGGTCGTCCTCGGTGAGCCCGGCGAGTTCGAGGATGCGCCGGGTGCCGGCGAGGTGGCGCTCCTCGCCGGAGTGGCTCGCGGCGGCCAGCGACAGCAGTTCGCCGTCGAGCGGCAGCCCGGCCCGCAACATGGCCACGGCCTGGACGGGCTTGAGGGCCGAGCGCGGGTAGAAGGCCGCCTCGATGTCGCCGAGCTGGAACCGTACCTGCCCGTCGGCGCCGAGGACGACGACGGAGCCGTAGTGGATGCCCTCGACGACCCCGCCGCGGATGAGGTGGGCGACGGGGGCGTGGAGGGGTTCGCGCACGACGGGTGCGTCGGCGGGGGAACTGCTGTACATCACTGCCTGATCAGGAGGTCGGGGTCGGCCGGTACGCGGGTCACGCGTCGGCGCCGGTGGACGTGCGGGACATGCGGGCGCGGATGGCGTACCAGCCCGCGACCAGTGCTGCGACGATCAGCGGCAGGCACAGCACGGTGGTGCGTCCTGCGCCGCCGTCGGCGTACATGAGGACCAGGACGGAGGCGAGGAACGCCAGCGTCACGAGTTCGGTCCAGGGAGAGCCCGGCAGCCGGTACGACGGCCGGGTCAGCTCGCCGTTCCGGGTCTTCTGCCAGAAGAGCAGGTGACAGAGCATGATCATGCCCCAGGTCGCGAGGATGCCGATCGCCGCGAAGTTGAGGACGATCTCGAACGCGTCGGCGGGGACGACGTAGTTCAGGCCCACGCCGAGCACACACATACCGCTGGTGAGCAGGATCCCGCCGTACGGGACCTGGCTGCGGCTCATCCGGCCGGTGAACTTCGGGGCGGATCCGCTCATCGCCATGGAGCGCAGGATGCGGCCGGTGGAGTACAGGCCGGAGTTCAGTGAGGACATGGCGGCGGTCAGGACGACCAGGTTCATCACGCCGCCGGCGGCCGGGACTCCGATGTTGGACAGGACCGTGACGAAGGGGCTCTGGCCGGCGGAGTACGCGTTCCACGGGAGCAGCATCGACAGCAGGACGACCGAGCCGACGTAGAACAGGCCCACGCGCCACATGATCGAGTTGATCGCCTTCGGCATGATCTTCTCGGGGTTCTCGGTCTCGCCCGCGGCGACACCGACCAGCTCGACCGAGGCGTACGCGAAGACGACGCCCTGGATGATCAGCAGCATGGGCAGCAGACCGTTGGGGAAGATGCCGCCGTTGTCGGTGATCAGGGACGGGCCGGGGTGGTGGCCGTCGACCGGGTGCTGCGTGACCAGCAGGAAGATGCCGATGCACATGAACACCACGAGGGCGCCGACCTTGACGATCGCGAACCAGAACTCCAGCTCACCGAATATCTTGACCGATATCAGGTTGACGGTCAGGACGACCGCGAGGGCGATCAATGCGATCAACCATTGCGGGATGTCCGAGAACATGCCCCAGTAGTGCGTGTAGGTGGCGACGGCCGTGATGTCGGCGATGCCGGTCGTCGCCCAGTTCAGGAAGTACATCCAGCCCGCGGTGTAGGCGCCCTTCTCGCCCAGGAACTCCCGGGCGTACGACACGAAGGCGCCGGAGGACGGGCGGTACAGGACGAGTTCACCCAGGGCGCGCACGACCAGGAAGGCGAAGACGCCGCAGACGGCGTAGGCGATGAACAGGGAGGGGCCGGCGTCGGCGAGCCGGCCGCCCGCGCCGAGGAAGAGGCCGGTGCCGATGGCGCCGCCGATGGCGATCATGTTGACGTGCCGGTGCTTCAGGCCTTTGCTGTAGCCGGCGTCTCCGGCGTCGACATGGCCGGACGAGGGGCGCGTCTCGTCTTTGAGGTGCTGCTCGCTCACGCCTCGGGTCCGCCTTCCATAGGGGGGTCCGTCCGCTGGGGACGCACGATGTCGGTGAGGGTCGTCTCGACGCGGTCCAGGTGGTGGCTCATGGCCTCCACCGCGTCGTGTTCGGAACCGTCGGCCAGCGCCTCGACGATCGCCCGGTGCTCGCGGTTGGACTGTTCGCGGCGTCCGCCCAGCTCGTTGAGGAAGGCCGACTGACGCGCCAGTGCGTCGCGGATCTCCTCGATGACCCGGCGGAAGACCGGGTTCTGGGCGGCCTCGGCCACGGCGAGGTGGAAGAGGGTGTCCATCGCGACCCAGGCGGTGGTGTCCGTCTCCCGCTCCATGCGGTCGAGCAGGTGGGCCAGGTGGTCCAGGTTCTCCGGGGTGCGGCGCAGGGCCGCGTATCCGGCGACCGGGATCTCGATGTGCCGGCGCACCTCCAGCAGGTCGCTGGCCGCGTAGTCGCCGAAGGTGGGGTCCTCGACGGTGTTCGCGACGACGAAGGTGCCCTTGCCGGTCCGGGAGACCGTCAGGCCCATCGTCTGCAGCGCGCGCAGCGCCTCGCGCAGCACGGGCCGGGACACCTCGAGGGTGCGGCACAGCTCGGCCTCGGAGGGGAGCTTGTCGCCGATGGCGTAACGGCCGCGCTCGATGGCGCCGCGGAGGTGGTCGAGCACCGCTTCCATGGCGCTGACGCGCCGCGGGACGGGACCACCTGTCTGGCTGTCTGACAGGTTCACGGGAGCGATCCTGCGTGTTGCGGGCGGGGAGTGTCAAGACATCGAGTAAGCAAACATTCACGGGGTGCGGCGCCTGAATGCAGGCATCCGCACCCCGTGGGTGATCAGCGGCGTTCGCTCAGCTGTTGAGCGTGCCGGTGGCGAGCAGGCCGAGCAGGCCGGCGCCGATGATGATCCGGTAGATCACGAAGGCGTTGAAGGAGTGCTTGGCGACGAACTTGAGCAGCCAGGCGATGGAGGCGTAGGCGACCACGAACGACACGATCGTGCCGACGGCCAGGGGGGCGGCGCCGACGCCCGCGCCGAGGGCGTCCTTCAGCTCGTACAGGCCCGCGCCGGTCAGGGCCGGGATGCCCAGGAAGAACGAGAGCCGGGTGGCGGCGACGCGGTCCAGGTCCAGGATGAGCGCGGTGGACATGGTCGCGCCGGAGCGGGAGAAGCCGGGGAAGAGCAGGGCGAGGATCTGGGAGCAGCCGACCCACATCGCGTCCTTGAAGGACGTGTCGTCCTCGCCGCGCTTGTGCCGGCCCATCTGGTCGGCGGCCCACATCACACCCGAGCCGACGATCAGGGAGCCGGCGACCACCCACAGCGAGGCGAGCGGGCCGTCGATCAGCGGCTTCGCGGCCAGGCCCACCACGACGATCGGAATGGTGGCGGCGATGACCCACCAGGCGAACTTGTAGTCGTGGTGGTAGCGCTCCTCGCGGTTGGTCAGACCGCGGAACCATGCGGAGACGATCCGCCTGATGTCCTTGAAGAAGTACACGAGCACGGCGGCGATGGCGCCGACCTGGATGACGGCGGAGAAGCCGACGACGGACTTGTCGTCGACGGGGATGTCCATGAGCCCCTCGGCGATCTTGAGGTGGCCGGTGGAGGACACGGGGAGGAACTCGGTCACCCCCTCGACTACTCCGAGGACGACGGCCTGACCGACGGAGATGGCGCTCATGGGATCCAGTTCTGAGGAGGGTTGGTCGACATTGCTGTAGACAGTACTGACTGTGCCCGGCCGGATGGCAAGCGCTCAGGCCCACAGGGCGCCGGCGAGTGAGACCCCGGTAAAGGCCGCCGCGAGCCCCGCCGCCACGCTTGCCGCGACGTTCAGTGCAGCGTAGAGGCCGGAGCCGGCCTCGGTCAGCCGCAGGGTCTCGTAGGAGAAGGTCGAGTAGGTCGTCAGCGCGCCGCACAGCCCGGTGCCCAGCAGGAGCTGCGCATGGGGCCCGGCGGCCCCGGCGGACACGGCACCGGTGAGCAGCCCCAGGACCAGGCAGCCCGCCACGTTCACGGCGAACGTGCCCCACGGGAAGAGCGAGTCGTGACGGGCCTGTACGGCACGGTCGGTGAGATAGCGCACGGGTGCGCCGACGACGGCTCCCGCGATGACCAGCAGCCAGTTCACAACGACTTCTTACCCTTCGGGTCCGTTCTCCCCGGACCGGGGGTGGGCTCCGCGTACCGGACGACCTCGCACGCCTCCAGGGTGACGAGGCCCTCGACGGCCAGCTCCTCCAGCCGCGGCAGGAACGCCCGGATCCGTTCCTCCGCGTCCACCACGACCACCGCGACCGGCAGGTCCTCGCTCAGGGACAGCAGGCGGGAGGTGTGGATGCGGGAGGAGGCGCCGAAGCCCTCGACGCCCCGGAAGACGCTGGCCCCGGTGAGTCCGGCGGCGTGCGCCCGGTGCACGATCTCGGAGTAGAGGGGCCGGTGGTGCCAGGTGTCGTCCTCGCCGAGGTACACGGTGAGCCGGAGGGCGCGGTCGGTGCGGAACGTCATCGCGGCCTCCCGAGCAGCAGGCGGCGGGCGGCGGCCGAGGCGAGCCACACCGCCGCGAGGGCCGCGCACAGGGTCGCGGCGAGATAGGCGATCGCCAGGCCGGGGCGGCCGGCGTCCACCAGTCCGCGGCTGTCGACCGCGTAGGTGGAGAAGGTGGTGAAGCCACCGAGGACGCCGGTGCCGAGGAACGGGCGCAGCAGACGGTGTGCGGCCCACACCTCGGTGACGAGCACCATGAGCACGCCCATGGCGGCGCAGCCGGAGACGTTGGTCCAGAAGGTCGCCCAGGGGAAGCCGCCGGAGGGTGTGGGCCAGGCGAGCGTGAGGGCGTAGCGGCCCGTCGCGCCGAGCGCGCCGCCGGCCGCCACGGCCGCGACGACGGGCGCCTGGGCACGCCACTCGGCCCGCCGCGCCGGCGCGGGGCGGACACCGCGGGTCTCGGTTCGCGGGGCTGTCATCCTGGTACGTCTCCTGTTCGGCCCCTGCCCCGGCGGGCGATCAAGGCCGGAACCAGGGTACCGCCGCCTCAGCGCGCGGCAGGGCGGGCGCAGACCGCCACACCGGGCTCCCAGAGGCTGCCCAGCACCAGGTGGTCACCGGTCACGCACACGCTGGTGACCATGCGGAAGGCGGAGCGCCGGCGGGTGAGGTGGTGGACGGTGCGGCCCCGGTCGTCGACGGCGACCACGCCGACGGTGCCGCTCGGCCGGTACGGCGCGCGCACGGCGGCCCGGGCGGCGCCGCGGCGGACGGCCCGCGGGGCGCGGTGCAGCAGGTCCAGCGGGGGGACACGGGGACTGGCAAGGGCAGCCCAGACCGGACCGCCGGGGCCCTCGCGCCAGAGGTTGTCCGGCATGCCGGGCAGGTCGGCGAAGGGCTCGGCATGACCCGCGCGGGGGCCGGTGAGCGGGATGCGGGTGAGGCGGCAGGAGCCGGTCTCGGCGATCACCAGGAAGGAACCGTCGGCACTCGGGGCGAGTCCGTTGGCGAACTGCAGGCCGTCCAGCAGGACCTCGGGTTCCCCGCCCTCGGGAGCGAGCCGCAGCAGGCGCCCGGTGCCGCTGTGTTCGACGATGTCGCCGATCCACCGGTGCAGCGGGTAGCGGCGGCTGGAGACGGTGAAGTACACGCTGCCGTCGGACAGGGCGACGGCGTTGCTGCAGAAGCGCAGCCGCTCCCCCGCCACCGAGTCCGCGAGGACGCGGACGGTGCCGTCGCCGGTGTCCACGCGCAGCAGGCCGCGCTCCGCGTCGCACACCAGCAGGTCGCCGTCCGGCAGGAGTTCGAGCCCGAGGGGCCGGCCGCCCGTCTCGGCCAGCACCTCCGTGCGGGCCGTGAGCGGGTCGCCGAGGCGGTGGACGCGCAGGATGCGTCCGTCCGCCACTCCGGTCAGCACGCGCCCGTGCGGATCGGCGACGACGTCCTCGGGGCCGCGGGCGCCCAGGGCGACGTGGTGGAGCGGTACGAGTGGCGTCGGTCGGTCCATGTGCGTCCCTTCTCCGTCGGGGCGCCCCCGCCCCCTTGCCCCGGCAGTCCCCCGTGGCCGTGCTCCGTCACCAGCCTTTTTCGAACATCCGGGCCACCTCGGCGATCCGGATCTCGTCGCGCACGTAGTAGGTGCGGCAGCGGATCCGGCGGGTGCGCAGGAGGCCCAGGCGGGTGAGGAGGTCCAGGTGGGCGAGCGCGGTCCGGCGGGGTACGCCCAGTTTGACTGCGACGGCCCGTGCGGTGACGCCGGTCGCGGCGAGGTCGCCGCGGCTCGCGGCCGGGAAGTGGGCCGGCGGGTCCTTGAGCCACTCCAGGATGGTCTGCCGCATCCGGCCCGAGGGAGATCCCGTCATCCGTCCGCCTCCCGTCCCCGGCCCCTCGTACGCAGTGTTCCCACTGTCGCGCGGGCGACGCCGTCACGTCCGGTACTCGACGGCCGTTGTCCGGTACCGGACGGCCGTGCGCCCCAGGGAGCGTCCCGCGGCCCCGGGGGCACGGCGCGGGGGCGGCCGCCTGGTGCGACCGGGCACCCGGGCGAGCCGAACCGCCCGGCCGGCAGAGGAAGTTCCGCTGAAGAGTGGCTTCATGGGTGCACTCCGGGCGCGTGCGGCGGCCGGGCATGAATACGGCTACTCAGTTCCCGTCCGCGCGCCGGCGCGGCTGGTCGCCGGGTCTCACCAGTCCCGTCTCGTAGGCGAGGACCACCGCCTGGGCACGGTCGCGCAGACCGAGCTTGGCGAAGATGCGGGCCACGTGGGACTTGACCGTGGCCTCGCTCAGGACCAGTTCGGCGGCCAGTTCGCCGTTGGACAGACCGCGGCCCATCAGCGTCAGCACCTCCCGCTCGCGGGGGGTGAGGGCGGTCAGGCCGTCGGGTACGGGCGCGTGGGTCCGCTCGGCCTCGGCCGCGTACCGCTCCACCAGGCGCCGGGTGATCTGCGGGGCCAGCAGGGCGTCACCGGTTCCGACCAGCCGTACGGCCGCCGCCAGGTGCTCCGGGGTGACGTCCTTGAGCAGGAAGCCGCTGGCACCGAGCGACAGGGCCGTGTACACGTACCGGTCCAGGTCGAAGGTGGTCAGCATGAGCACCCGGCAGTCGGGGGCCGCGGCCAGGATGTGCCGGGTGGCCTCCAGGCCGTCCATGACCGGCATGCGGATGTCCATGAGGACGACGTCCGGTCGCAGGTCGCGGACCGCCGCGACCGCCTCGGCGCCGTCGGCGGCCTCGCCGGCCACCTCGATGCCCCGGGCGGTGAGGATCAGCCGGAAGCCGGTCCGGATCAGCATCTGGTCGTCGGCGATCAGGACGCGGGGCGCCCGCTCGGGCGCGTCCGCGGTCACGGCCGGTCCAGGGGGATGCGGGCGCGGACGCGGAAGCCGCCGCCGAGTCTGCGCCGGGCGTCGAGGTCACCGCCGTAGACGGCGACCCGCTCGCGCAGGCCGAGCAGGCCGCGGCCGGTGCCCCGGCCGTGCGGTCCCGGGCCGGCCGGTGCGGTTCCGGTGAGCACGCTGGGGCCGGTGTTGAGGACCTCGACGCGCAGGGCGTGGTCCGCGTAACGCACGGTCACCTCCGCCCTGCCGCCGTCGCCGTGCCGGAGCGCATTGGTCAGGGCCTCCTGGATGATGCGGTAGGCGGTCACGTCGATGCCCTGCGGCAGCGTCCGCGGCTCGCCGGAGACGCGGACCTCGACGGGCAGCCCGGCGAACGATATCCGGTCCACCAGCGAGCTGAGGCGGTCGAGGCCGGGCTGCGGGGCGAGCGGCGTACGTGCCGCTTCCGCGCTCGGCTCCGTGCCCGGTCCCGGGTCGGTGTCCGTGCCGTCCTGCGCGGGGGCGAGCAGGCCCAGCAGATGTCTGAGGTCGGTCATCGCGCCCCGGCCCGCGTCCTCGACGGCCCGTAGGGCGGTCGCCGCCTCGTCCGGCATCGTGCCGAGCACCTCGCGGGCGGCGCTGGCCTGGACGACCATGATGCTGACGTTGTGGCTGACGATGTCGTGCAACTCGCGGGCGATCCGGTCGCGTTCGGCCGCGATCGCGGCCTCGGCCGCGCTCTCCCGCTCCCGCTCCAGCAGCCAGCCCCGCTCCCCCACCGCCGCCTGCCAGCGGCGCCGGGTGCGCACCAGCGCCACGGTCAGTGCCACGACGGCCGTGCACGCCACCGCGAGGGCCGCCGTCAGCATGTCGTACTCCCCCATGGCCCCCACTCTCGCAGACGGCACCGACATCCGCGTCGACCTGGGGATTCAGTGCGCTGCATCCCCAGGATGAGTCCTGCGGCCGAGTACCGTCCGGGGATGGATGCCCGGGGCGCCGGCCCCCGTCTAGCGTCCTGCCCATGGTCACTGAGGTGGGAACGGAAGACGCCGTCGTACGGCTCGACGGGGTGCGCAAGGAGTACGGCGAGACGGTGGCGCTCGACGGCGTGTCGCTGGACATCCGGGCCGGGGAGGCGGTCGCCGTGATGGGCCCCTCCGGGTGCGGCAAGTCCACGCTGCTCAACATGATCGCGGGGCTCGACCGGCCGTCGGCCGGCCGCGTCGTCGTACACGGGGAGGACGTCGGGGAGTTGAGCGAGAAGGGCCTGGCGCTGTACCGGCGGCGGCGGATCGGCATGATCTTCCAGTTCTTCAACCTCATCGACGACCTGTCGGCCCTGGACAACGTGGCGCTGGCGGCCCAGTTGACGGGCACGCCGGCCCGGCAGGCCCGGCGGCGGGCGCTGGAGCTGTTCGAGGAACTGGGCATCGCCGGCCGGCGCAACGCGTATCCGGCGGTGCTGAGCGGCGGTGAGCGGCAACGCGTGGCGGTGGCGCGGGCGTTGATGAACCGGCCCGCGCTGCTCCTGGCCGACGAGCCGACCGGCGCGCTGGACAGCCGGGCCGGGGAGCAGGTGATGGACCTGCTGATCGATCTGAACCAGATCGGCCAGACCCTGATCATCGTGACGCACGACGAGCATCTCGCGCAGCGCTGCGCGAGCCGCCTGGTGCTGCTGGCCGACGGCCGGGTGACCGGCGAGCACACCCTGGAGGCGTCGGTATGAGGGCGGTGTGGCTGGCCGCGCGCGCGGCCGTACGCAGGCGGCGGCTCCAGACGCTGGTGATCTGGCTGGTCACGCTGGTGTCGACGGGGTCGCTGGTGGTGGCGCTGGGGCTGGTGGACGCCGCCTCGGCGCCGTTCGACCGCGCCTTCGAGAGGCTGCACGGGCCGCATGTCGTGGCCGCGTTCGACAGCGGCAAGGTGTCGGACGCCCGACTGGCGCGTGCGGCACGGCGGCCCGGGGTGGAGGCGGTGGCGGGGCCGTTCCCGCAGGCGACGGTCGGGATTCCGCGCGGTGCGGCGGACTTCGGTCTCGGCGGCCAGATCACGGTGGTGGGACGTTCCGGTCCCGGCGGCCCGGTGGACCGGGTGGACCTGTGGGCGGGCCGGTGGCCCACCCGGCCGGGCGAGATGGTCCTGAACCGGCAGCGGGACTGGACCGCCGACGACCTCGGCAGGACGTTCCGGGTGCCGTCGGGCCCGAAGCTGACCATCGTCGGGTTCGCGTTCGACCTGAGCCACACGGCGGACGTGTGGGTCGTCCCGGCCCAGATGCGGGCGCTGCATCCGACCGGCCGGCAGATGCTGTTCCGGTTCCGGGACGCGTCGACGGAGAGGGACCTGCGCACGGAGCTGTCCGGGGTGACCGGGCAGTTGCCGCCGGGGGCGCTCGCCGGGTCCCAGACGTACCTGGCGCTCAAGCACCGGATCGGCAGCAACGCGCGCGCGTACGCGCCGTATCTGATGGCGTTCGGCATCCTCGGCATCCTGGTGGCGGTGCTCATCGTCGCCAACGTGGTCGGCGGGGCCGTGGTGTCCGGGTTCCGGCACATCGGCATCCTGAAGGCGGTGGGTTTCACCCCGGGGCAGGTACTGGGCGTCTACCTGGTGATGATCTCCGTGCCGGCCGTCCTGGGCTGTGCGCTCGGCACCTGGGCCGGCAACCTGCTGGCGGAGCCGTTCCTGCGGTTCGTGTTCAGCGGGCCGGCCTCGGGGGTGTTCCACGGCGACCTGGGGATCGCGCCCTGGGTGAACCTGCTCGCCCTGCTCGGGATGCCCCTGGTGTGCGTGCTGGCCGCGCTCGGCCCCTCGGTGCGGGCGCGGGGGCTGTCGGCGGCGCGGGCCATCAGCGCGGGCAGTGCCCCGCGTGCCGGACGGGCGCTCGGCATGCAGCGGCGCCTGGCGGGTGTCCGGCTGCCGCGGTCGGTGAGCCTCGGCATGGGGCTGCCGTTCGCGCGGCCCGCGCGCAGCGCGCTCACGCTGGCCTCGGTGGTCCTGGGCGTGACGACGGTGACGTTCGCGACCGGCCTGGCGGCGACGCTCAACAGCTACGGCTCCGGCGCCGGGTCCACCTACGACGTCACCGTCTACGTGGGGGCGTTCCGGCACGGCAAGGAGGTGCGCCCGGTGCACGGCGACCGTGAACTCCAGGCGCTGCTGGGCTCGTTGCCGGGAGCGAGTCATGTCACCGCGCGGTCGGACGACGAGGCGGCCCTGGTGGGCAGCACGCAGGTGGTCATGTTCGAGGGCCGGCGCGGCGGCCGGTCCCTGGACAGCATGCTCGTGAAGGGCCGCTGGATGCACCGGTCGGGAGAGGTCGTGGCCGGATCGCCGTTCCTGCGCCGCAACGGAGTGCGTCTCGGGGACCGTCTGCGGCTGCGGAAGGACGGCCGCGAGGAGCAGGTGACCGTCGTCGGCGAGACGATGGACACCGACGACCGGCTGCTCGTCGGCGACTGGTCGACGGTCACCGCGCTGATGCCGCGCGTGAAGCCCATCGCCTACCACGTCAAGCTGCGCGCGGGCACGGACCAGAAGACCTACGCCCGCGCGGTGGAGGCCGCCGATCCGGGGCTGTCCGTCCAGCTGAGCGGTTCCAACAGCGTCACGAGCACCATCGTGGGCTCCGCGACGGCCCTCACCCTGATGCTCGCACTGGTCGCCTCGCTGGGTGTCTTCAACACGGCCGTCCTCACCACCCACGACCGGCGTCGCGACCTCGGCATGCTGAAGTCGATCGGGATGACCCCGCGCCAGGTCACCGTGATGACGGTGACGTCGATGGCGGTGCTCGGCGCGCTGGGCTCGCTGCTGGGCGTCCCGCTGGGCATCGCCGCCCACCGGGTGGTGGTGCCGCGCATGGCGGCCGGGGTCGACATCACGCTGCCCCGCTCCATGACGGACGTCTGGCACGCGCCCGTCCTGGCGGTGGCGGCGCTCGCGGGCGTGGTGATCGCCGTCATGGGCGCGCTGGTCCCCGCCCGCCGGGCGGCCCGCCTCACCGTCGCCCAGGTGCTGCACAACGAGTGACGGCGCCAGGCGGTCAGGATCGGAGAAGCCGCCGAGGGGGTCCCGGCCCTAGCGTGGGAACACCGACGGGGACCCGTCGGGTTCGCATCGTGAAGGAGTGAGGACCATGACCGCCGGCCTGCAGACGATCATCTACCCGGTGAAGGACCTGGCGCGCGCCAAGGCCCTGTTCGGCGCGCTGCTGGGCGTCGAGCCGTACGCGGACGAGCCGTACTACGTCGGTTTCAAGGCCGCCGGCCAGGACGTGGGCCTCGACCCGAACGGGCACGCCAAGGGCATGACGGGGCCCGTGCCGTACTGGCACGTGACGGATCTGCGCGAGCGGCTCGCGGCGCTGCTCGCGGCGGGGGCCGAGCTGCTCCAGGACGCGCAGGACGTCGGCGGCGGCCGGCTGATCGCCTTCGTGAAGGACCCCGACGGCAACCTCGTGGGGCTGCTGCAGGACCCGTCGGCCTGAGGCCCGTACGACCGCCCGCCGAGCCACTAGTTGCACACTCAATGATTGGCCGGATCGGTGCTACGGTGCGGTTATGGCAGTCACGACGGCCGACACCCGGCTCGAAGAGCGCTGGCGGGACATCCTCACGGTGCACGCGCACACGATGTGCGAGATCGACCGCGCCCTGCATCCGCACGGGCTCGGCGCCAGCGACTTCGAGGTGCTGGACATCCTCGCGGCGGAGTCGTCCGAGCAGGGCGACCAGTGCCGGGTGCAGAACCTGGTCGGCCGGGTCCATCTGAGTCAGAGCGCGCTGTCCCGGCTGATCGGCCGGCTGGAGAAGGACGGTCTGGTGGAGCGCTCGGTGTGCGTGGAGGACCGGCGCGGGGTGTGGGTCGCGCTCACCCCCAAGGGCCGCGCACTGCACGCCGAGGTGCTGCCGGTCCAGCGCGCGGTCCTGCGGCGCATGCTGTCCGGGCGGGAGGGCCGGCCAGACTAGCCGTGGTCCAGCCCCCTAGAGCACCAGCTCGGTCCCGTCCGGCAGGATCTCGGCGCCGTGCTCGGTCACGCGGGCGCGTGCGGGCGAGACCGGGTCGAGGAGCGGGTTGCCGTCGCCGAGGTGGGTGTAGATCCGGCGCGGGCCGGGGTGCCGGGCCAGTGCGGCGAGGGAGCCGTCCGGACCGCCGACCGGAAGATGGCCCGGGGCGGCCCGCCCGGCACCGGAGCGCACTCCCGTGCCCGTCTCGTCGGCGGTGAAGCACGTGCCGTCCAGCAGCACGCAGTCGGCGCCGGCGCACAGCTCGTCCAGGACGGGGCTCCACGCGCCCACGCAGGGCGCGTACACCAGCACTCCGCCGCTGGCCAGATCCTCGATGCGGTACGCCGTCCAGCTCGGCCCGGTGCGGATGGCCGTGCCCACCGGGTGGGCGGTCACGACGAGGCCGCCGGCCAGCACGAAGCCGCCCTCGGCCGCGCTGTCGGCCCACTCCCCGTGGGCATGGCGGTCGAGGACGGCGCGCACCGGCGGCGCGGCGTAGATCTTCAGGCCCGCCGCACCACGCAGCTCGGTCAGGCCGGTCACATGGTCGGACTCGGCGTCGGTGAGCAGCACGCCGCGCAGCGGAGTGTGCCGGGGGCCGGGCCACAGGGCCGGGGTGGCGGCGAGCTGCGTCCGCAGGTCGGGCGAGGCGTTCAGCAGCCACCAGTCCCGGCCGTTGCCGGTGACGGCGGCGCACTCCCGGGTCCGGGCGGGCAGTGTGCCGTCGCGGGCGGCGGTGCAGAACGCGCAGGCGCAGTTCCACCGTGGCAGGCCGCCCCCGGCGGCGGTGCCCAGCAGGACGACCCTCACGACCATCGGCTCCTTCGCGCTCGCCCGGACCTGTCTCCGCTGTGATCTGCCCGCCGCGGCGGCCGGTGACTACCGGCGGCGGGGGGCAGATCCGGCCGACCTTCCGGCGGGAGGGTCCGGACGCCGTACGCGGGCGCGGGCGGTGCGTTGCCGCTCGCGCGGGCGCCGGGTCAGCGCGCCAGCAGGGTGCGCACCCCCTGTGAGGTGAGGGTCAGCCCGTGGGCGGAGCTGCCGTCGATGGCGAGGGAGATGTCCTGCTCGGGCCACTGCGCGGCGAGTGCGCCGAGCGGGATCAGGCGGTAGCGCGAGACGAACGGCAGCAGCTCGGCCATCTCGCCCTCCGAGGTGAACACCGGGACGACCGGGTCGCCTCCGGGCTGTTCCAGGACGGGCAGGGCCACCGTGGTGGCGTCGGCGCCGTCGCCGTCCACCGCGTCGTCCGGTACCGGGACGAGTACGTCGCTGTGCGCGAGGGTGTCCAGGGCGGCCTGGTCCTCGGCGTTCTCGGCCAGCGCGTCCAGTGCCTGCTGGGCGGGCGTCGGCTGGGCCTCGTGTGCGGGTGTCTCCATGGCTGATCCCCAGGTTGCGGTGGTCTGACGGGCCGCCCGGGCGGACTGGTGCCCGGGCGGGCTCCCGCCTCGCGTACCCGGTGGGGTGCCGGGCATGCGTGACGATCGACGGGAGGTCCGGTGGGGAGACGGTGCCGACGCAGGCCGGGAGGATCGACGGCTGCGCCCCTGGTGAGAGGCGGTGCCGACGGAGGCCGGGAAACGGCAGGCACGGGTGATCGACCGCCGCGCACCCGGTGGGATGGCGGCGCCCGCGGGGACCGGTGGAACGGCAGGCACCAGTGACCGACCGCCGCGCACCCGGTGGGGAAGCGGCGCCCGCGGGGGGCCGATGGAACGGCAGGCCTCGGCGACCGGCCGCCGCGGCGGTGGGGTGGCAGCACCCGCGGGGACCGGAAAACAGCAGGCACCAGTGACCGGCCACCACGCACCCGGTGGAGAAGCGCCGCCCGCGGGGGGCCGATGGAACGGCAGGCCTCGGCGACGGGCCGCCGCGGCGGTGGGGTGGCGGCACCCGCGGGGACCGGAAAACAGCAGGCACCGGCGATCGACCGCCGCGCACCCGGTGGAGAAGCGGCGCCCGTGGGGGCCGATGGAACGGCAGGCCTCGGTGACCGGCCGCCGCGGCGGTGGGGTGGCGGCACCCGCGGGGACCGGAAAACAGCAGGCACCGGTGACCGGCCACCACGCACCCGGCATCGCCCGTCCGTGCCGGCTCAGCCGGCGGTGAGGGTCAGTTCGACGTGGGCTGGGGCCCAGGGCTCGCCGGGTCGGCGAAGAACCGTTGCATGTGGATGACGGCGAGACGTCCGCTGCTCATGCGCGGGGCACGGCCCGCTGGGACGGCGGGGCCGGCGGCGTTCACGGGTTCAGCGCTCCCTCGTCGAGCGCCGGGCTCGGCGCCCGGGCCTCCTGGGACCGCACGCGCCCCCGGCCCAGCAGCAGCGTGCCGAGGAAGGCGAGCGCCAGGGCGGCCAGGACGCCCAGGTTGGCGTAGGCCCACGCGCCGGTCTTGCCGCCCAGGCCGAACGGCTCCAGCAGATAGCCCTGCCAGGTCAGCCAGCTCGCGGCGGTGTTGGTGACCAGGCCCCAGCCGACGGCGGTGGCGGCGAGGGTGAGGAGCAGCGGGAGGAGGGGCACGTCGCCGTAGCGCCCGTGCGGGCGGAACAGGTCGCCCTCGTCGTAGTCGCGGCGGCGCAGTGCCAGGTCGGCGAGCATGACACCGGCCCAGGCGGCGATGGGCACACCGAGTGTGGTGAGGAAACCCATGAACTGGCCGAGAAAGTTGTCGGCGAAGAACACGATGTAGACCGCGCCGGCGATCATCAGGATCCCGTCGAAGAGCGCGGCAAGGTAGCGGGGCACGCGCAGGCCGGCCGAGAGCAGGGCCAGGCCGGAGGAGTAGATGTCGAGAACGGCGCCGCCGACCAGGCCCAGGACGGCGACCACGGCGAACGGCACCAGGAACCACGTCGGCAGCAGGGTGGTCAACGCGCCGATCGGGTCGGCCGCGATCGCCTTGCTCAGGCTGTCGGAGGAGCCGGCCAGCAGCAGCCCGAAGACCAGCAGGACGAGCGGGGCCAGGGAGGCGCCGAAGGTGGTCCAGCCGATCACTCCCCGGCTGGAGGAGCCACGGGGCAGGTAGCGGGAGTAGTCGGCGGCGGCGTTGACCCAGCCGAGGCCGAAGCCGGTCATCATGAACACCAGCGCGCCGATGAACGCCTGTGCCGAACCGGCCGGGAGGGCGTCGACCGCGTTCCAGTGGACGTGGTCGGCGACGAGCGCGACGTAGACGATCGTGAGGACGCCCGTGATCAGGGTGATCCAGGTCTGCAGGCGCATGATCAGGTCGAAGCCCATGACCCCGCCGACGACGGTCAGCGCGGCCACCACCATGAGGGCGACCACCTTGGTCTCGGTGCCGCCGCCCCAGCCGAGGCGGCTGAAGACGGTCGCGGTGGCCATCGTGGCGAGCGCGGTGAGGACGGTCTCCCAGCCGACGGTGAGCATCCAGGAGATGACGGACGGCAGCCGGTTGCCGCGCACGCCGTAGGCGGCCCGGCTGAGCACCATGGTGGGTGCCGAGCCGCGCTTCCCGGCGACCGCTATGAAGCCGCACAGCAGGAACGAGACGACGATGCCGAGGACACCGGCGGTGAGGGCCTGCCAGAAGGAGATGCCGAAGCCCAGGGCGAAAGCGCCGTAGCTGATCCCGAGGACGGAGACGTTGGCCCCGAACCAGGGCCAGAACAGGGAGCGCGGGGTGCCCCGGCGCTCCGCGTCCGCGATCACGTCGAGCCCGTGCGCCTCCACCTGGAGGGGGTGACCGGCGGATCCGCTGTCGAGGGGGTCGTGCGGATGCGTCATCGCCGAAGCCACCTGTCCTGCCTGTCCAGACGTGTCCGGTTCACGCTAGGTCGGCCCCCAGGGGCCGTCAAGGCGGGCCCGGTGCGGCCGGTCAGCGGTCGAATTCCTCGTGGATGGGGGTCTTCGGCTCCTCCCGCAGGTGCTGGGCGAGCCCCGGCTTGCCGCGGCGCCGGGGCTGTTCCGCCCGCCGCGCGCCGGTGCGGCCGAGGTCCAGGTCCCCGCGGACCGAGCCGGCCACGTCCTCGCGGCCGGCGTACTGCTGGGCGGGCAGGTCGCGCAGGATCCTGACGACCTCCTCGGAGGCGCCCGCCTGCCGGGCGGCCGCGACCAGGCGGTCCTTGTCGGCCGGGTACGTCACGTCCTTGAGCGCGTCCAGTACCTCGGGGACGCCGGCGTGTGCCGTGCTCATGCCCGTCTCCTTCTTACGCGTCCTCTTACGCGTCGTCCTCGCCGGGGTTCTCGTCCGCGTCCTCGTCGGTGGCGTCGGGGCCTTCCGCCTGGGACGGGGTGGTGCGGGGCGGCTGCTGCGCCTCGGGGGCGGCCTCCTCCGGCTCGCCCTCGGCCTGGGAAGGGGTGTTCTCACTCATCGGAACCTCTCCGGTCGTCTCGCACGCGGTGCGCGCCTGGTGTCCGAAGCCCCCGAGTACCCGTGCGCCCCGGAACCCATCACCCGGCGGAATTCTTGAATCCGCTCGCGTGGGAGGGGTACCTGACCAGTCCGGCGCAGCATGCGGCGCCGGCCCGATGATCCTGCACCAACTCACCGCCTGGAGGAGCCATGGCGGGTATCACCCCACCCGATCTGCAGAAAGCCCTGTCCGGCGCGGAGTACCCGGCCAGTTCCGATCAGCTTCGGAAGGTCGCCGAGCACAACCACGCGCCCAAGGAGGTCACCGAGCGGATCTCCCACCTCGGGAAGAAGGAGTTCCAGAACCCCGCCGAGGTCAGCAAGGCCGTCTTCCGGAACGAGTGACGGCGACCGGACACGGGTGTACGGCGGCCGGGCTTCGGCTCCGGCCGCCGCACCACGCATGGTCACTCGGCAGCGGGACCGGCCCCAGGTGGGGCCGCGACCGCCATACCGACGTTGAGGAAGACGTAGACGCCCAGGCCCGGGTGACGGTGCGTCAACCGGCGCTCGGCACCACGGCCGGCCAACCTGCCATTCTCTCGGGTCGATCTCCGTCACGGCGCTCACCGCGCCCCGAGCCGCCCGCACGGCCCGGGGCAGTACGGGGAAGGCTCCTGCCGCGCTGTCGCCCGGCTCTTTTCCGGCCTTCAGAACACCACGACCCGGCGATAGGTGACATCCGTCACAGCCCGGTCGGCGACTAAGCGGGCCGCATAGTAGATGCCATTCCGGCGACATATGGGATTTGTCCGTCTTGCCGTGCACGCGCGCCCCACTCCGGGTCACGGCACGCCCACCGCTCGGCACGACCCGGCATTCGTCGCGGGCTGTGCGTTTATGACGACCTGCCAGCCTTACGCAAACATCGCGATCGCGAAGTCGGCATCTCTCGACTCGTCTGACAAGGGGTGTTCAGCTCTACGAGGCGAGGTAGTAGAAGGGCCCTTTGCGCCTCTTGTGGGGCCGTCCCGACAATGAGCGCTCGGCGATCACCGAGTGAGGTTGACGTATGGGCCAGCACCGCAAGACCAAGCACTACCGGCGAATAGTCATCGCTGCCGCCGCTGTCGGCGCCGTGGGCGTGCCGTCCGTCGCCCTGGCCTGTGCCGAGTGGCCGTACGGCACGGACGGCCAGGCGCAGACCGTCGCGACGCCCGAGCCCGTGGGGCAGTGGCAGTACACCCCGGGGAATTACCAGAGCAACGGTGCCGACACCGGCGCGCCCTCGGCCACCGTGCCGCCGGCGCCCTGGACCACGGCGGCTCCGAGCACCCGCCCGAGCGTCCGCGTGATCGCCCCTCCGCATGCCAAGAAGCATCCGAAGAAGCACGCGAGGAAGCACACGAGGAGGACGGCCACGGTCCCCACGCCCCGGTGGACCGCCACGCCCAGCGCTCCCAAGCCCACCGCTTCCGCCTCCGCGGCCCCCGCGGCGCCGAGCACGCCGAAGCCGACGGCCACCGCGTCCGGGGTCACCGCCGAGATCCTGCGGCTGGTGAACGCCGAGCGGAGCAAGGCCGGTTGCCAGGCACTGACCCTCAACTCGACTCTCACCAAGGCCGCGCAGGCGCACAGCCAGGACATGGCGGCCCACCAGAACATGTCGCACACCGGATCCGACGGTTCGTCCCCGGGCGACCGCATCACCCGCGCCGGCTACGTCTGGAGCAGCTACGGGGAGAACGTCGCCTACGGGTACGGCACGGCCGAGCAGGTGATGGCGGGCTGGATGTCCAGCCCGGGCCACCGCGCCAACATCCTCAACTGCGGCTTCAAGGAGATCGGTGTCGGTCTCGCCCAGCCCGGCAGCTACTGGACTCAGGACTTCGGCACGGCACGCTGAGCGGCGGCGGCGGCCGGGGCGCCGGCCCGGCCGCCGGGTCCCGCCGGTTCGGGCAGGGCGCGGAACAGCAGCCAGGCGAGCGCCGGCAGCAGAACCAGCGGGGCCAGGGCGGTCCGCAGGGACGTCGCGTCGGCCACCCGGCCGATGAGGGGGCTCGCCAGTCCGCCGACACTGACGGTCAGGCCGAGGGTGACACCGCTTGCGGTGCCGACCCGGGTGGGCAGGTAGTCCTGGCCCAGGGTGACCTGGAGGGAGAACGGCACGTACAGCCCGGCGGAGGTCAGGGCCACGCACAGGTACAGGGCGGGGCCGGGGACGAACACGACTCCGGCCACCGCCGCGACCGAGAGCAGGTACGACCAGCGGCACACCGTGACCCGGTCCCAGCGCCCGGCCAGCCGGCCGCCCAGCACGGAACCGACGGCGCCGCCCAGGTAGAGCACGGACAGCGCTGCCGTACCGGCCGCCGTACTGCCGCCCAGGCGCTGCGCCGCGTACAGGGACAGGAAGCTGCTCAGGCCGGTGAACACGACCGAGCGGCACACGACGGCCAGCGACAGCTTCAGGAAGGACGCCCCGTCGTCGGCGCCGGCCGCCGGTGCCGTACCGGTGAGGTGCCGCCGCCGCTCCGGGGCGCGCAGAACGGCCCCGTTCAGCGCCGCGCCGACGAGCGCCGGCAGGACCAGCAGTGGGGTCCAGCGCAGTCCGCCCGTGCCCACGACGGCCGTGACCAGCAGCGGGGCCAGGGCGAACCCGGCATTGCCGCCCAGCGAGAACCAGCCCATGGCGCTGTGGCTGCCCTCGCCGGCCAGCCGGGCGACCCGGGCGGACTCGGGATGGTAGGCGGCCACGCCTGCCCCGGACACCGCCACGCACAGCAATGTCAGCGCGTACGAGTCGCTGCTGCCGCTCAGCGCGATGCCCAGGCCGGCCAGGAGCGTGCCGGCCGGCAGCAGCCAGGGCGCGGGCCGGCGGTCGGTGAGCGCGCCGAACAGCGGCTGCGCCACCGAGGACAGCAGGGCGGCGGCCAGTACGACGCCCGAGGCGGCGGCGTAGCCGTAGGCGCGCTCGGCGACGAGGAACGGGACCAGGGACGCCACGGCTCCCTGGTAGACGTCGACGCAGGCGTGCCCGACGGACAGCAGGGTGATCGATGCTTTGCTTCGCACCCGGTCATGCTCCGGCCCCGCCGGGCCGTCGCGCTTTCGATAATCTGCCAGGTGATGACGGAGATCCGCCATGACCCGGTGGCCCCCACCCGCACCCAGTGGCTCGCGTCCGGCGCGGCCATAGCCGCCCACCGGCACGACGACCACCAGATCGTCTACGCGGGCCGGGGTGTACTGGCCGTGACCACCGACGCGGGGTCCTGGATCGCCCCGGCCACCCGCGCCCTGTGGGTACCGGCCGGCACCGTGCACGCCCACCAGGCGCACGGCGCGCTCGAACTGCACCTGGTGGGGCTGCCCGCGCACGAGAACCCGCTCGGGCTGGACACGCCGACCGTCCTGGCCGTGAGCCCGCTGCTGCGCGAACTGATCGTCGCCCACACCCGCGGCCCCGAGGACGGCAGTCCCGAACGGGCGCGGCTGCGCGCGGTGTTGCTGGACCAGCTGCGCGCCTCGCCCCAGCAGCCGCTGCACCTGCCGACGCCCGGCTCACCGGTGCTGCGCGCGCTGTGCGACATCCTGCGCGCCGATCCCGCCGACGGCCGCACGCTGGCGGAGCTGGGCCGGGAGGTCGGGGCGAGCGACCGTACCCTCTCCCGGCTGTTCCGCCGGGACCTCGGGATGACGTTCCCGCAGTGGCGCACCCAGCTGCGGCTGCACCACGCGCTGGTCCTGCTGGCCGAGGGGACGCCGGTGACCACGGTGGCCCACCGCTGCGGCTGGTCCTCGGCCAGCGCGTTCATCGACGTCTTCCGGCGCGCCTTCGGGCACACGCCGGGCAGTGGCTCATAGGCTCACAGCTTGGCGCCGAAGGCCTGGGTCCACCACGGGCCGCCCTGGCCGTCGTGGACGCCCACGCCGATGTTCTTGAACGAACAGTTGAGGATGTTGGCCCGGTGGCCCGGGCTGTTCATCCAGGAGTCCATCACCGCCTGCGGGGTCTGCTGACCCCTGGCTATGTTCTCGCCGTACGTGGACCAGCGGTAGCCGGCCGCGGTGATGCGTTCGCCGGGGCCCGCGCCGTCCGGGTTGGTGTGGTCGAAGAAGCCGCGCGCGGCCATGTCGTCGGAGTGGCCCTGGGCGGCCTTGTCGAGTTGCGGGTCCTCGGTGACCGGGCCGCAACCGGCGGTCGCCCGCTCCTTGTTCACCAGCGCGACCACCTGCGCCACCGTCCCGGCGGGCGCCGGCTGGGCCTGCGGGGCGCGGGAGGCCGACGTGGTCGCGGGCGCGGGCCGCTCGGCCTTCGGCGTGCTGCTCTTCCGCGCCGGCCGGGGGCTCTTGGAGGGGCTCGGCTTCTTCGAGTGCGACGGTGACGGCGACGCGGACGCCGAGGGCGACGCCGAGGTCTCGGCGGCGCTGGGCTCCGCGAGGTCCACGGCGGGAGCGCCGGCGGTCCGCGCGGCGGTCGTCTCCCTGGGCTGCGGCCGTCCGGAGTCGGTGCCGAAGTACCAGAGGCCGCCGCCCGCCACACAGGCCGCCACCACGGCACCGCCGACGGCCCGGCGCCGGACCCGCCGCCGGCGCCGCGCCTCACCGCGGCCGGTCGTACGGCGACGGGAGGCGCTCACCCCGACCGGGTCAGCTGGGCCGGTGCCGGCGGTGCCGTGTCCGGCTCCGGCGGCTTCCTGGTCGGCGACGACGGCACCCTGGTCCGCTCCGGCGGTGCCCTGCCCGGATCCGAAGGCTTCCTGGGCCGGTTCGCCGGTGCCCGCGTCCACGGTCGGGTGGGAGGATCCGGCGTGGGCGGGCACCGGTACGGCGGAGCCCGCCGCGGTCATGCCGGTCACGGCGGACCGGGTCGTGGTGAGCAGCGCCGACGACACCCCGACCAGGGCCAGCCCGGCCAGCAGGCCCTCGGCGGGCAGCAGGCCGCTCCACAGGCCGCCGCAGCGTACGCACTCGCGGGCGTGCCGGGCTATGCGCTTGCGCCAGAGGGCGGAGGGCAGGCCGTCCCAGGCGGCCAGCACCCCGTGCAGCTCCGCACAGGCGGGCCGGGTGTCCAACGCCCGTACCACCACCCGGGCCGCCTCCAGCCGCGCCTTCATCCGCTGCACCCGTACCGCGGTGTGCTGCGGGGACACCCCGAGGGCCGCGGCGACCTCGGTCCGGGTCAGCTCGCCGGCGCACTCCAGCCACCACAGCGACAGCACCTCCCGGTCGTCCGGCTCCAGCCAGCGGGTGGCACGCGCGGTCTCCTGGCGCTGGCCGGACAGCTGGAGCCGGACGATGGTCAGGTCGACGAAGTCGGCGCCAGGATCGGCGACGTCAGCGGCCTCCTCCACGGCGTCCGGGGCGAGCCGGCGGTCCTGCCAGTGGGCCCGGACCCGGTTCATCGCGATGGCCACGAGCCAGGAGCGGAAGCTCTCCGGGTTGCGCAGGTCACCGAGCGAGCCGAGGGCCCGGAGCATGGTCTCCTGGACCACGTCGTCGACGTCGACGGAACCGTTCAGGGCGCGGCCCACGATGTTGTACACCAGCGGGAGATAGGCGCTGACCAGGGCGTCCTGGGCCGCCGGGTCCCCCGCTCGGGCGGCCGTCACCAGTGCCGCCGTGTCCACCGTGTGCTGTGTCCTCATCAGAACTTCCCTGTCCTCGACGCCGAACGATGCTGTCCGTTACCTGGGAGACCGCCTGGTGCGGTGCCGATAACAGTTCTTCGGAAAATCGTTCGACGGGAGACTCACAGCAGCGGGGGCAGGGCCGCAAGGAAGAAGGTCACACCACGGCGGATTCCGGCCGGTCCCCCTGACCGTCGCTCAGCTCGTTGGCCCGGTCCACCTCGGCCATGTGCTCCTCGGCCCAGTCCCGGACGGCGGCGAGGACGGTGTCGAGCGACAGGCCGAGTGCGGTGAGGCGGTAGTGCACGGCGGGCGGTACGGAGGGCTCGACCCGGCGTGCGACCAGGCCGTCCCGGACCAGGTTCTGCAGGGTCACGGACAGCATCTTCCGGGAGACGCCGGGCATCCGGCGCAGCAGCTCGGCGAAGCGCACCTCGCCCGGGGCCGCCTCCGCCAGCACCTTCACCGCCATCGACGTCCACTTCGTGCCGATCCGGTCGAGCAGCCGGCGCGTCGGGCACGCGGGGTCGAACAGGTCACCGCGCTCGGTGGGGGCGTCCTTGGCCTGGGAGGTCACCTGAAGCTCACCAACTCACCGAAAAGTGCCGTCTGTTGATGCCGAGATTAGTTACCTATCGTTTCCTTGTCACCATTGGTTACCCAGAGGATCGATCATGACCGTCCACTCCGTCCCGGGCGTGCGGCTGCGCCAGGTCACCGTCAACGGCGTCGGGCTCAACGTCGCCACGGCCGGTCGGGGACCGGCCGTCCTGCTGCTGCACGGTTTCCCGCACACCTGGCGGCTGTGGACCGAGGTCATCGGCCCACTGGCCCGCCACCACCGGGTGATCGCACCGGACCTGCGGGGATTCGGCGACAGCGACCGGCCGGCCGACGGCTACGACGCCGGAACGCTCGCCGCCGACGCCGGGGCCCTGCTGGAGGCGCTCGACGCCGGCCCGGCCGCCGTGGTCGGCATCGACCTCGGCGCCCCGCCCGCGTTCCTGCTGGCCGTGCGGCAGCCCGGACGGATACGGCGGCTGGTGCTGATGGAGTCGCTGCTGGGCGATCTCCCGGGCGCCGAGGAGTTCCTGGCGGGCGGGCCGCCGTGGTGGTTCGGCTTCCACGCCGAACCGGGCCTCGCGGAGACCGTACTCGCGGGGCAGGAGGAGGCGTAGGGCGGAGTTCGTCCGCGCCTACGGCGGGAGCGAGGCGCTGCGGGCCGCGTTCGAGCCGTACCGGGCCCTGCCGGTCACCGCCCGGCAGATCCGGGAGGCGGTGGCCGGCACCCGCCTCACCGTCCCCGCGCTCACGATCGGCGCCCACCCGGTCGGCCGCGCGCTGGAACGCCAACTGCGCCCGTACGCCGACCGGCTGACCGGCCGGCTGATCCCGGACTGCGGCCACATCGTCCCGCTGGACCGCCCGAAGGCGCTGCTGGAGCTCCTGGAACCGTTCCTCGCCGGGGACCGGGACTGACCCCGCGTCCCCGGCACGGAAGGGTCAGGCGGGCTTCACCTTCGACACCGCCGTCGCGGTGACCTTGTTGTCGCACTCGGCGAGCCAGCCGTCGTCCAGGGCGACCTGGTGCTTGCCCGCACCCGGCAGGCCGATCACCATGGTCGGGAACACGGACGGGGTCGCGCCGGAGACGCAGTATCCGTCCGCCTCGCCCTGCACCTGTACGAAGGTCAGCTTCAGCCACGCCTTGCCACCCGGTGCGAGGCGCACGGTGGTCGCGGTGCCCTTGGGGGTCACCTTCAGCGGAACGGACCGCTGCGGCGAACCGTTGCCCGCCCCGGCCACCGTCGGGTGGCCGCGCAGCACGCACGCCGCCGAGGAGACGTTCTTGAACTGGACGACCGCGGCCCCGGTGCCCGTGCCCCGCGGCCGGACGGCGGACTGGTACGCCGACACCTTCAGCGCCTTGGCCGCACAGGCCGGCGTGGCAAGGGAGGTGGTGTGGGCGACCAGGGAGACGCGGACGGGCGCGGCGGCCTCGGCCGACCCGGCAGTCGCCGCGGCCGCCACGGTGGCGGCGGGGGCCTTCGGAGCCGGGGCCGCGCCCGCTGCCGTGCCGCTCGCCGGCTGGAAGGCCGTCAGCGACAGGGTGGCGGCGACGGCGGCCAGGGCCGCCCCGGCGACGCGGCTGGTGTGTCGGTGATGCATGAGATCCCCCGGTTGTCCGTGGTGTGTGGTCAGAGCGACCGGCGGGGCGCCGGTGCTCACCGGACCAGACCGGGCGCCGGGGCCCCGGGTTCCCTGGTCCGGCTGTTGTGACACGCCGGTGACAATTCAGGGCCGGACATGCACGGAAGGCCGCGCGGTGGCCACCGGGCGGCGTGGCGCGCGCCGGGCCGGCGTGGTCCGCGGCGAGGATGGCGCTCGGTACGGAGCCGACCGGGAGGCGGGTGTGCGGGTATGACGGTGAACCGTGTCGGCCTGGTCGTGCACGGCGGGCGCGCCGAGGCGGTGGCCGCCGCGCGGACCGTGCGCGCGTGGTGCGCCGAGCACGCGGTGGGGTGCCGGGACATCGACGTGTGGCAGGAGGGCGCCCGGCACAGTGCCCGCGAGGAGGTCGACAGCGCGGGCGACCCGGATCTCATCGTCACCCTGGGGGGCGACGGCACGTTCCTGCGCGGGGCCCGGCTGGCGGCCGAGAACGACGCCCTGGTGCTCGGCGTGGACCTCGGCCGGGTCGGCTTCCTCACGGAGGTGCCCGCCACGCAGGTGCGGGCCGCGCTGGACGCCGTACGGGAGGAACGGATCGGCGTCGAACGCCGGATGCTGCTCACCCTGCGGGCATCGTGCCGGCTGGAGGTGCCCCCGCACATGGAGGCACTGCTCAGGTACGGCCGCGGACCGATGCTGCCGCCGCCGCGGGTGCGCACGGACTGCGAGGCGGGCGGCGACTGGGGGGTCGCCCTGAACGTCACCGCGCTGAACGACGTGGTCGTGGAGAAGCTGGCCCGGGACCGGCAGGTGTCGGTCGGGGTGTATCTGGCGGGCCGGCTCCTGGCCTACTACTCGGCCGACGCGCTGCTGGTGGCCACGCCGACGGGCTCGACGGCGTACAGCTTCGCCGCGGGCGGTCCGGTGGTCTCACCCCGCGCGGAGGCCCTGGTGTTCACGCCGGTCGCCCCGCACATGGTGTTCAACCGGGCGGTGGTGGCCGCACCGGACGAGCCCATCGCGCTGCGCGTGCTGGAACGGTCGGGCCAGGCCGCGGTCAGCATCGACGGCCAGCTGCGCGGGGTGCTGAGCCCGGGTGACTGGATCGGCGTGTACGCCGCTCCGCGCCGGCTCAAGGCGGTGCGGCTCGGTCCGACGGACTTCTACGGCCGGTTGCGCGAGCGCATGCACCTCACCGACGCTCCGGCCGCGCTCGCCGACGGGGAGGCACCCCCGCTGTGGCCGGTGACCACACCGCCGCCCGGAGACCTGGCCCATCTGGCCCTGCCCCCGGCGCCCGGAGACACTCCCCCGCTGACCTGACACACCCGGATGGCCGTTCGGACCCTGGGGCGCTGCGACACGGTGCGTGTGCCGTGTGGTCGTATATTCCGTAGCGTAGGCGTGGGCAAGCCCCACCGGAATAAGGAGATTTTTGATGTCGACCGTCGAGCTGAACACCAACTTCGGCCGGATCGTGGTGGAACTCAACGACGCCGAGGCGCCGAAGACCGTCGAGAACTTCCTGTCGTACGTGCGCAGCGGTCACTACGACGGCACGATTTTCCACCGGGTAATTAACGGCTTTATGATCCAGGGCGGCGGTTTCACCCCGGACATGACCCAGAAGCCCACCCAGGCGCCGATCCAGAATGAGGCCGACAACGGGCTGAAGAACAACAACTACACCCTGGCGATGGCGCGGACGAACGACCCGCACTCCGCGACGGCGCAGTTCTTCATCAACGTTTCGGACAACGCCTTCCTCAATTACTCGGCGAAGACCCCGACCGGCTGGGGCTACGCCGTGTTCGGCAAGGTCACCGAGGGCCAGGACGTCGTCGACTCCATCAAGGGGGTCAAGACGGGCAGCCGGGGCGGCCACCAGGACGTCCCGACGGAGCCCGTGGTCATCGAGTCCGCCAAGGTTCTCGGCTGACGCGCACCGCCGGGGCGGCACCGGTGGCACCGGTGCCGCCCGCGTCGCGGTTCCGCCGGGGATCCCGGGGTCGGGCGGCTCCGGTGCCCGGACCGGGCCGCCGTAGCGTGGCCTCGATGCGGGACAGTACGGCCTGCTGCTGCGCCACCAGGTAGAAGTGGCCTCCCGGGTACACGTGGAGCTCGAACGGCCCGTCGGTCTCCTGGGACCAGGTCCGGGCCTCCTCGGGGGTCACCCGGGGGTCGGCGTCGCCCGTCAGCGCGACGACGGGGCAGCTCAGCCGCGGCCCGGGGGTGTGCCGATACGTCTCCACCGCGCGGTAGTCGGCGCGCAGCACGGGCAGGATCATGCGCAGCATCTCCTCGTCCTGCAGCAGGGCCGCGTGGGTGCCGTCGAGCTTGGTGACCTCCTCGATCAGCCGCGCGTCGTCGCCCTGGTGGACGGTCTCGGTCCGCTCGACGGACGGGCCCCGGCGGCCGGAGACGAAGAACACCGCGGGGGGCCGGCCGGCGGCCTCCAGCAGCCGGGCCAGTTCGAAGCCGACCATGGCGCCCATGCTGTGCCCGAACAGGGCGAGAGGCGTGCCGTCCCGCTCGTCCAGCGCGTGAAACACCCCCTGCGCGAGTTCCTGGACGGAGTCCAGCAGGGGTTCCGAGTGGCGGTCCTGGCGGCCGGGGTACTGCACCGCGCGGACGTCCACCGCGGGCGACAGCGCCTTGGAGAAGGGGAAGTAGAAGCTCGCCGAGCCGCCGGCGTGCGGCAGGCAGAGCAGTCGCGGCGCACCCGGTGTCGGCTGGTGGAAGCCGCGCAGCCACGAGCGGTGCGCTGCGCCGGAGCGGTCGGCCATGTGTCCCCCTCGGTGGAACGTCCTCGATCGTGCTCGTGCTCTGTCCGCTCTGTCCCAAGGTTCCTGGCCCAGACGGTGGTTGACGGCGGTGGCGGGCCGGAGCAGGCACCGAACCGGTATACACGCCTTCCCCGGTGACCGTCGGTTGACGCGCCCCACCCCACTACCTAGACTCAAAATCCAGAGATGGACTAGAAGTCGACCGGGGGTGGGCGTGGGCGACGCCGGCAGGGACGAGGACGGCGCGGACGAGCACCTCATCCGGGAGGCCGAGAAGATCGCCGTGGCGCTGGGCCGCATGTTTCCCGGCCTGTGCGAGGTGGTGCTGCACGACCTGCGGGATCCGGACCACGCCATCCGCGCGATCGAGAACAACCTGTCGGGCCGTCAGGTGGGCGACTCGGCCACCGAGTTGGGGCTGGCCCGTATCGCCGACCCGCAGTACCCCAGCGTCATCCAGAACTATCCCAACCGGTTCCCGGACGGCCGCCCGGCGAAGTCCACGTCCATCGGCATCAAGAACGCCGCCGGGGAGTACGTCGCGGCCCTGTGCCTGAACCTCGACGTGTCCGTCCTGTCCCCGGTGACCCTCGCGTTGTCCAACCTCGTGGCCACGGACACCGAGCACCGCGACCAGCCGCTGGAGACGCTGCGGGACCGCAACGCGCGCGAGCTGCGCCAAGCGGTCGAGGCCCACGCCGCCGAGCGCGCCGCCACCCCCCGCTCACTGAGCCGGGAGGACAAGAGGGCGCTCGTACGGCAGTTGCAGCGGGACGGCTACTTCGACTCGCGCGACGCCGCGCAGACCATCGCGGACCTGCTCGGCGTGTCCCGGGCCACGGTCTACAACTACACGAAGTGAAGGGGCACCTGACCATGTCCACCGCCGCCGCCCCCACCGCCCGGACGCTGGCCGACCCCGACACCCCGTTCGCCGTCGTCGACGTGCACCGTGCCCGTCGCAACATCGCCCGGCTGCGGGCGAGGGCGGACCGGCTCGGGGTCGCGCTGCGCCCGCACGTGAAGACGGCCAAGAGCCTCGACGCGGCCGCCCTCCTGCACGACGGCGGCCCCGGCCCCGTCACCGTCTCCACCCTCGCCGAGGCCGAGGCGTTCGCCGACGCCGGTCACCGCGACATCACCTATGCCGTCGGTATCGAACCGCACAAACTCCCGCGTGTGGTCGCCCTGTCGCGGCGCGGCGTCACCCTGCGCGTCCTGCTGGACAGCACCGAGCAGGCGGCGTTCGTCACCGCGGCCGCGCGGGAGGCCGGCGTCGCCCTCCCCGCGCTGATCGAGATCGACTGCGACGGCCACCGCGGCGGTCTCAGGCCCGACGCCCCGGGGCTTGCCGGGATCGCCCGCGTCCTGCACGACGCGGGCTGCCTGGACGGCGTGCTGACCCACGCGGGCGAGTCGTACTTCTGCCACACTCCCGAGGAACGGCGAGAGGCGGCGCGGAACGAGCGCGACGCCGCGGTCGCCGCGGCTCAGCGGCTCCGCGCGGCCGGTCTGCCCGTGCCCACGGTCAGCGTGGGCTCCACCCCCACCGCCCACGCCGCCGACGACCTCACCGGGGTCACCGAACTCCGCGCCGGCAATTACGTCTTCTTCGACCTGGTGATGGCGGGCCTCGGCGTGTGCGACCTGGACGACCTCGCCCTGTCGGTGGTGGTCACCGTCATCGGCCACCGCCCCGAGTACGGCTGGATCGTCACCGACGGCGGCTGGATGGCCATGTCCCGGGACCGCGGCACCGCCGCCCAGCCGCAGGACCAGGGTTACGGCCTGGTCACCGACCTGAGCGGCACCCTGATCCCGGACCTGGTCATGACCGCCGCCAGCCAGGAACACGGCACCCTCACCGCCCGCAACGGCGCCGCCCTGCCCGAGCTGCCCATCGGCACCCGTCTGCGCCTCCTGCCCAACCACGCCTGCGCCACCGCCGCCCAGCACCACGGCTACCACGTCATCGACGGCACCCGCGGCACGGCAGCGCCCGCGCCGGCGGTCGAGGCGTACTGGCCGCGCGTCACCGGCTGGTGACCCGCTCCTCCCCTCCCCCCGCCAACGACACAGCGAGGACTCCCATGGCCGCCGCCCCCCTGCCCGTTTCGTTCGCCGACGTCCGCGAGGCCGCCGCGCGCCTGGAGGGCATCGCCCACCGCACGCCGGTCCTCACCTCCCGCACCCTGAACGCCCTTGTCGGGGCGGAGGTGTTCATCAAGGCCGAGAACTTCCAGCGGATCGGTGCCTTCAAGTTCCGCGGCGCCTACAACGCCGCCGCCCAGCTCCCGCCGGACCAGCTGGCGAAGGGCATCGCGGCGTACTCCTCCGGCAACCACGCCCAGGCCACCGCCCTCGCCGCCCGTGAACTGGGCACCACCGCCGTCATCCTGATGCCCGAGGACGCCCCGCGCTCCAAGCTGGAGGCGACCGCCGGATACGGGGCGGAGATCGTCACCTACGACCGCTACGCCCAGGACCGCACCGCGCTGGGTCACGCCCTGGCCGAGGACCGCGGCCTGGCCCTGATCCCGCCCTACGACCACCCCCACGTCATCGCCGGCCAGGGCACCGCGGCCCTGGAACTGCTGGAGGAGACCGGCCCGTTGGACGCCCTCCTGGTGCCCGTGGGCGGCGGCGGCCTCATCGCCGGCAGTGCCACCGCCGCGACGGCACTGCACCCCGGGATCCGCGTCATCGGTGTCGAACCGGAGGCGAGTGACGACACCAGGCGCTCCCTGCAGGCCGGCGCGCGCGTCACCGTCCCGGTCCCCCGCACCATCGCCGACGGCCAGGCCCTGCCCACGCCCGGCGAGATCACCTTCCCCGTCGTCCAGCGCCTGGTGGACTCGATCGCCCTCGTCAGCGACGACGAGATCGTCACCGCGATGCGTTTCGCCTTCGAGCGGCTGAAGATCGTCCTGGAGCCCAGCGGCGCCACGCCCCTGGCCGCCCTGCTGGCCGGACGCGTCACCGACCCGCCGCGGCGGATCGGCGTCATCGCGTCCGGCGGCAACATCGACGTCGACCGCTTCACCACGCTCACGAAGCGCCCGGGCCAAGGGTGAGGCGGGTGCAGTACCCGGTGCCCGGCATGCGGTCCCGGCGTCATCGGTCGAGGGTGCCCTCCGCGTGCTCCGGGTCGCCGGCGCCGGGCAGTGCCTCAGGCCACGCCGGGTCGGTCGGCGGGGTCCGGCGGTGCCGTACGGCCGAGTCGCGGAGCCGCATGGTCGCCTGGGCGAGGTAGGGGCTGTCCGCGAGCCAGCGCAACGCGTCGTCGCGCACGGGGTCGTGACTCGCCGTCGCGGGACTCGCCGACCCGGAATTCGGCATCGTCTCCGCCGCGGGGTCCGGGAGGGAGGAGCGGCCGGTGAGCCGCGTGGTGAGGTTCCACAGGAGGCTGGTCTTGCCGGTGCCGGGTTCCCCAGGGGTCTCCGGCTCACCGAGCTCGTCGTCGCCTCCCTGGTCCGGGCCCGGGTCCAGTCCTGGTGCGCCCGCCTGAACCACCGGAACTGACGCCCACGGGCCGGGCGGCGGCACGAGGACGGCTCCGCGTCGGCGCCGGGCTCGACGCGGAGCCTGCCGGCGGCGGGGTCGCACGCGGTCTCGGCCGCCGGCTCCCGGAGGGTCGCGCGGTGAGCGGCGCTGCGATCACGGGTCCGGCCCGTGCCGCGCCGGCGGGACGGCCGGGGCTACGGCTACGCCCTTGCCCGCCGGTGGAAATAGACTTGATCCAGGTCTTGTACCGCGGCCCCCGGCAGGCGCTGAACGGCAGGAGTGAGGACCATGGCTCTGTTCCTCGCCTCGCACTGGGAGAACGGCTGGGCCGTGATGGAGATCAAAGGGGCCCTGGACACCGGCACCGGCCGGGAGCTGTGCGACTTCGTGGCCGCCGTCACCGCGAAGCACCGCCACCTGCTCAACCTGATCGTCGACCTGACCGAGCTGACCTGGGCGGATGCCGGCGGCCTCGGCGCCCTCCTGTCCGTCCGCGCCCTGCTGGACGACGACCAGGGGGAACTGCGCCTGGTATGCCCCGAAGGGCGGGTGGAGCGGCTCCTGCACACCAGCGGGCTCGCCGAGGCCCTCGCCGTCCATCCCTCCCTCGACGCCGCCCTGGCAGCGCCCCGCACGTCACTCACCGACCGCACCGGGGGTGCCGTGCAGTGATCACCGAACCCGCGGACTCCCGGCCGGAGGTGTCCGGCACGTCCCCGTGCCCGTGCGGCACACATCGGTCAGCGCTCACGGTGTGACCTGCGGCATTGCCGACGAAAGCGGGCAGCTCACACGATGAGCGGACGACGGGCGTCACGGAAGGCGGCTCCTCATGGGTGATCATGTGCATGTGCGGCTCAGCCAGGGGCTGAGCGTGTCCGAAGAGGGGGAACTGGTCGAGTACTCGCGCTGCCGCTGCGGTGCCACCTGGACCAAGGTCTTCGACACCGACGGCGGGGAGCCGGAGGACCCGAGCCGATCCTGACTCCGCGCGGAATTCCTGCCCTGCCCCTGCGCCTCACCCGGACAGCCGAACCGCCTGAAAAGCACCCCCGTGCCTGCGCCGGCGCGGAGAAGGCCGGGCGCCGGCACCGTTCCTGCCCGAGCGCGGGCACGCTCCCGGCGGGCGATCTTGGCGCGGGTCTCGCAGGATGGGCGCGGTTGCTCGGCCGCCGGCTCACGGCCGGCCGGGTGGCCGTACTCCTGCGCGGCTGAACGCCGCCCGATCCCCGCAGGGAGCAGCCCCCATGGCGATGACGCAAACCTTGGTACCGGCGCTGGAGGATGCCCAGCATGCCCATGCCGCAGCGCGCGACCGACTACGGGCGGATGCGGAGGCCGCCCCGCCCGGCCCCCACCGGCAGATGCTGCAACGCCAGGCCGACGACCTGCAGGACCAGCTGCACAGCATCGAACTACACCTCCGCGGGCTGCGGCCCCGCGGCCTGCTCGGCGGCGTGACGGACATGGCGCGGTTCGCCGCCCGCACCACGGTGAGGACGGTCACGCTCCCGCTGGCCCTCGGGCAGAGGGCCGTGGCGGGCGTGATGCGCGGCCGGGGGCCGTCCGACGAGCGGCAGCTGCTGAAGAACACCGAGGCGGAGTACGCCGCCGCGGCCCGGGCCCTCGCGACCACCCAGGCCGGCGAGGTCCTCGCCGACCAGGCTCAGGACCGCGTCACCCTCGACCTGTTTCTGGAGATGCGCCACCACGACCGGGAGCTGCTGGCCCAGCTGGAGGACAGCCTCGCCCGCCAGGCACGGGCCGTGGCCGCCGCCGGCGACAGTTTCCGCGTGGAACAGACGGCGAACGGCGGCCTCGCCCACCGGGCCACCCGCCCGCTGCTGGCCGTCGCCGACCTGCTGCGCCACGCGGCGCGCCCCGGACAGCACCCCGGGGAAGCCGAGGAGCCCGCGGGAGAGAGAACCGGAGTGACCGCCGCCGCCGAGCAGGTCCAAGGAGCGGTGAGCAGTGAGGAGAGCCTGCCCCTCGTCGGCTTCAGCCAGCTCAGCGTGGAGGAGATCGAGCGGCGCCTCCCCACGCTCTCCGAGTCCGAGCTGCAGGTTCTCCAGGGTTACGAGCGCACGCACGCCCGGCGCAAGGGGGTCCTGGAGGCCATCGAGCGGCTGAGCTCCCACCCGTGACGACCGCTCGCAGGCGCCGGAGTCCGCGTGGCGCCGCCGGCCCCTGGAACACCGGCGGCTGTGGTGCGCTGCTCCGCCACAGGCCGTTCGGTGATCAGGGTGTCCGTGTCGTCGCCGTACGCCGGCCTGGGGTCGGCGGCGAGCCGCTGCATGCCGCGTGATTCAGCAGCAGCTCCGCGAGCCCCTGCGGGTCGCGGACGGACAACGCGAGGCGGGCGTAGGGGCTCTGCCACGGGTGGAAGTCGACGATCAGGGCGGGCCGGCCCTCGATCAGCGCGACGAAGTCACGGCCGTTGGCGTGCACCAGCTCCCCGGCACACCACCGCCCCGGGCGGAAACAGGGGTGCCGGCCCGGCGCGCCGATCCGCAACGCCCGCCACCAGGACGGCTCGACCCGCACCTGCGACAGGGCACCGACCGGCACCCTCACAGTCCGCCGCCGCGCGGCCACGGCCATCCGCCAGGGCAGGCGGACCAGGAGTTGATCACCGTGGGGAGACGCCCGCAACCGCACCGCCACCACCTCCGGGTTGAGCCTCTTACTGTCAAGAAAGCCATTCGCGCGTTGTCATATTCCTTGCCTCGTTGTATATGAGTGAACAGCGCTGTGTAGCCGCATGCTCCCGCGTGCTCCGTCCGACACCGTGATCCGGAAAGGAGAAGCTGCCGTGACAGCCGCTGTCGTGATCCCGCTGCTCCTGCTCGCCGGGACTCTGCTGCCCGGCCTGTACGCGGACTGGAAGGCTTACCGCCGGCGGACCCGTCTGCCGCTGCCCCCGGCCCGAAGCGGTTCGCCCATGCGCACGGCCGGTGGGCCGCCTCGCTGAGCGAGCCGACAGGGAACCGTATCCGGGGAGGCAGGCATCCCGGGAGCCATCCGGTCGTCGGCGAACTCGTCCTGGACCGGGACACCCTCACCGCCCACACCGACCCCGACCAGCACCTGACCGTCCGGACCGCCTTCCCCGGCTCCCCGACCCACGAGCGGCCGCGCCTGCTCGCCTCCTGGGCCGCCGACCGGAACCGGCCCGCCTCGGCCTCGGTCAGCCGACCGCAGCACCCCGGGATGCGCCCGCGCGTCGCGGGTGTCGACGGAGGTGAATGCGGCCACGGCCGACGGCGGCGCCCACGACGACCGCGTGCGCCACCCCGTCCTGCCCCGGTGTCGTGCCCGCGCGCCCGGGTACCCGGGTCCTTCTGGAGGCAGAAGCCGAGCGATCGACCGGAGATCGACGGGATCGGAGGGCCGCGACCATGCCTGCCCGGGCAGGATCCGCCGTGGCGGATCCCCGTGAACGCCGCCGTGCCGCCGCCCGCGCCGCGCGCCCGCGCAGCCGGGTCCCGGAGACCGGCGAAGACCCTGATCTGCTGGGCCAGTATCTGGCCCAGATCGCCGCGACCCCGCTGCTCACCGCCGAGGAGGAGGTGGCGTTGGCCCGGCGCATCGAGGCCGGTGTGCACGCCGCCGAGGAGCTGGAGCGGGCCGACGCCGGCGACCGGAGCCCGGCGCCGGAGCGGCGCCGGGAGCTGGAGGCGGCCGTACGCGACGGCTGGCACGCCAAGGACCACATGATCCGGGCCAACCTGCGGCTGGTGGTGTCGATAGCGAAGCGGCACGCGCACCGGGGCGTGCCCCTGCTGGACCTGATCCAGGAGGGCAACCTCGGGCTGATCCGGGCGGTGGAGAAGTTCGACCACACCAAGGGCTTCAAGCTCTCGACGTACGCCACCTGGTGGATCCGCCAGGCGATCGAACGGGGCCTGGCCCAGCACGCCCGTACCGTGCGGCTGCCCATGCACGTCGTGGAGGAGTTGCAGAAGCTCGCGAAGGCCGAACGGCGGCTGCAGCTGCGCCTCGGCCATGAGCCGACGGACGAGGAGGTCGCCCGGGAGAGCGGCTTCGACCAGGGCCGGGTGGGCTGGCTGCGCCGGGTCGGACGGCAGACCCTCAGCCTCGACACGCCGGTGGACGACACCGGCGAGACGGTGGTCGGCGACCTCATCCCCGCCGCCGACGTGCTGCAGGCCCCCGAGGTGGCGGAGTACCGGGCGCTCGCCGAGGACCTGAGGGACGCGCTGGGTCTGCTGGCACCCCGCGAGGCCATGATCCTCAGTCTGCGCTACGGACTGCACGACGGGCAGCCGCGCACGTTGCAGCAGGTGGCCGACCAGGTCGGGCTGACCCGGGAACGCGTCCGCCAGCTGGAGAGGGAGTCGCTCAGCCGGCTGCGGGCGCCCGAGACCGGGGAGCGCCTGCTGGAGTGGGCCGGCTGACGGACGGTGCCGGTGGCACCGGCCGCGGGCCGGCCGTATGCCCCGGGCGGCGCCGGGTACTCCGGGAGCATGTCCGGAATTGAACTCAGCAGCGCCTCATTCAGCGATCACAGCCTGATCCCGCGCCGCCACGCCCATGACGCGGACAACGTCTCCCCGCCGCTCACCTGGTCCGGCGTACCGGAGGAGGCGGCGGAGCTGGTCCTGCTGTGCGAGGACCCGGACGCGCCGTCCGGGACCTTCCTGCACTGGCTCGTCACCGGTATCGACCCGCGAACCGAGGGTCTGGACGCGGGCGAGACACCGCAGGGCAGCCGGCCGCACCGCAACGGCTTCGGGGAGCGGGGCTGGGGTGGCCCGCAGCCCCCGGTCGGCGACGACGCGCACCGGTACTTCTTCCGGCTGTACGCCCTCCCCGCGCCGGTGTCGCTCCCGGACCGGGTGGGCGCGGAGGAGGCCCACGCCGTGCTCGACCGGCAGCAGCTGGCGAGCGGCACCGTCGTCGGGCTGTACCAGCGCTGACGTGGCTCGGGGGCCGGTCAGGGCTCGGCGCGGGCCACGAGGAGGGCGACGTCGTCGTCGCCGCCGGGCGGCCGCAGCGTTTCCAGCACCCGGTCGCACGTCTCGGGCAGATCCTGGGCCGCCGTCGCGGTCAGGGCCTCCAGGAGGGTGCCGAGGCGGGTGTCGATCGGGTCGCTGCGGGTCTCCACCAGGCCATCGGTGTAGAGGGCGAGTTGATCACCGGGGCGGAAGGGGAAGACCGTCGTCTCGAACGCCGTCCCGCCGACCCCCAGCGGCACACCGGACGGCAGGTCGAGCAGCTCCGCGGGCCGGCCGGACCGCAGGAGGGCCGGCGGCAGATGGCCGGCGAGGCTGATACGGCACTCCCCGCGCTCGGGGTCGTAGCAGCAGTAGGCGCAGGTGGCGATGGTGTGCTCGACGTCCTCGGTCAGGCGGTCGAGGTGCCGGAGCACCTCCGCCGGGTCGAGGTCGAGCCCGGCGAACGCGCGGGTGGCGCTGCGCAGCTGTCCCATGCTGGCGGCGGCGTTGATGCCGCTGCCCATCACGTCCCCGACGACCAGAGCGGTCTTGTCGCCGGGCAGGCGCACGGCGTCGAACCAGTCACCGCCGATCTCGCTGATGGCCCCGGCCGGCAGATAGCGGCAGGCGATGGTCAGACCGGGCAGGTGGGACGGCAGCTGCGGCAGCAGCCGGCGCTGGAGGGTGAGGGCGGTGTTGCGCACGCTCTGGTACCAGCGGGCGTTGTCGATGCAGGTCGCCGCCCGGGCGGCCAGTTCGCAGGCGAGGAGCGTGTCGTCCTCGTCGAAGGATGCGGGCGTGCCGGTGCGGACGAGGCTGAGGGCCCCCAGGACCTCGCCGCGGGCCACGAGCGGTACCGCGAGGTAGGAGTGCACCCCCGCCCGTGCCAGGAGAGAGGCGGCCTCGCCGGTGCGGGCGATGTGCCGCAGATCCTCACCGCTGGTCTCGGCCACCAGGACCGGCTGACGGGTGCGGACACAGTGGGTGAGCAGCCGGTCGCTCTCGTACCGGGCCAGTTCTCCGGGCGCGTCGGTGACGTCGGCGGCCTCGGAGGCGCGCGCCGCGGTGACGGCGGCGACCCGGAAGCGGGCGGCGCCGGCGAGCGACGGGGTGCGTCCGCGCAGAACGCTTTCGAGAACGTGGACGGAGGCGACGTCGGCCAGGTCCGGTACGACGACGCCGGCCAGCTCGTGCGCCGTCTGCTGCACGTCGAGGGTCGTCCCGATGGAGGCGGAGGCGGAGGCGATCATGGCAAGGCGGTTCCGGGCCTGTGTCGCCGCGATGGTGGCCTCGTGGCGCTCCGTGATGTCGATGACGGACGTGGCCACCCCGAGCACCCGGCCGGCGGCGTCCTCCAGCCGGTGGTAGGACACGGACCAGGCGTGATCGCGGTGCGGGTCGGAGGCGGGGCGGCAGACGACGTACCGGTCGGCCACCGGCTTCCCGGTCTCCAGGACGCGGCGCAGCCGGCGTTCGACGGCCTCGCCGTCCAGGAAGGTCAGTACGTCGCGGACCCGCCGGCCGCGGTGGTCGGCGGCGGATATGCCGTGGATCCGCTCCAGCGCCGGGTTGACGTTCAGGTAGCGCAGGTCGGTGTCCAGGATGGCGAGGCCGATCGGGGACTGGGTGACCAGGCGTGCCGACAGGGCGACGCTGCGCTCGACCTGTGCCAGGATCGCCTGGTCCACGGCCAGTCCCAGGGCGTAGGTGCCGCCGAGGTCGTCGAGCAAGCGCATGTTGCGGAACTCGACCAGTCGGGTGGTGCCGTTCTTGTGCCGGACCGGAAAGGCGCCGGCCCAGTCGGTGCCGGACTCCATGACCTCGGCGAACAGCGCGATCACCTCGTCGCGGTGCTCCTCGTGGATCAGCAGCTGCGCCGCGAACTGGCCCAGCGCCTCCTCGGCGGTGTAGCCGAACAGCTCGACCGCCTGGGGGCTCCAGAACACCACGCGCCCGCTCGTGTCCAGCACCACCGCGGCCACGCTCAGCAGGTCGAGCAGGCCGGTGGGCGACGAGCCGGCACCCGCCAGGGGGCGGCCCCGGCCGGGTCGCGAGGTGTCCGTGCTGCCCATGCCCCGTGCTCCTCTCCCACTCGGTGGGAGCGCGCGCCGCGCCGGCGCCTTACTGCCGGCTTGTTCCTACCTTCTCTACATAGTCACCGCGTTCGAGTCGACGTGCTCGCGGCGACCGGCACGAGCGGGACGCGGGGCGCCCGTCACGGGGCCGGAGCGCGGCCGGCCACGTCCCCTCCGGGGTCGTCCGCCAGCACCACCGACACCGTCGTCCGCTTGCCGACCGGTTCCCGGCGCACCTCGAAGCCCTGGCAGACGGCCATCACGATCTCCAGGCCGTGCTGTCCCACCCGGCCCGGGTCGGCGGCCCTGGCGACCGGCAGCGCCGGCGCGCTGTCCCAGACGGTGATCTCGACACTGCCCCCGGACAGCTCCAGAGAGACCAGCAACGGTCCCGGCGCGTGCTTGCAGGCGTTCGTCACCAGCTCGCTGACGACCAGCTGGACCACGTCCATCACCCGGTCCGACACCGGCAGACCATGATCGGCCTGGACCCGGGTCAGGAAGTCGCGCGCCAGGTGACGGGCCTCGGCGATCTCGGTGGGACTGCCCTGGTACGCGGCCGACGCCATGAGGGGCCCGGCCTGGCCGGACCGCGGCTCCCCGCTCCGGGCAACCTCGTCCATACCCACCGCCCTTTGCCTGAGCGCCTGATCCCTACCCCGCGTGTACCCGGAAACCGGCGCCGTCTCGACCGGAACACATGCGCGAGTGGGTGCGGGCGCGGTCGTCACCTGTCTGCCGCCTGCGCCTCTCCGGGGAAGCCGGCTGGTCCCCTCCGGCCCCGGGTCCGCAGCCACCCGGCACCGCGGGCCGGAGCGCCCGCCATGACCCCCTGAACGCGTGGGCGCGCCGGGCGGCACGGGTACGCCGTCCGGTCGTCAACCCGCGTCCCCGGGCGGCACGGGTACACCGTCCGCTCGGTCAACCGCCCTACCGCGCCCAGGGCTTGGGGCGGCCCCTGCGGCGGGCGTGAGCGCCACGGAGGTGTGCCCCCTTCCCCGGGCGTGGTGGTGCCACCACCGCCTCCTCCGGCGTGTCCTCAGGCTGGTCGATCGGCCCCCTTCCCGGGCAGGATGCGGGAACGAGGCGGGCACGCGGCGGGGGAGCCGATGGATGGCGAGGCAGGGCGGGACGAGGACGGCGCCGGGGCGGCGGAGCGGCAAGGGGGGCCGGCCGAAGCCCTCGACGAGGCCCACCGGCTGTTGCACGGCGGGACCGGGGAGCAGCGCGCCGAGGCCTGGGACCTGGTGATCGACCGACTGGGCCGCGTCGGCGGAGGGCGGAGGACTTCTGCCTCGTGGTCGCCGCGGCCCCGCTCGACACGGAGTCCCGCAGCAGACCGCCGGCGTCGGACAGGCCATGGAGCGGATGTCGGTCCCCGGCGTGCCCGGCGGCCGGTGCGTCCGTGGCGACCGACGGGCCCGCCACGTGCATGCCGGGGCCGGCTCTTCCCCACCAGCTCGCGGCCGGCGGGCCGGCTCCGCGAGACGCCCCGCGCGCCGCGCAGTGGTGGGATTCTCGGCCCCCACCGCAGTGTCCGGCACGAGGCGACCCGCTCCGCCCTGCACCACGTCCATCACCGGGCCGCCTTCACCCACCAGGGGCAACCCGGCGCCCGCGGGCCGCGCCGCGGGTCCCGAACAGCAGCGCCGCAGGTGAAATCGGCCTCCAACCCGACACGATCACCGCTGGAGGATGCAGTGGACCCAAAGCACCCACGCCCCGTTCACCGGGCACCGGCCGCCGCCCTCGCCGCCGTGCTCGCCGTCGCCGCCTGCGGCCTGGCCACGCCGAGCGCCACCGCGGCGGGCCGGACGGGCGGCACCGGACCGGACACCGCCCGTGTGCCGTTACGGGTGGCCACCTACAACATCCACGCCGGAGCCGGCCAGGACAACGTCTTCGACCTCGACCGCACGGCGGCGGCGATCCGGGACCTCGACGCCGACGTGGTCGGCCTCCAGGAGGTCGACGTGCACTGGGGTGCCCGGAGCGACTTCACCGACGAGGCCCGGGAGTTGGCCGGCCGGCTGCGCATGCGGGTCTTCTTCGCGCCGATCTACGACCTCCCTCCGGCCACGCCGGGCGGGGAGCGGCGGCAGTACGGCGTCGCGGTGCTGAGCCGCTTTCCGGTGCGCGGCGCCTGGAACCACGAGATCACCCGGCTGTCCACCCAGACGCCCGATCCGGTGCCGGCCCCCGCGCCCGGCTTCGCCGAGGTGACGGTCAAGGTGCGGGGCACCTCCGTGCACGTGTACGCGACCCACCTGGACTACCGTACGGACCCCTCGGTCCGGCGGGCCCAGGTCGACGACATGCTGGCGGTCCTGGCCGAGGACCGTGGCCCGAAAGTACTCCTCGGCGACTTCAACGCGGAACCGGCCGCTCCCGAACTGGCCGCGCTGTGGGGTCCGTTGACCGACGCCGCTCCGGGCGGCGGCAAGACCTACCCGGCGGTCGACCCGGTCAGGCGCATCGACCTGGTGACCGTCTCCCCGGACGTGGCCGTCACCGGCGCGCACGAGTCCGGGACGACGGCCTCCGACCACCGCCCGGTGGTCGCCGACCTCCTGCTGCGCCACCGGGGCCGCTGACCGCGCCCGCAGAATCGCCCTTACGTGCTCCTGACAATTCAGGCCTCCCGTGGCACCCTGCCTCACGCACGTCCTTCCGCACCGTTCTTCGTTCCCCCACCCTGCCCGGGCCCGACCAGCCCGGGCACGGCAGAAGGAGACCTGCGTGAGACGCCATCGCACCGCCGCGGGCATTCTGTTGACCGTCGGAGCCCTGTTCACCGGCGGCCTCGTCCAGGCCGGGACCGCCGACGCCGCACCGTCCGGACCGTCGGCCGCGGCCCACACCGCCTCGGCGACCGCACAGCACGACGCCCGTGCCTTCTGGACCGCCCAGCGCATGCGCAGCGCCACTCCCCTCGATCTGCTGCTGACCGAGCGGGCCGCCCGGCACCTCGAATCCCCGAAGGCGCAGGGGCGTTCGGTCACCGTCGCCCCCACCCGCGCCGCACTCGCCTCCTTCCCGCAGGCCGGTGGGCCATGGACCGGCGGCGGTGCCGTCGTCACCACGTCCGGCCGGGTGTTCTTCACCTTCCAGGGGCGCACCGCCTCCTGCACCGGCAACGCCGTGACCAGTCAGAACGCCAGCACCGTCATCACGGCCGGGCACTGCGTGAAGTACCAGGGCAGCTGGCACACCAACTGGGTCTTCGTGCCGGGCTACGACAACGGCAAAGCGCCGTACGGCCAGTGGACCGCGGCCAAGACGCTCACCACCCCGCAATGGGAAGCGAGCGAGGACATCAACTACGACGTCGGAGCCGCGGTCGTCACCCCGCTGGACGGCAGGACCCTCACCTCGGTCGTCGGTGCGCAGGGCCTCCGGTTCAACGGTGGCTACAACAAGCCGATGTACTCCTTCGGCTTCCCGGCGGCGTCACCGTACGACGGCACCAAGCTCATCTACTGCAGCGGCAACAGCTCGAAGGACTTCCTCTTCTCGCAGGACCACGGCCTCGGGTGCAACATGACGGGCGGCTCCAGCGGCGGCCCCTGGTTCACCGGCTTCGACGAGGCGTCCGGCACCGGTCTGCAGGCCTCCGTGAACAGCTTCGGCTACACGTTCCTGCCGAACCGGATGTTCGGCCCGTACTTCGGTGACGTGGTCAAGGCTCTCTACGACAAGGCCCAGACCTCCTGACACCCCCGGGCTGGGCCCGGCGCCGGGAGAGCGGCGTCGGGCCCTGCTCCGCCCCGTGGTGGCCCCCCGCGGAGGCCGTCCGCGCGCGCAGCCAGTGTCGGTGAGCGCGCCGCCGTCACCTGCACCGGGACCGGCCGATCCGGCCCTGACCGCACGTCACCGTCCTGCCCCGATCCCTCGGCGCCGGCAAGAGCACAGCCGTGCCGCGTACGGGGAACGGCTCACCGCGAGCGCCCGATGCCTCGCGACGCCGCGGTCAGCGGGCGCAGCCGACGTCCAGGACCTCGACCACGTCGCCGTGGACCGTGTAGAGCAGCCAGCACCATTCCCCGAACGCGGCCGCCATGTCCGGCGCCCGCGTCCAGGCGTCATGGGTGACCGCGTCGATGAGCGTGATGATCTCCGCGTGCATGTCGTCCGGCACGTCGAAGAGAACGTCGGCGGCCCTTTGGATCATTTCGACTCTCATGACACCCCCCGGACGAGCAGGAGCGGCACGGCCCGGCGGAGCCGGGTGCTCCGGGCTGCGCCCGGTGACCGGACGGAGCCCTCGTCACCACCGTAAACCCGCCGGGGCCCCGCCATCGACGGCGGCGGACGACAGTCTTCCGGCCCGGCGGGCGCGTCTGCCCGTCGTCAGGCACGACCGGGTCCGGTCACGGCGAGCAGGACGAGGGCGAGGGCCTGGAGCGCGGCGACCACCGTGATCAGGAGCGGGACCGAGTGACCGTACAGGGCTCCGGTCAGCGCGCCGCCCGCCAGGCTCGCGCCGCCCACCACCCCGGCGAAGAAGCCGTAGGCGGTGGCCCGCCGCGGGGAGGGCACGAGGTCAGCTACGGTGGCCCGGAGCGTGGACTCCTGGATGCCCACGGCCGCGCCCCACACCAGCGACCCGGCCACGGCCAGGGCCACGGTGTGCGTGAAGGCCAGCGCGGGGACGGCGGCGGCCAGCACCGGCAGCACGGCCAGCACCCGCGGTCCGATCCGGTCGTACAGCCAGCCGCTCGCGAGCGCGGCCACCGCGTCCACGGCCATCGCCGCGGCGTACAGCACCGGAACCCAGGACGCCGTCATCAGATGCCGTTGGACGAGGTGGTACGACAGGACGCCGAAGGTGGCGAAGCCGGCGGTGGTGGTGGCGGTGAACGCCGCGTAGGTCCAGAACGCGGCCGGCAGCCGGCCGTCCGGCCTCGGTGCCCCGGGCGGCGCGGGTGCCCGCCGCTCGTACGCCTCCGGGTCGGGGACCCGTGCCCGGAGCCGGAACAGCAGGCCCAGCACCACCAGGCCGGGCACGGCGAGGACGCCGAGCGCGGGGCCGTAGGCACCACCGCTCAGGGCGAGCACGCCCGCCACGGTCAGGGGACCGACCAGCGCGCCCACCTGGTCCATCGCCTCGTGGACGGCGAAGCCCCGGCCGCGTCCGGTCGCGGCCGTGGCGTGCGAGAGCAGGGTGTCCTTCGCCGGGGAACGCACCGCCTTGCCGACCCGTTCGGCGATGACCAGGGCGCAGGCCGCCCACAGGACGCCGACCACGCCCAGCGGGGGCACCGAGAGCACGGTCAGGGCGTATCCGCCGATCGACAGGCCCCAGAAGCGGCGCGTGCGGTCGGCCAGCGGGCCGGACACCAGGCGCAGTCCCAGTGCCGCCGCCTCACCGGCGCCGGTGACCACACCGACGACGAGGGCGGAGGCGCCGAGGGACGCCAGCAGCGGGCCGGTGACCGAGCGGGCCCCCTCGTACACGAAGTCGGCGAGCAGGCTGACCACGCCCAGCCACACGACGAACCGCCACGGCCGCATCCCGCCCGGTCCCGGCCCTTCGGTCCCCGCTGCTCTCTCACCCACAGCGCCTCCGCACCCCCAACCCGAAGCATGCCGCACACCGTGCCCTCACCGCTGCCGGGGTGCGAGGCCTCCTTTCCGCGCCAGAGCGCGAGGGAAGAGCGCGTCGCCGTCCGGGGGGCGGCCGGGTCGGTGTGTCGCCGGGTGGACGGCGTCACGGGCGGCCGTCCCGGGCGCGCGCCGCCGTCGGCCCGGCTGTGGGTCGCGTGCTGCCGGCACAACGCAGCACCGCGCCGGCCACCGGTGTCGGCCGGGGCCGCGCTTGCGATGGATCGTCGCCGAGCGCATCGGCGGTGTGTGACCGGCGCGCCCGGGGCGGGGAGTCGTACCCTGCGGCCTGCGGATCCACGGGATGGTGCTTCTGATGCGGATGCTATCTTCGCGAGCGCGCGGCACGCGGTGATCGGCTCGGGCGGTGACGAGGTGGGCCCGCCCGGTATCGGTGGCCGCCCTGCCCGGTCGGGCCCGCGGCACGGCCCAGGACACCAGTGACAGGAGCGACCGTGTGACCAGCCGAGTCCTTCTCGTCTCGCCCGCGATGAGCGCGTCGCTGCGGCAGGCCCGTTTCGACGACGGCGGCTCGCTCGACGACGGCGGTGCGGCGCAGGCCCGTTCGGCGGCCGGGTCGCTGCCCACCGCGGCCCGGGTGCTGGTCTCGCCCAGCGTGCGCTGTCGTGAGACGGCCGCCGCACTGGGCCTGGACGGCGTGCCGGCGGCGGACCTGGCCGGTCTCGCCGTGGGTCGCTGGCGGGGCCGCACCCTGGACGAGGTGGGGGCCGCCGAGCCCGAGGCGGTGGCCCGCTGGCTCACCGACCCCGCCTGCGCACCCCATGGCGGCGAGTCGGTCCGTGACCTGTGCGGACGGATCGCGCGCTGGCTGGCCGACGCCCGAGCCGTGGAGGGTCGGACGCTCGCCGTGGTCGAACCGGACGTGGTGCGGGCCGCGGTCGTGGAGGCGCTGAACCTGCCTGCCGCGCTCTTCTGGCGTCTCGATGTGCCACCGCTGACCGTGACCGAACTCGGCGGCCGGGCCGGGCGGTGGAACCTGCGGCTGGGGCGTCCGTTGGCGGGGCCGGAGGCGGACTAGGCTCTGCCGGGCTGCGCCGCGCGGTGCCGGCGCAGCAGCTCGGCCACGGCGCAGCGCAGACAGCCGGGGTCGGGACAGGTGCCTCCTCGGGTGTCTATCAGTGTCTCCAGGTCGTGCAGGAGCCGTTCGGTGCGCCGCGCCTGCTGGGCGAGCACCCGGACGCGGGCGCTCTGGCCCCCGATCTGCCGTCTGCTGGCGACCAGTTGCTCGTACTCCTCCGGGGTGAGGGCGACCGCCTCGCGGCCGCCGAGGGTGATGCGGCGCGGCTGGGGGTGACTGGGCACTCGGTTCCTCCGCTCCTCGCCCGGGCGCCCCGTGTCCGGCCGGCGTGGCTTCGCGTGCCGCGGCGGGGCCCCGTGATCCTCGGTGTCCGGGGAACGACAGAGGGCCCCCGGATGGTTCCGAGGGGCCCTCTGTCGTCCGGAAGGAGTCAGTGCGCGGCCGGAACGGCACGCGCGCTGTCGGCCCTCGCCGGCCGGGGGTTCAGCAGCCGCTCGGCCAACTCGCCGAAGGCGAGCCCGAATCCGGCCCACTGGACGGCCTGGATGGCCAGCGCGGACAGCCGGAACCGCCACAGCAGGGTGGCCGGGAAGTCCGGCGGCACCTCGTTGACGGCCGGCAGGAACGCATAGGCCAGACCGACGACGACGGCGAACGCGGTCACCGCCGTCACGGTCGCCCACCAGGTGCCCAGAGCGGGCGCCAGGCGTTTGCCGAGGAGGGTGGCGGCGATCGCCAGGAGGACGCTCAGCAGCATCATCAGGAAGTACAGGCTGGTCCGCTTGCCGATGGTGCCGGGGTCGCCGACCGACGGCGGGTTGGCCGGGTACTTCAGGAACGGTACGACATACACGGTGAGCAGGGCGCAGCCCGACAGCAGCAGCGCCGTGGCGCGCGGGCCGAAACGGCCGACCCGGCCGAGCGCGAAGCAGAAGGCGAGCGCGGCGATGCCGCCGAAGGCGACCCCGTAGACGAGGACGCCGGTGGCGAGGCCCGCGGTGGACTGGAGGGAGCGGGAGACGACTTCCATCTCGTGCTCGTGGGAGTGGGCCTCCTCGAAGCCGATCGCCTTGTCGACGCTCGGCTCGCCGAGGAGATAGGCCGCGATCAGGGCGAGCACGCCGGCCGCGAGGCCGGCGAGCATGCCCCGTACGAGGAGGTTCCGTACGGTTGCGGAATTCATGGGCGGGCGGTGTCCCCTCGCGTCAGTGGCAGGGGAAACCGAGCAGATGGCGGGCGTCGTGCACCCACTCGTGGACGTCCGTGCCGTTGAACACGGAGGTGGCGCCCTGCTCGGCGCCGACGAAGTAGAGCAGGACCAGCATGAGGATGCCGAAGAAGACCGCCCAGGGAGCGATCGCCTTCAGCGGCAGCTTGGCGGGGATGGCGGGAGTGGTGGCTGTCGGCTGGGCGACGGTCTGCGCCATGGCAGAACCTCCTCTGGGAATTCGCGTCCCATCTCGGTGGTGCACAGGACGACGGCCCCGGGTCTGACTCGCGAACGCCCTTGCGGGGCCCGCATACAGTGGCGCGACCGTTCCGGATTCTCACCGGCTTCCGTCATGCCGTCGTCGATATCGGACAGACCGTACCGCGTGTCCGGCGCCCCGCCAAGACCGCCTCCGACCGACGTGATCCTCGTCTCGTGCCGAGTGGACGACCGTGCGCCCGGTGGGGCGGCGGTGGCGCGATACGGCCGGCCCCGTTCAGGGTTCCGCGCGCCGGCGCGGTGGGGTGAAGGCGTACAGGTCGAGGATGTCCGGCCGGGGAGCCACGCCGGGGCCACCGGCGCGTACCCAGGTGACGATGTCCTCGGTCGCCTCCGGGTCGTTGACCAGCCCGAGCCAGACCGGTCGGGCGCCGGCGGCCCGGCCGGCGGTGGAAGGCTGTACGACGATGACGTTGGCCTGGTCGCACACGTCGAGGCAGTCGGAGATGCGCACGGGCACCTGCGCCCGCAGCCGCGCGGTCTGCGCCGCGTGATCGCCCGTCACCTTGGGGCTGCCGCAGCAGCAGTCCCGGCACACGACGACCCGGCACGGCACCGGTCCGCCCGCTCCGTGTTCCGTCGGCCTCTCGGGCACAGCGCACCGCTCCCCTCTCCCGGGGAGATCCGCCCCGGTGTCGCCTGAGGAGGCGACCGCGTGAGTCTCCTGGCTCCCGGGTCGCCGCCCGTCCCGCCTTCCCGCCCCGCTCGGGGGAGGTGGCCTGCCGGGACTCGCTCGCCGGTCACAGTGGCGGGACCGCGCCGGATTCGCACCGGCTTCCTCGGACCGCCGTCGCCTTGTGTCGCCGGTCATCATGTCATCACCGCCGACGGCCCGTCACCCGGCCGCCGTGCGCCGGGACTCCCGCGGGGGGTGTGCCCGCGGGAGTTGCTCGCGCGTCGTGAGCGGTGGAGAGGACGATCACGGTCGGGGCACCTGCGGGACCACGCCGTCACGGGGCGAGCAGCAGCGGATCCGTGCGGGACTTGGCGGCCTGGTGACGACGGGCCACGTCCTGCCAGTCGACGACCTGCCACATGGCCTCGATGAAGTCCACCTTCTGGTTCTTGTACTGGAGGTAGAAGGCGTGCTCCCAGGCGTCGAAGACCAGGATCGGGGTGGAGCCCTGGCCGACGTTGCCCTGGTGGTCGTAGACCTGCTCCACGATCAGGCGTCCGCTCAGCGGCTCGTGGGCGAGGACACCCCAGCCCGAACCCTGCGTGGTGGCCGCAGCCTTGGACAGCTGGGTCCTGAAGGCGGCGAAGGAGCCGAAGGACTCCTTGATCGCCTCGGCCAGCTCGCCCACGCCGTCGGCGGCCAGGGGCTCGCCGCCGCCGCCCTTCGGGCCGGTCATGTTCTGCCAGTAGATGCTGTGCAGGATGTGCCCGGAGAGGTGGAAGGCCAGGTTCTTCTCCAGGCCGTTGATCGAGCCCCAGGCCTCCTTGTCCCGTGCCTCGGCGAGTTGCTCCACGGCGTCGTTCGCGCCCTTCACATAGGCCGCGTGGTGCTTGTCGTGGTGCAGCTCGATGATCTCCGGGCTGATCACCGGCGCGAGCGCCGAGTAGTCATAAGGAAGCTCCGGGAGCGTGTACAGCGCCATGTCCAACGTCCTCCGCCATTATTGCGAATGATGTGCAACTGAATTCTAATGGCAAGAGTCTCCGGTGGCACGGGCGCCATTCGGCAGGAGGGGCACCGGAACGAAGTTCGCCTGATCGTGTGTGCCGGCTCCGGGACGAGGGGTGCCCGCGCGAACTGCGCACGCCGGGGCCGCAAGTCACCCGAAATGACTAATGACGGAGCGTGCACCCCTTGTCACGACTGGGCCGTGCCCCATTCGGAGTTGCAGCCGTACGAGGGACATGAGTCCGTTGGTGTCGTGTCCGTCCGGCTCTCACACAGGAGGAGACATGGGCGCCAACGACAACGGCCGATCGGCCGACAAGCTGAGCGTGGTTTTCGCGGTCCGCGTGATCGAGGGCGGCGAACAGGGCTTCCTGGATCTGTACGAGCACCTCCGGAAGTCCGTGTCCAGCACCCCCGGACACATCATCGAGCGGCTCGGCGAACCCGTCGACGACTCCCGCCAGTGGGTGATCACCAGCGAATGGCGGACCGCCGAGGACTTCTTCGCCTGGCAGCAGAGCGAGGAGCACCAGGAGTTGGTGGCCCCGCTGCGTCAGTTCGTCGACCAGCGGCAGTCGATGCGGTTCCGGGTGGTCAAGGAGACCAAGGGGGTGGCGTCATGACGCCCCCCGTGCGCGGCCCCGTCGCCGTCCTCGGCCTCGGCACGATGGGCGCCGGCCTGGCCGGCCGCCTCCTCGACCAGGGGGTACAGGTCCGGGTCTGGAACCGTACCCCGGAGCGCGCCGCCCCGCTCGCCGAGGCGGGCGCCTACGCCGCCGCCAACCCCGCCGACGCCGTCGCGGGCACGAGCGCAGCCCTGTGCGTCGTGGCCGACGGCCAGGCCCTCGGCGCGGTGCTGCACGGACCGGGTGGCGTGCTGGCCGAGGGCCCGTACCCCGGCCTGCTGATCTGCGCCAGCACCGTCGCCCCGGACGAGGTCGTGCAGATCGCCGGCGAGTTCCCGGCGGTCCTGGACGTCGGGATGCTCGGCAACCGCGACCACGCCCGCGACGGAGAGCTGCGGCTGTTCGCCGGCGGCGAGCAGCGTGCGTTCGAGACCGCCCGCCCGCTGCTGGACGCGCTGGGCAAGGAAGTGGTCCATCTGGGCGCACTGGGGTCCGGCATGCGGATGAAACTGCTCCTCAACCTGCTGATGGGCATAGAGGTGCAGGCCATGGCCGAGGCCACCGCGCTGGCGGAGGCCTGCGGCCTCGAACGGGAGCTGGTTCTCCGGACCATCGCGGGCAGCGGGTTCGCCTCACCGGTCATGGCGTTCAAGTCGCGGCGCCTGGCCTCCGGTCGCTTCGAGGAGCCGGACTTCCGGCTGCGGTTGATGGCGAAAGACCTCATGCTCGCTTCCAAGCAGGCAGCAGCAGTCGGCCTGAGCCTGCCGCTGGCGACCGCCGCGGCGGAGACCCACGTCCGCGCCACCGAGCAAGGACTGGGCGACCAGGACTGTGCCGCGGTCACCCGCGCACTCGCACCGAAACCGGAAACCGACACGTGATCATCGACATCCACGGGCATCTGTCCCCACCGGAGGCGGCCAAGCGCTTCCCCATGCCCCCGAGCCTGACCGACGTCGACGGCATGCTCGCCGCTCGCGCCGAGGCCGGCATCGACCTGACCATCATCGGCAGCCCCGTCGGGGCCGGCGCGATGGCACGGGTACCGGGCGTCGACAACTACGCGCAACCACGCGACCGGCTGCGCGGTTTCCACGCCTGGATGTCGGGGCTGATCCGCAGGTTCCCGGACCAGTTGCGCGGATACGTCTACGCCAACCCGTTCGGCGACGACGACCACCTCGAAGGGGTGCGGGAGACCCTGGCGGACCCCGCCTTCGTCGGCCTGATCACCACGTCCAGTGTCCACGGGGAGCTGCTCGGCTCGCCGCGCGCCGACTCCTTCTTCGCGCTGGCCGCGGAGGCGGGGGTGCCGGTGCTGGTGCACGCCCCGGCCGAACCGGTCGGCACGGAACGGGTCGACGGGATCGGCTTCGTCGAGCAGATCGGCCGCTTCGGCGACGTCACCCTGGGCATGGCCATGATCGCGTTCGCGGGATGGCTGGACAAGTACCCCGGTCTGCGGCTGATCGGCGCCACCGGCGGCGGCGCGATGGCGCTGCTGCCGGAGCGCCTGCAGACGGCGGCGCGCCCCCGGCACTGGGCCGGGGGCGCGCCGCCCTCCGGGCGGCCCGGGGCGGCCTCCGCCCCGCCGGCCGCCGCGGAGCGGCCCGCGCCCGGGCAGCCCACGGCCGAGGGACCCTCGGCGGACGGGCCGGCGACCCTGCGGCCCTCGGCCGACCCGGCCGCGGCCCTGCGGCGCATGTACGTCGACACCAGCCCGTTCAGTCCCGCGCACCTGAGCCTGAACGCCGAAGTGCTGGGCCCCGAACGGATGCTGTTCGGCACCGACTCGCCGCCGATGGCCGCGCCGCTGGAGGACTTCGTCCACATGGTCGAGAAGCTGCCGGTCGACGCGGCGGCCCAGCGGCTCATCCTCGGCGGCAACGCCCAAGCCCTCTTCGACCTCAGGAGTCGTCCGTGACCACCACGCAAGAGGCCGTCACCGCAGCCGAGCGGTGCACCCCGGAATTCCGGCGCGACCCGCACGCGGTCTACGCCCATCTGCGGACAGCGGCACCCGTCTGCCCCATGAGACCGCCGCACGGCAACGACACGTACCTGATCACCCGGTACGACGACGCCCGGGCCGCCCTGTCCGATCCGCGCCTGAGCAAGGACATGTACGGGGCCATGGACGCCTACCGGAGGATCTTCGGTGACTCGTCCGTCGCGCTGGACGACAACATGCTCAACTCCGACGCGCCGAAGCACACCCGGCTGCGCCGGCTGGTCAACTCCGCGTTCACGCCCCGGCGCGTCGAGGCGCTGCGGCCGCGGGTCGAGGAGATCGTGCAGAGCCTGCTCGACGCGTGCCCCACCCGGGAGCCCTTCGACCTGCTGCCCGGGTTCGCCTTCCCGCTGCCGATCATCGTGATCTGCGATCTGCTCGGCGTCCCGCCCGAGGACCGGTCGCGGATGCAGCACCTGTCCACGACGGTGGCGCAGACCGGTTTCGGCGAGGAGGCCAAGCGGGCCCAGCAGCAGGCCGAGGGGGATCTGCACGCCTACTTCACGGAACTCATCGGCGCCAAGCGGGACCAGCCGGGCGACGATCTGCTGAGCGCGCTCATCGCGGTCCGGGACAACGACGACGGGCTCACCGAGAGCGAGCTGGTCTCCACGGCGTTCCTGCTGATGTTCGCCGGTCACAAGACGACCGCGTACCTCATCGGCAACGCCGTCCACCACCTGCTGTCGCATCCCGCCCAGCTGCGCGCCGTACGGGAGAACCCGGAGCTGGTCCGCGCGGCGGTGGAGGAACTGGTGCGCTACGACGGTTCGGTGGAGAGCGCCACCTTCCGCTACGCGACCGAGGACGTGGAGTACAGCGGGACGCTGATCCCCAAGGGCGCCCTGGTGCAGATCGCCATCAGCTCGGCCAACCGCGATCCGCAGAAGTTCGACCGCCCCGACGAGCTGGACGTGATGCGGCCGGGCAACGCGCAGGACGCCCACCTCGGATTCGGGCACGGCAGCCACTACTGCCTGGGAGCCCCGCTGGCCCGGATGGAGACGCAGCTGGCGCTCACCCGGCTGTTCGACCGGTTCCCCGGGATGGCCCTGGCCGACCCCGCCGCCGGACCTCGGTGGCTGGAGGTGCCCTTCCCGGCCTTCCGCGGCCTCGCCGAGCTGCCGGTCGTCCTCGACCCCGCCGGCTGAGCGGCTGCGCCCCTCGGCCCGTCCGCGCCGCCCCGCCACCGTGAACGGCCGGGGCGGCGCGGCTGTGTGGCACCCGGCCGGGCGGGGAGCGGCAGTCGGGCCGGGCCGACCCGTACGCCCGGGCAGGTTGGTTCCTCAGGGGGCGGAGGCGGGGCCGGGCGGCAGTTGGACCGTCATGATCAGGTGGCAGGTCCCGGTGCCCGAGCCGCGGTAGGTGTGCGGGGCGTCGGCGTCGAAGGTGGCGGTCTGCCCGGCTTCGACGGTGTGCTCGGTGCCGTCGACGACCAGGATCATCCGGCCTGCGGTGACGCTGACGGTCTCGACGACCCCGGACTGGTGCGGGTGGCTCGGGTACTCCTCCCCCGGCTCCAGCCGCCAGCGCCAGACCTCCACGGGAGCCGGTCCCGAGGTGGTCAGCACGAGCCGGGCCTCGCTGCCCCGAACGCCGGTCCACAGGGGTGCCACGGTGTCGGCGGAGACCACGCGGACGCGGTCTTCGGCGGGCCCCTCCATCAGCGCGGACACCGAGACACCGAGGGTGTCGGCAAGCCGGACCAGGGTGGCGAAGTTGGGATTGCCCTGGGCCTTCTCCAGTCCGACCAGGGCGCCCTTGCTGACCTGGGCACGCCGGCCGAGTTCGTCCAGGGAGAGTCCGGCGCGGGTGCGGGCCGCCCTGACGTTGCGCGCGAGCGCCTGAAGAGCTGCGGCCGTCTCGGCCATCCGATCACATCCTCGCGGGGGGACCACCGGAATGTACCGCGCGGTCGTTCGGTTGACACAAGATGGTCGTTTCATTGTACGGTTCGGTCGTTCCAATGCTGTAAGGGATGTGCCGTGATCGCTCTGCTGCTGGCTCTGGGCAGCTCCCTCGCCTACGGATGCGCCGACTTCCTCGGCGGCCTCGGCGCCCGCAAGGCCCATGTGCTGCGGACGGTGATGGTCGCGGCCCCGGCCTCGCTCGCGGTCGAGCTGCTGCTGTGGCCGTTCCTCGGCGCCTCGTTCGACGCCGGCGCCCTCGGCTGGGGCGCGGCCTCCGGGGTCGCCTCGGCCGCCGCGTTCGCCCTGCTCTACCGCACCCTGGCGATCGGCCCCATGAACGTGCTGTCACCCGTGACCGCGCTGGTGTCCGCGGCGCTGCCCGTCGGCGTCGGGCTGCTGCAGGGCGAGCACCTGGCCGCCGCCGGCCTGGCGGGTCTGCCGCTCGCGCTGGTGGCGGTGGTGCTGGTCAGCGCGGGTCACGGGGCGGGCGCGGCGCGACCCTCGGGTACGGCGCTGCTCCTGGCCTTCGGCGCGGGCGCCGCCATCGCCCTCCAGCTGGTCTTCCTCCACCAGGCCCCGTCCGGCAGCGGGGTGGCCCCGCTGATCATCGGTCGGGCGGTGTCCTCGGCCGTCACCCTGGCCGCGGCGGGACTGCTGCACCGCAGGCTGGGCTCCCAACGGCCCGCGTACGTGCTGTCCGCCGCGGCGGGCGTGCTGGACTCGGTCGCGAACCTGCTGTTCCTGCTCGCCGCCCGCAGCGGGGACCTCACCGTCGTCGCCGTGGTCACCGCCCTCTATCCGGCCGGCACCGTCCTGCTCGCCCGCGGCGTGCTCGCCGAACGCATCCACCGTGGTCAGCTCGTCGGTCTCGGCACGGCGGCCGTCGCCGTCGGCCTCCTCGCCCTGACCTGAGCGCGGAGACGCGCACGCAAGGAGAATCCGCATGTTCATCCATCCCTGGGACGCCGGCCTGGACGAGGCCGAATGGCGGTCCTGGATCGACGAAGGCCACGACTTCGGCATCCTGAGCGTCAACGGCCCGCCCGGCCAGGCGCCCGTCACCGTCCCCACCCACTTCACCGGCGACGGCGGCCACCTCCTGATCCACCTCGCCCGGCCCAACCCGGTCTGGCAGGCGATCGAGCAGGACCCGAACGTCACCTTCACCGTCTTCGGCGACTACGCCTTCATCCCCGGTCCCTGGCGCGCCCAGGCCGGCACCCCGCCCTCCGACGGCGTCCCCACCAGCTACTACACGGCCGTGCAGTTCACCTGCCGGGCCCACATCGTCGACGGGCCCGAGGCCAAGGCCGCGTTGCTGCGCCGCCAGCTCGCCCACTTCCAGCCCGACGGCGACCACGCGCCCGTCGCCGTCGACCAGCCGCCGTACGGCCGGATGCTCCCCGGCATCCGCGGCCTGCGCCTCGAGGTCACCGACGTACGCGCCAAGTTCAAGTACGACGACCACAAGCCCGTCGAGCACCGCACCGCCGTCGCCGATCACCTCGCCGCGCGCGCCCGGGGCCTCGACCTGTCCACGGCCCGCCGGCAGCGCCGCCGCCTGGACCGCATCGGCCCCTGGAAGCCCTGACCCCGCGCCGCCGCCTGGACCGTACCGGCCGGTGGAAGCCCCGATCCCGCTCCCCCACCCGGACCGCACCGGCCCTCGGAAGCCCCGACCTCGCTCCGCCAGCCAGCCCGCCCGCCCGCAGGAAACGGAACTCCGCCCATGCCCGCCTTCCGTATCGCCCCCGCCGTCGCCGACGCCTTCCCCGGCGCCCTCGTCGCCCTGGTCACCGCCACCGGTCTGCGCGGCCACGAGCCCTGGCCGGACACCGTCGCCGCGCTGACGGAACTGGAACAGCAGCTCGCCGACGGCACCTGGCAGCCCGCCGACGAGACCGACCCCCGTATCGAGGCCTGGCACACCGCCTACCGCTCCTTCGGCACCAACCCCCGCCGCGTCCGCCCCAGCGTCGACGCCCTCGGCCGCCGCCTCGCCAAGAAGGGCTCGCTGCCCCGCATCAACCCGGCCGTCGACTCCTACAACGCCGTGTCCGTACGGCACGGCCTGCCCGCCGGCGCCTTCGATCTGGACCGCGTCAGCGGTGACGTCGAGATCCGGTACGCGGACGGCACCGAGTCCTTCACCCCGCTCGGCGAACCCGACACCGTCGAGCACCCCAAGCCCGGCGAGGTCGTCTATGCGGACGCCACCGACGTCCTGACCCGGCACTGGAACCACCGCGACGCCCACCGCACCCGGGTCACCGCGGACTCCGCCCGGGTCGTCTTCGTCCTGGAGACCCTGCACGCCGACCGCGACGGCGATCTGCTGAAGGTCGCGGCGGAGGACCTCCAGGGCCTGCTCGCCCCGCACGCCGGGCGGACCGCCGTCCACTACCTCGGCCCGGCACAGCCCCGGACAGACGTCTGAAGCCGGCGTCTTCAGCCACCGTCGCGTGCACACCCGGCAGCAGCACCACGGCCGGGTGCGCCGTGCCGCGAGCCTCGCCACCCGGGTCCGGCCCGTCGGACCCACCGACCGTCTCGGCTGTCTCCGGATCTCCCGCAGGGAGGCCGACGCCGGGCGGGTCACCCGCACGCCGGCCCTGATCGGGCGGTCACCCGAGGACCTCGTGGTCTTCGGTCTCCAGGTGGCGGGCACGGCCACGTTCGTCCAGGACGGCCGGCGGGCCGAGCTGGGCGGCGGCGACCTGGTGCTCTACGACACGGCACGGCCCTTCTCCGTCAGCTATCCGGAGCGGTTCGCCACCCAGGTCTTCCAGCTGCCGCGCCATGTGCTGGGCCCCTCCTGCGCACCGGCCGTCGGGCAGCGGCCGGCGGGCCATGTCGTGGACCTGTTCGCCACGCTGATCACCAAGCAGGCCCGCCGGGAGCCGGACGGCAGCCGCGCCCACCTGGTACGGAGCGCCCACGCCTTCGCCAGGCGCATCTCCCGTAGCAACGGCCCGAATGCCGCCTCTCGCGCGGACACGACCAGCCCCCACCCAGATTATTGAACATCTAAATAGTGGCGGCGGGTCGTCGATCGGGGTTCCGGCCCGCGCGGGCCGCGCCCGGGGTCACCGGACCCACGCGACGACCGGTCACCGCTGCGGCACGAGCGCCACCGGGCACAGGGCGTGGTGCAGCAGGGCGTGCGCCACCCGGCCGAGCTGGTGTCCGGGACGGCCCTGCCGGGGGCGGGTGCCGACGACGACCAGGTCGGCGGCGGCCGAGCGGTCCACGAGCACCTTCCGGGCGTGACCCTCCAGCACCGTGCGGTCCACCCGGACCCGCGGATGCGCCGCCGTCACGTCCCCCAGCAGGGTGTCCAGCAGTTCGGCCGCCTCCCGCTCGTGCCGGTGCGCGGGGTCCCTGCCGAGCAGCGGACGGCCGGCGCTCTCGTGTGCGGGGCGGTGCCAGGCCCGTACGACGTCGAGGACGCAGTCGCGTGCCTCGGCCTCCTGGACGGCGAAGCGCACGGCATCGCCGGCGGTGTCCGGTTCCCCGGCGCCGAGCAGGACGCGCCGGTGGGTGCCGGCCAGGCCGGCCCGGTCCCCGCGGACGACGACGACCGGGCAGCGGGCGCGGGCGGCCACGGCCTGGCCGACCGAGCCGGGCAGCAGTTCCCTGACCACGCTCCGGCCACGAGCCCCGGTCACCACGGCGAAGGCCTTGTCGCCTTCGCTCAGCAGAGCGGCCACCGCCTCCTGCGGGACGATCTCGGTGGCCGTCCTGACCTCCGGGGACCGCTGCCGGGCCCGGGCCGCCGCCGAGGCGACGATCCGCTCGGCCAGCGCCTGCTCCGAGAGGGGTTCCTCGCTGCCCGACGGTGCGGTGCCCTCGTAGCGCGCCCAGAGACAGGCGTACACCAGCCGCAGCGGCAGGCCGCGGCGGGCCGCCTCGTCCACCGCCCAGTCGACCGCCGTCAGACTGGACTCGGATCCGTCCACTCCCACCACCAGGGGCAGTTGCGTCATCGGGCTCACCGCCTTTCGCCGGGCCGCCGTGCCGGTGGCACAGGCCCTCGATGCCACCGTGACACGCCCCGGCGCCGGGCACGAGCAGGTCGCTCCGCCCGGCCCGCCGGAAACTGCGCAGGGCTCCTGTGATCACGATGCCCCACCGGGGCCGTACGAGGTGATGACCCGGCTGCCCGCGCGTCGCCCGGCCGCCGTCCCGCGGAGGGACGCGTGCCGGACCAGCCGGCTGCCCCCGTCCGGGGGCCGGGTTCCGGGCCGCCGCCGGGACCGCGTGCCCGTTCCTCCGGCGGAGTGTGGTCGCGGCCGGCCGGACCGCCCCCGTGACGGATCCCGCCGAGCACGGACGCCCCGCGCGGTGCGGGCCCGACTCCCGAGGGCCGGACGCCCCCTCCGCGCGGAGTGACACGGCTACGCGCGTGGTTCCCGCGGCCCGCACCAGGTGATAGACACGGCGGGATCACAGTTCCTGTCCGCCAGCAGGAAGGTTGCTGCCGCATGTCTGCAACACGCCGTCAGGTCCTGGCCCACGCGAGCGCCTTGGGAGCGGGCATCGCCTTCACCGGGGCCCTGTCCGAGCTCTTCGCGGGCACCGCCGCCGCGCAGAGCCTGGGCCACACCGGCTACGGCTCGCTCGTCCCCGATCCGAACGGGCTGCTCGACCTGCCGAAAGGTTTCCGCTACACCGTGCTGTCCCGCGAGGGCGACCAACTCCGTTCGGGCGAGGGCAGAGTCCCCTCCAACCACGACGGCATGGCCGCGTTCGGCGGCCGAGGGGGCCGTACCCACCTGGTCCGCAACCACGAGAACCGGGTCACCGCGCAGATTGCGGTACCGACCGTGAGCGGTCTCACCTACGACCCGGCGGGCAAGGGCGGCTGTACGGCCCTGACGCTCGACGCGGACCACCGCGTGCTGTCCGAGCGGGTCGCCATCGCCGGTACGGCCGTCAACTGCGCGGGCGGCCGCACCCCTTGGGGCACCTGGCTGACCTGCGAGGAGACCGAGGACAGGGCGGGCACCAACGGCTACACCAAGGACCACGGCTTCATCTTCGAGGTCCACCCCACCGACCCGCACCGCACCGGCGCTGTCCCGCTCACCGCGATGGGCCGCTTCCAGCACGAGGCGATCGCCGTCGACCCGCGCAACGGCACCGTCTACGAGACGGAGGACGCCTTCCTGAAGCCGTTCGGCCTCTTCTACCGCTTCCTGCCCAACCAGCCGCTGGGCGGCGTCGGTTCACTCCGCGCGGGCGGCCGGCTCCAGGCGATGCGGGTGCCCGGCGTACCGGACCTGTCCACCATCCAGGAGACCGGAGCGCGCTTCGACGGCATCGAGTGGGTGGACGTACCCGACCCGCTGGCCGTCTCCACCCCCACCCGGTTGCAGGACTACGGCCCCGGCGGCATCACCCACGCACAGAAGCTGGAGGGCTGCTACTGGGGCGGCAGCTGTGTGTACTTCGTGTCGTCCTTCGCCCGCAGCGCGGACGGCTCCGCGGCCGACCACTACGGCCAGATCTGGCGCTACGACCCGGCGCGCCGCCGGCTGACCCTCGTCGTCGTGTTCGGCCCGGACACCGATGTCCAGCTGCCCGGCGAGTCCCCGGACAACATCTGCCTCGCACCCAGCGGCGGCCTGATGGTGTGCGAGGACGGCAACGGCGCCCAGCACGTGTTCGGCGTCACCCGCAAGGGCGAGGTGTACGCGATGGCCCGGGGACGCCAGAACATCGGGACGCCGGAGCAGCCCGAGTGGGGCGAGTTCGCCGGGGTCACCTTCTCCCCCGACGGGGAGACGATGTTCGTGAACTGCTACACGCCCGGCACCACGTTCGCGGTGACCGGTCCGTGGCGCAGGTGACCGGACGCCGGCGGTCCCCGGGCTTCCTCTCCGCTGCGTCCGGTGTGCCGGTAGGTATGCTCACCGCCGTGCCGGCGGCGATCATCCCGTGCGCCGCGAGACGACCGAGAGCAGCGAGAAGAGCACCGTGACCACCCACGTCTACGAGAAGGACGGCGCGGCCATCTACCGCCAGTCGTTCGCCACCATCCGTGCGGAAGCCGACCTCGCGGGCCTGCCCGACGACGTCAGCCGGGTCGCGGTGCGCATGATCCACGCCTGCGGGATGGTCGACCTGGTCCGGGACCTGGCCTACACACCCGCGGTGGTGGCCCGTGCCCGTGCGGCCCTGCGCGCCGGGGCGCCGGTCTTCTGCGACGTCCAGATGGTGGCCAGCGGGGTGACCCGCAGGCGGCTGCCGGCCGGCAACGACGTGCTCTGCACGCTGTCCGACCCGGCCGTCGCGGAGCTGGCCGCGCGGCTGGGCACCACGCGCAGCGCCGCCGCGGTGGAGCTGTGGCGGGACCGGCTGGAGGGTGCGGTGGTCGCCATCGGCAACGCGCCCACCGCCCTGTTCCACCTCCTGGAGATGATCGAGGCGGGCGGGCCCCGGCCCGCCGCCGTCATCGGTGTCCCGGTCGGGTTCGTGGGCGCCGCCGAGTCCAAGGACGCCCTGGCCGCGCATCCGTCCGGTCTGGAGCACCTGGTGGTCCGCGGCCGTCGCGGCGGCAGCGCCATCGCCGCCGCCGCGGTCAACGCGATCGCGAGCGAGGAGGAGTGACGGTACGGGCGCGTCGGCGGTGTCCGCCCCCGCGCCCGGCCGGTACGAGCGGCGGTTCCGGTCAGCGGCTCGACGGCGGCCCCGGTGCGAGACGCTCGCGGACCCAGCGCGCCGCGCTCTCCGGGTCGGCCACGACCGGCACGCCCTGCGGAACCGGTGGTCTGCGCACCACGACCACGGGCAGCCCTGCCTCCCGGGCGGCCGTCAGCTTGGGCGCGGTGGCCGCCCCACCGCTGTCCTTCGTGACGACGACGTCGATGCGGTGGCGCCGCAGCAGTTCGCGCTCCCCGTCCAGGGTGAAGGGGCCCCGTTCCAGCAGCACCCGCATGCGGGCCGGGTGCGGGGGCTCGGGGGCGTCCACGGACCGGACGAGGAACCACAGGGTGTCCAGGTCCGCGAAGGCGGCCAGCCCCATGCGCCCGGTGGTCAGGAACACCCGCCGGCCGAGTGCGGGCAGCGCCCGCGCGGCCTCCTCCAGCGACTCCGCCTCGTGCCACCGGTCGCCGGGGACGGGGGCCCAGCCGGGCCGGCGCAGGGCGAGCAGGGGAACACGGGCGGCGGCAGCGGCCCGTGCCGCGTGGAAGCTGATCGTCCCGGCGAAGGGGTGCGTGGCGTCCACGACCGCGTCGGCCCCGTGCTCGCGCAGCCACGCCGTCAGCCCCTCCGCCCCGCCGAAGCCGCCGACGCGCGTCCCGCCCGGGAGGGCCCGCGGGCCGGCGACACGTCCGGCGAGGGAACTGGTCAGCCGCAACCCCGGTGTGCCGTCGAGCAGTTCGGCAAGACGGCGGGCCTCCGTGGTACCGCCGAGGATCAGTGCGTGCATGGGCGTCCGGATCCGTTCACGAGGCGCTGCGCGGGGCGGCCGGTGCCCCCGGTCCCGGCGAGGATCCGCCGGGCCGCGCGGACGAGTGCCCGACGGGTCTGTGCGCGGCGCCGTTCGCATCGGTTGCGGCGCGGGGCTGACGTGGGCATACGCGCGAGTCTAGCGACGAGAGCGGTGCGTGCCGGAGGTCGTGCCGCCTCAGGCCCTCGCCTCACGCCCACACTATGGGTGTAGTGTGCACTTTTTCGTACGGGGCGCGAAACGTGCCCGGCCCGACCGCGCCCCGGGGCAGCTCCTTCGAGCCCATGGACGACCACCGCTACCAGCCGACGGCGCACGCTGGCGGGGCCTGGGATCCGGACGAGCAGCACGTCAGTCCGCTGGGCGGGCTCGTCGTCCACGCCATCGGCCGGCACCGGGCCGCCGCCGGCCGGGACGAGGGCCTGCTCCTCTCCCGGATCAGCTACGACATCCTCGGCCTCCCTCGACCCTGCGGTACCGGCAGCCGGCGGCGGGCGTAGCCGGACGCCCCGTGAACACCGCGGCGGGAGGCGTCTCCAACACCGTGCTGCTGCTCCGGGACCCGCAACGGCACGGCGATTCCTGACGGCTCACGCCGGCCAACCGCCCCCGGTCACGCCCCTCCGACCGGGCCGCGCGCCTGCCGAGGCCGAGTCCGGAGGCCGTCCGCCGGTGCGCGGACGCGGGCCGGCTCGGGGACCCGGGGGATCGATGGGTCTCCTACGGGAGCGGGCGGGTGAGGGCGGGGTGAAGGACAGCGCCTTCGGCCGGCGGCGCCGGCAGGTGAACGGCTCCGGCGACGCCCCTCCCGGCTCACACGGCGTCGCCGCGACATGTGCGCGGGGCGTAACCCCGGGCGCTCCCGATGTGTGACGGTCCGGAAATTCGATCTTCCTACGGTGCTTGTCCCGGGGCCACCCGCCAGCCGCGGGCCGGTCCGGAACGGGTACACGTACGGCGGTGGGGGTTCGGTGGCGGCTGGCTCGAAGGACGGCGGTGTCCGTACGGTCTGCTCGTACTGCGGTGTCGGCTGCGGAATCGTCCTCGACATCACCCGGGATCCTGCCGACGGCCGGCGGATCGCGGCCCGGGCCTCCGGTGACACGGCGCACCCCACGAACGCCGGCCGCCTGTGCACCAAGGGCGCCACGAGCGCGGACATGATGGCCGCGCCCGGACGGCTGGCGAAGGCCCTGGTGCGCCCCGACCGCGAGGCCCAGCCGGCCGAGACGGACGTGGACGAGGCCGTCACGGCAGTCGCCGGACGGCTGCGGGCGATCCTGGACGAGCACGGGCCGGACGCACTGTCCTTCTACGTGTCCGGACAGATGTCCCTGGAGGCGCAGTACCTGGCGAACAAGCTGGCCAAAGGCTTCGTCCGGACCAACCAGATCGAGTCGAACTCACGGCTGTGCATGGCCTCCGCCGGCACCGGCTACAAGCTGTCGCTGGGCGCGGACGGGCCGCCCGGCTCGTACCAGGACTTCGACCACGCGGACGTGTTCTTCGTCATCGGCGCCAACATGGCCGACTGCCACCCGATCCTCTTCCTGCGCCTGATGGACCGCGTGAAGTCGGCGGGCGCCAGGCTGATCGTCGTCGACCCGCGCCGCACCGCCACCGCCGCCAAGGCCGACCTCTTCCTGCAGATCAGGCCCGGCACCGACCTCGCCCTGCTGAACGGCCTGCTGCACCTGCTGGTCGCGAACGGCCACACCGACGAGGAGTTCATCGCCGAGTTCACCGAGGGCTGGGAGGAGATGCCCGGCTTCCTCGCGGACTACCCGCCCGAGAAGGTCGCGGAGATCACCGGCATCCCCGAGAGCGACCTGCGCCGGGCGGCGCGGTGGATCGGCGAGGCCGGTGCGTGGATGAGCTGCTGGACGATGGGCCTGAACCAGTCCACGCACGGCACCTGGAACACCAACGCCCTGGTCAACCTGCACCTGGCCACCGGCGCCCTGTGCCGCCCCGGTGCCGGCCCGTTCTCGCTGACCGGCCAGCCCAACGCCATGGGCGGCCGCGAGATGGGCTACATGGGCCCCGGTCTGCCCGGCCAGCGCTCGGTCCTGGTCGACGCCGACCGCGCCTTCGTCGAGAACCTGTGGAACATACCCGAGGGCACCCTGCGGACCGAGGTGGGGCGCGGCACGGTCGAGATGTTCGAGCGGATGGCCGCGGGCGACATCAAGGCGTGCTGGATCATCTGCACCAACCCGGTCGCCTCGGTCGCCAACCGCAGGGCCGTGATCGCCGGTCTGGAGGCCGCCGAACTCGTCGTCACCCAGGACGTGTTCGCCGAGACCGAGACCAACGCGTACGCCGATGTCGTGCTGCCGGCCACGCTGTGGGCGGAGTCCGACGGCGTGATGGTCAACTCCGAGCGGAACCTCACCCTCGTACCGGGAGTCGTCGACCCGCCGGGCCAGGCACTGCCCGACTGGCAGCTGATCGCCCGGGTGGCCTGCGCGATGGGCTTCGCCGACGGCTTCACCTACACCTGTGCCGAGGAGGTCTTCGAGGAGCTCAAGCGGGCCTGGAACCCGGCGACCGGCTGGGACCTGCGCGGCGTGACCTACGACCGGCTGCGCGCCACCCCCGTCCAGTGGCCGGCGCCGAACGCCGACGGCCCGGACCGCAACCCGATCCGCTACCTCAACGACGGCGTCAGCCAGACCCTGCGGGAACACGAGGACGGCACCCGTCCCCGCCTGGCCTTCCCCACCGTGAGCGGACGCGCCCGGTTCTTCGCCCGCCCGCACCTGCCGGCCGCCGAACTCCCCGACGACGACTACCCCTTCGTCCTCAACACCGGTCGTCTCCAGCACCAGTGGCACACGATGACCAAGACCGGGAAGGTCGCCAAGCTCAGCAAGCTCGACCCCGGCCCGTTCGTCGAGGTCCACCCCGAGGACGCCCGGGCGCTGGGTGTGGCCGAGGGCGACCACCTGGAGGTCGCCTCGCGCCGCGGGCGTGCCGTACTGCCCGCCGTGGTCACCGACCGCGTCCGGCCGGGCACCTGCTTCGCACCGTTCCACTGGAACGACCTGTTCGGCGAGTACCTGAGCGTCAACGCCGTCACCAACGACGCCGTCGACCCGCTCTCCTTCCAGCCCGAGCTCAAGGTCTGCGCGGTCGCCCTCGCGAGGACGGCCGCCCCCGTCCCGGAGGGCCGCCCCGGCGCCCGGCAGGAGCCCCGGCCCCTGGTGGTCGCCGCGGCCACCGCACCGGCGGACTCCCCCGTCCAGGCGCTCGCCACGGTCTTCGGCATCACCGACCTCGCCCCGTCGCCCCTGGCGGAGCCGGAACGCCGCTACCTCTCCGGCTTCCTGTCCGGGCTCGCCCTGAGCCCGCCCGACGGGCGCGTCCCGGTGCTGCCGCCCGGCGCACCCTTCGCGCCGGACCGCGCCCTGTGGGTCGACGGCGTCCTCGCCGGCATGTTCTCCCGCGCCCGCGCCGACGTGCCCGCGCAGACGGCAGCGCCGGCCGCCGGTGCGGCCGTACCGACCCGGCGGCTGCTGGTCCTGTGGGCCTCCCAGACCGGCACCGCCGAGGAGTTCGCCGCCCAGGCCGCCGCCCATCTCGCCGAGTCGGGCCGGGTCCCCGAGCTGCTGCCCATGGCCGACGCGACCCCGGCCCACCTCGCCACGGACGCCGACGTCCTCCTCGTCACCAGCACGTTCGGGGACGGTGACGCCCCCGACAACGGGGCCGGTTTCTGGCAGGCCCTGTCCGAGCCGGACGCACCACGGCTGGAGGGCATCCGGTACGCGGTCCTCGCCTTCGGTGACTCCGCCTACGACGACTTCTGCGGCCACGGCCGCCGGCTGGACGAACGTCTCGCGGCACTCGGCGCCACCCGTCTCGTCCCCCGCACCGACTGCGAACCCGACTTCGAGGAGACCGCCGGGCAGTGGCTCGGCGAAGTGGCGACCGCCCTGGCCACCGCCGACGGCCTGCCGCAGGGTCCCGCGCACCCGGCCGGGACGAGCACATCCGGGGCCGCCGCCACCTCGGCGACCGCACCGCGGGTCGCCGAGGTGCCGGCCCGCTACACCAAGGCGTCACCGTTCGCCACCCTGCTCATCGGCAACAGGCTGCTGAGCCTTCCCGGTTCCGGGAAGGAGGTACGGCAGTTCGCCTTCGACACCCGCGGCGGCGAACTCGCCTACGACGCCGGTGACGCACTCGGCGTGTGGCCGGCCAACAGTGCCGGACTGGTCGCCGAATGGCTCGCGCTCACCGGACTCGACCCCGGCGAACCGGTCGACCTCGGCGACGGCACGCCCCTCCCCTTCGAAGAGGCGCTGCGCACCCGCCTGGACATCTCCCGCATCACCACCGACCTGCTCAGGTTCGTGACCGAACGCACCGGCAGCCACGACCTCAAGCGGCTGCTGCGCCCGGACAACAAGGACGCCCTGGCGCAGTGGAGCTGGGGCAAGCAGGCCGCCGACGTCGTCGCCGCGTACCCCGTCCGGGCCTTGGCCGCGGACTGGGCCGGCGTGCTCAAGCGCCTCCAGCCCCGGCTGTACTCCATCTCCTCCAGCCCGCTCGCCCACCCCGGCGAGGTCCGCCTCACCGTCTCGGTCGTCCGCTACACCAACGACCTCGGCCGGGACCGCAAGGGCGTCTGCTCGACCTACCTCGCCGACTGCGCCGACGACGGCCCGGTCCAGGTCTTCGTGCAGCGCGCACCGCACTTCCGTCCGCCCGCCGATCCCGCCACGCCCATGATCATGGTCGGCCCCGGAACCGGCGTGGCACCCTTCATCGGCTTCCTGGAGGACCGCCTGGCCCGCGGCCACACCGGCGCCAACTGGCTCTTCTTCGGCGAACAGCGGCAGGCGACCGACTTCTACCACCGCGAGGAGCTGGAGGCGTACCGGGCGTCCGGCCACCTCGACCGTCTCGACCTCGCCTTCTCCCGCGACCAGCGCAACAAGATCTACGTCCAGGACCGCATGCGTGAGCACGGCCCCCGGCTGTGGCAGTGGCTCCGGGACGGCGCCCACTTCTACGTCTGCGGCGACGCGGGACGCATGGCCAAGGACGTCGACGAGGCGCTCCGGGACATCGTCGCCCTCCACGGCGGCATGGACACCGACGAGGCCGCCGCCTACGTCAGGCGCCTGTCCACGGACAAACGCTACGTCCGGGACGTCTACTGAACGGCGCCTCTTCCTGTGCGGGCGGGTCAGGGGAAACGAGGCGGCGCCGCGACAGGCCCGGGAGCGCTGCCGCCGTCCGAAGATCATCGCGCGTACGCTCGTGCACATGGTTGAACATCGCATGGTCGACGTGAACGGCGTTCGACTGCACATCGCCGAGCAGGGCAGCGGCCCCCTGGTGGTGCTCCTGCACGGCTTCCCCGAGTCCTGGCACTCCTGGCAGCACCAGTTCGGCCCGCTGGCCGACGCGGGCTTCCGGGTGGTCGCCCCCGACCAGCGCGGCTACGGACGGAGCGACCATCCCGAGGACGTCGACGCGTACACCATCCTCCATCTGGTCGGCGACGTCGTCGGACTGATCCACGCCCTCGGCGAGGAGAAGGCGTACGTCGTCGGGCACGACTGGGGCGCGCCGGTCGCCTGGCACACCGCACTGCTCCGCCCCGACCTGGTGCTCGGGGTGGCCGGCCTGAGCGTGCCGCCGCCCTTCCGCGGAACACAGCCTCCGCTGGCCACCATGGCCAAGAGGTTCGACGGCCGCTTCTACTGGAACTACTTCAGCCGTCCCGGCGTCGCCGACGTCGAGTTGGGGAAGGACCCCCGCACCACTCTGCGGAAGATCTTCTTCTGGGGTTCCGGAGACTCTCCGGACGCCGGCACGGGCAAGCAGCCGCTGGTCGACCCGGAACGGGGCTGGCTCGCGACCATGCCGGACCCCGAGGTGCTGCCGGACTGGTTCACCGAGGAGGATCTGGACGCGCTCACCGAGAGCTTCTCCAAGGGCTTCACCGGGGCGCTCAACTGGTACCGCAACCTCGACCGCAACTGGGAACTGACCGCCGCCTGGCACGGCGCCGTCGTCACCCCGCGCGCCCTGTACGTCTACGGCGACCGTGACGTCGTCCCCGCCTTCCCCGGCACCCCCGAACTCATCGCGAAACTCCCCGACCTCATGCCCCACCTGTGGCGTGCGCCCCTGAAGCTGACCGGGTGCGGACACTGGACACAGCAGGAACGCCCGCACGAGGTGAACGAGGCACTCATCGACTTCCTCCGTGCCTAGGCCATTTCCTTCGGGACTCGGGCGGCGCGACACCACCGACTCCGACACGCCCCACCTCGGCCTCGGCACCACGGGCAGGCCGGCCGTCCGGGCCTGGACCCGCGACGCCGTAGCGTGCCGGTGGGGCGCGGAGACCGCGCGCAGGCCTGCTGTCAGGCAGCCAGAGTCTGCGTCGTCCTGGGGGCCGCGGTGCGGTCCGCTCGCAGTCGTTCCAGGAGGGCGTCGGCGGCGACGAGCGCCTCGTCCACCGACCCGGTGCCGGTCATGACGCACAGCGTGTACGAGGCGTCCTCCAACTCCCGGCTGGAGCGACCGGTCGGCTGCAGGTCATGGTGAAAGCGGGCGTCGGCGAAGCGGGCCAGTACCGCGCGTAGTTCCTTCTCCGCAGGCAGCAACACAGCAACAACCCTTTCGAAAGGCGGGCCGTTCCGCAGGGCCCGCGACGTTCCTGAGCGCGCACTCGCCGGACGCTCGCACGGCCGGGAACGGTGGATGCGCACTCCAAGGGGTCGTCTGCCCCGAGCTGATCACCCTATGCACCAGCCGGTGGACGGCCGCGGTGCCGATAGCAGGGCGTGCGTATGGCAGGTGGACGGCTGGGTAGGCGTGGCCACCGGATGCTTCCGCGCCGCCCCTGGCAAGCGGTCACGCACTGTGGCGTGATCACCACAGGGACGGCGGACCGAGCAAGGAGATGAAGCATGATGCTCACCCGCCGTACAGCGTTCGCAGGTGTCACCGCCCTCATCGCCGCAGGCGCCGCCCTGGCCGGTGGCGGCTCGGCCGTGGCGGTTGCTCCTCAGGGGAGCGAGCACCCCGTGGTCCGGAGCACCGCCGTGGAGACCGGGCAGGGCACCGACGGCCGGCGGACCGCGCACCGGCCCACGGATCCGTGGATCGCCGACCAGGTGGCGATGTTCCTTCCCCCGTCGAGCGGGACTGCGACGGTGTTCGATCCCTGGGTGAAGGACCAGATCGCCCTGTTCCGGTCCACCCTGAACGGCTCGCCGTCCAAGTAGCACCCGCGGCCCGGCGACCATGCGCCCGACAGCACCCTCGGACGCGTACCGAGTGGTGTTCTCACCGCCCCTGCGGGAACCCGGCACGGCCGGGGCGGGGGACACCCGCGTGGCACACTGACGGCGGTCACGGCCCTGAGGACGCGGTGTTGAATGCGGCTCCCCGAACGCGGCTGGGCGTGCGGCGAGCCGGCCGGCGGTGCTGGTCTGCCAGGGGCGGACGGCCGCGGACGGCAGGATCGTCACCGACCGGTCCGCTGACCCTGTGGCGGCTCACCTGGACAGTTTGACGATGCGGGAGGCCCTGAGGACCTTCCCGGCCGCGTCCAGTGCCCGCACCTGGAAGTACGGTCCTGGACTGCCCGTTCTCACCGCCGTCTCGAACCCGGACCGTTCGGCGCGCTTGACGACCACCGACAAGGAGTCGGCATTCGGTCCGGCGAGCACCTGCCACGCTCTTGTCTGCGTCGATCCGTTCCAGGAAGCGTAGACGACGCTGCCCCGGCCACTGCGCCGGACCGCGACACTCGGCGGGTAATACGGCGTGCCGATCCATTCGTTGCGAAACGCTCGGTACGAGATGTTGGAGCCCGGCAGCTTCGCGTCGTAGAGCAGGTTCCGTGAACCGTTTCCCTCGGTGTTGCCCGCCCCCGCGTACTCCGAGTAGTACGGGCTCTGGCCCCACCCGATGAATTCGTTGCCGTTGGGAAGGGCCTGGGTGTTTCCCTGCGTCGGCGAGTACAGCGGCGGCTCGTGGTAGTAGGTCTTCACCGCGGTCGCCCTGTGGTTGCGGAAGTCAAGGTTGAGGATCAGACCGTGCGACTGCTGCTCGGGTGCGCCGTCGGGCAGTTCGCAGCAGCCGTCGTCGAACATGCTGATCCGGTTTCCCGGCCGGAATCGGGCGTCGTGCTGCCAGTAGAAGTCGGCGTTCGGGCCGAAGCTGAAGTCGCTCTTCTTGCCTCCCAGTTGCCAGCGGATGTCCCCGGACGGCCTGGAGACGTCGTAGATGGCCCACATGTTCCGGAAGGAGACCAGCAGTTGGCCATCGGGGCCCTCGTCGACCGAGTTGACGTGGAAGGCGTCCCACACCCCGCCGGAGGACGACGCGTTCGAGGCAGGTTCCTCGGAATCGGCAGGGTCGACGTGGTCCAGCGCGTTCCACGAGTAGAGGAGTCTACCCGTGGCGAGGTCCACCTCCTGGACCTCGCTGTTCAGGATGGCTCCGTCTTTCGGGCCCCCGTAGCGCGTGAGGTCCATGGGTACCGGTTTGGAGGCGAGGAACAGTGCGGTGCCCCTGTCGGTCAGGGTGAATTCGTGCTCGTCCGGGTAGTAGCCGTGATGTGCGAAGACCGTCTTGAGCAGGCGGTACTGCTGGTCGTAGATGTAGTAGCACCCGCCTGGTTCCGGTGCACCGGCCGGCAGGTTCGTGTAGGCGGGGGGAAGAGCGAGGGTCCCCTGCCACCATGTCAGCACCGGCTGTGCCCGGTGCCGGCGTGTGTCGTAGTAGGTCTGGACCTTGAAGTCGGCGTTCTGGAGGTTGGTGGAGGGCAGCGGGCGGAACCAGACGGGATCGCCTGCGTTGTCGTTGATCAGCGCCCCGGTCTGGCCGATCATCTGGTCCGCGCTGAACGGGGCGACGAAGATGTCCCCGCGAGCCGTTCCCGGTCTGTTCGTGGTCACCTTCACCCCCATGGGGTGAAGGCCCGGCTCGGAGACGAAACTCCACACGTCGGGGCCCGACAGGACCGGGGGCGGAGTGCTCTGCGATGGAGGGTAGGGCGTTGTCGCACACAGGCCGGACACGTTCTCGTGCGAACTCGCCGCGGCCGACGGCACACAGCTTGCGAGGACACACCCCGCAGTGAGTACGCAGGCCCCGACGGTGCGACGGGCCCTTCTCCGTGTCCGGCGCTCCAGCGTCACCATTGCCTACCTCCTGACGTCCCGCCCGCTTCTTCTCCGATGGCGGTGTCGCTGCGTTGTCGAGCCCTTGTCGAACCCTTCGAGAGGCTTTCGCCTCTCAGCACGGAACGATCAAGGGATTTCCTCTGGTGACGGTAGGCGGGACGGAGGGTCTGCGCCTGCTGAAGGGCACTCAGGTAGGCCATTCAGCAGAAGAACGAAGGCCGGCGGCCTGCGGCGGCCGTGCTGCTTCCGCTTCGACGGAGGCTTCAAGGGCGAGGTGCGGAACGGACATCGCCACCGTTGCGGGAAGCGGGCCGGTCCCGGGCCTGCGAGCCGACGGGTGCACGGCTCCCTGGGCAGGGCGGCAGTCCCTGGAGTTGCCGGGTGCAGATCCGGTCGAGGGTGTACACGCCGTCCTTCACGAGGGTCTGCTCGATGGTGCCGGCGGTCACCGCGCGCGGAGTGAGCAGCACGGACGGGATGTGCTTCGTGGTGGGACTGTCGATCACCGTCGTGGCGAGCTTGCGCGGATCGCCGCCCCGTCCCAGGGTGACGGCCATCGCGGCGGCTGCGTCGGCTTCGGCCCGGAAGGGTTTGTAGACGGTCATGTACTGCTCGCCCTTGACGATGCGTCGTACGGCGTCGAGGTCGGCGTCCTGGCCGGTGACGGGGGGCAGTGTGCGGACATGGGCGCCCTTGAAGGCGGAGATGACGCCCGCGGCCACGGCGTCGTTGACGGCCAGGACGCCGTCGATCCGTTCCGGGTTCTGGGCCGCGAGGGCCGCGGACATGTTGGCGTGGGCGTTCTCCGTGCTCCAGCCCTGGGTGTCGTAGGACCTGTCGATCTTCACCTTGCCGGTGAGGACGGACAACGCCCCCTTCTTGAACCACGCCGCGTTCCGGTCGGTCGGATCGCCGTTCATCATGACCACGTTCCCGCCGTGCGCCCTGTCGCCCATGGCCCGCAGGAGGTACTCGGCCTGGAGCCGGCCGACCTGCGCACCGTCGAAGCTGACGAAGCCCGAGATCGGGCCCTCGGCAAGCCGGTCGTACGCGACGACGGGTACGCCCGCCTGGTGGGCCTCCTCGATCGAGGAACGCAGGACTTTGGGGTCGGCGGCGTCGAGGATCAGGACCCTGACCCCCTTGGTGATCATGGAGGTCATCTGCTGCCGCTGTCTCGCCGGGTCGTTGTCGGCGTTGGCGTACGCCGTGCGGCAGCGGGGACACAGTTCCTTCAGCCGCTTCTCGATCAGCGGCTTGTCGAACTGCTCCCAGCGGGGCAGGACCCGGCCCGGGAGCAGCAGGCCGACGGTGAAACCGTCCTCGTGCGTCTCCTCGCGCCCTCCGCAGGCGGCCGCGGACATGGTCATGAGCGCCGCGACGAGGGCGGCGGCGACATACCGGGAACGGGCCCTCACGGCGGGCCGCCCCGGTCCGCCGGGAGACCCGGGTCCGTGCCGGACGGCTCGCGGTGCGGTACGACGATCTCGCTCCACACCTGTTTGCCGCTGGCGACCGGCACCGAGCCGAAGGACTCCGACAGCGCTTCGACCAGCATCAGCCCCCGGCCGCCGGTCGACTCCCAGTCCACGATCACCGGCTTGGCGGGCGCGCGCGGCGACGAGTCGTTCACACTGACCCGCACCCGGTCCCCGCGCAGCACCAGGTCGACGTGGACCGGCCCCTGGGTGTGCACCAGGGCGTTGGTGACCAGTTCGGACACCACCAGCAGGACCGCGTCCGCCACCTCTTCGACGTTCCACCGGCGCAGTGTGCGCGCGGTGAAACGGCGGGCGTGCATGACGGCGTCCGGCAGCCGCCACACCGCCCAGCCGGCGCGTATGGGCCGGGTCTTCATGCCGTCGTAGCGGAGCAGCAACAGCGCCACGTCGTCCTCGCGGCGGCCGGCGTCGCCCAGGAGTTCGTCGGCCACCCGCCCCGGATCCGAGGGATCCGCGGCGGCGAGCGCGGTGCGGGTGCGCTGCATGCCGTTGTCCAGGGGCAGATCGGCAGCCTCGACCAGGCCGTCGGTGACCAGGGCGAGCAGCGTGCCGGGGGCCAGCGCGACCGAGGTCATGGGGAACTCCGCGTCCGCGGAGACCCCGAGCGGCAGCGCGCCCTCGACCCGCACCTCCTCGGCGCTGCCGTCGGGATGGCGCATCAGCGGTGAGAGGTGCCCCGCCCGGACGAACAGGACGTTCCCCTCCTCCATGTCCAGTTCGGCGTAGCAGCAGGTGGCGAACAGGTCGGTCTCCATGCCGACCAGGAGACGGTTGGCGTGTGAGACGACCACGTCCGGTGGGTGGCCCTCCACCGCGTACGCCCTGACCGCGGTACGCATCTGCCCCATGATCGTCGCTGCTCCGGCACTGTGTCCCTGCACGTCGCCGATGACCAGCGCCACCCGGTCGTCGGAGAGGGCGATGACGTCGTACCAGTCGCCGCCCACCTGCAGCCCGCGCCTGGCGGGCAGATAGCGGGCGACGGCCGTCCCGCCGGACAGTTCGGGAAGGCGCCGGGGCAGCAGGCTGCGCTGGAGCATCGTCGCGAGCTCCTGTTCGGCGTCGTGCGCGTGCGCGCGCTTGACGGCCTGCCCGACCAGCGCCGCGGTGGCGGTCAGCAGGGTCCGCTCGTCGGGGGCGAACGCGTGCGGCTGGTTCCAGCCGATGAGGCACACGCCGACGGCCCGGCCCTTGGCGGGCAGCGGCAGGACGGCCAGGCCGCCGGGACCGACGCCCGCGAGTCCGGGTTCGAGGGCGGTGCCGGCCGGCCACAGCCCCACGTGTCCGTCCCGCAGGGCCGCCTGCAGGGTCGGCAGGGCGGCGACCGCCGGATCGGGCCAGTCCGAGCGCCAGTCGGCACGCCACGCCTCCGGCCAGGCTGCGGGATCCGGCGGATCGAGCACAGTGACCGTGAGCCGCTCGTCCTGCAGCTCGGCGAGCGCGATCCGGTCCGCGCCGAGCGGCTCGCGGAGCGCGGTGACCACCACGCGGCTGACGTCGGCGACGGTCGTGGCGTCGTCCAGTGCCGCGGTCAGCCACTGGATCCGGGAGACGTCGTCGCTGCTGCGGGGCAGGACCGAGGTCGCCGTCACCACGCCCAGCACCCGGTCCGGCCGGTCGCCGGTGCTCCCGAGCGCCCGGTACCGCAGGCTCAGCCAGCGCATTTCGCCGCCGGGGCAGCGCACCCGGAACTCCAGCTCCCGGACGCCGGACGCCTCGGTGGACGGCTCCAGGACCGTCATGAGGCCGGGCATGTCCTCCGGGAGGGCGTGCGCGAGCAGCGTCGCCGCCTTCCCGTCGAAGGTGTGCGGCAGGATGCCGACCAGCTGGAGGAGGGTCTCGTCGGCCTCGATCAGGCCGCTCTCCGGCATCAGGACGAAAGAGCCGACGCCCAGGCTGCGCAGGGCCGGGCCCAGCAGCCGCGGCGGCGCGGGCCCCGGGTCGCCGGCCTGGAGCAGGCCGGCGACCGCGTCGGCGTACCGCGCCAGGAAGCGCTGTTGCTCGGCGTCGAAACCGTCCGCGGCGGTGCCCGTGACGACCAGGCAGCCCAGCCGTGTGCCCGCCGCCGCCAGGGGCAGTGCGCCGAGCGACACCCCCGCGCTCGGGGACGCCGGGCCGCCCTCGGAGAAGGAGGCTAGTGCCGCGGGCTTCAGCCACAGGGGCCGGCCGGTGCGGAAGGCGTGGGCCGCTGGTGAGTCACCGGTCAGGACCAGGCGCTCCGGCAGCCCGTGCTCGGGAGTGGCGCAGCCCGCGGCTTCCACCAGCCGTAGTGTTTCCGTCCCGGGACCACCACCGGGCACGTAGACCGCTGCCAGCGCCGCTCCGGCGAACGTCAGGACACGAGCACTCGCGGCGGCTTCCGGAGCGGAAGACGGTGGGCCGGTGCCGAGGGCGCCGGCCTCGGATGCCCGCAACTGCGCGACTCCGGCCCGGGCACTGCCGTCACGAGGCATGTCCGCACCTACCTCCCGTCCAGGCCGAGGCGCCGACGACAGGGCGAAGACCCTCCACCAGAATCGCATATGTGAGCTAATGGGACAGAGCGGCCCGTATGCCGTCTCTCGCCGGGTTCGCGCCGCCGGTGTGCCCGGTGTCCGCGCCCGCGCCAGGGCGCCGTCGGTGAGCCGAGCCGCCTGGTTCGCGGCTCGTCGCAGCCGGTGTCAGACTGACGTGGCGTCCGCGGGGTACCCGCCGCGCGCCGGCCGCGCCGCTACTCCCCGAGCCGGTGGCGCCGGGGCCGGTGACGGCCGGAGGCGCGTACCCGTGGAAGGGCGGACACCCGTGGCCGGCCGGCGGCGGGTGACCAGGCCTCTCCTGCCGGGCGACGGAAGGACGAGGGAGGTCTTCCCATGAGGGCCTTCATACGCGACTCGGCCGCGGTCCTGGCCGCGGTCTCGACGACCCTCGCCGTCGCGTCCTGTGGAACCGGGGCCGGGAACACCTCCGACAGCCATGACTCGCTCAGGATCGGCCTGCTGCTGCCGGACGCCACGACCGCTCGGTGGGAGACACAGGACAGGCCACTGCTCGAGAAGAAGATCAAGGAGCTGTGCGCCGACTGCAAGGTCGAGCACGCCAACGCCAGGGGCGACGTGGCGATCCAGCAGGAGCAGATGGAGTCGCTGATCACCGGGGGCGTCGACGCCATCCTGCTCGTGCCCGTGGACGCCAAGGCGCTCGGCGCCTCCGTCAGGAAGGCACACGCGGCGGGTATCCCGGTCATCTCCTACGACCGCCTCTCCAGCGGCCCGATCTCGGGATACGTCTCCTTCGACGGCGAGGAGGTCGGCAGGCTCCAGGGCAGGGCGCTGCTGAAGGCCATGGGCGACAAGGCGCACGACGGTCAGATCGTCATGATGAACGGCGACCTCGCCGATCCCAACGCGGTGTCGTTCAAGCAGGGCGCGCTGTCCGTGCTCAAGGGGAAAGTGAAGATCGCCAAAGCGTACGACACCCACCAGTGGAGCATGGAGGCCGCGAACATGAACATGTCCGGGGCCATCTCCGCGCTCGGCGCCGGCCGCATCCAGGGGGTCTACGCCGCCAACGACGGTCTCGCGGCCGGCAGCATCGCCGCCCTGAAGGCGAACAAGGTCCGCCCGCTGCCGCCCGTCACCGGGCAGGACGCCGAACTGTCGGCCGTGCGGCGCATCGTCGCCGGTGATCAGTACATGACGGTCTACAAGCCGTTCGGTCCGGAGGCGTCCGCGGGCAGCGCCATGGCCGTGGCCGCGGCCCGCGGTGCCGGCCTCGACCGGATCGCCACGGGCAGGGTGAGAACCAGCGAGGGGACGGCCGTTCCGGCGGTGCGGCTCACCCCGGAGTCCGTGACCGTCGCCGACATCGAGCCCGTCCTGGTGAAGGACGGTGCGTACACGATCCGGCAGATCTGCATCCCCCAGCTCGCGGCCGCCTGCGCCAGGGCCGGGCTGACCTGAGCGGCGGTACCCGATCCGGACGGGTCCCGGGAAGGAGATGGTTCTCGTGCCGGCTCCCCCCTTGCTGGCGCTGCACGGCGTGTGCAAGCGCTTCGGCGTCGTCGAGGTGCTGACCGACATCGAGCTGGAGATCCACGCCGGCCAGGTCCTCGCCCTGCTCGGCGACAACGGGGCCGGCAAGTCCACCCTGGTCAAAGTGATCTCCGGGGTCGCCCCCGCGGACAAGGGCGCCATCGAGTGGGAGGGCCGGCCGGTCAGCATCAGACGCCCCCACGACGCCCGCGACCTCGGCATCGCCACCGTGTACCAGGACCTCGCGCTGTGCGGGAACCTCGACGTCGTCGGCAATCTCTTCCTCGGCCGGGAGATCCGCAGGTTCGGACTCCTCGACGAGGTGGAGATGGAGCGCCGCACCCAGCAGCTGCTGGAACGGCTGACCAGGCGGGTCCCGGACCTGCGCGGCCCCGTCGTCTCCCTGTCCAGCGGGCAGCGGCAGACCGTCGCCATCGCCCGCTCCCTGCTCGGTGAGCCGAGGGTCCTGCTGCTGGACGAGCCGACCGCGGCCCTGGGGTTCGAGCAGACCACCGAGGTGCTGGACCTCGTCGACCGGTTGCGGGACCGCGGCGTCGGCGTCCTGCTCATCAGCCACAACCTGGGGGACGTCAAAGCCCTCGCGGACCGGGCCGCGGTACTCCGGCTCGGCCGCAACAACGGCTTCTTCGACGTCAACACCGCGTCCCAGGAGCAGATCATCTCCTCCATCACCGGTGCCACGGAGAACGAGCCGCGCCGGGCGGCCCACCGCGAGTCGGGATGGTGAAAGCGATGCACGACATGGCGGACCACACGCGGGCCGAACCCGCCGCACCCACCGCAGGCACCCCCCGGCCGCACGGCACGCGGGCCGTCGCCCGTGCCGTGGAGAGGTCGGCCGCCGCCGTCCGGGACAGGCTCCGCGCCGGCGAACTGGGCTCGCTCCCCGTCGTCCTCGTCCTCGGCGTGGTCTGGATCGTCTTCCAGTCCCTCAACGCCAACTTCCTCTCGCCCCGGAACCTGTCCAACCTGAGCGTGGACATCGTGGGCACGGGCCTGATGGCGGTCGGCCTGGTCTTCGTCCTGCTGCTCGGTGAACTCGACCTGTCGGTGGGCTCGATCAGCGGCCTCGCGGCGGCGATCTTCGCCGTTCTGAACGTGAACCTCGGCGTTCCGGACTGGCTCGCCCTCGTCATGGGGGTCCTCACGGGCACCGTGGCGGGAACCGTCCAGGGGTACTCCTTCGCCAAGGCCCGGGTGCCGGCGTTCGTCGTCACCCTCGCCGGCCTGCTCACCTGGAACGGCGTCATGCTCTCCGTCCTCGGGACGAACGGCACCGTCAACCTCGACGAGAACGGGCTCGTCGCCAAGCTGACCAGCTCCTACTTCACCGACCCCGGTGCCGCCTACGGCCTGGCGGCCCTCGGCACGGGCCTGGTCTTCCTGTCGTCGTTCCTGGACAGGCGGCGCCGCAAGGCCGCCGGCATGCCGCACCGCTCGCTGCGGGGCATAGCGGCACGTACGGCGGGACTCGCGGTGATCGCGTTCGCCGCGGCGTACGTGCTGAACCGGTTCCAGGGCCTGCCGCTCGCCCTCCTGATCTTCCTCGTGGTGGTGGCCGGCCTGGACGTCGTGCTGCGTCGCACGCACTACGGACGTCAGGTCTACGCACTCGGCGGCGGTGTCGAGGCGGCCCGCCGTGCCAGTCTCAGCGTGACCAGGGTGCAGACGACGGTGCTCGCGGTGTCCGGCACCATGGCCGCGATCGGCGGTCTGTTCATGGCCTCGCGCATCACCTCGGTGAGCCAGGGCTCGGGCTCGGGTGTCCTGTTGCTCAACGCCGTCGCGGCGGCCGTCATCGGGGGCACCAGCCTGTTCGGAGGCCGCGGCACGACCTGGTCCGCGGTGCTCGGCATGCTGGTCATCCAGTCGATCTCGTCGGGCATGGCGCTCACCGACACCCCTACGGCCGTCCAGTTGGTGATCACGGGCGGGGTGTTGTTCGCCGCGGCGGTCATCGACTCCCTGTCGCGCCGCTCGCAGGAGGCCCACGGACGCGCTTGACCCGCCGGCTCAGCGGCGAGTGCCCTGCGCAGCCAGCCATCAGCGGCGGGTGCCGTACGCGGCCGGCCGTGTTTTTCGAGCCCTCGTTGGTCATAGAGTCGTTTCGTGACCGACGAAGACTCCACGTTCGATGTGCTGGGCATGCTGAGCGACCCCGTGCGCCGCCGGCTCTACCGATATGTCGCCGCCGCCCCGGAAGAGGTGGGGCGCGACGCGGCTGCGGAGGCGGCCGGGATCTCCCGGTCGCTGGCCGCCTTCCACCTGGACAAGCTGGTCGAGGCCGGGCTGCTCACCGTGTCCTTCCGGCGGCTGTCCGGGCGCACCGGCCCCGGAGCGGGGCGGCCGGCCAAGCTGTACCGGCGCGCCGAGGGGGAGCATGCCGTCTCCGTACCGCCGCGGTCGTACGACGCCGTCGGCCGGCTGCTCGCCGAGGTGGTGGAGAACGCCGGGCTGGACCGTGAACTGCAGGCAGCGGCGCGGGCGGCGGGCGCGGCACAGCCGGATGCCCGTGCCGACGACGTGGTGGCTGCACTGCGGGCCCGCGGTTACGAGCCCTTCTGGGACGGCAGGACGCTGCGGCTGCGCAACTGCCCCTTCCATGCGCTGGCGACGGAGTTCCCCGCCCTGATCTGCGGGATGAACCTGGCACTCATCGAGGGCCTGGTGCCCGAGCCGTGGGCGCCGGCCATGGATCCGTGCCCCGGCGGCTGCTGCGTGAGCCTTTCTAAAAAAGAAATCGATTGACTATAGAAGCCCGGCCGGGCCATGCTTGCTCCATGACTGAGCATCACTTGGCGCAGGTCAACATCGGCCGCATCGTCGCCCCGCTGGACAGCCCCGAGTTGGCCGACTTCGTCGCCCAACAGCCGGAGATCAACGCACTTGCCGACCGGAGCCCCGGGTTCGTCTGGCGCCTGGTCGACGACGAGGGCGCGGACGCGACCGGCATCCGCCCCGACGGGAACGACGCGCTGCTGCTGATCAACTGCTCGGTCTGGGAATCGGTAGAAGCCCTGCGGGACTTCACGTACCACAGCGATCACCTGCGGGTGCTGAGCCGCCGCCGGGAATGGTTCCGCCGCTCGGCCGAGGCACACCAGGCCATGTGGTGGATCCCGGCCGGCCACCGCCCGACCGTCGCGGAGGCGATGGAGCGGGTGGCGATGCTGCGCGAACACGGCCCCGGGCCGCAGGCCTTCACCTTCCGCGATCCCTACCCGGCCCCGGCCCGGGCAGCGCAGCTCTAGCGGGCGGGCGGTCGCCGGGCGTCTCCGGCACGGGCGCCCCGGAGTCGCCGCGAGCAACCCGCACAGCAGGTGCGGCCTCGCGGCGTGTGTGAACTACCCCGCCCCGGCACGGCAGTCGGGGCACACGCCCCAGAAGGTCACGGCGGCCTCCTGGACGTCGTACTCGGCCGGCAGCCGGGGTTCCAGGCAGGGTGCCGCACCCACCGTGCACTCGACGTCACGGATGGCGGCGCAGTGCAGGCACACGAAGTGGTGGTGGTTGTCGTGGTGCTCGATCTCGTAACGGGCCGGCTGACCGGGGATGTGGGTGCACCGGACCAGACCGGCTTCCGTGAGGGCACGCAGCACGTTGTAGGTGGCCTGCAGGGACAGGCCGCCCGTGACCCGCCGGGCGCGCTCGCGCAGGGCGTCGGCGTCGAGGTGGCCGGCGGCCTCGGAGACCGCCGCCAGTACGGCCATGCGCTGGACGGTCACCCGCAGGCCTGCCGCGCGCAGTCGTGCCGCGGCCAGAGCCATCGGCTCCTCGCCGGTCGCCGCCCGTGTCACGCGGCCTCGCCCTTCCCCGCGGTGGTCCCCTGGCTCTTCCCTTCAGCCTTCCGCGGGAGCAGGCGGTCCACGACGTTCCCGCCCCACACCGCGTGCCGCCCGTCCGCGGACTCGCCGCGTTCCGGGCCCGGCTCGGCCACCCCGGTGGAGAGCTCGAACCACACGGTCTTGCCCGAGGGCAGGCCGCGCTCGTGGCCCCACTGTGCGGCCAGCATGTCCACGAGCGCCAGTCCGCGGCCGCCCTCGTCCTCGGGGCCGGCGTCGAGGGGGCGCGGCGGCTGCGACGAACCGTCACCGACCGCACAGCGCACGTCCGGGCCCCGCTCGACGGTGAGGGTCAGCGGGCCGGTGCCGTGCCGCAGGGCGTTGCACACCAGCTCGCTGACCAGCAGTTCGGCGACCGGGACCAGCTCGTCGAGACCCCATCGGATCAGTGCGTCCCGCACCGCGGTCCGCGCCAGGCCGCACGCGGTCGGCGACCACGGCAGGGACCACGGCCCCGTTTCGAACGACCCGGGGGCGACGTGGCCGGGGACCGCTCCGCCCGGGAGGGACTCCCGGGAGATCGTGCGGGTCATGCGGGCCCCCTTCGGGGGATCGACTGCCTTCTCCCTACCGAACCTACGCCTTTTGTGGAGTCAGTCAAGTTTGTGGAGAAGTGCACCTTTCATTACGGAGTCAAGGGGTCGCGGCCGTCGAGTCGGCGGGCCTGGCCGGACCGGGGACGTTGCGGAAGCGGAACGGCTCCGGCTCGCGGCCGGCCTGGACGAACCAGCACTCCCCGGTGCCGTCACCGGTGAGGATCCGCAGCACGGTGTCCGCGACGACCTCGGCCGGGATGACCGGCAGCCCCTGGTCGGAGAGCAGACCGCGCAGGTGGTCGATGATGCGCGACTCGGCGAAGCCGGGGCAGACCGCGTTGAAGCGCACGTTCTCCGGCGCGAGAGCCGGCCCGAGGGAACGCGCGAGTCCCACGACCGCGTGCTTGTTGGCCGCGTACAGCGGATCGAGCGGCACCGCCGCCAGGCCCGCCAGGGAAGCGGTGGCCACGATCGACCCTCCGCCGCGCGCCCGCAACGCGGGCAGCACCGCGTGGGTACCGAAGACCACGCCGTCGAGGTTGGCGCCCATCGCCCGGCGGTAGCGTGCGGGATCGAAGTCCTCGCCGACCCCGCACCCGGTCGCCACCCCCGCGTTGAGCAGCGCGATGTCCACACCGCCGTAGTACTCCTGGGTGAACTCCACCAGCGCGCGGTTGGCGTCCAGGTCGGAGACGTCACAGGCGCGGAACTGGCCGTCGACCATGTCGGCCACCTCCCGACCGCCCTGCGCGTCGAGGTCGGCGACGACCACGCGCGCTCCGGCCCGCGCCAGGGCCAGCGCCGAGGCCCGGCCCAGTCCGCTGGCGGCACCGGTGACGATCGCGACCTTGCCCGCGAGCGCGGCACCGTCCGTCTGCCCTCCGCGAAGGGCCTCCGCGGCACTCACGCCAGCTCCAGCACGAGCTTGCCGGTGTTCTCGCCGCGGAAGAGCATCTGCAGGGTCGCGGGGAAGTCGTCGACGGTGCCCCTCACCACGTGTTCCTTGACCTTGATGCGGCCGGCACCGATCCAGGCGGAGATCTCCTGCGCGGCCTCCGCGTAGCGCTTGGCGTAGTCGAAGACGACGAAGCCCTCCATGCGGGCGCGGCGCACCAGCAGCGAGAGGTAGTTGGAGGGGCCCTTGACCGGCGTGGCGTTGTTGTACTGGCTGATCGCGCCGCAGATCACGACGCGCGCGTGCATCGCCAGCCGGGTGAGGGCGATGTCGAGGATGTCCCCTCCGACGTTGTCGAAGTAGACGTCGATGCCGTCGGGGACGTGCTCGCGCAGCGCCTTCTTGACGTCGTCGGACCGGTAGTCGATCGCGGCGTCGAATCCCAGCTCGTCGGTGAGCATGGCGCACTTCTCCGGTCCGCCGGCGATGCCCACGACACGGCAGCCCTTGGCCTTCGCGATCTGGCCCGCGACGGTGCCGACCGCGCCGGCCGCGCCGGACACCACGACGGTCTCGCCGTCCTGCAGCGCGCCGACGTCCAGCAGGCCGAAGTAGGCGGTCATGCCCGGCATGCCCAGCGCTCCGAGATACGTCGAGGGCGGGGCGAGGGAGGTGTCGATCTTCATCGCGCCCCGGCCGTCGGAGACCACGTACTCCTGGACGCCGAAGGTGCCGACCACGTGATCGCCGGGCTGGAAGTCGGGGTGGTTCGATGCGGTGACCTCGACGACCGATCCGGCCCGCATCACCTCTCCGAGGCCCACGGGCGGCAGGTAGGAAGGACGGTCGTCCAGCCAGCCCCGCATGGCCGGATCCAGGGAGATGACGCGCGTCCGCCCCGCGAACCGGCCCGGGCCGGGTTCCTCGATCGCTTCGGAGCGGTGCTCCCAGTCTTCTGGCTTCACGTCGCCCACGGGGCGGGCTGCCAGGCGGATCTGGCGGTTGGTCGTGGACATCACGCCTCCTGTCGGTACGGCCTCCCGAGACCATACCGACCAGTAGGTACGCCGGTGCACGTGACATTCCCCACATGCCCTCGGCGCGTTCCGTGACCTCAGCAGGCTTATCACGCATTCCAACCAGTCGGTATCGTGCGCCGCCGACGCTTCACCCCCACCTCCCACGGACCCGAGCCGCACGGAAGGCCCATGCGATGACACACCCCGACGACCGGTACCCGCCACCAGCACCGCCGGGACGGACTCCGCGGGATCCCTGGCAGTACGACGTCCCCGCGTACGGCCCCTACGACGCGTACGGGCAGGCCGCTCAGCATCCACCGCACGCCCAGCCGCCCGGCGCCGACCTCGCCGACCTGCGCTCGGCCTACCGGGTGCTGCGCCGGGTCTCGACGCTCACCGCGCTCGGCTCGTTCGTGGTGTACGTGGTGCTGTCCTGCTGTGCGCCGGACCTGATGGGTTCCGAGATCGCCGGGGAGCTGAGCCTGGGCATGAGCCTGGGGGTCCTCCAGCTCCTCGTCACCTTCGCGGCCGTCTTCTGGTACGGGCGCAGCGCGCAGCGCTCCGTGGACCCGCTGGCTCGGGCCGTGCGAGAGCGCGCGGTCCGGACGGTCCGGGATGCGGGAGTGGCGGGATGAACGACTACGGCTCGGGGACCCAGGCACTCGTCCTGGTCCTGTTCAGCACCCTGGTGACCCTCACGCTGCTGATGTGCGTGATGGCGGGGCCGGACCGCGACGACCTGACGAACTTCTACACCGGGTACCGTTCCCTCACCCCGCTCAAGAACGGCCTGGCGATCGCGGGCGACTACATCTCCGCGGCCACGGTGCTGAGCACCACCGGCATCATCGCGCTCGCCGGCTACGACGGTTACGTCCTGGCGGTGAGCACCGCCCTGTCGCTGGTGCTGCTGATGTTCCTGCTGGCCGAGCCGCTGCGCAACGCCGGCAGCTTCACCATGGGCGACGTCCTGGCCCGCACCATGCCCGGGCGGGCCGTCCGCATCGCCTCCTGCGTCGTGACGCTCTCGGCGACCCTTCCCTTCCTGGTCGTCCAGCTCTCGGGGGCCGGTTCGCTGCTCACCTTCATCCTGGGCATGTCGCACGAGGCCGGCGCCCGGACGGTGTGCATCGTCCTCGTCGGCAGCCTCATGATCATCTATGCGGCGATCGGCGGCATGCGGGGCACCGCGCTCGTCCAGATGATCAAGATCGTGCTCCTGCTCGGCACCAGCGTCACCGTCGCCGCTCTGGTCCTCAACCGCTTCGACTGGAGCCCCGGCGAGGTGCTCCGGGCCGCCGAACGCGGCAGTGGAACGGGCCCGGCATTCCTCAGCCAGGGGCTCCAGCTGGGCACCTCGGCAAGTCAGCGGCTGGACTTCGCCAGCCTGCAGATCACCGTGATCCTCGGCGCGGCCTGCCTGCCGCACATCACGATGCGGCTGTACTCCTCACGCGACGTGCCCGCCGTGCGCCGCTCCATGTCGTGGGCGGTCGGTACGGTCACCACGTTCTGCCTGCTCGTGATCGTCATGGGTACGGGCGCGGCGGCCCTGGTGGGATCGCAGTACATCACCGCGGCCGATCCGCACGGCCGGACGTCGATGCTCATGCTGTCCCGTGCGCTCGGCGGCGGCGCCGGCTCCGCGAGCACGACGGTTCTCTACGCGGCCGTGGCGGGCACGATATTCATCACCCTGCTGTCCTCGGTCGCGGGGATGACCCTCGCCGCGGCCTCGTCGCTCGCCCACGACCTGTTCGCCCACGCGCTGCGACGGGAACGGGCGGAACCGCGTACGGAGATGACGGTGGCGGCGTGGACGAGCGTGGCGGTGGGGACCGTCGCCGTACTGCTCTCCGTCCTGGTCCAGAACTGGGACGTCGGTGTGCTGACCACGCTGGCGATCTGCATCGGGGCATCGGCCGTCGCCCCCGCGCTGACCTACTCGCTGTTCTGGCGCGGATTCACGCGCACCGGCCTGCTCGCCAGCCTCTACGGGGGCACGGCCTGCGCCCTGGTGCTGATGGCCTTCTCCAAGGCGGTTTCGGGCACGCCCTCCGCCGTCTTCCCGCACGCGGACTTCGGCTGGTTCCCGCTGCAGTCCACCGGTCTGGTCTCCATCCCGTTCGGCTATCTGGCGGGCTGGCTGGGCAGCCGCCTGGACCACCGGCGCCGCGCCGCCGAGAGCCGCGAGAACCGGCGGCTGTACGAGGAGAGCGAGGCACGACTGCTCGCCGCGGCCGAGTGAGCCCGGCGGCGGGGCGGGCTACGGGAGCGGCCATGGCGCCGCCCCTGTGGTCCGCCACCGGCCCCCGTCCCGGCGCACTGCCGGACGGTCAGGTGAGTGGGCCGGTCAGTGGCTGTTCGGTCCAGACGGTCTTGCCCTCGCGGGTGTAGCGGGTACCCCAGCGTTCGGCCATCTGGGCCACCAGGAACAGGCCGCGCCCGCCCTCGTCGGTGGTGCGAGCGCGGCGCAGGTGCGGCGCGGTGTGGCTGGTGTCGCTGACCTCGCACACCAGGGTCCGTTCCCGGATCAGCCGCAGGGTCGCGGGGCCGTCGGCGTACCGGTAGACATTGGTGACCAGTTCGCTGGCGATCAACTCCGTCGTGAACGCGAGGTGCTCCAGACCCCATTCGGCCAGCTTTGCCGAGGTCAACGCCCGGGCCCGGGCCGCGCTGGCAGGCTCCAGCGGCAGCTGCCAGGAAGCGACGTCGTCCGGTGGCAGCGTGCGGGTGCGGGCGATCAGCAGCGCGACGTCGTCACTGGGGCGCGCGGGCACGAGCGAGTCGACCACCGCCTGGCAAGTTCGTTCCAGTGCGTCCGCAGGGCGGGTGAGCGCCGCACACAGCTTGGTCAGGGCGGTGTCGGCGTCGATGTGGCGTTCGCCGATGAGTCCGTTGGTGTACAGGCACAGCAGGCTCCCCTCGGCCAGGTCGATCTCCCGGGCCTCGAACGGCAGACCGCCCAGTCCGAGAGGTGGGCCGGCGGGCAGGTCGAGCGGAGCCACCAGTCCGTCCGGAGCGGTCACCACCGGCAGCGGGTGACCGGCGCGGGCCACGGAACAGCGCCCGGAGACCGGGTCGTACACGGCGTACAGGCAGGTCGCGCCGACGACCCGCTCGCCCACCGGCCGTTCGCCGGCTGCTTCCTCTTCGGCCCCCAGCAGGTTGACCAAGTCGTCCAGGCGGGAGAGGACCTCGTCCGGTTCCAGGTCGAGGCTGGCGAGCGTGTGCACGGCGGTGCGCAGTCGGCCCATGGTGGCGGCAGCGTGGATTCCGCGTCCCACCACGTCCCCGACGACGAGGGCGACCCGGGCCCCGGACAGAGGAATGACGTCGAACCAGTCGCCGCCCAGGCCCGGGGCCGCGCTGGCCGGAAGGTACCTCAGGGCCACCTCGACGGCCGACTGGTCCGGTACGGCCCGGGGCAGCAGGCTGCTCTGCAGGGTGAACGCGGTCTGCTGCTGCTGGGTGAAGCGCCGGGCGTTGTCGATGGCGACGGCGGCGCGCGCGGCGAGTTCCTGGGCGAGGGTGAGGTCGTCCGCCTCGAAGGGATCGGGGCGACGCGAACGCCACAGGGTCATCACGCCCAGCACCAGGCCACGTGCGACGAGAGGCACCACGATCAGCGAGTGGACGCCCAGGTCCGGCGTGTGGGCCGCCTGACGGCCTCCCGCCGAGAACCGGTCGGGCGGGAGAACCGGCTCCAGGACGGGCCGCCCCTCGGCCAGGCACCTGGCCTGGGGTGATTCGGACGCGAACTCCACGGGTTCGCCGTGGGGGTGGGGCGGACCGGGTTGCTGGGCACCGACGCTACAGGCCCCCAGCCGGACCATGGGCCCGGCCAGGGTGCGCGTCGGTTCCTCACCGCGCGTCACCGGCTGGAGCAGGTCCACCGACACGTGGTCGGCGAGGTGCACCATCACCTCCGCGAGTTCCCGGGCGGTCTCCGCCACATCGAGGGTGGTTCCGATACGGCTGCCGGCCTGGTCGAGGAGCGCGAGCCGGCGCTGGGCCCGATGGCGTTCGGTGATGTCCTCGATCATCTCGGCCACGCCCAGGATCCGACCGGAGGGGTCCTCCAGTGGAAAGGACGAGACCATCGCGACCCGCTCTCGTGCCGGATCCCACTCCAGGCGGACGAACTGCTCGGAGTAGACCATCGGCCTTCCGGTAGCCATCACCTGGCGCACACGGTCCACGGCCTCGCGCGCGTCGTCGGGAACGAGGAGACGACCGGTGGGCAGCCCTAGGAAGTCCGCCGCGGGGACACCGGTGAAGCGTTCGATGGCCCGGTTGACCCGGAGAATGGTGAGGTCGGGGCCGTGGACGACCAGGCCGATCGGGCACCGGCGGTACAGGCCTTGGACAATCGCGCGGTCTCTTTGCCACTCCAGGACGTCGGCCGCGGGTGCGCCGGCGACGATCCACTCACGGACCCGGTCGTCGCGTGAGAGCGCATGGGCCCTCAGCCCCATGCCCACGAGCCGCCCGTCGCGGTGGCGCAAGGGGAGCAGGCCCGCCCAGCCGCCGGCTCGTCTGCACTTCGCCACGGCCTCCCTGGCAGCCGGCCGATCGCGAGGATCGACAAGGACCTCGAATGCCCGACGACCGAGCACGGCGGCGTCCGGATGGCCGAGCAGTTCCTGCGCCCGCTGGTTCCAGCCGACCACCACTCCCCGGTCGTCGAGCACCGCCAGGGCGGCGAAGTGCAGCGCGAACGGATCGTCGTTGCCTTCGCTGAGCTCCGTCATCCGCTTCTCCACCGCTGGACACCACCTTGTACGAGGCCACCGGTCGCCTATTGAAACCCGGTGGGAGCCCGGCCCGGTGGAGGTGTCCTCAGCGCGCGTGCCGCCAGGGCCCAGCTCACCTCCACCACGGTGCCCGGAGCGTCCAGGCTGGTGCCGGTGAGCTCCTCGAATCGGCGCAGCCGGTAGCGGACGGTGTTGACGTGGACGTGCGCCCTGCGGGCGACTTCGCGGATGCGTCGTCCCCCCTCCAGATACGCCCGCACCGACTCCTCGACGAGCGCGCCGAACTCCCCCTCCGCCTCCAGTGGGCGCAGGTAGCGGTCGAGCAGCAGCTCGCCGAGTTCCGGTTCCGCGACGACCGCGACCCGCCAGGTCAGGTCGCTCAGGTCGTACACGCCGCGCAGACGGTAGGCACGGGCGGCTTGCAGCAGCCTGCCGGCGGCGCGGAAGGAGCGGTGCACCGCGGCCAGGTCCGTCGGCGGGCCGAGCCCGGCCGTCACATCCAGGTCACCGGTCTCCGGCCTGGCCTCGACGACCCCGACGACAGCCTCCTCCAGCACGGTGAACAGCGCGCCCCGGCCGTGGCCGCGGGACGCCAGGGAGCGGTCCAGCGCGTCCGGGTCCGCGTCGCCGTACGGGACGGCTCTGATGGCCCGGTACGGCCGTGACGCGTCCAGTCCGTAGATCGCCGCACCGCTGTGGATCTCCGCGGCGCTCAGCGTGCCGTAGAGCAGTCCGCGCAGGAAGTCGGCCCGGCGGCGGGCGTCGAACAGGGCGGAGGCGACCTCCGCCTGCCGGTGGACGGCGGCGATCTGCAGGCTCGCGACGTCCGCCAGCTCCCACAGGCACTTGGTGCGGTCGACGATGAGGCCCGGGTCCAGCCCGTGTTCGGTCGCCTCGGCGATGAACAGATCCCGTATCGCGCCCAGCGCCCGGCGGAAGGCGCGGAGCCCGTCGCCCAGCGGCACGCCCCGGGCGACCCGGTCCCGGGCCACACCGGCTTCGCGGAAGTCCTCCGGCGCGGGCACCTTCCCCTCCCGCACCACCGCGAGAGCCCGCTGGAAGTGCTCCTGCCAGACCCGGTCGAGGAGTTCCCGCGGGACCGCGCGGTAGGACGGGAGGTGGTCCACCAGATCCGCGTACAACCCCCCGCCCACGTGCCCCTGCTGCGCGGCCATCGCGGCGATGACCCGTTCCAGGGGCGCCGCGGCACCCGCCTGTCCGGGCATCGATCTCACCTCCGCCCCTTCGGCACCGGCGGTTGTACACATGAACAATATGCCGACCTGCGGCCTTGGCCAGGGAGCCGTCGACAACCCCCCGCCACCGAAAGCACAGTGGCACGGCAGCAACAGGAGCGTGCGCCGACGCGCACGCGACGGGGTTCCGGCCGACCGTGCCCGGAAGCGTCCTGCTGCTGCGCCCTCCTGACGACCCGTACGGAGACCCACATGACCGACGAGCACCATCACCGTCCCCCCTGCGCCGCCGGCACCGGCCCGCGCCTCGCGCCGCTGTCCGAGGACGGCTGGGACCCGTCCGCCCGGGAGCTGCTCGCGCCGCTTCCCCGGGACGCCGACGGCCGTCCGGCCAACGTCTTCACCACCCTGGTGCGACACCCCGGCCTCTTCCGGCACTTCCTGCCGTTCGGCACCTATCTGCTGCGCGACGGCCGGCTTCCGGGCCGCACCCGGGAACTGCTGATCCTGCGCACCGCCTGCAACACCGGGGCAGCGTACGAATGGGGGCGGCACGTACCGCTGGCCAGGGCGGCCGGGGTCACCGACGAGGAGATCCGGCGGGTCGGTACGGGCCCGGACGCCCAGGGCTGGACGCCGGCCGACGCCCGTCTGCTGCGCGCCGCCGACGAGCTGCACCGGGACGCACGCCTGTCCGCGGCCACCTGGTCGGCACTCGCCGCCGACCACGACGAGGCACAGCTGATCGAGATCACCATGCTGGTCGGTCAGTACCACATGGTCGCCTTCTTCCTGAACTCCGCCGGCACCCCGCTCGAACCCGGCTTCGATGCGGAGACCCTGCCCGCCCCCACCGGGACAGCCCATGGCGATGCCTGAGCCGCGGCACACCGCGACCCACCCGGCCGGCCTCCTGACCGGCCGGAACGTACTGGTCATCGGAGCGGGCACCCGTCCCGGCGACGACCCGGAGGCACCGGTGGGCAACGGGCGGGCGGTGGCCGTGCTGGCAGCCCGCGAGGGCGCCTCCGTCGCCTGTGCCGACATCTCCGCCTCCGCGGCGGCGACCACCGCCGCTCTTGTAGCCGAGGAAGGTGGCCGTGGCCTCCCCCTGGTCGGTGACGCCACGGATCCCGCCCAGTCCTCGGCCATGGTCGCCGAGGCCCTCCGCGAACTCGGCACGCTGGACGCGCTCGTGGTCAACGTCGGCATCGGTCTCGGCACGGGTCTGGCGGGCACCTCACCGCAGCAGTGGGAGGATGTGCTGTCGCTCAACCTGGGCGCCCCCTTCCTCGCCGCGAAGTACGGTCTGCCCGTGATCGCCGACGGAGGGTCGATCGTCTTCGTCGGTTCCGTGGCCGGGTTGCGTGCGGCCACCGATTCGCCCGCGTACGACAGTTCGAAGGCGGGCCTGTTCGGTCTCACCCGGCATGTCGCCAAGGAGGGTGGGGCGCGCGGTATCCGCGCCAACCTGGTCGTCCCGGGCCTGATCGACACCCCGATGGGCCGTGCGGCCTCGGCCCGGCGGGCGTCCCGCACGACCTCGTTCAGCCGCATTCCGCTCGGCCGCCAGGGCACCGCCTGGGAGGTGGCCGAAGCCGTCACCTTCCTGCTCTCCGGCCGCGCCTCCTACATCACCGGGCAGAGCCTGGTGGTGGACGGCGGGCTGAACGCCGTCTGAGCATGTGGGCCGCTCGTCGGTCGACGGGGCGGGGGCGGCCCCCGGGGCGGGGGGCCCCCGCCCCGGGGCCCGCCCCCGCCGGCTCACTTGGTCAGCGGGCCGAACTCCTTGCGGGTGTCCACCGGCTTGCCGAACAGCTGCCACCGCTCGCCCTTGAACCGCATCAGCTGCATCGTCTCGATCGGGAAGGCATCACCCGGGGCCGTGGACAGGGTGACACCGGGCAGCAGCATGCCCACCTTCACGTCCTTCAGATCGCGCACCGCATCCCGCAGTCCCTCCCTGGTCGGGCACTTCATCGCGTCCAGGGCCTGGTACAGGCTGGAGGCGACGGCCCAGCCGTAGGCGTTGAACTGGTTGGCCGGGTCCGCGTCGGGGGCGTACGCGTGCAGGGCCTTCTTGTACGTCTTGACCTCGGGGTCGTCCGCCCACTGCGGGTCGGCGGGGTCCTTGAAGTAGGTCGCCGAGACCACGCCCTGGACGTTCTCGAACCCGACGGGCCGGAGCACGGCGGCGGAGGAGGCCACGTTGTTCACGATGTGCAGCGGGTTCCACTTGGTGTTCTTGGCGTCGGCGGCGAGGGCCTGACTGCCGAACTTGGGTGTGGTGATGTCGAGCAGCACGTCCGCCTTGGAGCGGGCGAGGCTCGCCATCTGCGCCGACACGGAGGGGTCGGTCACCTCGTAGCTCTCGGTGGCGACCACCTTGACGCCGCTGCCGGCGAGGGCCGTCCTGAACCCGCCGAGCAGGTCCTTGCCGAAGTCGTCGTTCTGGTAGAGGACCGCAACCTCGGCCTTCGGCATCCTGTCCTTGAGGTACTTGGCGTACACCCGGGCCTCGGCGACGTAGTTGGGCTGCCACCCGATGGTCCAGGGGTGCTTGTCGTCCGTGCCCCAGACGGAGGCTCCCGTGGCGACGAAGGGCTGCGGCACCTTCTGCTGGTTGAGGTAGTCCCATACGGCCGCCGTCGACGGGGTGCCCAGGGTCTGGAACACGGCGAAGACCTTCTCCCGCTCGACCAGTCTGCGGGCCTCCTCGACCGCCTTGGGCGGCTGGTAGCCGTCGTCGCGGACGACGAACTCGACCTTGCGGCCGTCTATGCCGCCCTTGTCGTTGACGTACTTGAAGTAGGCGGCCACGCCCTTGCTGATCGTGCCGTACGCCGAGGCGGGCCCCGACAGCGGGTAGATCCCGCCCAGCTTGATGGTCTTGTCGGTGATGCCGGTGGTCTGCTGGCCCTTACAGGCGCCGCCGGCGGCGGTGTCCTGGGCGTCCTCTCCTCGCCGGCTGTTGCAGGCGGTCGCGGTCAGCAGGGCGGCGATCGTGGCCGCGGCCACCCGCAGCAGGGTCGTCTTGCGCATGTGGATCATTCCTTTTCCGTGCGGGGCGGTGCGCCCACGGGTTCGGCGTCGGCAACTGCGGGTTCCGCAGGGCTGAGGGATGCGGAGGGCTCGGATGCGGCCGGGGACTGCGGGTTCGCGTCGGGTGTGGATGCGGCCGGGGACTGCGGGGCCGCTTCGGACGCGGGTGCGGCCGGGGACTGCGGGTCCGCTTCAGACGCGGGTGCGGCCGGGGACTGCGGGTCCGCGTCGGGTCCGGATGCAGCCGCGGACTCCCGGTCCACCTCCGGTCCGGATGCAGCCGCGGACTCCCGGTCCGCCTCCGGTCCGGATGCAGCCGCGGACTCCCGGTCCACCTCCGGTCCGGATGCAGCCGCGGACTCCCGGTCCACCTCCGGTCCGGATGCAGCCGCGGACTGCCGGTCCGCTTCGGGTCCGGATGCGGCCGCGGACTGCCGGTCCGCTTCGGGTGCGGATTCCTTCTCGGGTGTGCCGTCGGGGGCGGCGGCGCGGGGCAGGCGACGGGTGACCGCGCCCAGGACACGGCCCGGCAGGCCGGCCAGTCCGGTCGGGGCCACGAACATCACCGTGATGATCAGCAGGCCGAACACCACTCCCGGTGCGGCCTCGCTCAGGTCCTGGGAGACACTCGGCACGTACATCACGAACGCCGCGCCCAGCAGGGGTCCGTACAGCGAGGCGAGCCCGCCGACGACCAGGCCGGCCAGCAGGGTGATGGACAGGACGAAGCCGAAGGAGTCGGGCGAGACGAAGCCGATCACCCAGGTGTACAGACACCCGGCGACACCCGCGAACATGGCGCTCCACGCGAAGGCGAGGGTCTTGTGCAGCGCCAGCCGCACACCCATGACCTCGGCGGCACTCTCGTTGTCCCGCACGGCGAGCAGCGCCCGGCCGACCCGGGACCGCAGCAGGTTGCGGGCGAGCAGCAGAGCCACCGCGGTGACGGCGAGGACGACGAAGTACATCCACTGGTCCTCGGCCAGCCCGCTCCAGGCGGGCGGCCGCAGCTTGTCCACGGTCAATCCCATGGAGCCGCCCGTCACCGGTTCGAGCCGCTTGAGCAGCGGCGGCAGGAACACCGCGAACGAGAGGGTGACCAGGGCGAGATACAGCCCGCGCAGCCGCAGGGCGGGGACGCCGAAGCCGAGGCCGAGCAGGAAGCATCCGGCGGCCGCGGCCGGCAGCGTGGCCAGGTGGCCGGTGTCGTACCGGTCGAGCATGACCGCCGCCGTGTAGGCCCCCGCCGCGAAGAACGCGCCGTGCCCGAGCGAGATCTGCCCGCCGAAGCCGACCAGCAGGTTCAGCCCGGCCAGCGCCACGGCGTACAGGAGCACCATGGTCAGCTGGAAGACCTGGAAGGGGGCGAAGTAGAAGGGTGCGCCGACGGCGGCGGCCGCCGCGAGCAGCACGGTGAGCGCGGCCCGCAGGCGCCGTGCGCGGTCCGTGCCGAGTACGGTCGTGATCGTGCTCATGCGCGTTCCACCGCCGCCCGCCCGAACAGGCCCTGGGGCCGTACCAGCAGCACCGCCAGAATGATCACCAGAGGTACGCCCACCTTCAGATCGGGACCGATCGCGTCGACGTACGCCCCGGTCAGCGTCTCGGCGACGCCCACGGACAGGCCGCCGACGACCGCACCGACGGGACTGTCGAAGCCACCGAGGGTGGCCGCGGCGAAGGCGTAGATCAGCACCCCGCCCATCATGTTGGGCTCCAGGAACAGCACCGGGGCGACGAGAACGCCCGACACCGCGCCGACCGTCGCGGCCAGCCCCCAGCCGAGCATCAGCACCCGGCCCGCCCGGATACCCGACAGCCGGGCGGAGGTGCGGTTGCAGGCGACCGCCCGCATCACCAGGCCGACGGAGGTGTGCTGGAACAGCAGATACAGCAGGCCCATCACGACGGCCACCACACCGAGGATCCCGAGCGTCGACCAGTCCACGCGCACACCGGCCAGGTCGAGCCCGCCGTCGGGGAACGGCTGTGGGAAGTCCTTCACCGTGAACGACCAGATCAGTCCGGCCAGCGCGTTGACGAAGATGAAGAGGCCGACCGTGACGATGACCACCGTCAGCTCGGGTGCGCCGTGCACGGGACGGATGACGATCCGCTCCACCAGCATGCCGCCGGCGAAGGACACCGCGAGGGTGACCGGCAACGCCAGCCAGAACGGCATCCCGGACGCCACCAGCTGCCAGGCGACGTACGTGGAGAGCATGGCCAGCTCGCCCTGCGCGAAGTTGACGATCCCGGTGAACCGGTGGATCAGCACCAGGGCCAGCGCCAGGCTCGCGTACACCGCGCCGGAGCCCAGTCCTTCCACCACTTGCTGCAGGAATTCGGTCACGGCGCTCACCCGGCCCTGCGGGAGCCGACGGAGACGCCGAGGTACACCTCGGCGACCTGCCCGTCCTCGCGGATCTGCCGGGCCGGACCGGACAGCACCAGGCGGCCGGCCTCCAGTACGTGCGCCCGGTGCGCGATGTCCAACGCGAGCTGGGCGTTCTGCTCGACGACGATCACGGTGGTGCGTTCCTCCTCGTTGACGGCACGGACGATCTCGAACAGCTCTCGGGTGACCAGCGGGGCGAGTCCCAGGGACGGCTCGTCCAGGAGCAGCAGGGAAGGCCGCAGCATCAGCGCCCTCCCGATGGCGAGCATCTGCTGCTCGCCGCCGCTGAGGCTGCCGGCGGCCTGACGCGAGCGCTGACGCAGCTTGGGGAAGTGGCCGTAGATCCGTTCCAGATCGGCCGCCACGGCCGCGCGCGCGGCACGCCCCCGCCGGCCGAGGCCGGTGCGCACGTGGGCGCCGATGCGCAGGTTCTCCTCGACGGTCAGCTCGTTGAAGGTGCCGCGGCCCTCGGGCACGTGCGCCACGCCGGCCCGGGCGGCCTGCTCGGGCGAGCGGCCCAGCAGCTGCGTACCGTTCAGGGTGATCGAGCCGCGGCCGCGGACCATGCCGCACAGCGCCCGCAGCGTCGTGGTCTTGCCCGCCCCGTTGGGTCCGAGGATCGCGCACACCTCACCGCGGGCGACGGAGAAGTCGAGGCCCTGCAGCACGCGGGCCTGGCCGTATCCCGCGTGCAGGTCGGACACCGTCAGGAAGTCCGGCTGCGTACTCGCCGCTGCCTCGGTGCGGTCGGTGGTGGGCTCGCTCACGCCGCCACCCCCAGGTACGCCTCGACGACGGCCGGGTCGCGCTGGATCTCCTCGGGCGATCCTTCGGCGATCTTGCGCCCGAAGTCGAGACACACGATCTTGTCGCACAGGCCCATCACGAACCCCATGTGGTGTTCGACCACCACGAGCGTGAGGTCGAATTCCGCGCGCACCGAGCGGACCAGATCCGCGAATTGGTCGACCTCGCCGTGGCTGAGCCCGTTGACGGGTTCGTCGAGCAGCAGCAGCCGGGGGCGGACCGCGAGCGCCCGGGCGAGTTCGACGCGTTTGAGCGTGCCGAACGGCAGCCCGGAGGCGGGGTGGTCGGCGATGTCCGCCAGGCCGAGCCGCCGTAGCAAGTCGTCCGCCTGGTCACGTAGTTCCCTCTCCTCCCGCCGGACGCGGGGCAGCCGGAGCGCCGCGGCGAGGTGTCCGGTGCGCCCCCGGCCGTGGGCGCCGACCATGACGTTCTCCCGGACCGTGAGCTGCGGGAACAGGCCGAGGTTCTGGAAGGTCCGGGCGATGCCGCGCCCGGCCACGGCGTGCGGAGGCAGGACGAGGAGGTCCTCGTCGTCGAACCGCACCTCTCCCCGGTCGGGGGTGCAGCGCCTGGTCAGGCAGTTGAACAAGGTGGTCTTGCCGGCTCCGTTCGGCCCGATGAGCCCCACGGCGGTGCCGGGCTCGACGGTGAATGCGACACCGTCCAGTGCGGTGATGCCGCCGAAGCGCACGGTGATACCGTCGACCGCGAGCATGAGTGACGCCCCTTCCGATGTGCTGGGGGGTTGAGCGAGCGTCACAGTAGGTGGGGGCGTTCCAGGCGCACATTGGGTGTGAGCACCCAACTTCCCGGTCACCGGACTGTGCGCCGCGCACAGGTACCGCTGGATGTCTCACGCCGAGCCTGTTGACGGAGCACGATCCGGGCGGCGACGATCGGCGCCATGCCTCTCGGTCCCGCCCTGGACACTCCCCCGCTCTCCGAACCGCTCCGCCGGGAGCGGCAGCGGATCCTGTGCGCCGTCCACGACCGGGTCGAGGAGGTGGCGGAAACCGCGGTCGCGGTGATGCGTGCGGAGATCCCGTCGTACGCGCTGCAGGACGAACGGTTCTTCGACGACGTACGGGACCAGGTGCTGGAGCACTACCGGATGCAGCTGGCGGCGCTGGCCGGCGACCGCGACATCGCTGCCGAAGACCTCGTCTTCAGCCGGGCGGCAGCCATGCGCCGGGCGCGCGCGGGGTTCGCCCTGGAGGACTGGATCAGTGCCTTCCGGGTCGGCCGGCAGGTGATGTGGGCCGCGCTGCTGGACTGTGCGGGCACGTCCGTCGAGGCCCAGCAGGCCGCGCTGTCCCTCGTCACCCCGCTGATGCGGTACGTCGACTACGCCAGCACCCACGCCGCACAGGCGTACGTCGAGTTCCAGCAGCACGTGGTGGCGGACGCGGACCGGGAGCGCCGGGATCTGCTGGACCAGCTCCTGGCCGGTGTGGCCCCGACGCGCGGCCCGCTGTTCGCCGCGGCGCAGGCGTACGGCATCGGACCGCGCTCGTCGATGATGGCGGTCGTGGCGGTGTGCGTCGGCGACACACGCACGGGGGACCTCACGACGGCCGAGCACGGGTACGCCGCCAGCGCGTCGATCAGCGTCGCCGGGCCCTGGGCCGGCCGGACCCTGGTCGTCGTGCGTCACGGCGAGGTGGTGGCCGTGCCCGTGGTCCGGGCCGGCATGGACGCGGAGGACATATGCGTCCACTTCGAGGCCGTGCAGGAGCGGCTCGCGCGGCAGGGAACCATGCTCTCCATGGGCATCAGCACGGTCGCCCGGGGCGCCTCCGAACTGCCGCGCGCGTACGAGGAGGCGCGGGCCGCCCTGGATCTGGTGCCGAGCGGGGGCGGGGTGGCGGCCCTGCCGCGGCTGTCCCCGTTCGACTACCTGGCGCTGCGCGCCGACGACCTCGCCCGCCAGCTGGTCGATCCCCGGGTACGTGTGCTGCTGGAGGAGGACCGCAGGCGTGGCGACACGCTGGCGGACACCATACGGGCCTTCGCGGCGGCGGACCTCAATCTGCGGCTGGCCGCCGACCGGCTGCGGGTGCATCACAACACGGCGCACTACCGGTTGCGCCGGATCGAGGAACGCACCGGCCGCAATCCGCGCCGGATCGCCGACCTCCTGGAACTACTGGTCGCCCTCGCCATCCGCGACGGCGCCGCGGAAGGTGAGGATTGCCAGTGAGCGGCATCGTGGAGTCCGCCGGGACGGAGACGGCACGTGGACTGCCGGGCGGGCAGGAGGGCACGGCCCGGCCGGCCGGAGATCCCGGGCAGCGGCAAACGGTCCGGCGTGCGCTGCTGGACGCCGCGTTGGAGGTGTTCACCGAGCGCGGTTACACCGACGCCGGCCTCACCGAGATCGCGGCACGCTCCGGCATTCCGGTGGGCAGCCTCTTCCAGCACTACGGCGGGAAGCGAGGGCTTTACCTCGCCCTCTGGGAGGAGTTCCGCGAGGGCCAGGAACGACGGACCGAGGCGACGCTGACCTCCGAGCGCGGCCGTGGTGTGGACGACCCCGTCGCCCTCTTCGCGGCGGGGGCCAGGGCGTACCTGGAGGGTGCCTGGGACAACCGGCGGCTCGGCGGACTCCTCGCCGAGGACGACGGCCCCTCGGGCTTCGACGCGTTGCGCCGCCAGTGGGACCGCGCGTGGGTACGGCGCAACGCGCGGCTGCTGCAGGTGGACGAGCGGCGACGCGCCGGCCGGGTCCGGGTGAGCGTGCTGACCACCGTCATCGGAGGGGCGGCGCGCGAGCTGGCCGACTGCGGGGACGAGACGGAGGCCCGGGAGATCGTGGACGAGGTCTGCGGCATCCTCCTCCACCTGTCCACACCACCCCGCTGAGGTCACCGGCCCGGGACTCGGCAGCTCCCGGCCGGGCCTCCGCTCGGGGGTCAGCGGCCGGGGGAAGCCGACGCGCTGGGTGAGCCGCTCCTGGTGGGAGAGGCGCTGGTGCTGGCCGAAGGACTGGCGGAGGGCCGGGTGGAGGGGGGTGCCGTTCGCGCGGGCGGGCTGGGCCGGCGGCTGCTGGAGGGCCGGGGGGTGGGCTTCTCCTTCACCGGTGGCGGCGCACTGGTCGTGGCGGTGGAAGGCCGGGAGACCGGTGGCGTGCTGCGAGGTGGCGGGGGCGCAGGACGCCGGTTGCCGTCGCCGTTCCGGTCCCGGCCGCCTTTGCGCGCGGGATGCGTGGGCTCTCGCTCCGGTGAAGCCGGTGAGTCGGTGACGCTGATCTCGGGCTCCACGAAGGACGGCTCCGGGGGCGAAGCTGCTCGTGGGGCTGTCGACTGGTGAAGCACCGACGCGGTGGCCAGGCCTCCGAGGACGGTGAAGGCGGCTGCGGCGAGAGACCGGACGGCGTACTTCCGCAGCCGCGACGGACGGTCGTACCGGTCTTCCGGCAGGTCCGGCGAGGGAGTCGGTGGCCCGGGGACGGACGACTCGAAGGAGTCCGGCACCCCGTCGAAGCGGACTTCCGGCATCACCGCGTCGACGGCCGGAGCACCGTCTCTCCGCCCGCTCGGCTGTGCCACGCCGGAGTCGTACGCCCCGCACTCGGGGCAGGTGACGGCGCCGTTGAGGGTGCGGTTGCACGGAATGCAGTAGTCCATGGAGCGACCGTTCTCAGTTCTCGAGCTGACCGAGGGGAGGCCCAGGCCGGGCGGCAGTCAGCGGCTACCGAGGTCAACGGGGCGCATCGAACGAGTGCTCAATCATCGGCCGACATGTGGGGTAGCTAACCCTGCCTTCGAGGCGTGGGTTACACACCGGCTGAGACCCTGGCCGACCGGGGGGCCGGCCCGCGCGGGCCGGCCCCCCGGTGATGCGTACGGCCTGGTTACGGCGCCATCTCGTACGCGCCGGACAGCGCCTCGACCCGCTGCCAGACCCGCTCCGTGCGGGCCGCGTCGACGACCGGCCGCCGGACCGAACCCAGCGCCCACTCCTGCTGCTGCGCGGTCGCCGAGTCCTTGCCGTGCAGTTCGACGGCGTGCGCGGAGAAGTCCCGTACGAGGACGGCGAAGAGTTCGTCGAGCACGTCCTCGTCGAGTCCGGTCAGGGCGACCTGCTCCAGGACGAGCTGCCCGTGCACGACGAGGGCGAAGAGCTGACCGACCGCGAGGAGGAGGTCGAGATCGCGGCTCTGCTCCTCGTCGGGTGCGGCCGTGGCGACGAACGCGCAGAGGGCGTCGGCCTGTTCGCGGAAGCGGCGCACGTTGGGCAGGTGCGCGTACGCGTCGAAGGCGGGCCGCCAGTCGTGGAAGCGCACCGAGCCGAGGCCGCGGGCCGGCCCCTGCCGGAACAGGAAGCCGTCGTCGGCCGCGTCGAGGCGGGTGGGCACGTCCGGGTACTCGACCGGGTCGAGGAGGTGGCTGCGCATGAACTTCAGGATCAGCGCCAGGTTGACGTGGACCGTGCCTTCGAGCTTCGGCAGGCCGCGGATCTCCACGGCCGCCTGGCCGAAGTAGTTGTCCTTCTCGAAGCCCTTGGCCGCGATGACGTCCCACATCAGGTCGATGACCTTCTCGCCCTCCGTGGTCACCTTCATCTTCGTCATCGGGTTGAAGAGCAGGTAGCGGCGGTCGTCGGGGCCGGCGGAACGGAAGTAGTCGACGGCGCGGTCGCTGAACAGCTTCATCCCGACGAGCCTGACGTAGGCGTCGGTGAGCTCCCGCCGCACGTGCGGGAAGCTGGTGACGGGGCGGCCGTAGAGGATGCGGTTGTGGGCGTGGGTGACGGCCTCGTACATCGCGTGCTCGCAGATGCCGATCGAGGCGGTGCACAGGTTGAACTTGCCCACGTTGACCGTGTTGAGAGCGGCGTCGAAGGCGGCGCGTCCGGTGTGCAGGACGTCCTCGGCCGCCACGGGGTAGTCCTCCAGACGGAACTCGCTGACGAACTTCGAGGAGTCGACGACGTTCTTGACGAGGTGATAGGCCGGGTGACGGCTGTCGGCGGCGAAGAACACGTAGCCGTCGGGGCCCTCGACGTCGGTGCGGCGGCCGAAGACGGAGACCAGTCCGGCCGCGTTTCCGTTGCCGATGTAGTACTTGGAGCCGGTGGCGCGGAAGCCGCCGTCGCCGTCGGGCTCCAGCAGCATGTCGGTGGAGTATATGTCGGCGCCGTGGGCCTTCTCGGACAGGCCGAAGGCGAACACCTCACCCTGGGCGAGGAGTTCGGCGGCGCGGGCTCGGGCGGCCGCGTTGCCGCTCTGCCAGACCGGGCCGAGACCGAGGATGGTGACCTGCCAGGCGTACCAGTAGTCGAGGCCGTAGAAGCCCAGGATCTCGTTGAGCGCGGCGATCCGGGCGGTGTCCCACCGCTTGTCCGGTTCCCCCTCCCCCGCGGCGGACGACGGCGTCAGGAAGGTGGCGAACAGGTTCTCCTTCGCCGCGAAGGCGAGGAAGTCGCCGAGCCACGCGCGGTTCCGGTAGTCCTCGATCAGCCGGCCCTTCCCACGCTCCTCGAACCAGTCGACGGTGGCACGCAGCAAGCGGCGCGTCTCGGGGTCGAAGTGCGCGGGGTCGTAGGTGCGCGGGTTGAACAGCAGCTGGTCAGCCATGGGAGATGACACCTTTCGGCTGGTGGACGGGGGGTCGGGAGGTCCGGCGGCCGGGCGAGGCGGGCCGGCGGCGCAGATCGGCGGCGGTGATCAGCGGCCCGGACCGAACCGGGCCAGGGTGGCCAGCACGTCGTCCAGCCAGTCGATCATCATCCGCTCGTACGCGATGCCGCCGCGCAGGACGACGTGCTGGAGCTCGCGCTCCGCGTCGAGCGGTGCCCGGGGGGCGGCCTCGCCCGGCTCGGACTCCGGGAAGTCGCGCGCCTGACCCGCGAGGTAGTGCGCCAGCCGGTCCCGGTGCGCCTGCCGGTGCCGCTCCACCTCGCGGGTCAGGGCGGCCGGGTCGTCGTCGAAGGCGGCGCCCCGGATCTTCACGGCCAGATCGTGGCGGACGCTCTCCGGTTCGATCGGATCGTGCAGCCACGAGGTCAGCGCGGCCCGGCCGAGGTCGGCGACGGAGTACTCCTTCTTGTCCGGCCGGCCCTGCTGCGGGACGTCCCGGACATCGACCCAGCCGTCTTGCTCCATGCGCTTGAGCACGCGGTAGATCTGCTGGTGGGTGGCGGTCCAGAAGTAGCCGATGGACCGGTCGAAGCGCCGGGCCAGCTCGTAGCCGGACCCTGGCTTCTCCAGGAGCGACACCAGGATCGCGTGTTCGAGCGCCATGACGCCGATCATGCTATGCAACTCGTTGCATAGCAAGACTGTTCCGAGCCGATGCGACACGGCTCACCCCGCGGTCCGGGTGCGGTTGTCGTCCGTCACTCGGCACGGGATCCTGAGGGGGCACGGAGGGAAGCGGTGCCATGGATCGTTTTCCGAATTCCGCCCATGTCGACTTCCACAGTCCACTGGACCTCTCCAAGGCCGCCGCCGCGGTACTGGACGCCGAAGGCCGGATAGCCGGGTGGGGATCCTCGGCCCAGCGTCTGCTCGGACACTCACCCGAGGACGTGCTCGGGCAGCCGGCTGCCGGGCTGCTGGCAGCGGCCCCCGGGCAGCGGCTGTCCACCCTCTGCAAGCTGAGCAGGGCGCACCAGCCCCGCAGCACGGTGCTGGACCTGTGCTGCAGGGACGGACGCACCCTGCGCGCGGCCGTGACGTTCAGCCCGCTCGCGCACCGGGACGGCGCCGCGACCATCGTGGTCGCCGCCGACCTGGAGACGCTGCGCGGCTGGGAGGCGCAGCTGGCGCTGCTCCAGGGAATGGCGACCGAGTCCGACGTGGGCCTGACGATCTTCGACACCGACATGCGCGTCGTCTGGGCGAACGTCTCCACCGATCTGGAGCTGGCCGGGATCGCCCAGTACATCGGCCGGCCGGCCTCGGACCTCTTCCCCGAGGGCGAGTTCCTCTCCCGCCACCACCCCCCGGACGAAGACCAGATCATGGAGCACGTGCTGACGACGGGGGAACCGATCATGGGCATGCACTACCGCGGGCGTGCCCCCGCCGACCCGGTGCGCGAGCACGTCTGGTCCTGCTCGTACCACCGGCTGGTGGACGCCCGAGGCGAACTGCTGGGGCTGTTCGAGGAGTCGCTGGACATCACCGACCGCTACCGCGCCCAGGAACGGCTGTCACTGCTCGTCCGGGCGGGAAAACGCATCGGTGCCTCGCTGGACGTGCGCCGCACGGCCGCGGAGCTCGCGGACGTGGCGGTGCCGCAGCTGGCCGACGAGGTGCTGGTGGACCTGCCGCCGGCGGTCATCGAGGGGCGGCAGCCGCCCACGGGCTCGGCGCCGGGGCACAGTCTGCTGCGGATGCACGGCCGGACACCGGAGGAGTTCCGGACCAGCCCCGTGTCCTACCCGCCATGGTCGCCGCAGGCGCAGAGCCTGGCCACCAGCCGCCCCGTCGTCGAGACCTCCCCGCCCGGGAGACCGGACGGTACCGGAGCGGACTCCGCGCACTCCTCCCTCTTCGTCCCGCTGCTCACCCGCAACGCGGTCCTGGGCCTTGTCACCTTCCGGCGCAGCAGCAACCCCGACCGCTTCGGCCCCGAGGAGCAGACGCTGGCCGTGGAACTTGCCGAGCGGGCCGCCGTCGGCATCGACAACGCCCGCCGTTACACCAGCCAGCACGCGGCCGCCCTGGTGCTGCAGCGCAGCCTGCTGCCGCAGCACCTGCCCGAGCAGAGCGCGGTCGACGTGGCCTACCGCTACCTGCCGGCCGACAGTCGCGTGGGCGTGGGCGGCGACTGGTTCGACCTGATCCCGCTGTCCGGTGCGCGCGTGGGCCTGACCGTCGGCGACGTGGTGGGCCACGGCATGCACGCGGCCGCGACCATGGGCCGGCTGCGCGCCACCGTACGGACCCTGGCCCTGCTGGACCTGGACCCGGCCGAGCTGCTCACCCGGCTGGACGGCCTGGTCGCGCAGGACTCGGAACCCGATGCCGAGGAGGGGCTGGGCGACGAGACGCTCGGGGTGTCCTGCCTGTACGCGATCTACGACCCGGTCAGCGGCCGGTGCGTCTGGGCGAGCGCGGGCCATCCTCCGCCGATCGTGGCCGATGCGAGCGGCTCGGTGGCCCTGTCCGCGTTGGCGCCGGGGCCGCCTCTGGGGCTGGGCGGACTGCCGTACGAGAACGTCGAGCTGAGTCTGTCCGGCGGCAGTGTGGTGGCGTTCTTCACCGACGGCGTGGTGGAGGACCGGAGCACCGACATCGACCGGGGAATCGACCGCCTGGCCCAGGTGCTCACCTGGCAGCGCTGCCCGCTGGAGGAACTGTGCGACCGCGCGTTGTCGGCCCGGCCGCCGGGCCCGCAGGCGGACGACGCCACGCTGCTGCTGATCCGCACCCGGCGGCTCGGCGCCGACCATGTGGCGGACCTGGAGCTGCCGCCCGACCCGGCCATGGTGGCGCACGCCCGCACGGACACCGAGCGCCAGTTGGACGCCTGGGGCCTGTCCGAGCTGTCGTTCCCGGCGGCGCTCGTGGTGAGCGAGCTCGTCACCAACAGTATCCGGTACGCCACGGGGCCGGTCATGCTGAGGCTGATCAGGGACCGCTGCCTGCTGTGCGAGGTCTCCGACAACGCGCACACCGCGCCCCACCTGCGGCGAGCGCGCCGGGACGACGAGGGAGGCCGCGGCCTGTTCCTCGTCGCCCAGATGTCCCAGCGCTGGGGCACGCGGTACACCGCCTCCGGAAAGACCATCTGGGCCGAGCTGGCGCTGCCCTAGGAGCGCCTCGGACAGACCGGTTGGACCGGCACGCGCACCGGCAGGCCGGCCTTCTCGTCGGTGGTGAACTGCCGGTCGCCGATGACACCGCACAGCACGTGCCGCCACTGGTCGGGGTCGAGCCGCACGGGACCGCCGGTGTTGTCCGAGTTCTGGTAGATCACGTTCTTGCCGTCTGGGGTCATGTCCCGGAAGACGTATGAGCCGTCGACCAGCAGGCCGCTGGAGGGCAGGCGGCCGAAGTCGTAGGAGTCACTGGAGACGCGACCGCCGAGCTGGTAGATCCGTACGGAGCTGTTGGCGGCCACGGCGAAGCGGCCCTCCCCGTCGAGGAATCCCGCCACGTACGGTTTCTCGGGGTTCTCGGCCAGGCTGCGCAAGGGCCCCAGCTCCTTCCGCAGGGGGTCGCGCCGCCACAGTTCGACGATTCCCCCGCTGCGGAGCACACCGAAGTACCGTCCGCTGCGGTCGAACTGCGTCGCGACAGCGTCCTTGGGAACCTTCACCGTCGCCGTCGTGCGTCCCGTCGTGAGATCGATGACGCGCACGCTGGGGTCGCCCCAGACGAGCACGGCCACCTGATTGTCCGCCGGGTAGCTGGCGACGTGCGTCTGTCGCGGAGTGCTCCCGCTGCGGCTCCTGGCGAGGATGCCCTTGATGTCGTACTGAGCGAGTTGTCTCCCCGTGCGGGCGTCCCACTGCTGAATCCGCGTTTTCGAGACGGTCACGAGATGTCCGTCCCGGTCGAAGAAGTACTGCAGATCAGCGGCGGAGGGCGGCTTGGGAACGGTGATCCGGGCCGTTCGCCGCAGCGTGGACACCTCCCGGACGGAGATGGCGTCCTCGGCGTCCCAGTCGGCCAGGAGTTTTCGGTCCGGGCCGAGCACAAGACGGTATTCCTTGGGCAGCCAGTACGGCCGCGGGCGGCTCACCTCGGCGATCAGCGGGTCGTCGGCGTCACGGGGCAGGACCGAGTGGAGCTGGAGGCTCGCGCCGTCGTCCACGACGCTGACGGTCTTGCTGCCGTCCTCGGTGAGTTTTTGTTCGCTCACCTTCAGGACATTGGGAACGGTGGACAGTTCCACGTAGTTGATCAGCGAGTCGCTGTGTCCGGCGAGGAACAGTTTGCCGCGGGACGACACGAGGTCCCACGCGGTCGCCGTGATCCCGGGGAGCTGGGTGGCCTCGCTGATCACCTTGCCCTGGGAGAGGTCCACCAGCGACAGGCCATTACCGTCCTTCGTGACGAAGCGACGCCCGGTCACGTCGACGCCCTGGCTCAGGAGGCTGCCGCAGAAGGTGTCGTCGCCTGCGTGATAGGGCCGTCCCTGCCGGGCGCCGTCGGAGATCCGCCGCAGGCTGAACGACGCACCGGAGTCGCCGCCGCGGCAGGCGACGACCGCCTTCCGGTCGCCGGAGACGAGGACCTCGTCGACATCGCGCACCACGGTGCGGCTCCTCCCGGTGGCCATGTCGACGGCGACCAGGCTCGTGGAGTGCTCCTGCCCGAGGGGGGACTCCTCCACCAGCAGGCTCCGGTCGTCGGCGCCGATCCACAGCCTGCCACCGAAGTCCGCGGGTGCGCGCACCCGTCCGCCGACGGTGCCTTTGTCCAGGTCCCACCACATCAGGTCCTTCCGCGACCGGACGACGACGAGCCGTCCGTCCGCGGACATCGCGAACCCACTCCTCTTCTCGAAGGTGTACTCGATCAGGTCCGACAGCCTGGGAAGTCGGTGCACCCGGCCGATGATCCGGTCCGCGTCCGGGTGCACTTCGAACCAGCCGGCCGTCCCGTCGTCGCAGACGAACGCGACCCGGCTGCCGTCGGCCGACACCATGGCGTAGACGACCGCTTTGACGGAGAACTGTTCGCTGCGCACCGTGCCATCGAGGGCATGCACGAACAGGATCGCTCTGCCCATCCGGGATCTGGCGAAGACCACGTTGCCGTCCCGGCTCGTCTGGAACTGCTCGATCGTCCCCAACAGACCGGAGAGCAGCCGGGCGGACCCGGAGTACGCCAGGTACTGCCGCAACAGCTGGCTGCGCGCCTCCTGCGTGGGCGAGGTCCGGTACGCCGCGAGTGCCAGCTTCACCGACAGCACCGGATCGAAGGCCGCCTGGTCCTGCGAGAACTGCGCGAGTGAACGGGAGTTGGCGAGGGCCTCACGCTCCTGGCTCTCCTGCCGCGCATACGCGAACAAGCTGCCGAACAGCAGAGCCAGGACGACCAGCAGGCCGAGGCCCGACCGAAGCGCCCGGCGCCTGCGTGCCCGCGAACGGTGGTGAGCGCGGCCGAGTTCCAGGTACTCACGCTCGGCCGCGGAGAGTTCGCTCCCGCGCCTCTCCAACCACTCCCGGGAACCTGCCAGGGCAGCGACGGTCGGCAGCAGGTCGACAGCGCGTCCGCCCGCCTCCCAGCGGCGCCGGTCGTGGTGCAGGGTCTCCCGCCAGACAAGAAAGGAGCGGTCCTCGGCCGCCCAGCCCTCCAGCTTGCTCCAGCTGGTGATGAGCGCTTCGTGGATCAGTTCGACGGTCTCGTCGCCTTCGGAATCCCGCCCGATGACCAGGAGGCGGGCCCGCGCGGAGGCGAGCCGCTGCGCCACCCGCCATTCGTCCTCACCCAGTTCCGCCCGCGTGGCCACCCGGCGGGTGACGGCGGCCGATTCCAGCGGCACGCGGACGAGCCGGGTGAACAGCCGCCGCGCCGCGGCCTCGTCGGACTGCGGGATGCAGTCGTTCCAGACCCCGACGAGGTGATCGTGCAGCGCGCCGGTGACACCGCCGATCTTCTCGTACGCCGCGTGGGTGAGCCGGCCGGGCGTATGCCGCTGCTGCTCCCGCCACAGCTGGTCGAGGGCGAAACCGAGCAGGGGCAGTGCACCGGGAGCTGTGCCGGTGTCGGCGAGGATCCGGTCGACCAGGTGCGGCTCGTAACGCACCCCGGGGACGGCGTCCACCGGCAGCGTGACGACCTCGCGGAGCTGGTCGATGTGCATGGGGCCGAGCCCGTACACCCGTCGTCCGTCGAAGCAGTGGCCGAGGCGCGGGTGCGCGAGGGCGGCGCCCAGGAAGTCGGCCCGCAGGGTGGTCAGCACCCGGACCGTGTCCGGCAGCTCCTCGTCGAACAGGATGCCGGCCAGCTCGTCGACGGCGTCCGCCTCGTGCGCGAGCAGCTCTTCGAACTGGTCGATCACCACGAGGAGCCGTCGGCTGTCCTGCCGCTTCAGCAGCGGGGGCAGGATGTCGGCCAGGCCGCGCCGCCTGGCCAGTGCTCGGGTGATCTTCGGCAGGCGGTCGATCCGGTCCGTCTCGGGCAGCCCCGGTTCCAGCAGCGCCAGCAGCTCCGCGGCGAGACCGGCCGACGGGCTGCTGCCCGAGGACGGCCGCAGCACGGCCACCGCGGTACCGTCCGGCCGCATCCTCGGTACGACGCCGGCCTGGGCCAGAGAGGACTTGCCGGAGCCGGAAGGACCCACGATCGCGGTCCAGCGCTCGCCGGCGACCATCCGGGCCACCGCCTCCGACTCCGCCCGGCGGCCGTGGAAGACCGCCGCGTCGGCCTCCGCGAACGGTGACAGCCGGCGGAACGGCGACGGCGTCAGGGCCAGCTCCCGCAGGCCGGGCCAGGCGTCCAGCAGGCCGGCCGTGGGGATCAGGTAGCTCGCCGGCGGTTCGCCCTCCTCGGCCAGGGCCATCATGCCGACGACACCCTCGAGTTCCTCGTCCCACACCGGGCTGCCGCTGAACCCGCGCGACACGCGGTAGCCGCCCGCCGCCAGATCGGCCTGCACCCATCCATTCGCCTGCCGCGCCCGCAGTACGGCCGAGTGCCAGACGCCCCCGGGGCGGCCTGCGGGGAAACCGAACACCCTGGCGGGATGCTCCCACACGTCCGGCTCCTCGATCAGCCGGAGGGGCCGGCTGTCGGGCACCGCAGCGCTCAGGCGCAGCACCGCCACGTCCCCGGCGCCGGAGGGCCCTGGGGGAACCCGGTGCTCCACACGCGCGGTGGTGTGGTTCTCTCCGCTGTCCGCGCCGTCCACGGTGCTTGCTGCCGGCGCCCGCAGCAGGGGGAACGCCACCTCGATGCGGGCGCCGGCCGCGGGCTCGGCGGCCGGGGACGGGTCGAGCGCGGCATCCACCACATGGGCGCAGGTCAGCGCGAGGTCTTCGGCGACCAGGAAACCCAGGCCCACCGGATCGCCCCGCCGGTCCCGGATCTGGAGCACCGCCGCCTCCAGGGCGGTCGGGCCCGCGTCCGGGGAGGAAGCGGATACCGGAGGTGCAGGTGCCGGCGAACCGGGCGGCGGGGCACCGGGGTCGGAGGGGCCGGCCACCGGGTCCGGCCCGTCGGGTGACGGCCGCCCCGGCGCGTCTGCCGTCACGGCGCGGTCCCGGCTTCGCCCGGGGCAGCGGCCGCATCGGCGGGGGGCGGGTGCCAGACGAGTGAGACCTTGAAGTTGGCCTGCGCGGTCGTACTGGAGATCACCACATCGGCCTCCGCCGACAGGGACAGGCCGAACTCGATGCCGATCTCGTCCGGTCGGCTCACCATGTCCTGGAAGCCGTCGACGAAGTTCTGGGCGACCGGTCTCACCGCGGCCAGCATGTCGCCCAGCGAGCGAGTGGCCCGCGCGACGACCTGCCCCGGCCTGGCGACCTGGACCAGGCCGTCGCCCTTCTGCTCCACCTGGACCTTCACCACCTCCGGACGTCCACCCGCCGTGCCGACCGGCAACTCCACGAGATAGATCACCGATTCCCCCTCACCCGTACCGGCTCCTCCAGCTCCGGGGAGCCCCTGACATCCTTCCCCAACACCGCGTCACGGCACAGCAGTTACGGCGTAGCGGCACCGTCGAACGCGGGACCGGCGTCCCGAGCGACGAGATCCGCATCAACGCCCACTGCTCCACGTCGAGCCCCTCCTGAAGGCGGAATTGCCCGACGGGACGGTCTGGCTGGAAGGCCGCGTCGGGCGGTGTCCGGTCACGGGGACACCGCCCGGCCCGGTGGCCTGCGGCAGCGGGTCGGGGGCTGGTTCGCCGCGGCGGCGCGATGGATCGCCTCTATCCGGTCATTCCACTACCCGTCAGTAGACACCGAACTCCCCGAATGGAACGCTCCTTACAGAGCGGACGGGACACACACCCTCCCCGTACCGCCGGCTCCCCTGCTCCGGCCCACCCGGCCGCGTTCGTCACGCGATCCGCATCTGCCCCAGCAGCAAGGTCGTCGCATCAGCCGAGTACCTCTTCCTCGCCGAGGAGTTCCCTGATGAACCTGCGAACCAGCCCGGCGGCACTCGCCGTCGCCCTCGCCACGCCCGTCGCCCTCGCCACGCCCATGGCCCTCACCGCCAGTGCCGCCGGTGCCGCCGTGCCCGCAGCTGCCGGACCCACGGAGTTCATCGTGGACACCACCTCCGACGCGGTCGACGCCGACCCGTCGGACGGCCTGTGCCGCACCGCGTCGGGCGCTTGCAGCCTGCGCGCCGCGGTGATGGCCGCCAACGCCCGCCAAGGCAGCACCATCACCCTGCCTGCGGGCCACTACCGGCTGACCATCCCGCCCGATCCCCGCAAGATCATCGGAGATCACCCCGACCCGGCCACGGGTGACCTGAACGTCGACGCACCCACCACGATCCGTGGCGCCGGCGCGCGGACCACCGTCATCGACGCCAACCACCTGGACCGCGCCTTCCGCATGCAGGCGGACTCCCGGCTGTCCGATCTGACGATCACCGGAGGAACGGCCGTGGAGCGCGAACTGCCCATCACCGACACCGGGGGCGGCGGTATCGCCAACGGACATCACATGACGCTGCGACGGGTGGCCGTGACCGGGAACTCCGCGGGCTACGGCGGTGGCATCTTCAACATCCCCGGCTCGCACCTGGATCTGATCGACAGCACCGTCAGCGGGAACGTCGCGGGAGAAGCCGGGGGCATCAGGTTCGACGACAGCGGCACCGTGACCAACTCGACGGTCGCCGACAACCGCGTGACGAACCCGGGCGACCGCCCCGGCAGCCTCGCCGGCTACGGCGGCGGGATCGACATCCGCGGCCGTGGACCCGTGGAGATCCTCAACTCCACTATATCCGGCAACAGTTCAAGTGACGGCGGAGGCGGAATCAACATCGCCCCCGCCTACCTCGACAGCTTGCCCTTCCCGATCCCCGATGTCGTCGACCTGCCCCTGGGACGACTGACGCTGCGCAACTCCCTCGTCGCCGGCAACACCGTCGACGGCAAGGCCGCCGACTGCAAGAAGGCCTTCGCCACCATCGCGTCGGAGGGTCACAACATCGACGGCGACGGAAGCTGCCGGCTCACCGCCGCGGGCGACCTGCCCAGCCGTACGCCGCTGATCGGCCCGCTCGCCGACAACGGCGGCCCCACGGACACCGCCGCCCTGCTGCCGGGAAGCCCCGCCCTGGACGCGGCTGCCGGCTGCCCGGCCACCGATCAGCGCGGTGTCGCCCGCCCCCAGGGCGCCGCCTGCGACATCGGCGCCTACGAGCACACGACACGACCGCTCCACTCGCACCGGGATCAGGAGTGGTGATGAGTTCACCGAACCTGCGCACCACCCTGCTCCGCGCCCTGATCGCGGTTCTGGCCCTGCTGCTGCCGTCCCTCGCCGCCCCGCGCATGGCCCGGGCCGATGCCGCTCACGACCCCCTGGTCGTGCGCACCGACCGCGGCTGGGTACGCGGTGCGGCGCACGGCGACGGCGTCAGGGTCTTCCAGGGAATCCCCTTCGCCGCCCCGCCGACCGGCAAGCTGCGCTGGCGTCCCCCACGGCCCGCCGACCGATGGCCCGGCGTGCGGGACGCCACCGCACCGGCCCGCCCCTGCCCCCAACTGCCGCTGAGGCTGCTGCCCGACGGCGGTCCCGTCCTGCCCGGCGAGTCGAACCGCACCGGCAGCACGACGGAGGACTGCCTGTACCTCAACGTGTGGACACCCGCCCGCACCGGCGGCCGGTCCCTGCCCGTACTGGTGTGGCTGCACGGCGGTGGCAACGCCTACGGCGCCGGCAGCGACTACGACGGCTCGGCGCTGACCGCGCGTGGCGTGGTCGTGGTGACCGTCAACTACCGCCTGGGGTCACTGGGGTTCCTCGCCCACCCCGCCCTGTCGTCGGAGAGCGAGGACCACGCCTCCGGCGACTACGGCCTGATGGATCAGCAGGCCGCGCTGCGCTGGGTCCGGGCGAACATCGGTGCCTTCGGCGGCGACCACGGCCGAGTCACCCTCGGCGGCCAGTCCGCCGGATCGGTGGACACCTGTGCCCACATCGCCTCCCCGACCGCCGAGGGACTGTTCCAGCGGGCGATCCAGCAGAGCGGGAGCTGCGCCTCCGGCGGCGGTCTGACACCGCTCACGCTCGGCGCGGCCGAGCAGAGGGGCAGCGACTTCGCGGCCTCGGTCGGCTGCGCGGACCCGAGGACCGCGGCGACCTGCCTGCGCGCCCTGCCCACCGCCGAACTCCTTCGCGCCACCGGCAGCGGGGCAGCCTCCTTGTGGGGCCCCAACACCGGGCCCCACATCCTCCCACGTGCTCCCCGCCGGGCATGGGCCGAGGGGCGGGTGAACGCCGTGCCCACGCTGAACGGCAACACCCACGACGAATACCGGTACTTCACCGCGCTGTACGTGGATCTGCTCGGCGGCGGCCCCCTGACCCCCGCCTCGTACGCCGCCCTGATCGGGCTCCAACACGGCGACCGCGCGGCGGCGGTCCTGCACACCTATCCGGCCTCGGCGTATCCGTCCCCGAACCTGGCCTATTCGGCCGTCAACACCGACCAGCGGTTCGCGTGCCCGGCACGGGCCGACAGCCGGCTGTACGCCACCCGGGCACCTGTCTACGCCTACGAGTTCCACGACCCCCAGGCGCCACCGTTCATCCCGGCGCCGCACACACCGCAGGGTGCGTTCCACGCCTCCGAACTGGCCTACCTCTTTCCCATGGACTCCCTGCGCCTGACGCCCGCCCAGCGGCGGCTGTCCGCCACGATGACCGCCTACTGGGCACGGTTCGCGGCCACCGGCGACCCCAACGGCTCGCGTACACCCGCCTGGCCTCGCCACACGGCCCCGGGGGACCGCGTCCAGGTGCTGGCGCCCGACCGGGTCGCACCCACCACCGGCTTCGCGGCCGACCACCACTGCGCGTTCTGGTCCCCTTCCCCCGCCTCCCGCACCACCGTGCCGTGACACCGGCGCATCCGCGGCCGCAGCGAGCGCTCGCCCTGGGACACGGGTCTGCCCGAACGGACCTGGGGGCCGGGGGGGTCCCGTACCACCCCCGGTCCGGACCGTTCCCGGGGCGGCGCACACCAAGTCGTCATTCCCTGTCCGTGACGTCACGCGACCGGGAGCCCTCACCCGAGGTTCCGTGCACCAGAACGTCGTGGTGAGCCGCGAGCGCCAGCAAGGCCACGTGCAACGCCCCGGTGTCCATGACGGCGCTCGGGTCGAACCAGCGCGCGACGACGGTGCCGCTCGCCATCCTGAGGGTGAAGCGGGCCAGTTCGTCGGCGACCTGTGGCCGGTCGTGCAGCCGGAAGACGGCGCTCAGCGCATCCCGGGTCCAGGCCACCAGCGCGTCGCGGTAGTGGTGCACCTCGGCCACGGCCGCCGCGCTGGCGTCCTGCTGCACCATGCCGAGCCCCAGCAGCAGTTTCAGACCGTGCGGCTGGCGGTGGAAGGCACGCTGTACCTCCGCGAGGAAGGCGTCCAGGCGCTCCGCGACGTCGGCGCCGGGCACCTCGGCCGGGGGCAGGGCCGTCAGCAGCGCGGTCCTGGCGCGCTCCAGCACCGCGACGTAGATCCCGTCCTTGCTGCCGAAGTGCCAGTAGATGGAGCTGGCCGGCAGACCGCACTCGGCAGAGATCATGGAAATGGACGTGGCGGCGTAGCCGTACCGCGACATCAGTTCGCCGGCGCTGTCGAGAATCGCGTCACGGGACCGCGCGCCGCGGTCCTGGGCCGGTGCCTCCGCCATACAGCCGACTCTAGGCGAGAAGCCGGTCTGCGCTCAGCCTCACCTCGCTTCTCGGCCGCGACACGGCTACCGGCCGCCTACGCGGAGCCCCGGGGAGCCCCCGGGTGCCCGCAGCGTACGGCGACGGCCGCGATGTCGTCGTCGAGCCGTCCGCCGCTGTAGTGGAGCAGGTCCCGGTGGAGCCGGTCCAGCAGCTCACGGGGTGCCGGCCGGCCGAGTTGCCGCATCCACTCCGGAAGCGGGAAGAACGTTCCGGAGCGGTCCCGGGTCTCCGTCACACCGTCGGTGTACAGCAGCATCTGGTCGCCCGAGGCGAGGGCGACGGTGTCGACGTTGTACTCGTCGCCGAGCAGCGAGGAGAGGTTGAGAGGCGGCGAGGGGGCGGTGGGCTCCAGGACGCGGATCTCCCCGCTCCGCATCAGCAGGGGCGGGGGGTGCCCGCAGTTGAGGATCCTCACCTGGCCACCACCGTTCGGGATCTCGGCGATCAGAGCGGTGGCGAAGTGCTCGGGCTGGTCCGGGTCGAGTATCGCGACGCTGTAGCGGCCCATGCTTGTCTCCAGGCGATGGATGATGCCCTTCAGGTCGGGCTGGTCGTACGCGTTCTCCCTGAAGCAGTTGATCACCGCCGCGGCCGCCCCCACCGCCGACAGCCCCTTGCCGCGCACGTCACCGATGAGCAGCCGGACCCCGTACGGCGTGTCGGCCACCTCGTAGAAGTCGCCTCCGATCCGGGCCTGCTCCTGGGCCGCCAGATACAGCGACTCGATCTCGACGTCCTGGACCCGGCGCGGCAGCGGGCGCAGCAGCACCTGCTGGGCGGCGTCGGCGACGAGCCGGATCTGGAAGAGCGTCTCCTCCCGCTGGAGCCGGAGACGGCTGGTGTAGGCGGCCGCCAGGGTGACCGCGACGATCGCAGCCGCCGTGTAGGGCGTTCCCAGATCGGTGTAGACGAGGCTGAGCCCGATCATGACCAGCAGACAGAACGCCCCCAGCAGGATCGTCGGGACCACGGGCCACATCGCGGCGGCGAGGGCGGGTGCCGCGGGCAGGAGTCTGCTGAAGGCGATCTCCCTGGGGGTGGCGAAGGCCAGGGCGGAGATGACGACGGTGAGGATCACGGGGGACAGCACCACTGTCTCGCGTCGGCCACCTGGGGGCGGGCGGTGACGCCGAGGCCGTCCTGTCCTGATCACAAAAGTATCTTATCGAGATAAAACGGTCTTCGTTCATGTACGAGCCGCCCGCTCGGGTTCCCCGCAGTGCTGTTATCAGGTGTGTGACAGTGGTGTTATCAAGGGTGTATGGAGGTATTTTCCGGGCGCCCTCGCAGCCCGGAACGTCATCCGCCGGTGGGTCGCCCGCGTGCACGTCGCGCTTCCCTGCTGGACGTACGCAGTGCGGCCGGTCAGGTGTTCCTTCTCCAGGTCGTCATCGTGGTCCTGCTGGTCGTGGCCGCGGTGGTGGGCATGATGCTCCAGGGGGCCCGTGACGCGCTGCAGCAAGGGCGACGGGCGTCGGTCATCGCGGCCCAGTCCTTCGCGAGCGCCCCTGGCACGGCCGAGGCTCTGCAGGGCCGGGACCCCTCGGCGGTGCTCCAGCCACGGGCCGAGGCGGCGCGCAAGCGCGCGGGCCTGGATTTCGTCGTCGTCCTGAGCACGAAGGGGATCCGTTACACGTACCCCTACCCGGGGGAGATCGGGAAGAAGTTCGTCGGCACCTTCGAACCGGCACTGAAAGGCCGTACCGTCATCGAGCAGGCCGGCGGACCTCCCCTGCCCGCGGGCAGGGGGACGGACGTGCAGGCCGTCGTCCCGGTGACCGACTCGCGCGGCAAGGTGGTCGGCCTGGTCTCCGCCGGGCTCACGGTCAAGAACGTGGCGGCACTGTGGCTGCCTCAGCTGCCGATCATCCTGGGCAGCGGCGGGGCCGCCCTGGTGCTGGCCATGACGGGAACGACACTGGTGTCCCGGCGGCTGCGGCAGCACACGCACGGCATGTCCCCGGTGGAGCTGGCGCAGCTGTACGAGCACCACGACGCGGTCCTGCACGCGGTGCGGGAAGGGGTGCTGATCACCGGTGCCGACGGACGACTGCTGCTCGCGAACGACGAGGCGGCGCGGCTGCTCGGGCTGCCGGAGGACGCGCAGGGGCGCCCGGTTCGGGAGCTGGGCCTGCCGGAGCCGGTCATGGGCCTGCTTGCGTCGCCGGAGGCGATCACCGATGAGGTGTACCGCGCGGGGAACCGGTTGCTGGCGGTGAACAAGCGGCCGACGTACCCGCAGGCCGGCCGGGGAGGCAGCGTGGTGACCCTGCGGGACACCACGGAACTGGCGGCGGTCTCGGGACGGGCCGAGGTCGCACGGGAGCGGCTGGAGCTGCTGTACGAGGCCGGGGTGGGAATCGGTACGACGCTGGACGTGGGGCAGACGGCCCAGGAGCTGGCCGAGGTGGCGGCACCGCAGTTCGCCGACCTCGTGACGGTGGACCTGCTCGACGCGGTGCTGCGCGGGTGGGAGCCGACGGCGGAGGGCTGGCGGCATCTGCGCCGGGCGGCGATCGCCGGCGCCCAGCGGATGATGCCGGTGTATCCGCTGGGCGAGTTGATCACGTTCTCTGTCCGGAGCCCGCAGATGCGGACGCTGCAGGAGGGGCGGGGCGTGCTGGAGACGGACCTGCGGCATGCCCGGGGCTGGCGGGAGCAGGATCCGGAGCGCGCCCGGAAGGCCCTGGAGGGCGGGCTGCGGTCGCTGGTGACCGTGCCGCTGCGGGCACGGAACGTGGCGCTGGGCGTGGTGAACTTCTACCGGACGGCGGACTCCCCGCCGTTCGTACCGGAGGATCTCGCCTTCGCGGAGGAACTCGCCGCACGGGCGGCGGTGACCATCGACAACGCTCGCAGGTTCGCCCGGGAGCACGCGATGGCGGTGACGCTGCAGCGCAGTCTGCTGCCGCGGGGGCAGCCGGAGCAGGACGCGCTGGAAGTGGCCTGGCGGTACCTGCCCGCGGAGGCGGGGGTGGGCGGGGACTGGTTCGACGTCATCCCGCTGCCGGGGGCTCGCGTGGCCCTGGTGATGGGCGACGTGGTCGGGCGGGGCCTGCACGCGGCGGCGACGATGGGCCGGCTGCGTACCGCTGTGCACAACTTCGCCGTCCTGGACCTGCCCGTGGACGAGGTGCTCGGGAACCTGGACGACCTGGTCGTCCGTATGGACAACGAGGAGCGCACGGGTGATGCCCCCGAGGACCACGAGGGCGAGGGCGTGACCGGAGCGACCTGCCTCTACGCGGTCTACGACCCGGTGGCGGCGGCCTGCACCATGGCCCGGGCGGGGCACCCGGAACCGGTGGTGGTGCACCCGGACGGGACGGTCGCCTGTGCCGGGGTGCCCGCCTCGGCGCCCCTCGGTCTGGGCGGCTACCCGTTCGAGACGACCGAGCTGCCCCTCCCGGAGGGTTCGCAACTGGTGCTGTACACCGACGGCCTGGTGGAGGACCGCACCCAGGACATCGACGTCGGGTTGGGGAGGCTCCGCCGTGCCTTGGCCGGGTCCGGCAGCCGCACCCCGGACGAGACGTGTCAGGCGGTGATCGACGCGCTGAAGCCGTCACACTCCTCCGACGACATCGCGCTGCTGACGGCACGCACCCGAGCGTTCCCGCGCTCGCGCGTGGCCGAGTGGGACGTACCGCCGGACCCCGCGCTGGTTCCCTCGGTGCGGGCGCGGTGCAGGCAGACGTTGCGGGAGTGGGGGCTGGAGGAGTCCGGGTTCGCCACGGAACTGATCGTCAGCGAACTGGTCACGAACGCGATCCGGTACGGCTCGCCGCCGGTGACTGTGCGGCTGTTGCACGGACGCTGTCTGATCTGCGAGGTGTCGGACGGCAGCGGCACCTCGCCGCGGCTGCGGCGGGCGGCGACCACGGACGAGGGCGGGCGGGGGCTGTTCCTGGTGGCACAGTTCGCCCAGCGGTGGGGAACGCGGTACACCGCCCGCGGCAAGGTCATCTGGGCGGAACAGGTCCTCCACGACGGCACTGCGGCCGCCTCGCCCCTCGCACCGGTCGACTTCCTGCTCGACCAGTTCGACCTCGACCAGTTGGAGGGTCCGGCCGTGTGAGCCGAAACACCCGCCCGATCCGGTCTTCGAGTTTCGTAACGCGCGCCGGATTCACCGGTCATCCGATCGATGCCACGGACCGTCCGCAGCGCCATTCTGACGGTATGACTGACACCCCCCATTCCCAAGAGCGCCGGCACGACCCGGAGCCGGCCGACGGCCCGGTCGGCGCGAGCCGCAGGACCGTCATGGCCGCCCTGGGCGGTGCGGCGCTCGGAGCGGCCGCCCTCGGGCTCACGTCCGCGCAGGCGACCGCGGCGCCGGAACGGAACCACGCCGCCAAGGCCCCGGCCCGGGAGGCCGCCGACTGCGTTCTCACCCCCGAGCAGACCGAGGGACCTTACTACCTGGACCTGGAGACGGTCCGCAAGAACATCACCGAGGGCAAGGCCGGCGTACCCCTCACCCTGCGCGTCAAGGTGATCGACACCGCCACCTGCGCCGCGCTGCCCGGCACGGCGGTCGACATCTGGCACTGCGACGCCCTCGGCGTGTACTCCGGATACGTGGCCGGCGGTTCCACGCCGGACACGACGTTCCTGCGCGGCGTGCAGCTGACCGACTCCACCGGGGTCGCCGAATTCACCACCATCTACCCCGGCTGGTACGTCGGCCGGGCCCTCCACATCCACGTCAAGACGCACGTCGGCGGCACGGTCGCCAACGGCCGGTACCAGGGCGGCCACGTCTCCCACACCGGCCAGCTCTACTTCCCGGAAACGTACAACAGCAGGGTCGCCGCGCTGACGCCCTACCGGAACAACACGGCCACGCGCACGCTCAACGCCAGGGACGGCATCTACCGCAACGGCGGATCCTCCACCCTGCTGACCCTCACGCAGACCGGCAGCGACCTCGGCAAGGGAGTGACCGGCACCGTCGTACTCGGCATCGACCCCGACGCCGTGCCCTGACGCCGCCGCCCGATCGGTAGCCGGCGCGCCGCAACGATGCCGGCTACCACCGCCGCGCGGCCCGGACGGTCGTCATACCCGCCGCGCGGCGTCGCGTGCCGGCGTGCGGAGTGCGGCGTTGCTGCGTGCGGAGTGGGGCGTTGCTGCGTGCGGCGTTGCTGCGTTGCGGCGTGCGGAGAACCGGAATGGGCGCATGGAAATCGGGGATGACCGGAGCATGACATGCGAGTCGTGCGGTGCGCCTCTGACCGGTCGGCCCGGCCGCGGTCGGCCGGCTCGCTACTGCTCCGGCGCATGCCGGCAAAGGGCGTTCAGGCAACGCTCGGCCCGCCGGGACTCCGCCCGTGGGCAGACGGCCACCTCACCGCCCGCGCAGAGCGCCGCCTCCCCGTCCGGCGGGCTGCCCCGGGCCCTCGACTCGTTCGTGGGCCGACGCGCGGAGCTGTCGCGGCTGCGCACCCTGCTGAGGACGTCACGGCTGCTCACCCTGACCGGCGCCGGCGGCGTCGGCAAGACGCGGTTGGCGCTGGAGTTCGCCAGGGGTCTGCCCGGCCGCCACCGCCGGGTCGACCTGGTGGAACTCGACGCGCTGCACGACGGCGCCGCGCTCGCGCGGTCCGTCGCCGCCGCGCTGGCCGTCGCGGAACAGGCGGGTCGCTCCGCCGTCGACGTCCTGGTCGACGCGATCGGCGACGCCCGTCGGCTGCTGATCCTGGACAACTGCGAACACCTGGCCGAACCGTGCGCCCGGCTGATCGCCACCCTGCTCAGGCACTGCCCTCGGCTGCGGATCCTGGCCACCAGCCGCGAGGCCCTGCGGGTGCCCGGAGAGACCGTGCTCCGCGTCGGCGAGCTGTCGTTGCCGCCGGCCGGCGCCGGGGACGACCCGGTGGCCCTTCTGCGGGCGGACGCCGTCCGGCTGTTCGTCGAACGTGCTTCGAGCTGCTCACCCGGATTCACCCTCCATCGCGGAAACAGCCGGACGGTCGCCGAGATCTGCCGCAGGCTGGACGGCCTCACGCTGGCCGTAGAGCTGGCGGCCCGCCGCGCCGGGACCCTTCCACTGACCGACATCCTGGCGGGGCTGGACGACCAGATGTCCCAGCTGTCCCTCCTCACCGGCGGGCACAGGACCGGGCCCGGACGCCACAGCGAGCTGGCCTCCGCCATCGACTGGAGCCACCGGCTGCTCGAACCGGCCGAGCAGGCCGTCTTCCGGCGTCTCGCGGTCCTCGTCGGCGGGTTCGACACGGCCGCGGCGCGCGCGGTGTGCGCCGGTGACGGGATCGCGCCGGAACGGATCCTCGGCATCCTGTGCGCCCTTGAGGCCAAGTCCCTGATCGTCCGTCTCCCGGGGGACGCGGAGACGACACGGTTCAGACAGCTGAGCACCCTTCGCGCCTACGCCCTGGAGCGCCTGCTCGCATCCGGCGAACTGCACCTCACCCGGCGCCGGGTCCTCGGGTGGCTGACCGGGCTGGCGGACCGGGCCGGTGACGAGGTGTTCCCCGACCAGGTCGGCAGCCCGCTGGCCGTGGAACGCGACAACCTCGCCGCGGCGCTGGCCGGCACCAGCGCCCGCGACGACGCCTCGCACCCACGGCTGGTGCTGGAACTGGCGCGCGTGCACTACGAGCAGGAGCAGCCGTCAGCCGCGCACGCGCTGCTGACGGGCCTGCTGCGGGAAACGGACGGGCACGCGCTCGGCGGGGCGTTACCGGCACTCGCCGCGCGGGTGGCCTGCCAGCGGGCCGACCCGGTACAGGCGGTGCGCCTCGGCGAGCGGGCGGTGGCCATGGAACGCACGCGCCGTCACCCCGCCGGACTCGCCAACGCCTTGGACGCGCGGGCCGCGGCGCGGCTGTGCCAGGGGGAATGCGCCGCGGCCGTCGAGGACCTGCGCGAGTGCCTGGATGTCGTCGCCGCGCTGGGCAAACCCGAGGACACCGCCTGGTGCACCCACCACCTGGCGTGGGCGCTGCTCCAGGCGGGCGGGGAACGGGAAGCCGACATCCTCATGTCCCGTTGCCTGCCCGTGCTCAGGGAGCGCGCCCCCTGGAGCCGTCTCGCGGCCGCTCTGCACACGGCGGGCGCCGTACGGTTGGCTCTCGGCCGTCTGGACAGTGCCGAAGCGCTGTTCGCCGAGGTGCTCCGGATCGTCCCCGAAGCGGGTTTTCACGCGCTCTACCCGGTGGAGGGCCTGGCTCTCGTGGCCGCCGAAAGCGGTGACATGCGGCGGGCCGTGCTGCTGTACGAGGCGAGCGCGCAGGCCCGCCGCCGGCTCGACACCGTGTCCGAGGCTCCCTGGCGCAGCCGGGTGGAGCAAGCGGTGGCCCGGGCCAGGACGGGGCTGCCGGCAGCCGCTCGGGAGGCGGCCGTCAGCGGTGGTCGCCGGCTGCGCGGGGACGGGCTCGTCGCGTACGCGCTACGGACACGGAGCGACGACCCCCGAACGACGAGGGACGATGTGGGGATCGGCGACGACCGGCGCACGCTGACCGGAAGGGAGTTCATGGTGGCCGAGCTGGTCGCCGACGGACTGACGAACCGGCAGATCGGGGAGCGGCTCGGTCTTTCGGCCCGTACGGTCGCCACGCACCTGGATAAGGTGCGCGACAAGCTGGGCATGCGGTCACGCATACAGATCGCCTTATGGGTGGCCGCACGGACCGAGGCCGGGCAGCGCACCTCCGGGTGACGCGGCCCCGTGCCCCGGAACTTGACGCCTTTCGGGTCTGCAGGGGTGCGCATCCGCGGTAGCCGACCGTGCGGATGCGCCCCCTGCCCCCGACGCGCTCGGTGCGGTCAGAACTCGTCCTGTGGGGAGTCCTGCCCGGCGAGGTCGATGTCGTCGAACTCGGCGTCACTCATCGCCGGGCCGGCGAAGAAGCCCCCCATGAGGTCCTTCATGTTCAGCTCGGTGGCACCGGCCGGAGCGGTGGGCCTGGTGCCCTCGCGCATCCGCAGTGTCAGCCCCAGTTTCCTGACCTTGGCCTTCCCGGCGAGGGCGGCGAGGTCCACATCCACCTCGGACAGCTCACCGTTCTTGAGCGTGAAGTCCGCCGTCACCTTTGCGTCGGGGGCGTCCTTCAGGTCCTTGTCCGTCGGCAGCCCCATGCCCGGCGGCAGGTCCTTCGCCAGCGGACGGATCTCCCGGAACAGCTCGGTGACCAGCGTACGGAAGGGTGCCGTGGCGGTGACGTGCTCGGTGCCGTCCCCGCCGCCAGCCGTCTTGAACCGCACCTCACGCGCGACGACCTCACGGAGGGACTGCACGAGCTTCTTCTGCGTCCTGGCGTCGAGGGACCGGTCGCGCGCGGAACCGCCCCGGGCACCCTCGCCCTCGGCAGCCGACTTCTCCATCTCCTTGAGGCTGAACCGGACCCACTTGCCCTCGAGTACGTCCTTGATCGCCCCGGCCTCGGGAGGCAGGTCTTCGGCGGCGGGTACGGGGCTGCCCGTCATCTTGCCCAGGGCGTCGCCGTCGGCACGGAGGTAGACGTAGTCGCCGATCACCCGGTACTCGGCAAGGTCACCGTCCGGGCTGCCGATCTTCATCGCCATGCCCACGAAGTCCTTCTCCCCGGACTCGTCGATCGGCTTCTTCGACTGCACGGTGAAAGTGATCGTCGCACCGCTCATCAGCTCGGCCGCCTCATCCGGTATCTCCTCGCCGGGCGCGGGGTCGGACTCGGCGTCCAGCGCCTTCAGGGACGCGACGTCGGTGTCCAGGTCGAGCTGGAAGGAGAGCGTCTTCTTCTCGCCCAGCTTCTCGAAGGCGCGGTCGAGCTTCTTGCCGGCGGAGAGCTGCTCCACCGTTCCGCAGGCGGCGGAGCCCGCGAGGACGGCGGTGACGACGGCGGTGGCGGTCACGGTCTTGCGTATGGCGTTGATGATGTCTCCTCGGGGATCCCGATCACGGTGTGATCGATCATGAGACTCACGACCCGCCCACGAGGTTGCCCTCTGGTCCCACAATGCCGGGACACGAATCGGCCGGCCGAAGCGAAGGCCCCCAAGTGACCGGGGGGCCTCCCGGCTGGCGGTGAGTCAGGCGGAGCCCGCGGAGCGGCTTCACGGGTTCTCGATGCAGCGGTGTGTGCCGTGTCACGCATTCCCAGCCTGCCTAAGTTGTCTGCATCACAGCGGAAATGTCCATTTAGCGTCCATGCTCGAAACGGATGCCGACGCCCGAAGTGGTACGTGCCGGAATCCTCTTGGGCACTACACCCCAAAGTGACCCATCACACAGCACCCAAGACATTTCCCCTGTTTCTCCCCTGAGAAGGTGCCGCCTTATGGCCGCTTACCTGTGTCCTCCTGCCGTGATACACGGCAAGCACGCCGTGAAGACCAGCCAGATCGTGGCGGAGGTGCGCGACAGCCACCCGCACGCCGCGTGGGCGCCGCGGATCGACAGCATCGCGGCCAGCACGGGCATCGAGACCCGCGGGTGGATGCTGCCGCTGGAGACCGCCGTCGCGCCCGGCAACGGCGGCGGCCTGCGGGTCGTCGGCCGCGAGCCGGCCCAAAAGGCGCTGGCCGGCGAGGGGTTCACCCCGCAGGACGTGGACCGCGTGATCGCCGCGCTGGAGACCATACCCACGCCGCAGACCGTCCAGGAGCGCACCGCGCCGGCCTGGGAGGCCGTACAGTCCTACGGTGAACACGCGGCGCGCGGGGCCCTGCAGATCGCCGGGCTGGACACCGCGGACGTCGACTGCCTGATCACCAGTCACTCCACCACCCCGGCGCTGCCGGGTCTGGACATAGCCCTCGCCAACAAGCTGCCGCTCCGCAGCGACGTGATGCTGCTGCCGGCCACGCAGTGGGCCTGTGTCGCGGGCACCCGCTCCCTCGCGCTGGCGGCGGACCTCGTGGCCGCGGACCCGGACCGAGTGGTCCTGGTCGTCATCGCGGAGGCGCTGAGCACCACCTACCAGCCCGCGGACGACACCCTCGAGTCCCTGATCGTCCGGTTGCTGTTCGCGGACACCGCCGTGGCCGCGGTGGTCACGGGCCGCCCGAGGCGCGAGTCGGTACTCCGGCTGGACGCCGCCTGGCACCACACCCTGCCCGGCACCCAGGACCTGCACCGCCTGGAGACGCGGGCGGACGGCACCCACTTCGTGATGGACCGGCGCGGACCGCGCGCCGTACAGCAGACGGTCACCGCGATGTGGGAGTGGCTGCGCACCCGTCACCAGGACTCCCCCGACGCCTGGCACCCCGACGTGCTGCTCGCGCACCCCGGGGGGACCCGGGTGCTGGAGTACATGGAGCAGACCATGCCCGACACGTGGCCGTCGGGCCTGCTGGACCACAGCCGGGACAGTTACACCAGCGGCAACCGCGGAGGCGCCGCCGTGTTCGACATCCTGCGGCGGGCGCACGACTCCGGGCGGCGGAAGCCGGGCGATCGCGCCGTTCTGTACGCCGCGGCGCCGGGCCTCAGCGCCACCGCCCTGGAAGGGGAGTGGCTGTAGCCGCGTTCCCGGCGCGTGGCCGGGTCACCTCGCGACCTCGGCCCAGACCACCTTGCCGTCGTCCGTCCACCGCACCCCCCACCGGTGGGTGAGCCGGTGCACGACGTGCAGGCCGCGACCGCTGTCGTCGAACACGCCGACCCGCCGCAGCCGCGGCCTGCCGTTGCCGGTGTCGCCCACCTCGCACAGCAGGCCGTGACCGGACCTGATCAGCCGCACGGTGATGGGGCCGGTGGCGAAGCTCACCGCGTTCGTGACCAGCTCGCTGACGAGCAGCAGCACGGCGTCCCGGGTGTCGTCCCCGGTGCGCCATCGCCGCAGCAGCGCGCGGACCCGCGTGCGGGCACGGGCGGGGGCGTCGTCGCGGGCGGGCAGCCGCCAGGTCGCGGTGTCCCCCTTGCGGTAGCCGATCATCCGGGCGAGCAGCAGGGTCACGTCGTCGCGCTGGCGCGCGGGTGACAGCGCGGCGGTGACGTGCCGTGCGGCCTGCTGCAGGGTGTCCCAGGGATGCACCGTGGACACGGCGTCCGCCAGCCTGCCGATGCCCTCGTCGATCGACACGGCCGGATCCTCCACCAGGCCGTCGGTGTAGAGGGCCAGCAGGGAACCCGGGGGCGCGTCGAAGGTGTGCACGTCGAACGGTTCGCGCAGTGCGAACTCGGCGCCCAGTCCCGGGTGGGGGCGGACCTCCAGCGGGCCCGCGTGCCCGTCAGGGGAGACCAGGACCGGGGGCAGGTGGCCGGCGCTGGACAGTGTCACGTGGTGGCCGACCGGGTCGTAGAGGGCGATGCAGCAGGTCGAGCCGAGGGCGCTGTAGCCGGCCGTCAGCCCGGACTCCGCGTCGTCCAGCAGCGACACGGTCTCGTCCAGGTGCTCCAGTACCTCGTCGGGCGCGAGTCCCGCGGACAGCAGCGCGCGGGCCTCCATGCTCAGCTGGCCCATGGTTGCCGCGGCTCCCAGGCCGTGCCCGACGACGTCACCGACCACCAGCGCGGTACGGCCGTCCGGCAGCGGGAAGCTGTTCACCCAGTCGCCGCCGACGCCCGCGCTGTCGGGGGTGGCCGGCTGGTAGACGCTGGCGATCTCGATGGTGTCGCCGCCGGTCCGGGGCAGGAGCCGGCGCTGCAGGGCCAGTACCTGGGTGTGCTCGCGCTGGTGCTGACGAGCCAGGTCGACGTGGTGGGCGGTCCTGGCCACCAGTTCCTGCAGGTCGAACAGCTCGCTGTCGCGGAAGGGGCAGTCCGCCCGCCGCCAGACCTCCGCCACGCCCAGGACGACGGGCGGGGTGCCGTTCAGGACCAGCGGTATGCACGCCACACCCGCCGACCGGTCGCCGGGCACCAGGGCGCGCGCCACCCGGGGACTGCCCAGAACCCGCTCGACCGCCTCCCGGTCGGGTATGACGATGGTCTGCGGGGCGTCGTCCCGCAGGACCGCCTGCGCCAGCAGGCGACTCGCGTCGCCGGGAAGGTCGTGGCCCGGGGTCACGTAGCCCTCGGGCCACGCCCGGTCCGGCACCAGGGCCGCCCGCCGCAGCCTGATGCGCCCCTTCTTCTGCCCGGTGACCCCCTCGCCCGTCCACACGGCGAAGTCGAGGTCGACGGCGGCCACGTCTCCCCAGGCCAGCAGGGACTCGGCCAGCGACTGCGCGGTCTCGCCGATGTCCAGCGAGGTGCCGATGGCGGTCTCGGCCGCGTAGAGGTGCAGCCTCCTGGCCATCGCGATCACGGAGACGGTCAGGCCCTCCTCGGGTTCCGCGGCGGGCAGGATGCTCATCGACACCACCAGCTCCGACCCGTCGCCGCGCCGCAGGCGCTGGATCCGGGCGACGTGCGCCTCACCGGTCTCCAGGACCTGCCGCAGTCGCCGGGTGACCGTCGGTACGTCCCCGGGCGGCAGGAGATCGACGAACGGCCGCCCGGTCCTGGCGCCCAGACCCGCGAATACGGGGGCGTCCACGTTGCAGCGGGTGATGATCAGGTCCCGGTCCAGGTTGAGTGCGCCGAGAATCTGCTCCTGCTGGCCGGCCGCGGGATCCCCGGATCCGCGCGGGCGCGTGCCGCGGTCGCCCTCCGCGTCGGCGGATCCGGCGTCCGCGGCCGCTCCGCCGCGCGGGATGTACCGTCCCAGGGCGCTGCTGACCAGGTCGAACGCCGAGGAGGACGAGGAGGAGGGGGTGGTGTCCATGCGGCTCTCTCAGCAATCCCCGGCGCAGCGCCGGGGCCGTACTCGGACCACACCTCATTGAATAACAGCGGGGGACGCTTCGCCCACATCAGCCGAATCCGGCGCACACGGAGGGTGAGAGGACGTGACGACCTGTAGGGCGGGCTCCGAGTCGCGGGCTTCCGGCGTGGTCCACCTCGCCGGGCCGGAGGCCGTCGGTGCGGCCGGTGCTCCCGACGCCCGCCGCGACAGCCGCCGCCACGCGGCCGGAGCCGACGGGGGTCACCGGGCGGCGCCGAGTGCGTCCGCCCGAGCCAGGGCCTGGGCGGCTTCGGTGGGGGCGTCGGCGCGGGTGAAGGCGTCGGCGGCACGGAGCCAGTGCGTGCAAGCCTCGGCAGGTCGTCGAGCGTCCTCGTGGGCGAGGGCCAGGCACTTCAAGGTCTCACCCCCGCCGTACCAGTCCTCCGATTCCCAGCAGACGTGCAGCGCCTGGCCGTAGGCGTCGACGGCCTCCGCCCAACGGCCGTCGTACTCCAGGGCGATGCCCAGGTTGTGCCAGGTCATGCCCACTGCCTGGCGGTCGGGTGTGCCCAGCAACAGGTCGAGGGCGTGGCGGTGCGCCGCGATCGCTTCGTCGAGGCGGCCCACCCCCTGCAGCGCACTGCCCAGGTTGTTCCACGCCAGGCCCTCGCCGTAGGAGTCGTCGGTGGCTCGGTAGAGTTCGCGGGCGCGGGTGTGGGCGTCCACCGCCTCCTCGTACCGCTCGGCGCTCCGAAGAGCGAGCCCGAGGGAGTCCCACGCGTTGGCCTCGTGTTCCGGGTCCTCGATGGTCTGGAACAAGTCACGGGTGAGGCTGAGCACCTCGATCGCCTCCTCGGTGCGGCCCGCGGACCGCAGTGAGCTTCCGAACAGGCCCAGCGTCAGCAGCTGGTCCAGCACGTTTCCCGAACGGTCGGCGTCCTCTCGGGCGAGCCGGGCGACAGTGATCAGGTCGTCGAACTGCCAGCGGAAGGAGAGGTACTCGTCCAGGCACGTGGCGAGCCGCAGCGCCGTGCCCGCGAAGGGCTCCTCGCGTGCCCAGTGGGCCGCCGACACGAGCCCGGTCCGCTCCCTGTCGAACCATGCCAACGCCTGCGACCGGTCCGCGAAGCACTGCGCCTCCGGCCCGCCGGAACCGGACGTCAACCAGTTGTCGGCCTCGTCCGCCCACCGGAAGTAGTACTCCAGCACCCGTACGCGCGCGGACACCGCCTCCTCCCCGAGGTCCGCGCCCTCGGCCACCACGCTCACGCCGAACGCGCGCACCAGGTCGTGCAGCCGCCACCGGCCACGCCCACTCCCCCGCTCGACCAGGTGCGCCCGCGCCAGCGCCTTCAGGTCCCGCACCGGTGGCGCCTCCGCGCCCACCAGCGCGGCGACGACCTCGTCACTCGCCTCCGGCCCCGGCGCAAGGGCGAGCAGCCGCAGCAACCGCGCCTGCTCGGCCGGCAGCCGGCGGTACGACATCGCGAACGCGGCGCGCACGCTGCGCTCGCCGTCGTCGAGGTGGTCGAGACGGTCGTGGGACTCCGCGAGTTCGGCGACGAGTTCGGTCACCGGCATGCCGGGGTCTTCCGCCAGCAGCGCCGCCGCGATCTGGAGGGCCAGCGGCAGATGGCCACAGAGGACTGCCAACCGCTCGGCGGCGGCGGGGTCGTCGGCGATCCGGGGGTCGTCCGGGTCGGCGATCCGCACCGCCAGGTCGAGGAGCCCGTACGCCTCCTGCGCCGACAGCTCGTCCAACGACACGAGCCGGGCCCCGAGTTGGGGCAGCCGGTCGCGCGAGGTGACCAGGACGTGATGCCGGGCATCACCCGGCATCAGGGGCCGTACCTGATCCGGTGACGAGGCGTTGTCCGCGAGGATCAGCACCGGCCCGCGCTCCCGCGCCCGCTCGGCCAGCACCGACCGGTACAGCACCGCCCGCTCGTCCGCCGTGGCCGGAACGTCCTCCGGCCGCACGCCGAGGGCCCGCAGCAGGGCCTGAAGGGCGCGGTCGGCGGTGACCGGCTCGGGGTCGTACCCGTGCAGGTCGATGAAGAGGACCCCGCCCGGGAACCAGCCCCGCCCGCACGCCAGATGCGCGGTCTGCACGGCCAGCGCGGTCTTGCCGATGCCGCCGAGGCCGGAGACGGCGGCCACCAGTACCGCGGACGGGCCGGCGGCCGCCGGATCCAGCGCCGCCAGCAGGGCCTTGGTCTCCTCCGTGCGCCCGGTGAATCCGCCCGGCCGCGGCGGCAGCCCGGCCAGCGCCTCGGGCGCGGCGGCGCCCTGCCGGATCACGACCTGTACGCCGACGACCTCCCGCAGGAAGACCCCGCCCCGGAAGTCGGTGTGATCGCCGCGGTACCAGGCCGCCGTGCTGCCCGGCGCGTACCGTTCCATGGCCCGCGCGACGGCACCGGCGGCCTCAGGATCGGCGGCCAGCAGCTCGGCCAGCCGGTCCCCCCACCGCCGTACGGCATCCGGCCGCGCCGGATCCCCCGCCGCCTCCGCCAGCTCCGCGGCGGACGCCCCGGTGTCCCGCCCCAGAGCCCGGGCCAGCTCCTCGACGGCCCGGCGCCCGGCCTCCCCGCCCGCGCCGTCGGCCAGGGCCGCAAGCAACGCCGCTCTCATGTCCCCCCACCGTGCACCTCGCGTGCGTCAACGGTACGGCCTCGGGGGGCTGTCGGCGCCGGTCCCGTGCGCGGCACCACCCGCACCGCGCGAGCGCGGGCATGCTCCCGTTCATCCGGTGGACACAGGCCTCGGAGGCGGCGGTGTCCCCGTCCGGATCCCGGTATCCGTCCCCGCGGCCGCATCCGGCCGGTCGTCCTCGCGTCCAGGGGGTGGCGGTGGAGCGCGGGAGGGCGGCTGCCGGCGTGCGGTCACCGGGGGTGTGGCCGCCGCACACGACCGCGCCGGCCCCGTACGACGGCGCCTCAGAGGGTGAGCAGCCGGACGAGCAGGACCGTCACCGTGCCTGCCGCCAGCACCGCCCCCAGCACCGTGAACAGCAGGTCGACCACCCTCATGTCCCAGCCCTCGATCGCAAACCGGTGCGGGGCGCGCGGGTCGTATCGGACCGTGACGCGCGCCCCGACCGCCAAGGTGTTTCCCACGGCCCCGCGGCCGAACCTGGACGAGTGCTCCTGCGCGGTTCCGTCGTGGGCCGTCCAGGCCGCGACCGGATGGTAGAACGTGCCCCCCTCGTCGTCCCGCCTGACCTCGTGCCGGACGATCCGGGCCTCGGCATCGACGCCTGTGCTGCGGAGGATCGCCGCACGGCGGAGGCCGTACACACCGAACGCGAGGGAGACCACGCCGATGGTCAGGGGGATGAGGGAGAAGAGCCAGGCACGTTCCATGTGTCATGCGACGCGCACGCCGGGATGTCGGTTGCACTCCGGCGGCGGTGGCGGTCCCGTCGAGCCGGCGTGGTCACATTCCCGAGCCCGACCGGCGGGCGCGCAGCTTGCCGAGGAGTCGCTGGGCCTGGGCCCGGCGGCGGGGATCGGCCGCGGTGCGGCGTACTTGTTCGATCGTGCGCCGACCCTGCGGACTGCGCGCGAACTGCTTGAGTCGTTCGACAACTCCTGACATGACACTCCTTTCACCAGGGGTGCCCTGCTCGTGCCGGGCCCCGGGAGGTTCGTCTACCCGGTGACGGACGGTCCAGCCGCTTTCGGCCGAGGACGGGCCGTCGCGCCGCCACACCGCTTGCAGGCCTCCGGCAGCCCCGGCCGGCGCCGGGGCGCGCTGCCTGGGGAAACGGGGCGGGCGGGCCGGGCGGCGCTGAAATGGTTGAAGCCTCACCCGGGCCGCGGACACGGCCCGTGCCGCCTCGCCGCAGGGCGCAACCGCCCGCACCGTGCAACCACCACCGTGTCCGAAGCGGACACAGGCGTGTTGCGTCCGATCACGCCCTCTGATTCCTTCGATACCTGAACGAATGAGGGGCCGTCAAGACCGGCTCTTCCGTTTTCGTGTACGTCTTCTGTCGGCAAGTCAGGGAGTTGAATCGTGCAGAGTTGGACGAAGTGGTTCGTACGGACAACGGGGTTCGCCATGTCTTCGATCCTTTCCGTCGCCCTTGCGGAGCCGGCCTTCGCGGGGTCCGAGGATCCTGAGCCGGCACCCGCCTGCGTCACCATGCACGAGAGCTGGCGGTACACCGACGCCGCCAACGACTGCGCCTCCACGGTGGGGGTGAGGGTCGTCTACCGGGACGGTGCCACCGGCCTGTGCTACAGCCTGCCGCCGGGTGTCACCCGCACGGTCGGCGAGGGGTACCTCGGTCAGCACGGTCACCCCGACCACCTCGCCGCCTGCGAGGTCTCCTGAAAGTCCCGGGCAACGGGCGGCAGGGGCCGATTACGCTGGCGCGTGACTCACTGGCAGCACACGGGGAGGTCCGATGACCGCTGTCTCGCAGAGCCTCCAGGCACCAGTCGCCACCGAGCGGTTGGTCCTGCGGCTCTTCACTCCTGACGACGTCGAGGACCGGTATGCGTACCAGTCCCTTCCGGAGGTGGCGCGTTTCCTGTACCGGCCGCCGCTCACGCGCGAGGACTGCGCCGAGTCCATCGCCGCGCGGGCGGGCGGGACGCCGTGGCAGGCGGACGGCGACGTGCTGCTGCTGGCGGTGTGCCGGGCGGAGGAACCACGCGTCGTCATCGGCGAGGTGGTCCTCACCCTCACGAGTGCCCGCGCCCGGCAGGCGGAGATCGGCTGGGTCTTCGACCCGCGTCACGCCGGACGCGGTTACGCCACCGAAGCGGCGCGCGCCCTCGTCGGGGTGGCCTTCGGTCAGTTGGGCGTCCACCGGGTCTTCGCCCGGCTCGATGTCCTCAACACCGCCTCGGTCCGCGTGTGCGAGCGCCTCGGCATGCGGCGTGAAGCGCATCTGGTCGACAACGACCTCGACGGTGATCGCTGGGGCAGCGAGTACGGCTACGCGATCCTCGCACGCGAGTGGAAGAGCTGAACCCGGGCGGCCGGCCGCCCGGCCGCCACAGGTTCAGCCGATGGTGACGACGCGTGCCCAGGGGGGTGGGGCGTCGGGGACGTAGTCGGGATCGTCCTCGTCCACGGCGTGCGCGGGGCGGGGGAAGAGTCCGACGACGGTGCGGCAGGGCGGCTGCGCCGAGGGCCACGGCGTCTGGCCGTCGGTGAGGGCGACGATCACGTCCGGGCGGGGCCGGGAGCGGAGCGCGCGGGCGAAGCCGGAGCGCAGATCTGTTCCCCCACCGCCGAGCAGTTCGATGTTCTCGGCCCGGCAGAGGGGGACGGCGACCCCGGCCGCCGCGTCGCAGGAGATCACCGAGACCAGGTCGCGCCGCCCGCCCACCGCCCGCGAGATCGCCGCCACCTCCAGCAGCGCGCTGCCCAGTTCGGCGTCGCTCACCGACCCGGAGGTGTCGATCACGACGCAGACGCGGGGCGGCGTACGGCGCAGGCTCGGCAGCAGGACTCCGGGGATGCCGGCCGAGCGCCGGGAGGGGCGCCGGTAGCTGTGGTTCTCGCCCACTCCCGGCGCGGCCGCCGCCGCACGGACGGCCGCCCCCAGCAACTGCCGCCACGGCTGCGGTGGATGGAAGGCCTCGTCCGCCCATCGGCGCCAACCCTCCGGTGCGTCGCCCGGCCGTCCTTTGATGCCCTCGGCGACCCGGAAGCGGACCGCGTCCCGCTGCTGCCTGCTCAGCCCGTGGGCGCCCTCGGGACCCAGCTCCCAGGGCCGGGCCTGCCCGTCGGCGCCGCTGCCGCAGTCCAGCCAGGCCAGGTCGGCGGCCAGCCCGGTCATCGAAGCCCTCCGCAGGTACTCCTCCATCAACAGGCCGTCGGGCAACCGCAGCAGCGACGGCAGCACCGCTCCGGCGGGCCGGGGCAGGCCGTCACCGTAGATGTCGTCGTTGATCTCGAAGTCGGCGGCGATGTTGCGTCGCAGCCTCTCCCGGCCCTCGGCCGCCGGGCTCCCCGCCCCGGTCCGTTGGCCCGGCCCGTGCTCCTCGTGCTCCCGTGCGTACCGCTCGCCGCGTGCGTGGTGGTCCCGGAGCAGGTGGGAGACCTCGTGCACCCAGACGCCCGCCAGCTCTTCCACGGGGGTGCGCGCCACGAAACCGGGCGAGACGTAGCAGCGCCAGTGTGCGTCCACCGCCATCGTCGGCACCGAGCGGTCCTCCACGACGTGCAGCGCGAAGAGGGCGGCGGCCAGGTAGGGCCGTACCTTCACCGCGTGCAGCCGGGCGGCCAGCAACTTCTCCATGTCCAGGGGCAGTCCGGGCCGGTCGTACGGGTCACCGGTGCCGGCCGGCGGCCCGGGTACGGCAGCGCGCACCGGGCGTGGCGGCGCGGGCCGGGCCATCGGGCGCGGCAGCGGGACCGGGCGCCTCTCGGCCCCCGTCATCGGCGCGTCCCCGCCGCGCGCCCGGCACCTGCCGTGGCCCGGCCCACCGACCGGTCCGCGCGGCGGGCGAGTTCCACCACCCCGGCCAGCCGCTCCACCGTCTCCGGCACCTCCCAGTCGTCGCGCCGCAGCGCGGCGAGCGTGCTCGCCGGGGCGACCAGCAGGTCCGGGGCGCCGCTCTCCAGTGCCCGGGCCAGCACCTTCCAAGCCGCCTCCCACCGCTGCCGCTCCGGTCGTGCGCCCACGGCGGCCACCACCGCCTCCAGCGCGGCCTGCCGCAGATCGCCGCGCTCCGGCAGCTCGGCGGAGGGGGGATCGGCCAGCAGTGACTCGGGGTCCGGCAGGTCCATCCGGTCCAGGTGCGCGAGGAGTTCGAGCCCCGGCCCGTCCCCCACCGCACCCCGAACCAGCAGCGCGAGCACTTCCCGGGAGACGGCGGCCGCCGTGCCGAAGGCCAGCAGGGTCAGCGCGGCCTCCCAGCTGCGGGGCGACGGCCAGGCGCCGCCGCGCCGCGTCTCGGTGCTCGGCAGCCGGTGGATCAGGGTCGGCCGGGCCTGGAGGAAGCCGCAGACGGCGCGCCGGGCGTACGCCACCGCCTCCGGCAGCCGTTCCGGCTCCAGGCGGGGCAGTTCCGCCCGGGGCCAGACCCCGCCCAGTCCGCGCACCACCACGTCCCGGTCGTGCACCCAGTACAGATGCACGAACCGGTTCGCCAGCGGCGGGCTCAGCTCCCAGCCGTCCGCCGCCGAGGCACGCGGGTTGGCGGCGGCCACGATCCGCACGCCGGGCGGCAGTTGCAGCGCACCGACCTTCCGCTCCAGGACGACCCGGAGCAGCGCGGCCTGGACGGCCGGGGTGGCGGTGGAGAGTTCGTCCAGGAAGAGCAGGCCCCTTCCGGCCCGTACCAGTTCCACGGCCCACTGCGGCGGTGCCATCGGCACTCCTTGCACCGCCGGGTCGTCGCCGACGATGGGCAGCCCGGAGAAGTCGGACGGCTCGTGGACGCTGGCGATCACGGTCGTCAGCGGCAGGTCGAGGGAGGAGGCGAGCTGGGTCAGGGCCGCGGTCTTGCCGATGCCCGGTTCCCCCCAGAGCAGCACGGGCAGGTCCGCCGCGACGGCCAGGGTGAGCGCTTCGAGCTGCTCGTCGGGGCGGGGCTCGGTGGTGGTCGTCCGCAGCAGCTTCAACAGGTCGTCCGACAGGGCGAGTTGGCTGTCCGTCGCGGGGGCGTGCAGGAGGGTGCTGGAGGTCATGGGTATCACCTGGAGGGTTGAGGGAACGGGACGGCCCGCCCGGACGGCATGCGGGTGTGCGGCGCCGAACGGACCGGTGGCTCAGGGGACTTGGGAAGAGGCCGGCTGGTCAGCGCATCAGGCCGGTGCGCGGCCGGGCCCGGCTGATCAGCTTGCGGCGCAGGTCGTGAGGGACACGGCGATCGAGCCGGGGACGACGGCTCGCGTCCGCGTGTGCCACGCCCTGAGCGGCCTCGGCGGCGGGGTGAACGGTGACCAGCCCCGAGCGGTAGAGGCCGTGGTCGACACGGCGGGCCGCGGCCGACTCCAGTTCCTCGCGGAGCGGCCCGTCGGGCAGGGCGGCGCCGGGGCCGAGCAGCCCTTCCACCACGGCCAGCGCCCCGGCGGTGTCACCGTGGCGCAGCCGCTCCCGGACGGCGGGCAGTGCCTCCGGGTCGCGGTGGACCGCGTCGATCGCCCGCAGGCAGGGCAGCGCCGGCCCGCCGAGCGCCACCAGCAGCTCCTCGCGCCGCAGTTCGGACGGCGCGTGATCGACCGCTGTGAGCACCCCGTCCCGCAGCGCGATCCGGTGGACCTCGCCCCGGCACTCGACCCGGTGCGGATCGCCGGGCCCGGGGACGGGTACGGCCGCTGGTGCCGGGCCCGAATCCGCCAGTGCCGCGGCGACGAGCGGATGCAGCCGGTCGGCCGCGACGAGCCCGGCCCGCAGCAGCTCCAGATCCGGAAGGACCCGAGCCGCGGCCTCGGGGAGCACCGGAAGCGCCGCGACCTGCTGCGGTGGCAGCGCTTCCCGCAGTGGCCGGAACGTCGGGGCATGGCTGTCGTCGGGGGCGACGAGTTCGAGGACGGCGCGGCTGCGCGCGCCGAGCCGCACGGTGAAGGCCCCGCGAGGGCGCGCCTCGGCCCGGAACAGCAACTCCGCCTCGGCGGCCCACCGCGCCACCGCCCACGAAGCGCCGGAGCCGGCGGACCGGTCCGGAACCTCCGGCGGGCGGGTACCACCGGTCGGGTGGGGCCGGCCGGGCGGTGTCGTCGGCGGTGTCGCGTCCGCTCCGCATCGCCGCGCGAGGTCGCCGCTGCGCCCGGCGTCCCAGAGGTGCCGGTGCAGGTCGAGCCGGAAACGCCGGTCGGGATGCGGATGCGGATGGTGCCGCGGGGCGCCGGTTGCGAACCCCTCCCACAGCGCCATGGACATCCGCTGACCGGCGTCGGCCCACGTCGGCGGTGTGCGCACCACCAGTTGCACCGGGGTGGCGCCCGAGCTGCCGTAACGGGCCAGGGAGAGGGTGAGGCCGGGCCGGAGCCGCCCGTCGGGAGCGCCGCGGGGCATGTGCCAGCGGAGCAGATCGGGCGCCAGCCGGCGCAGGTCTGCGCGCAGGCGGGCGGCGACCTCGGTGCCGTGGCGGTTGCGGACGGCGCGCAGATCGAGATCGATGTCGACGCGGGCGGCGGCGCAGGCCCCCGACCAGTCACCGGACGCGCGCCGTGCCGCCGCGGTTTCGATCATGGACGGTGGCACGGCGTACTCGCGCACGCGCTGCCACATCAGCAGACGGGACGGGACGTCGTTCGCGAAGTGATGTGCCATCAGCACTCACCTTGCACGAACGATTCCCCCAATCCGTACGAGGAGAAGTTCTTCATCCCGCGCATCATAACCACACCTCCGCGGGAGTGTCCTCGCTCTTTTCCCTCACCCTCGCGGCAGGGGTCGTCCGCCGGCTCAGACCGGGCTGAGCGGATGTGCCGCCGTGGCGGACCGGGGCGGCCAGGCCTGCGCGGAGAGGATGCCGAGCACGTAGGCGCGGGCGACCAGGGCGGGGCGGTTGGCGGCGCCGAGGAGGTCGCGCAGGCGGCTCAGGTGGTAGTCGACCGTCTGCCGTGACAGGTGCAGCGTTCCCGCGATGTCGGCGTTGCTGTGCCCGGCGGCCAGCAGGGCGAGGATGCGCACCTGGGTGGCCGTCAGCGGCGGCTGCGCCTCGTGGCGCAACCCGACGTGTGTCATGACGGCCCACACCCCGGACACGCGTTCCGAGACACCCGGCACCGCGCTCAGCTGGACACACACGCGGCGCAGTCCGCTGTCCCCGTCGACGAGTACCGCGGCGGCACGGGCGCTTCTGCGCCGGCCGCCTATGAGGTCGTCCCAGATCCGGTGCAGGGCGCCGCGTTCCGGTGTCCTCGCGAGGAGGCTGTCGGCGGGCAGCCCGACGAGCTCGGAGAGGCGGATGCGCAGGAGCTCCGCCACGGCGGTGCCGGCCTCCCCGACCAGTCCGTCCACCGACAGGCGGACGCAGAGAAGGCCGCTGTGGTCGCGCAGGGTCCGCAAGTCCTCCTCGGCCCGGCGCCGTTGGTCCAGGGCCCGGGTGGAGTCGGTGACGTCGACGTAGATGCCGGCCGCACAGCGCTGTCCTGCCCAGCGGACGGGGAAGCGGTACCCCGCGGCCTGTCCGCAGGAGCCGTCGGGGCGCCGGTAGGCGAGGGTGTGCCGTACGGGCCTGCCGCCGGCGAGGACCTCCTGGTCCAGGGCGAGGAAACGGGTGACGTCGCCGGGTGCGTCGACGTCGGCGAGGTGGCGGCCGACGACGGCGTCGCGCGTGGTGCCGTACAGGTGGGCGTACGCGTGGTTGGCCCACAGGTAGTGGCCGGTGGCGTCGCGCACGAAGGCCGCGGCCGGGGCGAGCTCGGCGAACGCGGCGTACGGGTTCTCCTGCGGCCGGCCGCTCACCTCGACGGCCACTCCCCTGCTGCCGTGCCGGCCGCCACCGGCGTGGCGGACCGGCCAGTTGACGTCGAAGGTGCGGCCTTCGAAGCACGCCTGGTAGGGGCCCGCGTCCGGAGCCCCGGACGGGCCGTCGCGGTCGGCGCGGAGAGTGTCCAGGAAGCGGCGGGCGGTCCGCTCGTCGGCGAACGCGCCGCCTCCGCTGTCGACCACTCTCTGCCCGCCGTCGGCTTCCCACCAGGACACCGGAAGGGGCCCGAGCAGCGTCTTGAAATCGGCCTCGTCCACGGCCCAACTCCTTTAATCGTCCACCATGTTCACGGTGAGTGACATCTCATGCGTATCCCGTAGCGCACCGGCCATGCGTCGTCGCGGCATTGCGGCATTTGCCTGAACGGGCCGCCGATTTCGGTGCCGTTCACGTGAGGTGCGGCTGGTTCGCTGGAAGGAGAGGGCGGCGCGGCGGACTTCCGCACGGCAGCGCGTGCGCTTGCCGCCGCAACCGTTCCGGGCACGGCCCGTGCCCGGGACTTCGGGACGACCAAGGGAGTTGGGTTTCCGTGAGCAAGGTGCTGTACGTGCATGCCAAGGGCGGGCCGCCGGCGGGGCACGCCCTGCGGCGGGTGGCCGCGCGGTCCGCGGTGCACCTGCTGGCACTCAGCGAGCTGCCCGCCGGTGTGGCGGCGGAAGCCGCGCGGCTGTGCGACTCGGTCGTCGCCCACGCCACCGCGGAAGAAGGCGATCTCGTCGGGCTCATCACCGCCCGCGCCCGCGAGGTGGGCGCGGACGCGGTCGTCACCTTCTCGGAGTACGCGGTGGTGGCGGTCGCCGAGGCGTCCCGGCGGCTCGGGCTGCGCGGTGCCGGGTCCACCGCCGCGCTGGCCCGGGACAAGCGGCTGATGCGTGCGGCCTGGGAGCGCCAGGGCTTACCGCAGCCCAGGTTCCGCTCGGTCACCACCGCCGCGGAACTGGAGCGCGCGGCGGCCGAGTTGTCGTTCCCGCTGCTGTTGAAGGCCGCGTGGAGCGCCGGTTCCACCGCCCACCAGATCATCGGGACGCCCGGGGACCTGCGCGCCGCCTGGCAGCGGTCGCGCGCGGTGATGGCGGAGTCGGCGCTGCTCGGGTTCGCGGAGCTGCACGTGCCCGGGGCCGGTGAGGACTTCATCGTGGAGGAGATCGTCAGCGGGTGCGCCGCGGACTGGTTCGGCGGTTCCGGCTGGGGTGACTACGTCAGTGTCGAGGGCGTGGTGGCCGACGGCGTCTTCCACCCGGTCTGTGTGAGCGGGCGGATGCCCACCGTGGCGCCGTTCACCGAGCGCGCCGGCATCACCCCGGCGGCCCTCGGGAGCGCCGCGCAGGCCGGGATCGTGGAGCTGGCCCGGCGGGCCGTGGACGCCCTGGGTCTGGAGAACTGCGGTACGCACACGGAGATCAAGCTGGGCGCGCAGGGTCGCATGTGGCTGATCGAGACGGCCGCGCGGTTCGGCGGCGCGATGACGGTGCCGCAGATCGAGCAGGTCTTCGGGATCGACCTGGCCGGCATGTTCACCGATCAGCTGCTCGGCCGCTCTCCCGCCTGGCCCGCGCGAGCGCTGACACCGGACGACGCCGACGGCGCCGCCGGGTCCCTGGTGGTGCTCGCCGTGAACAAGGACGGCTCGCCGTGGGCCCGTCGCCATCTGTGGGACTCCGCGACGGTCGTCCGCTCGGCCCCGGTCAGCCCGGGCAGCACGCTGTCCGTCGTCGCCGAGAGCTCCCTGCCGGACGGCTCCCTCGTGCCGGTGTACGACCCGGCCGCCGGCGCCAACACCATGGCGGCGGTGTGTCTGCTGTCGGCCGGCCGGCCGCAGACCGTCGTGGACGACTTCACCGCCATGGTGGACGCCCTGCCACGGATCCTGCCCACGGACGTCACCGAGGCGGTGCGGGCATGACCGGCACACTGCACGAGGTTGGGGTGCCGGACGCCGCGGGCGACCGTACCGTCGTCGGCGCCAACCTGTCGCTGCCGCTGTTCCGCGCGCTGTCCGGGGTGCTGGCCGGACACCCGTACCTCAAGGTGGTCGTGGACCGTGTCCGGGACACCTGGCACCTGCTGGACACCCGGGTGCACCCCTTCCACGTCGACTACGTCGCGACCCGCGTCCTCGGTATGACGCTGGACGAACTCGACGCGAACCTGGACGCGTTCAACGCCTCGGTGTACATGGACCCCGAACGCCGTTTCCTGCTCGGGGTGTTGTCCCTGCACACCGAGGAGGAGGCCGGCGGCTCCGAGCGGCCGTTCCTCGTCCTGGAGACCACCGAGGCGGACACCATGCCCGGGCCGCTGCTGGAGGAGTTCTACCACTATGTGCGCGGACGGGTGGACGGTCGCCTGCCGCTGCTGCTGAAGCCGGCCAACCACGGCCAGGAACAGGAACTGGCCGCGATCGGCGAGGCACGGGTGCCGCGCATCCTCAGCCACGAGCTGTTCGGCAACCGGATGCGCACCTGCCTCAACCCGGGTGAGGCCGAGGGACGACTGCGCTACTTCCGCACCGCCGTCGAGTACGAGAGCGCCGCCGCGGACCTCGGCTGGCAGGACATCATCGCCATGCCCCGTCTGCCCGACGACGTGCCCCGCACCGCCGGGTTCATCAACACGGCTCCCACGACGCCGCTTTCACACACCAACGTGCTGGCCGCGGGCTGGGGCATTCCGAACGCGATCGTCCGCGATCTCGACGCCGTCGTACGGCGCGACGGTCTCGACGGCGCGTGGGTGCGCTACCGCGTGCACGAGGACGCCGTCACCCTGGAACGGCTGCCCGGCGCACCGGCTCTGGAACGGCCCGCCTGGCACCGGCAGCGCATCCGTATCGAGACACCGCTGCTGCAGGAGGCCCCGATCCTGGCGCTGCACCGGCTGCGGCGCACCGACCGGGACGGTTACGGCACCAAGGCGGCCAACCTCGGGGAGCTGCACCACGTCCTGGACAGCCGCACCGCGGACCTGACGAGGTTCTACGCGCGCCCGCGTCCGCCACGGCCCGATCTCCTCGGCCACCTGGCCGCCCGGCTGGGCGAGTCGGGGGCGTCGCCGGAGCGGCTGCGGGCCGCCGCGGCGGAGCGCGTGGCGGAGACGGTCCGCGCGCCCCGGGGAGTGGCCCTGCCGTTCCGGTTGCACCACCTGTTCCTCACCTCCTCCCCCGCGCTGCAACAGGGCATCGGCAGGCTGAAGATGGCGCTGGAACTCGACGCGCTGGACGTGGTCGACTCGCTGTCCCTGCACCTGCAGCGGCTGACGTGCAGCACGCCGATGCCCGGGGAGGTGGCGCGGGCGATCACCACCTCCGTGGCGGACCTCACGGCGGACGGGCGCCGTCTGGTGGTGCGCTCCTCGTCCAATGCCGAGGACCTGCCCGGCTTCTCCGCCGCCGGGATCTACGACTCGGTCACCACGGTGCACGGCACGGACCAGCTCATGGACGCGGTACGGCAGGTGTGGGCGTCGCTCCTGTCGCCGCGCAGCGTGCGCCTGCGGCACGAGGCCGGCATCCCCCTGGACGACACCTACATGGGAGTGATCGTCCAGGAGTACACGCCCGCCGACCTGGGGGGTGTCCTGGTGACCTGTGATCCGACCCGGCCCGAGGACTTCCGCAACGTGTACCTCAACTGCACCCCCGGCTCGCCCGAGCGGGTGGTCGACGGCACCGTCCTGCCGCAGCAGTACCTGTACAACACCGTCGAGGGCGGGGGCCGCACGGTCGACCTCGGTTCCTCGCGCGAGGACCTGCCCGCGGCGACACGGGCCTCGCTGGCCCATCTGGCCCTGGCAGGGCGCCTGTTGCAGTCCCACTTCAGCGAGACCGACTGCGACGAGGCCCTGGACATCGAGTGGCTGATGACCGCCGAGGGGACCTTCCACCTGGTCCAGGTCCGCCCCTACGCCCGGTGAGGCGCCGTATGTCGCTCCTGCGGTCCTCCGCCCCCGCGCCGGCGCCGTCCCCGGCCGCGCGCCGGATCATCCGCCTGAACAACGGCTTCCAGCTGCTGTTCAACCTGCTGTGGTGGATGCCCGTGTTCTACGCCTACCAGCGGGACGCGGGCCTGTCCGACGGCCAGATCTTCGGCATCCAGAGCATCTACTACATCGCCTTCTGCCTGTTCGAGATACCGACCGGGATCGTCGCCGACCGTATCGGCGCCCGCAACTGCCTGCGTGCGGGAGCGGTGGTCATGACGGCGGCGAATCTGGTGCCCGTGCTGGCACCGACGTACACCGGTTTCCTCGCGCACTTCCTCGCCATCGCGGCCGGACGGTCCCTGACGTCGGGCGCGGCCAGTGCCTATCTCTACGAGGGGCTGCGCGCGGAGCGGGCGGACGCCCACTACCTGAGGGCCGAGGGAACGGCACGTGCCCTCGGGCTCGCCGCCAAGGTCGTCTGCTGGCCGCTCGTGGGGCCGCTGATGACGCTGGCGCCGCAGACGCCGTACGTGCTGAGCGCGGCGAGCGCGGCCGGTTCCCTGGGCTGCGCGCTCGCCCTGCCGCGGCTCGCCGCGCGCGGGACGGACAACCGGCCGCGTTCCCCGGCGCGGACCGGCGGGGGCTTCCTGCGGGACACGGGTGCCGCGCTGCGTGCGCTGCGGTCCTCTCCGTGGCTGGCCCTGCTCATGGTCCAGGGCGTCGCCGTGTTCACGCTGTCGCGCATCTGCCAGGTCAACCTGTTCCAGCCGGTGCTCCTGGAGCACGGCATCGGGGAGAACGCACACGGCAGTGTGCTCGCGGCCATGACGGTCGCCGAGGCGGTGGCGTCGGCCCGCCCGCAGTGGCTGAGCCGCCGGCTGCCGCCTGTCGTCTGGGTGTCCCTGCTGAGCGTGGCGCTCGCCGCAGCCCTGGCGGGCACCGCCGTCGGCGGACCCTGGACCGTGGTCGCCCTGCTGTGCGCGTTCGCCGCGCTCACCGGGTTCGTCTATCCGGTGCAGCGCAAGCTCGTCAACGACGCAGTCCCGGCACACGCGCCCCGTGCCACGCTGCTGTCGGTGGAGAGCATCGTGGACCGTGGCGTGTGCGCGCTGGCCGCGGTGGCCGCCGGCGCGTATCTGGCGGCGGGCCGGCTGGACGCACTGCTGTGGCACAGTGCCGCGATCACCTGCGTCCTGATGCCGGCCCTCCACCTGGCGCTGCACCGGGCCGATCGGGCCGGCGCCCCGGACGGGGAGGGCGGCACGGCCTCCGGCGCCCGCGGACGGAACTCCGCCTCGGCGGGACAACCCGTCTCCCCGGCAGACATCGCCTCGGCGGACCGACCCGTCTCCCTGCCGGCCGACGAGGGCGCTGCGCCACGCTGACGACGCGTGTCCGAGGGCGTGCGGCCGAGGATGTGCGGCCCCTCAGGTCTCGGCTTGCGCGACCTGACTCCGTCGGCCTTGATACATCCGGGCTTTTCCGTCCGCAGGGCCGTAGCCGTCGCGGCCCGGAAGGAATGGTCCATTTTCGGCCTCTCGAACAGTTGCTTGATGCGGATGCGTAGACGGGGACGAGGTGAGGAGGCTTGCGGGCCGGCAATTCGCCTGCGCCGGCCGGACCACTGTCGCCGGTCCGCGACCTGCTCGAAATCCCCACCTGCGGCCAAACGTTCGAAGTGTGCGCCGGAATGGAACAAGCCATCGGTCGAGCGTCGCCCGGGCGAGGTATTCGGCCAACAGGCGCAATGCTTTGCGATCAACGATATGCCGGTGCGGTCTGCGCGGTGAACGCCAAGGTCAGAGCCTGCCCCGGGCGTCCGCACCGGCATCGGCGGCACCACATCAGCCGGCCGTCACCGGTCTGTCCGTCGGCACACCCGGCGCACGTCAACACACCCGTAGACGTAAATGATCAGTGGGCCAACCTCGAACCTTGAACACAAATTACACACATACTCTCTCCATACCGGTTCCGATGGTCTAGATTGACCGTGCTTCAGCTGTTCGGAGACGAGGCAGCCATTAAATGATCAACAGGTCCGGAGCTGCGGAAGGCCGTTAGTCGCCTGCCCGGCGCCGGACGGGGGGTTGATCAATTCGTGGCTCCCGAGAGGGGTCTTGGGTGTGGGGAGCACCCGAGGAAACAGCCCGGGATGTCATGCGCCAGGGGGGCGGGGGCCTCCCGAGGGGAGGAGCAGCGCGGTGCGGGAGGCGGGGGCCTCCCGAGGGGAGCAAACAGTGTTGGGCGACAACGTCGAATCACTGGGAACCTGGGGGGTTCTGTGCGGCAAGGGGGACTTGTCAGCTCGTTTCCGTCGGCGCGCGGGCGTCTGGAGAACGGGGCGATCAGCCGGCCCGCGATCGAATGGGAGCAGCGGTACCGCCGTACCGTGATCATCAGCGACACCGTGGCCACCGCCGTCGTGGTGGCGGCGATCGGCAACTTCTTCGGGGCCCGCGACGCGGCCAACTGGCACGAGAAGTGGGGGATTCTCGCATTCGGCTCCGAGCTGCTGGTACTGGGGGCCCTCGCGGTCAGCCGGTCGTGGGCTCCCGCCGTGCTCGGCCAGGGCGCCGAGGAATTCCGCCGGCTCGGACGCGCGCTGTTCACGGCGACCGTCGTCCTTGCGCTCGGCGGGATCGCTCTCACCTCGCGCAACATCAAGCTGTGGATCTTCGTCGCGATCCCCGCGATCGCGCTCGTCACCATGACCGCGCGGTACCTGCTGCGGCTGTGGCTGCACAAACAGCGCAAGGAAGGACGGTGCCTGAGGCCGGTGCTCGCAGCCGGCAGCCCGGCCACCGTAGGCGACCTCATCACCCGGACCCGCAAGTTCCCGCACCTCGGCTGGCGCGTGGACGCGGTGTGCACGACGGACGGAGTCGGACTCGACGGTGACGAGATCGACGGGGTACCGGTCGTCGGCCAACTCACGGACGTCGCCAAGCACGTCCACCACGACGGCTACCGCGTCGTCGCGGTCACACCGGACCCGCACTGGTCACCGGACCGGCTGCAGCGGCTGGCCTGGAACCTCGAAGGCAGCGACGCCGAGATGATCGTGGCGCCCGTGCTGATGGAGGTGGCCGGCCCGCGGCTGCACGTCGACGCGGTGCTCGGAATACCGCTGCTGCGGGTCAGCATGCCGACCTTCACCGGGGGCCGCCGGGCGGTCAAGGGGGTCGTCGACCGGATGGGCGCGGCGATCCTGCTGGTGCTGTTCTCACCGCTGATGCTGCTGGTCGGCCTGCTCGTGCTGGCGGACAGTCGCGGTGGGGCGTTCTACCGCCAGCGCAGGGTCGGCAAGGACGGCCGTGAGTTCACGATTCTCAAGTTCCGCACCATGGTCGTCGGGGCCGACCGGGCACGGGCCCAGCTGGCCGACCGCAACGAGGGCGCCGGCCCGCTGTTCAAGCTCCGCCGGGATCCGCGGGTGACCCGGGTGGGAACGGTGCTGCGCCGGTACTCGCTCGACGAACTCCCGCAGCTTTTCAACGTGCTCACCGGATCGATGTCGCTCGTCGGTCCGCGGCCTCCGCTGCCGGAGGAGTGCGCCGCGTACGGCCCCGACATCCGGCGGCGGCTGCTGGTCAAGCCCGGACTCACCGGGCTGTGGCAGATCAGCGGACGCAGCGACCTGTCGTGGGAGGAGGCGGTCCGGCTGGACCTGCGGTACGTGGAGGACTGGTCGCTCGCCCTGGACACAGTGATCTTGTGGAAGACGCTGCGAGCGGTGCTCCACGGGCAGGGCGCCTACTGATGCGCGGGGGCCGTCGTCCGGCCCCCGCGCGCGGACCGCAGGCCGGAAGGCCTGCCTGGGGGGGAGGAACGGATCATGAAGGTCAGCGTTTTCGGGCTCGGCTACGTGGGCTGTGTGTCGGCCGCGTGCCTGGCCAGCATGGGTCACGAAGTCATCGGGGTGGACGTGAACCAGGTGAAGGTCGACCTGGTCAACGACGGCAAGGCCCCGGTCGTGGAGGAGCTGATCGGCGAGCTCATCGCCGATGTGGTGAACACCGGAGCCCTGCGCGCCACCGGTGACGTCCGCGAGGCGATCAGGGAGAGCGAGGTGTCGCTGGTCTGTGTGGGCACGCCGTCGGAGCCCAACGGCAGCCTGTGCACCACGTACCTGGAACGGGTCACCGAACAGATCGGCGCCGCACTGGCCGAGCGGGGCGGGCGGCACACCGTCGTCTTCCGCAGCACCATGCTGCCGGGCACCTGCCTGAACCTGCTGGTGCCGATCCTGGAGAAGTACGTCGGCGGCACGGCCGGGGCGGACATCGGGATCGCGGTCAACCCGGAGTTCCTGCGCGAGGGTACGAGCGTGCGGGACTTCTTCGACCCGCCCAAGACCGTCATCGGCGAACTCGACCCGGCGAGCGGCGACGCGGTGATGGCGCTCTACGGCGGTTTGCCCGGCGAGGTGTTCCGGGTGCCGATCCCGACGGCCGAGGCGATCAAATACGCGGACAACGCCTTCCACGGCCTCAAGATCGGCTTCGCGAACGAGCTGGGCGCGGTGTGCCAGGCGCTCGGGGTGGACTCGCACCAGGTGATGGACGTCTTCCTGGCCGACCACAAGCTGAACATCAGCCCCGCCTACCTGCGGCCCGGCTTCGCCTTCGGCGGCTCCTGCCTGCCCAAGGACCTGCGCAGCCTGGTCCACGCGGCGCAGCGGGCCGACGTCTCGGTGCCCATCCTCGCCCACGTGCTGCCCTCCAACTCCGACCATCTGCAGCGCGCGGTGGAGCTGGTGGAGCGCACCGGCAGACGCCGGGTGGGCCTGTTCGGGCTGTCGTTCAAACCCGGCACCGACGACCTCCGCGAGAGCCCGCTCGTCGAGCTGGCGGAGAGACTCTTCGGCAAGGGGTACGACCTCAGGATCTACGACGCCAACGTGAGCCTGTCCCGGCTGCTCGGCGCGAACCGCGAGTACATCGAGACCCGGCTGCCGCACCTCGCGCAGCTGCTCGCGGACTCCGTCGAGGAGGTGCTCGACCACGCCGAGGTCTGCCTGGTCGGGACCAGGGACCCGGCCGTGCTGTCGGCGCTGCCCCACGAGGACGGTCCGGTGATCGTCGACCTCGTCCGCCTTCCCGACGCCGAGACGCGCCGGACCGACCCGGGATACGTGGGCCTTGCCTGGTGAAAGAAGCGGCGGCGACCGGCCGGACCGGCGCGCGCTGATCCTGGTGGAGAACCTGTCGGTGCCGTTCGACCGGCGGGTGTGGCAGGAGTGCACGACGCTGCGCGACGCGGGCTGGGAGGTGCACGTCATCTGCCCGCGCGGGAACAAGCGGGACACGGAGCCGGAGGCGGAGATCGACGGGGTACGGATCCACCGCTACCCGTTGCGCGCGGCCACCGGAGGGCCGGCCGGCTACCTCAGGGAGTACGGCTCGGCGTTGTGGCACACGGCCCGGCTGGCCCGCAAGGTCGGCCCGGTCGACGTGGTCCACGCCTGCAACCCGCCGGACCTGCTGTTCCTGCCGGCACTGTGGCTGAAGCGGCGCGGCGCACGGTTCGTCTTCGACCAGCACGACCTGGTACCCGAGCTGTACCTCTCGCGGTTCGGCCGCGGCGAGGACCTGCTCTACCGCGGTGTCCGCGCGCTGGAACGGCTGACCTACCGGGCCGCGGACGTCGTACTCGCCACGAACGAGAGCTACCGGGACGTCGCGGTGCGCCGTGGCGGCCGGCGGCCGGAGGACGTCTTCGTGGTGCGCAGCGCCCCCGACATCGACCGGTTCCGTCCCGTACCGCCCGAGCCGGAGCTGAAGCGCGGCAAGCCTCATCTGCTGTGCTACCTGGGCGTGATGGGACCGCAGGACGGTGTCGACTACGCCTTGCGGGCCCTCGCGAGACTGCGCGACGAGTTCGGGCGGACCGACTGGCACGCGGTGTTCGTCGGCGCCGGCGACACCTTCGACGCGATGGTGGAGCTGGCCCGGCGGCTCGGGCTCTCGGAGCAGGTGCAGTTCACCGGGCGCATCCCGGACGCCGACCTGGTGCGCTACCTGTCCACCGCGGACGTGTGCCTCTCCCCCGACCCGCACAATCCGCTCAACGACGTGTCGACCATGAACAAGGTCCTGGAGTACATGGTGATGGGCCGGCCGATCGTCTCGTTCGACCTCCGGGAGGCACGCGTCTCCGCCGGTGACGCCGCCGTCTACGCGCCCGCCAACGACGAGACCGAGTTCGCGGGGCTCATCGCGCTGCTGCTGGACGATCCGGAACAGCGGGCCCGGATGGGCAAGATCGGCCAGGAGCGGATCGGAGGGCCGCTCTCCTGGCGGAACTCGCAAGCGTCGCTGCTCGCCGCCTACGCCGCCGCCTGCCGTGACCACGCTCCGGTGTCGACGGGCGCCGGGACGAGGCAGCAAGGAGGCCGCGCCGTTGAGCGATGACACGATACGCCTGGTCACGATCGGGCGGATGCTCCGCCGGCGCTGGCGGCTGCTCACCATCCTCGCCGTGGTGGGTGCGCTCGTCGGCTACGGAACCTCCTTGCTGATCCCGCCGCGCTACACGACGTCGGCATCGGTGCTGCTGCCGGGTGCGTGGGAGGAGCGCGAGCTGCTGACCCAGACGGAGATCGCGACCAGTTCGGTGGTGGTCGACCGCGCGGCCGCCAAGCTCGGCTGGGCGGGGGTCGGCGGCAGGGAGCTGCGGGACCGGGTGAGCGCCCAGGCCGCCGACGGGAACATCATCAAGATCTCGGGCACGGCCGACACCCCGGAGCGCGCACAGCAACTCTGTGACCAGGTGGCCCAGCAGTTCGTCACCTTCGCCGCGCAGATCGTGGGCGACAACACCGACCCCGAAGCGGCGACACGGCTCGAAGCACTGCGGCAGATGGTGGTGAAGACCAGCAGCCGCATCACCGAGCTGGCCGACGCGGCCGATCCGGGGCAGACCGTGGAGAGCGTGCAGGCCCGCACCGACCTCGAGAAGCTGCGCACCACGCTGCAGGAGGCGATGAAGAAGCTGGACCAGGCCGACCCGGCCGCCACCAGGGCCAGCATGGTCGTCATGGGGCCGGCGCCCCGGCCGGCCGGCGAGGCACCGCCGACGAGGATGCAACTCGCCGGCGGCGGGGCGCTGCTGTTCTTCCTGCTCGCGGTCATCGGCCATCTCACCGCCGCGCGGATGAACCGCCGGCTGCGCACCGAACCGGAGATCGCCGCGGCACTGCGCTCGACGCTGCTGGGTACCGTCGACGTACCCGCCGGGCGGCCGGGGGGCCGTGGCCCGCAGGCCTGGATCCGCCGGCTGCTGGGCGTCGGCACCCGGTGGGACGTACCCGCCCCGCAGGTGTCCGACGAGGCCGGCAGGCGGATCCGCTACCGGCGGGTGTGCGCCCGCCTCCGGGAGCAACTGCCCGCCCCCGGGCGGCTGCTGGTCGTCGTCCCCGGCGGTGACGACATCGCCCGCCGGGCCGCGGAGCAGCTCGTCGCCGAGGCCGGGAGCGATCCGCTGCTGCGGGTGGCGGAGGTCTCGGTGTCCGAACCGCTGGTGCCGGACCGCGACCACGAGTCCGGCGCCCTGGTCGTGCTGAGCGCGGGCAGCTGGACCGCGGCAGAACTCGCCGGCATCGCCGAGGCGTGTGCGGACGCCCGGCACAAGGTCGTCGGCATCGTGCTCGCCGGGACGGTCCGGATCCGCTCGGCGCGGTCCGCCGGCCGCCCTCGGGACGTCGCCGCGCCGCCGCTCGCGGTGGGCGCCGACGCGACGGGGGGTTCGAGATGACGACGGGTACGACGCCGCAGTCGTCGTCCTCCGCTCCGCTGCTGGACCTGCAGGCGCTGGTGGTGGCGGTGCGCAGGCGGCGCCGTCTGTGGTGCTCCGCGGCGCTGCTCGGGCTGCTCCTCGGCGTGGCGGTGGCCGTGCTGCTGCCACCGCAGCCGAGCGCGGTGACCAAGGTGCTCGTCGCGCACCAGGAGGACCAGCCGAACGATCCCGGAACGCTGATCCGTACCGACGTCGCGCTGCTGCACACCACGCGCATCGCGGGCGCGGCCCTGAAGTCCCTCGGGTCCCCGGAGAAACCGGAGGACTTCATGCAGGACTACGGGGGCATCGGCTTGACCAACAACCTGCTGCAGATCACGGCGACAGGTGACAGCGACGCGGAGGCGGTGGCCCGCGCCAAGGCGCTGGCCGACGCGTTCGTCACGGACCACGTGCGGCGGATGCAGCAGGCCGCGGACGCCGAGTCCAAGAGCCTGCTCGACCAGCGTGACCGGCTGCAGGCCGAACTCGTCCAGGTCAACAAGGCGATAGGAGACGGAGCGCCGCAGAGCGGGCCGAAGGCGGCGGCGAACCTCGAGTCGCTCTTCGCCCGCCGGGCCGAACTGACGTCGCGAATCGCCGACTTCAACCAGCGCGCCGCCGAAGCCCGCGTCGGCGCGCCCCGGCTCACCGCCGGCACCCAGGTCGTGGACGCCCCGCACCCGGTGCGCCACTCCCTGCCCAAGACCGCTGCCACCAACGCCGCGATCGGGCTCGTGCTCGGGCTCGTCCTCGGTCTCGCGGTGGCCGCGGTCGGCACGGTGGTGGCGGACCGCCCCGTGCTGCGCCGGGAGATCGCGGCGAACCTCGGCGCCTCGGTCGTCGCGGAGCTGCCCCGCCGGTCGCCCAGGCTGTGGCGGCGCCGGCGGATCCGGGCGGCACGGGAACGGCTCATCGCGTCCCTGGCGCGCACCGTGCGCGGCTCCGCGGAACCGGTGTCGCTGCTGGAGCTGGGCTGTGCGCGCAGTGCGAGCGTGATCGCCCTGGACCTCGCCAGAGCGCTGGCGGCGGAGGGGCCGGTGGTCGTCGTCGACGGCCTGCCCGGCTCGCAGCTCGCGGGCCGGCGCCGGAAGCCGCAGGACCCCACCGTGGTCGGCTGCGAGCAGGCCACGGCCCTGTCGCCCGGGGAACGCCGGCTCGGCGTCGGCTCGGTGGCGCCCGGCACGGCCTGGACGGACCTGCAGTACCTCGGCACCCGGACCGTACTCGTGGTGCGGGCCGGGCACGGCAGTGCCGCATGGCTGCACACCGTGGCACGGCAGCTCGCGGACCAGCGCATCGGCGTGATCGGTGTGGTGCTGATCGATCCCGATCCGCGTGACCGGACCGACGGCACGCTGTGGAACGGGCTGCACACCGCGCTGCGCGGCCACGGCGGGCTGCCGGCCCGGCAGAACGGTGGGGGTACCTCCCACGCCGTTCAGGCAGTGGGGGAGGGCCGGCATCGGACGGAGCGGCCGCCGCTGTGGGCGGCACGGGTCCCGGACAGCGACCAGGAGGCGCGGTAGGACATGTGTGGCATCGCAGGCACGTACCGGTGGCCGGACGGGAAGGCCGTGACCGACCGGCTCACCGATACCCTCGCCCACCGCGGTCCGGACGGGGCGGGCCGGTACAGCCACCCCGCCGGTGACGGCGAAGTGCACCTAGGGCACCGCCGGCTGTCCATCATCGACCTGTCCGAGACCGGCGCCCAGCCGATGGTCTCGGCCGGCCTGGTCCTGACGTACAACGGTGAGCTGTACAACGCCCCAGAGCTGCGTGCCGAGCTGGCGGCCGCCGGGGTGCGCTTCCGCGGTACCTCCGACACCGAGGTGCTGCTGGAGGCCTGGCGGCGCTGGGGCACGGACTGTCTGCCCCGGCTGCGCGGCATGTTCGCGTTCGGGATCTTCGACGAGCGCACCGGTGACCTGGTGCTCGCCCGCGACCAGCTCGGCATCAAGCCGCTGTTCCTGCTCCGGCGCGGCGAGGGCCTGGTGTTCGCCTCCGAGCTGAAGGCGCTCGCCGGCGTGACCGGCGGGTCGCTCCAGGTGGACCATGCGGCGCTGGTGGCCTCACTGCTGTACTACTGGGTGCCGGACTCACGGTGCGCGTTCCGCGAGGCGGAGAAGCTGCCGCCGGGGAGCTGGCTCAGGTGCCGGCCCGACGGGCGGGTGGAACGCGGCCGGTTCTGGAACCTGAGGGAGGTCGCCGCCGAGGCCCGGGATCGGGCCCGGAGCGGCGAGCAGCCGGATGTCGCCGCCGCCGTCGAGGAGTCGACCCGGCGCCACCTGCTCTCCGACGTACCCGTGGCGACTTTCCTGTCCGGCGGGCTGGACTCCAGTTACCTGACCGCACTGGCGGCCCGCGACCGCCCCGGGATCTCCGCGTACACCATCGGGTTCCGGGCCGAGGACGCCCGGTTCGAGGCGATGCCGGACGACCTGCGCTATGCACGGCGGGTGGCCGAGCGGTTCGGCGTCGACCTCCACGAGATCGAGATCGCCCCGAACGTGCTCGACCTGCTGCCGCAGATGACCTACCACCTGGACGAGCCGATCGGCGACCCCGCCGCGATCAACACGTTCCTGATCTGCTCGGCCGCCCGGGAGGCCGGGGTCAAGGTGATGCTCTCGGGGATGGGGGCCGACGAGCTGTTCGCCGGTTACCGCAAGCACCTGGCCAACCTGCTCGCGCTGCGCTACCAGCGCGTCCCGCGTCCCCTGCGGCGCGGCCTGTCCAGGGCCGTGGACCGGCTGCCGGTCGCGACGAGCCGCCGGGGCTACCGGTCGGTGCGCTTCGCGAAGCGGTTCCTCTCCTTCGCCGACCTGCCCGAGGAGACCGCGTTCCGGCGCAGCTACACCATGTACGACCGGGACGAGCTGCTCGGCCTGGTCGATCCGGACCTGGCCGGGACGGTCGAGGACGTGCTGACCGAGCACGCGGACACCTACCGGGACAACGACCTCGACGACTTCGTCAACCGCATGTGCCTGGCCGACGCCCGGATGTTCCTTCCGGGCCTGAACCTCGCGTACACGGACCGGTCGAGCATGGCCGCGTCGACCGAGGTGCGGGTGCCGTACGTGGACGTCGAGGTGGTCAAGGCGGCGTTCGCCGTGCCCGGTGACCGGAAGATCGCCGGACGGCAGGGCAAGGCGGTTCTGAAGGAGGCGGCCGCCTCGGTCCTGCCCCGGGAGATCGTGTACCGGCCCAAGGGCCTGTTCAGCGCCCCGCTGCGCGCCTGGATGAGCCGGGACCTGGCCCCGCTGGTGCGCGACGTGGTCGACGACGGCGTGCTCGTCCGTTCCGGGTTCCTGCGCCGCGACGCGCTGGCGCGGATGGTCGCCCAGGACGCCGCCGGGCACCGGGACTTCTCCAAACATCTGTGGCATGTGCTGACTCTCGAGTACTGGTACCGCAGCGCGACCTCCGGGACCGGCCAGAACTCCCCCTCGACGGCGTAGAGACAAGAGGACTTCAGGTGAAACAGGTTGTGCAGAACTACAAGAGCGGTGAGCTGGCGCTGCTCGACGTGCCGGTGCCGGGGTGCAAGCCGGGCGGTGTGCTGGTGCGCAGTGCCTATTCGCTGATCTCCACCGGGACCGAGCTGATGAAGGTCTCGGAGGCCGGCATGTCGATGCTGGGCAAGGCCCGCTCCCGGCCGGACCAGGTGGCCAAGGTCGTGCAGAGCGTGGCCGCCAACGGGGTGCCCGCCACCTACCGCAAGGTGATGGGCAAGCTGGACTCCTACACACCGCTGGGCTACTCGCTGTGCGGGGTGGTCGAGCAGGTCGGCGCCGGGATCGACGATGTGAAGGTCGGTGACCTGGTGGCCTGCGCCGGCAACGAGCACGCGTTGCACGCCGAGCTGAACTGGGTGCCGAAGAACCTCTACGCCCGGGTGCCGGAGGGCCTCGCGCCGCGGCACGCCGCCTTCGGCACCGTCGGGTCGATCGCGTTGCAGGGCGTCCGCCGCGGCGAACCGCAGCTCGGCGACGTGGCGCTGGTCATCGGGCTCGGGCTGATCGGGCAGCTGGTGGTGCAGTTGCTGGCCGCCTCGGGAGCCCGCGTCATCGGGGCCGACCCCGACCCGGCGCGCTGCGAGCTGGCCGAGCGCCTGGGCGCTGCGGCCTGCGGCGACCCCGCCTCCGCGGCCGTGGAAACCGCCGTCGCCGAACTCACCGACGGCCACGGCGTGGACCAGGTGTACCTGGCCGCCGGCGGCGGCAGCAACCAGCCCGTCGAGCTGGCCGCCCGGCTGAGCCGGGACCGTGGGCGGGTCGTCGACATCGGCAAGTGCCGCCTGGACCTGCCGTGGAACGCGTACTACGAGAAGGAGCTCGACGTCCGGTTCTCCCGCAGTTACGGCCCCGGGCGCTACGACCCGGAGTACGAGCTGGAGGGCCGGGACTACCCGATCGGCTACGTGCGCTGGACCGAGCGCCGCAACCTGGCGTGTTTCCTCGATCTCGTCGCCCGCGGCAGCGTCGACGTGGAGCCGCTGGTCTCCCACGTCGCCGACTTCGATGACGCCGTCGAGACCTACCAGCGCCTGAAGGACGGCGAGCTGAAGGCCGTCGCCGTGCTGTTCCGCTACCCCGAACACGCGGGGACGGCGGAGGAGACGGCGGCCCCGGCGGTGGCCGTGCCCGCGGTGAAGCCACCCAGCGGCGGGCTGTCCGCCCCGGCCCGGGCCGCCGGTGCGCCGGTGCGCCTGGCGTTCGTCGGCGCGGGCAACTACGCGACGTCGATGCTGCTGCCGCACCTGGCCCGGCGCGACGGCGTGACGTTGTCGACCGTCGTCACCACGACGGCGCTGTCCGCGGCCAACGCGCAGCGAAAGTTCGGCTTCGACGAGGCGACCACCGATCTCGACGCCGTGCTCGGTGACAAGTCCATCGACGCGGTGTTCGTCGTCACCCGGCACAGCTCGCACGCCGAACTGACCCGCAGAGCGCTGCTGGCCGGCAAGTCGGTGTTCGTGGAGAAGCCGTTGGCGCTCACCGAGGACGAGCTGGCCGGTGTGCTCGCGGCGGTGGAGGAGTCCGGCAACGACCGGCTGCAGGTGGGCTTCAACCGCCGGTTCGCGCCGCTGCTGCGGGAGGCCAGGAACCGGTTCGGCGCCCGGACGGGTCCGGCGAACCTGCGCTACCTGGTCAACGCGGGCCGCCTCGACCACGGCAGCTGGTACCTGCAGCAGGGCACCGAGGGCTCCCGGTTCGCCGGCGAGGGCGGGCACTTCATCGACACGGCGAGCTGGCTGCTCGACGCCGACCCGGTCTCGGTGTACGCGGTCGCCTCGTCGGGCAACGAAGACCTGCAGGTCGTCCTGCGCTACCCGGACGGGTCCACCGCCACCATCAGCTACGTCACCACCGGCGCGCCCGGCTTTCCCAAGGAGACGCTGGACCTGGTCGCGGACGGCAAGGTGCTGCGGCTCGACGACTTCGTCCGTGCCTCGGTCCACGGCCACAAGCGGTGGGTCAGTTCGCGGCTGCCCAAGGCCCGGGACAAGGGCCAGAACGCCGAACTGGCCGCGTTCGTCAAGGCCGTGCGGACCGGCGGGCCGATGCCGGTGCCGCTTCGGTCGCTGGTCGCCACCACGGCGGCCACCCTCGCCGTGCAGACCGCCGTGGCCGGCGGCGCCCCGGTGACGTTGGCGAGGACGCGATGACGATGAGCGCGGGCTGGTACCTGCGGCGGCTGTCCCGGATGGGGCCGCGGGAGGTCGGCGGCCGGGTGGGTGACGCGGTGCGCAGGCGGCGGTGGCGGTCGGTGCCGCCGGACTGCCCGGGCGTGACCGGCGCCCGCTTCACCGCGCTCCTGCCCGCGGGGACGATCGCCGCCGTGCCGCCGGACGCCGCGAAACGTCTGCTCGCCGAGGCGGACCGGCTGATGGACGGGCACGCCGAGTTCTTCGGGGTGGTCCGCGACGACCTGGCCGACCCGGACTGGTGGTACGACCCGAAGACCGGGCGCCGCGCTCCCCTGGGCTACGCCTTCGACGTGCCGTACCGGAACGAGGACGCGGTCGGGGACATCAAGCAGATCTGGGAGCCGTCCCGGCACCAGTACCTCACCGTGCTCGCCGCCGCCTACGCGATCACCGGGGACGAGCGGTACGCCGAGCGGGTGGCCCGACACCTGCGGTCGTGGTGGGCGGGCAACGCGCCCCTGCGCGGAGTGCACTGGACCAGTGGCATCGAGCTGGGGATCCGGCTGCTGTCCTGGGTGTGGATCCGCCGGCTGCTCGACGGCTGGCCGGGTGCGGCCGGGCTGTTCGAGGACAACCCCGTCGCGCGGAACCAGATCTGGCACCACCAGCGCTGGCTGGCCGCCTTCCCCAGCCGGGGGTCGTCGGCGAACAACCACGTCATCGCCGAGGCCGCCGGGCAGTTCGCCGCGGCCTGCGCGTTCGGCTGGTTCCCCGCCTCGGCGCGCTGGCGGGCCGACGCGCTGCGGTCGCTGGATCGGCACCTGCGCGGCAACACCTTCCCCTCCGGCCTCAACCGCGAACTGGCCACCGAGTACCACGGACTCGTGCTGGAGCTGGGCCTGGCCGCGGTGGCGGAGGCGGACGCCGCCGGCGTGCCGGTGCCCGCGACCGTCCGGCTGGTGCTGCTGCGGATGACCGACGCGCTCGCGGCCATCGTGGACGGCCGGCTGCGGCCGCCGCGCCAGGGGGACGCGGACGACGGGCACGGTCTGGTGGTGGACGGCACGGGCACCGACCGCTGGGCCTCGCTGCTGGCCACCGGGGACGCTGTGTTCGGCCGGCTCGCCTGGTGGCCGGCGGTGACCGGCACCGATGTGCGCACCCCGCTGCTGGCCGCGCTCATCCGGCCGTACGCGAGAAACGGCACCGCACCGGCCGTGCCCCGCCCGGCAGGCCGGCCGGCCCACTTCGCCGACGCGGGGATGACCATCCTGCGCGGTCCGGGGGAGATCTGGTGCCGCTGCGACGGCGGTCCGCACGGCTTTTTGTCCATCGCCGCGCACGCCCACGCGGACGCGCTGTCCGTCGAGGTCCGGTACGACGGGGTCGACGTGCTCGCCGACCCGGGGACGTACTGTTACCACGGGCAGCCCGAGTGGCGGCGGTACTTCCGGTCGACCCTCGGCCACAACACCCTGCAACTGGACGGCGCGGACCAGTCCGTCTCCGGTGGCCCGTTCCTGTGGACCCGGCATGCCAGGAGCCGCGTCCTGGTCACCGGCACGTCCGACGGGGGCGTGAGCCGCTGGTGTGCGGAGCACGACGGTTACGGGCGCTGCGTGCACCGCCGCCGGGTGGAGCTGACCGCCGCGAGCCGGGAGCTGAGAATCCTGGACGAGGTGCCCGGCCCGCGCCGGGCCGCGCGCCTGGCGTTCCACCTCGGACCGGCCGTCAGCGCGGACCTGGCGGGCCATCGGGCCGTGCTCACCTGGACCAGGGACGGCGAGGACCGGTCCGCGGTGCTCGAACTGCCCGGGCAGCTGTCCTGGCGGGCGCACCGCGGCGAGACCGATCCGCCGCTGGGCTGGTACTCCGCCGGCTTCGGGCGCAAGGAACCCACCACCACGCTGATCGGCACCGGTTTCACGGACGGCGCGGAGGGCTTCACCACCGTGCTCGGGTTCCGCGGCTAGGGGGGCGCGTGGGGATCAAGAGGCGGCACTGGGCGTCGGCGGCGGCACCGCTGACGCTGGCCCTGCTGGCGGCGACCGGCTGTGAGAGCAGCACGGCGGCCACGCGGCCGGAGCCGACCGCCGCGCCGTCCACGTCCGCGGCCCGGTCCGTGGCCCAGGTGTGCGCCAAACCCGCCACCGGCCCGGCGAAGGCGCCGGCGGGCGCGGTGACGGTCGACCCCGCGGTGGTCGGTGACCTCGCCGCGAAGACCAGGAGCAGCCCCCCGAACACCACGTTCTGGCTCCGGCCGGGCCGGCACAGACTCGACCCGGACCGCTACGCCCAGGTCGTCCCCAAGAAGGGGGACAGCTACCTGGGCGCACCGGGCGCGGTGCTCGACGGCCGGGAGAAGAACCAGTACGCGTTCGGCGGCACCGCCCGCGACGTCACCATCCGCTACCTGACCGTGCAGGGTTTCGTCGCGCCCCAGAACGAGGGCGTGGTCAACCACGACTCGGCCGACGGGTGGGTGATCGAGCACGCGACCATCCAGAACAACTCCGGCGCCGGGCTGATGGCCGGTGCCCGCCAGCAGGTCCGCGCCAGCTGCCTGCGCGGCAACGGTCAGTACGGCATGAACGCGTACAAGGCCACCGGCCGCATCAGCGGCCTGGTGGTCGAGGGCAACGAGATCGCGGGCAACAACAGGGACGACTGGGAGCGGCGGCGGCCCGGCTGCGGCTGCACCGCGGGCGTCAAGTTCTGGGCCGTCGACGGCGCCGACGTACGCGGCAACTGGGTGCACGACAACCGCGGGGCGGGGTTGTGGGCGGACACCAACAACAACGACTTCCGCATCGAGGACAACGTGCTGGAGGCCAACGACGGTGCCGCGCTGATCTACGAGACCAGCTACAACGCGGTCGTCCGCGGCAACACGATCCGGCGGAACAACTGGGTCGAGGGCCGCAGGTACGCCGCCCGCGGCGACAATTTCCCGTTCGCGACCCTCTACCTGTCCGAGTCCGGCGGCGAACCACGGATCCGGGCCCGCACCGACAAGATCGAGATCTACCGGAACGTGCTGGAGAACAACTGGTCCGGGATCACCCTGTGGGAGAACGCCGACCGGTTCTGCAACAGCCCGGCCAACACCTCGTCCGGTGACTGCACGCTGCTGGTGAAGGACACCTCCCGCTGCGCCCAGCCGGCGATCGCCACGGCACCGCTGTACGCCGACTGCCGGTGGAAGACCCAGCGGGTGGACATCCACGCCAACCGCTTCGTGCTGGACAAGTCCGTCGTCGACTGCACGGTGAGGTGCGACCGTATGGCGGTGCTCGCCAACTACGGCACCTATCCGGACTGGTCGCCGTACAAGGGCGAGCGGGTGGCGGAGGCGATCACCCGCCGGCAGCACAACCGCTGGCACGACAACGTCTACCTCGGACCGTGGAAGTTCGTCGCCCTCGACCCGAGCCGGATCATCGACTTCGGGCAGTGGCAGGGCACGCCGTACCGGCAGGACGCGGGCAGTACCTTCCGCGCAGGGGACGGTGGTTGAGATGCGCGCGGATCCCACGTCGAGGATCGTCGGGACGGTCTGGGGGCTGCTGGTCCTCAACACGCTCGGCTCCGCTGGGGCGAAGACCATCGTCCCGCTGCCCCGCTCCCTCATCCAGATGGTCACCATGGGCGCGCTGGTCGCCGCGTTCGCGCTGGCGCTCGCACTCAATCTCCGGCTGCGCATCCGGGCCAGCGCCTTCCTGCTCCTGCTCACCCTGCTGCTGGCGATGAGCGTGATCTCCAGCGTGCACCTGGAGTCCGGGTTCGGCGCGCTGTTCCGCTGCGTTCGGCTGACTCTCTTCGTCGGCACGCTGTGGCTGCTCAGCCGCTGGTGGGACGGCGGCCTGACGTTCGTGCGGCACCACATCCGGATGTACTTCGCGGTGCTCGGCTCGGTGGCCGCCGGCCTGGTCATCTCACCGGGCGCCGCCCTTCCCGACCTCTACGGCGGGCGGCTGGTCGGCGCGTTGTGGCCGCTCACCCCGCCGCAGATCGGGCAGTACGCCGCGGTGATCATCGGGCTCACCGTGCTGCTCGTGCTGGATCGCCGGACCGACAAGGTCAGCGCGGCGGTGGTCATCGTGCCGTCGTTCGTCCTGCTCGCGCTGACCCACACCCGGACGGCCACGCTCGGCCTGTTCATCGGGCTGGCGCTGGCGATCGGCTCGCTCCTCCTGACCAGCGCCGCCGCGCGCCGGTTCTTCACCTGGGCGGTGCTGATCGCCGTGGTGGCAGCGGTGGGGTTCGCCTCCGCGCTGCAGGCGTGGTTCCTGCGCGGGCAGAGCAAGGAGAACTTCTCCAACCTCACCGGTCGGGCCAAGGTCTGGGACGCCCTGCTGGCTGCGCCCCGGTCGGCCTCGGAGGAACTGTTCGGCGTGGGCCTGGGCGACAAGTCGTACGGCGGGCTGCCGATCGACAACAGCTGGCTGGCCGTGTACAACGAGCAGGGCCTGATCGGCGTCGGCCTCGTCGCGGCCATCATCATCGTGCTGGGCGGCGTCGCGCTGCTGCGGCCACCGTCGCCGGCGAGGGCCTGCGCCGTCTTCCTGATCAGCTACTGCGCGATCGCGTCGTACACCGAGGCCGGGCTGGGCGACGCCTCGCCGTATCTGCTGCATCTCACCGTGGCCGCCTCGCTGCTGGCGGCACCCGCCACGGCCACCACCGCCCTCCCGGCGCCCGAGGTGCCTCGACGACGCGTCCCGCGATGGGCCCAACGATCGGAGGCGACCTGAGCATGCACGTCCTCGTGGTGCACAACCGCTACGCCTCGGCGCAGCCGAGCGGGGAGAACAAGGTCGTCGACCAGGAGGTGGCCCTGCTGCGCGGCGCCGGCCACCGGGTCGGGCTGTTCGAGCGGCGCAGCGACGACATCGCCGCCCGGTCCCTGCTGGGCAAGGCCGCGCTGCCGCTGCTGGTGCCGTGGAACCCGGCGGTCCGCTCGGAACTCGCCGCCCTGCTGCGCACCGAGCGGCCGGACGTGGTGCACGTCCACAACGTCTTCCCGCTGCTGTCGCCGGCGGTCCTGGCCGCCTGCGCCGACGCCGGTGTGCCCGCCGTCGCCACACTGCACAACTACACCCAGGTCTGCCCGCCCGGCACGCTGCAGCGCGACGGCCGGCCGTGCGCCGAGTGCGTCGGGTCCGTGCCGCTGCCCGCCGTCCGGCACGGCTGCTACCGCGGCTCCCGGCTGGCGACGGTGCCGCTCGCGGTCAGCCTGTCGGTCAACCGGCGCCGGTGGTGGTCCGGCGTGGAGCGGTTCCTGTGCATCTCCGCGGCGCAGCGCGACGTGCTGGTACGGGCCGGCATGCCGGCCGAACGGCTGGCGGTGAAGCACAACTTCGTGCCCGATCCGGGCGTCTGCCGGACGGGCCCCGGCGAGCATCTGCTCTATCTCGGCCGGCTCGCGGAAGCCAAGGGCGTGCGGCTGCTCATGGCCGCGTGGGACGAGATCGCCGCCGGCGGTGGGGTGGGCGTGCCGCTGGTGATCGCCGGCGCGGGGCCGCTGGAAGGGGAGGTTGCCGCCTGGGCGGCGGGCCGCGACGACGTGCAGTACGCCGGCCTGTACGACACGGCCCGGTGCCGGCAGGCCGTCGCGCGGTCGGTCGCCGTGGTGGCTCCCTCGACGTGGCTGGAGGCGTTCGGCTTGGTGGTTGTGGAGGCGATGGCGGCGGGCGTCCCGACCGTCGCCGCCGGTCACGGCGCCTTCGTCGAACTCGTCGAGGACGGGGTGACCGGGCTGCTGCACCGGCCGGGCGACGCCGCCTCGCTCGCGTCCTGCCTGCGCCGGATCACGGCCGAGCCGGCCCGGGGCCGGGAGATGGGGCGGACGGCCCGGCGCCGTTACGAACAGGACTTCAGCCCGGCCGTCGGGCTGGAGCGCCTGGTTGAGGAGTACCGCACCGCGATCGCGGGTCGGTCAGCACTGGCTCGCGGCGGGGACACCCGCGCGAGCAGGGGGGATGGGGACAGCAGATGACACGATGCCGACTCTGCGGCTCGGAAGCGATGACGAGCGTCGTCGATCTCGGGGCGACACCACCATGTGAGAGCTTTCTCGCCGCGGACCAACTGGACCAGCCGGAACCGGCGTACCCGCTGCACCTGCGGGTCTGCACCGACTGCTGGCTGGCGCAGATCCCTCCGCTGATCACGCCGGAGGAGACCTTCACCCAGTACGCGTACTTCTCCTCCTACTCGACCTCCTGGGTGGAGCACGCGCGCACGTTCGTCGCCGACGCCGTACGGCGGCTGGCTCTCGGCCCCGACTCCTTCGTGGTCGAGGTCGCGAGCAACGACGGGTACCTGCTCAGCCATGTGGTGGACCGCGGGATCCGCTGCCTCGGCATCGAGCCCTCGGTGAACGTCGGTGCCGCGGCCCGGGACGCGGGCGTGCCCACGCTCACGAGGTTCCTGGACCCGGCCACCGGCGCGGACGTCCGCGCCGAGCACGGCCCGGCGGACCTGGTCGTGGCCAACAACGTGTACGCGCACATCCCCGACGTGGTCGGGTTCACCCGGGGGCTGCGCGCCCTGGTCGCCGACGACGGCTGGGTCTCCATCGAGGTGCAGCACCTGCTGACCCTGATCGAGGAGAACCAGTACGACACGATCTACCACGAGCACTTCCAGTACTACACGGTCGCGTCCGCGATCCGGGCCCTGGCGAGCGGCGGACTCGCGCTCGTGGACGTCGAGTTGCTGCCCACGCACGGCGGCTCGATCCGGCTGTGGGCCCGTCCGTCGGAGGTGGCCGGCGAGCCGAGCCGGCGGGTGACCGACGTGCTGGACCGGGAGAAGGCCGCCGGACTGCAGGAGCTGTCCGGGTACACCGAGTTCTCCGCGCGGGTGGCCAAGGTACGCCGGGACCTCCTCAAGTTCCTCGTCGAGGCGGCCGAGCGCGGCGAGACGGTCGTCGGCTACGGCGCCCCGGGCAAGGGCAACACCCTGCTCAACCACTGCGGCATCCGGCCCGACCTGCTCCCGTACACGGTCGACCGCAACCCCTACAAGCACGGCAGGTTCACCCCGGGCACCCGCATCCCGGTCCTGCCGCCCGAGCGGATAGCCGCGGACAAACCGGACTACGTGCTCGTCCTCCCGTGGAACCTGCGGGCCGAGCTGGTCGAGCAGCTGTCCTACGTGGGCGACTGGGGCGGACGCCTCGTCTTTCCCATCCCGGAACTGAGCATCGTCGAGGTCGCCTCTGGAAGGGTCACAGCATGAAGGTCGTCCTGTTCTGCGGCGGTTACGGGATGCGGATGCGGAGCGGTGCCGCGGACGACGTGCCCAAGCCGATGGCGATGGTCGGCCCCAGGCCGCTGATCTGGCACGTGATGCGCTACTACGCGCACTTCGGGCACACGGAGTTCATCCTGTGCCTCGGCTACGGCGCCCACCACATCAAGGACTTCTTCCTCAACTACGAGGAGACGACGTCGAACGACTTCGTGCTGCGGGGCGGGCGGACCGAGCTGCTGTCCACCGACATCGCGGACTGGACGATCACGTTCGCGCAGACCGGCATCGAGTCACCGATCGGGGAGCGGCTGCGCCGGGTGCGGCACCACCTGGACGGCGACGAGATGTTCCTCGCCAACTACGCCGACGTGCTCACCGACGCCCCGCTGCCGGAGATGATCGACCGGTTCGCCCGCCGCGACGCCGGCGCGTCGATGATGGTGGTGCCGCCGCAGTCCTCGTTCCACTGCGTGGAGCTGGGCGAGGACGGCCTCGTGGGCGGCATCACTGCGGTGAGCGAACTGCCGCTGTGGGAGAACGGCGGCTACTTCGTGCTCCGTCAGGAGGTCTTCGACCACATCCCGGAGAACGGGGACCTGGTCGCGGACGGATGCGCCGGACTGGCCAAGCAGGGTCGCCTGGTGGCGCACCAGCACCGCGGCTTCTGGAAGCCGACCGACACCGTCAAGGAGCGGGCCGCGCTCGACGAGGCGTACGCCAGGGGCGACCGTCCGTGGGCCGTGTGGGAACGGGACGGCGCGGGGGTGAGCGCGTGATCCGGCTCGGGACCGGGCCCCTGGAGCGGATCGTCGCGGTGGGGGCGCACTGCGACGACATCGCCATCGGTGCCGGCGGCACCCTGCTCACGCTGTGCCTCGCGCGGCCGGGTCTGCGCGTCGACGTGCTGGTGCTCTCCGGTGGCGGCACCGACCGCGAGCAGGAGGAGCGGGCCGCGCTCGCCGCCTTCTGTCCGGGTGCCGACCTGCGGCTGACCGTGCTCAAGCTGCCGGACGGCCGGCTGCCCGTGCGCTGGGACGAGGCCAAGGCCGCGGTCGAGGAGCTGCGCGGGCAGACCGAGCCGGACCTGATCCTGGCCCCGCGGACCGACGACGCGCACCAGGACCACCGCGGCCTGGCGCAGTTGATACCCACCGCGTTCCGTGACCACCTCGTGCTCGGCTACGAGATCGTCAAGTGGGACGGCGATCTCGGCCGGCCGGCGGCGTACCAGCCGCTGTCGCCGGAGGTCGCCGAACAGAAGGTGCGGCTGCTGCAGGAGCACTACCCGTCGCAGCGGCACCGGCCCTGGTACGACCGCGAGGCCTTCCTCGGTCTTGCGCGGATCCGGGGCATCGAATGCCACGAGCGCTACGCCGAAGCGTTCGCCGTCACCAAATCCAAGCTCGACCTGGGGGGTTGAACCTTGCGCGTACTGCTGACCGGACACCAGGGCTATCTGGGCACCGTGATGGCCCCGGTCCTCACCGCCGCCGGACACGAGGTCGTCGGCCTCGACGCCGGTCTGTTCGCCGACTGCGTCCTCGGCCCGACGCCCGCGGACCCGCCGGGGCCGCGGGTGGACCTGCGCGACGTCACGGCCGACCACGTGGCCGGGGTGGACGCCGTGATCCACCTGGCCGCGCTCTCCAACGACCCGCTGGGATCGCTGGCACCGGAACTCACCTACGACATCAACCACCACGCGTCCGTACGGCTGGCCCGGCTGGCCCGCGACGCCGGAGTGCGGCGCTTCCTGTACGCGTCGACCTGCTCGGTCTACGGCGCCGCCGGCGGTGACGACCTGGTGACCGAGGACGCCCCGCTGCGCCCGGTGACGCCGTACGCGGAGTCCAAGGTGCGGGTGGAGGACGACCTGCACGCCCTGGCCGACGGCGACTTCACCCCGGTGTTCATGCGCAACGCCACCGCCTTCGGCTACTCGCCCCGGCTGCGCGCCGACATCGTGCTGAACAACCTGGTGGGCCACGCGCTGCTGTCCGGCGAGGTGCTGGTGCTCTCCGACGGCACCCCCTGGCGCCCGCTGGTGCACGCCGCCGACATCGCACGGGCCTTCACGGCCGCGCTGACCGCGCCGCGGGAAGCGGTGCACGACCGGGCGTTCAACATCGGCAGCGAGGTCAACAACGTCACGGTCGCCGAGATCGCCGAGCAGGTCGCCGAGGCGGTGCCCGGCTCCAAGGTGGTGATCACCGGGGAGACCGGCTCCGATCCGCGGTCGTACCGGGTGGACTTCTCGCGGTTCCGTGCCGCGGTGCCCGGCTTCGACTGCGAATGGACGGTGAAGCAGGGCGCGCTCGAACTCGCCGAGGCCTACCGGACACACGGGCTGACCCGGGAGGACTTCGACCGGCGCTTCACCCGGCTGGCGGTGCTGCGATCCGCCTCCGACGCCGGTGCGGTGGACGACACCCTGCGGTGGCGCCGGTGACCGCGGCCGGCGAAGAGATGTACGCGCTGGTGGAGCGGCTGTACCCGCTGTGCCGCAGCATCACCGGCGACGGTGTGCGCGCCACCCTGGACATCGTCGGGGAGTACGTCCCGCTGCAGGTGCACGAGGTGCCGACCGGGACGCAGGTGCTCGACTGGACGGTGCCGCAGGAGTGGAACATCCGGGACGCGTACATCGCCGACGCCGCCGGCAACCGGGTCGTCGACTTCGCCGCGTCCAACCTGCACGTGCTCGGCTACAGCCTGCCGGTGTCGGCGACCATGCCGCTGGCCGACCTGCGCGGACACCTGCACACCCTGCCGGACCACCCGTCCTGGGTGCCGTACCGCACCAGCTACTACAAGCCGGAATGGGGGTTCTGCCTGGCCCAGGAGACCCTGGACGCGCTGCCCGACGGCGAGTACGAGGTACGCATCGACTCCACGCTCACCGACGGCCACCTCACCTACGCCGAGCACGTGATCCCCGGGCAGGTCGCGGACGAGGTGATCGTCTCCTGCCACGTCTGCCACCCGTCGCTGGCCAACGACAACCTGGCCGGCGTCGCGGTGGCGACGTTCCTGGCCCGGGCGCTGGCGGAGCAGCGGCCGTACTACACCTACCGGTTCCTGTTCGCGCCCGGCACCATCGGGGCGATCACCTGGCTGGCCCGCAACGCGGACCGGGTGGAGCTTGTCAGGCACGGGCTGGTGCTGGCCTGTGCCGGCGACCCGGGTCACCTCACGTACAAGCAGAGCAGGCGCGGCGACGCGGAGATCGACCGGGTGATGCGGCACGTGCTGTCCGCCTCCCAACGCCCGCATCGCGTCACCGAGTTCACTCCGTACGGCTACGACGAGCGGCAGTTCTGCTCGCCCGGGTTCGACCTCGGCGTGGGCTCGCTCAGCCGGACCCCGTACGCCGGCTATCCCGAGTACCACACCTCGGCGGACGATCTGGGCTTCGTCTCCCCGGCGGCGATGGCGGACACGCTCGCCGTGTGCCGTGAGGCGTTCGCCGTGCTGGACCGCAACCGGCGGTACGTCAACCTCAGCCCGTACGGCGAGCCGCAGCTGGGCCGGCGTGGGCTGTACGACTCGCTCGGCGGCCGCAGCGACGCGAAGGAGGCCCAGATGGCCATGCTGTGGGTGCTCAGCCTCTCCGACGGCGAGCACGGTCTGCTGGACGTCGCCGAGCGGTCCGGGCTGCCGTTCGACACCGTCGCCGCCGCGGCCGGCGCCCTGCACGGCGCCGGGCTGATCAAGGCATGACGCCGATGACCACCCCGGGGGAGAAGGCGACGGCGCCGGCCCGCTCCGCCAGGCGGGCCCTCGCCGGCCGGCTCTCCTGGGGGCTGGCCGACCAGGCGGCCTCCAGCATGAGCAACTTCGTGGTGGGGATCTACGTGGCGCGCTCGCTGGGGGTGACCGCGTTCGGCGTGTTCAGCCTGGCCTGGGTGACCTACGGCGTGGTGCTCAACGTCTCCCGCGGGCTGGCCACCGACCCGCTGGTGGTGCGCTTCAGCGGCGTGCCGGACGCGTCCTGGCGCGCGGCGGTGGTCCGGTCGTCGGGGACCGCGCTCGGCGTCGGCGCGGCCGTCGGCGCGGTGTGCGTGGCGGTCGGGCCGGCGCTCGGCGGCCGTGTGGGGCCCGCGTTCGTCTGCCTCGGTGTCACGCTGCCGGGGTTGCTGCTGCAGGACGCCTGGCGGTTCTCGTTCTTCGCCGCCGGCGCCGGGCGGAAGGCGTTCGTCAACGACCTGGTGTGGGGCGTCGCGCTCGTCCCGGCCATGGTCGTGGCGGCCCGCGTGGGCAGCGTGGCCGCTTTCGTGCTCGCCTGGGGTGCGTCGGCCGCGGTGGCCGCCGCGTACGGCTGCCTCCAGTCCGGCGTGCGGCCCCGGCCGGCCGGGGCGCGTGGGTGGCTTCGCGAACAGCGCGATCTCGGCTACCGGTACCTGGTCGAGAACGTCAGCCTCAGCGGCGCGAGCCAGCTGCGGGCGTACGGGCTCGGCGCGATCGTCGGGGTCGGCGCGGTGGGCGCGGTGCGGGGCGCCGAGCTCCTGATGGGCCCGTTCCTCGCCGTGCTGATGGGACTGTCTCTGGTCACCGTCCCGGAGGCGGCACGAGTGCTGCGGCAGGCCCCGCACCGCCTCGGCATGTTCTGCCTCCTGCTGGGCGGCGGGCAGGCCGCCGCCGCGCTGGTCTGGGGCTCGGCGCTGCTGCTGGTGCCGGACCGGCTCGGTGAGCTGGTGCTCGGCAGCGTCTGGCACTCCGCCGCGCGGCTCGTCGTGCCGATCACCCTCGGCGTCGCGGGCGCGGGTCTCGGCACCGGCGCGGCGGCCGGGCTGCGCGCGCTCGGCGCGGCCCGACGCAGCCTGCGCTGCCAGTTGTTCGCCTCCGCCTGCTACGTCGGCGGCGGGCTCGGCGGGGCGGCCGCGGCCGGCACGGTCGGCTCGGCCTGGGGCGTCGCCGCCGCGACCGTCAGCGGCTCGGCCGTGTGGTGGCTGCACCTGCGGTCCGCTCTGCGGGAGCACCGCCCGAACTCCATTCCCGAAGTGAGGACCCCATGACCGACCGACCCAGGCTGAGCATCGGCCTGCCCGTGTACAACGGCGAGGAGTACCTGGCCGAGTCGCTCGACGCCCTGCTCGGCCAGACCTACGAGGACTTCGAACTGGTCGTCTCCGACAACGCCTCGACCGACGGGACCGAGGACATCTGCCGCCGGTACGCCGCGAAGGACTCCCGCATCCGGTACCTCCGGCTGCCCCGGAACATCGGCGCCACGCCGAACCACAACCATGTGTTCGCCGAGTCCCGCGGCGAGCTGTTCAAGTGGGCCTCGCACGACGACCTGTACGGCCGGGACCTGCTGCGGCGCTGTGTGGAAGCCCTGGACGAGCGACCGGACGTGATCCTCGCGCACGCCGACCAGGCGGTCATCGACGGCGACGGCCAGGTGAAGGTCCCGTACGAGTACACGCTCGCCACCGACTCGCCGCACGCGCCGGTGCGCTTCCGCAGCATGCTGTTCGAGCCCGGCGGTGACGACTTCTACGGGGTGATCCGGGCCGACGCGCTGCGCCGGGTGAAGCCGATGGACAGCTACCACCACGCGGACCGCACGTTCGTCGCCGAGATCGCCCTGCACGGGCGCTTCCACCAGGTGCCCGAACTCCTGTACTTCCGCCGCGACCACCCCACCCGCGCAGAGCGGGCGAACCCGTCCAAGCGCTCCCGGTGCGTCAACCTCGACCCGCGCCGGGCCGGACTGCTGCACCCGACGCCCCGGCTGCTCGCCGAGTACGTCTGGGGCTTCGCCTCGGCGATCCGGCGGGCCCCGCTGTCCGCGGCCGACCGGCGGGCGTGCTACCGCCACCTGGCCGCGTGGATGACCAGCCGGGTCCGGCCGGGCGCCGGCGAGCGGGTCGAGGACCGCGCCCCCGTCGACCCGGCCGGGCTCACCGTCTCCGTCGACGCCCTCGTCGCCGGGCGTGACGGTCGGGAAGGGAGTCAGGTATGACGTCAGCGGACGGATCTCCCGTGCGTGTCGGGTTGTTCGGCCTGCTCGGCTCCGGCAACCTCGGCAACGACGGGTCGCTGGAGGCCGTGCTCGGCTACCTCCGCGCCGAGCACCCCGAGGCGGTCGTGAGCGCGCTGTGCGGCGGCCCCGAGGTGGTCACGGCCCGGTTCGGGATCCCCGCGACGCGGCTGCACTGGAACCGCGGGGAGTACCGGACGGCGTCGCGGGCCGGCGCGGTCGCGGCGAAGGGTCTGGGCAAACTCGTCGACGTCTTCCGCACCGCTGCCTGGGTGCGCCGGCACGACGTGGTGATCGTGCCGGGCATGGGGGTCCTGGAGGCCACGCTGCCGCTGCGGCCGTGGGGCTTCCCGTACTCGCTGTTCCTGCTCTGTGCGACCGGCAGGCTGTTCCGCACCCGGGTCGCGCTGGTCAGCGTCGGCGCCGCGGCGATCGGCAACCGGCCGACCCGGGCCCTGGTGCGCTGGTCGGCGCGGCTGGCCGCGTACCGGTCGTACCGGGACGCCCCGTCCCGCGACGCGATGCGGGCGATGGGCGTGGACACCACGCACGACGAGGTCTACCCGGACCTCGCCTTCTCCCTGCCGACGCCGCCCGCGAGCGCCCCCTCGGGCCCGCCGGGCCGAGTCTGCGTCGGTGTCATGGACTTCCACGGCGGCAACGACGACCGTGCCCGGGCCGACGAGATCCACCGTCGCTACCTCGACGGGACGATCCGGTTCGTCCGTGCGCTGGTCGGGGAGGGCAGACCGGTCCGGCTGCTCACCGGCGACGAGTGCGATGCCTCGGTGGTCGCCGCCATCCTCGACGCGGTGGACTCGCCGCTGGTCACCGCCGCCGAGCCGAAATCGCTGGCCGACCTGATGAAGGAGATGGCGGCTGCCGACACGGTCGTCGCGATCCGGTACCACAACCTGATCTGCGCGCTGAAGACCGGGACGCCGACGCTCGCCATCACCTATGCGGCGAAGAGCGACGCGCTCATGGACCGGATGGGCCTCGGCGCGTACTGCCACCCAGCGCGCGAGCTCGACGCCGACCGGCTGTTCGAGCAGTTCCGGGCGCTGGAGAAGCAGTCGGCCGAGCTGCGGCAGACCCTCACCGAGCGGAACCGGGCCGCCGCCCGGCTCCTCGATCACCAGTTCCACGCCTTGACGGCGGCCCTGTTCCCGGCGGCCGGCCGGACCCAGACCCTGCGGGAGGCTCCATGAAGGCGACCGAAGTAGCGGCGATCGACGGCGCGTACCTCTTCGAGCCGACGCCGTACACCGACGAGCGCGGCTTCTTCTGCCGCACCTTCGACGCCGACGTGGTCCGCTCGGTGGGCCTCGACCCGGACGCCTTCGTCCAGGACAGCCTGTCCCGCTCGGTCCGGGGCGTACTGCGCGGCCTGCACCTGCGCTCCGGCGCCGGCGAGGCCAAGCTGGTGCGGTGCTCGTACGGGAGGATCTTCGACGTCGTCGTGGACCTGCGGCCGGACTCGCCGACCTACCTGGGCCGGGCCTTCTTCGAGCTGTCCGGCGAGACGCAGGCGACCCTGTACGTCCCGGCGGGATGCGCGCACGGCTTCCAGGCGCTGACCGACACCGCCGACACCTCGTACCGGATCGACCGCCCGCACGATCCGGCCGAGGACGTGACGATCGCCTTCGACGATCCGGAGCTCGCCATTCCGTGGCCCCTGCCGGTCACGTCGATGTCCCAGCGGGACCGTGAGGCGCCGAGCCTCGCCGAGGTCCTGAAACACGAAGAAAGTTGAGACCGTGAACACCGAAGACACCGGAGAGCTCCTCCTGCCCCGGTCGCGGACGGCGAACGAACGGCTGCACGCCTTGGTCCCCGGGGGCGCGCACACCTACGCCAAGGGCGACGACCAGTACCCCGAGAACCTGGCCCCGGTCATCAGCCACGGCCGCGGTGCCCACGTGTGGGACGTCGACGGCAACCGCTACGTCGAGTACGGCTCCGGTCTGCGGTCCGTCAGCCTCGGCCACGCCCATCCGCGCGTGACCGAGGCGGTGCGGCGGGAACTCGACCGCGGAAGCAACTTCGTCCGGCCGTCCGTCGTGGAACTGGAGGCCGCGGAACGCTTCCTGGCCACGGTGCCGACCGCCGAGATGGTGAAGTTCGCGAAGAACGGCTCCGACGCCACCACCGCCGCGGTGCGCCTCGCCCGCGCCGCCACGGGGCGCCCGCGGGTGGCCCTCTGCGCCGACCAACCGTTCTTCTCCGTCGACGACTGGTTCATCGGCACCACGCCGATGTCCGCCGGCATTCCGGCGGCGACCAACGAGCTGACCGTGACGTTCCCTTACGGCGACCTGGCCGCCACTCAGGAGCTGCTCTCCCGGTACCGGGACGAGGTCGCCTGCCTGATCCTGGAACCCGCCACCCACACCGAGCCGCCGCCCGGGTACCTCGCCGGCCTGCGGGAGCTGGCCGACCGGCACGGCTGCGTACTGATCTTCGACGAGATGATCACCGGCTTCCGCTGGTCCGAGGCGGGCGCCCAGGGCCTGTACGGCGTCGTCCCCGACCTCTCCACGTTCGGCAAGGCGCTGGGCAACGGGTTCGCCGTCTCCGCGCTGGCCGGGCGCCGCGAGCTGATGGAGCTGGGCGGGCTGCGCCACTCCGGCGACCGGGTCTTCCTGCTGTCGACCACGCACGGTGCGGAGACGCACTCCCTGGCAGCGGCGATGGCCGTGCAGACCACCTACGCCGAGGAGGGCGTCACCGCGCGGCTGCACGCCCTCGGCGAGCGGTTGGCCGCCGGTGTCCGCGAGGCCGCCGCCGCCACGGGCGTCGGCGAGCACGTCGTCGTCCGGGGCCGGGCCAGCAACCTGGTCTTCACCACCCTCGACGAGAACCGGCAGCCGTCGCAGCAGTACCGCACCCTGTTCCTGCGGCGGCTCCTCGCGGGCGGGGTGCTGGCCCCGTCGTTCGTGGTGAGCAGCGCGCTCGGCGACGCCGACATCGATCACACCGTCGACGTGGTGGCCCAGGCGTGTGTGGTGTACCGGAAGGCGCTGGACGCCGGCGACCCCACCCCGTGGCTGGCCGGACGACCGGTGAAGCCCGTGTTCCGCCGATTGGCCTGACGGGAGGTCAGCCACGCTCCCGCCGGCCGGCGCCGGATGGCTGACCGGCCGGCCGGTCAGCCATCCGGTCGACCAGCCAGGCGGTCGCGGGTGTCACCGCCAGCGCGGTGCACCAGCCACCGAGGACGTCGGTCGGGTAGTGCGCGCCCAAGGCGACCTGCGCCCACCCCATGGCGGCGCCGGCAAGCAGCGCCGCGGCGAGCACGAGTGCCGTGCCGGCCGTTCTGCCGAGGCCGAGCCGACCGGTCGCGGCCAGCGCCACGACGAGGGCGAGCGCGGTGAGGAAGGCGGTGTGCCCGCTCGGATAGGACAGGTTGCCTTCGCCGTGGATGGTGCGTCCCACCACGTGCTTGAGCAGCGTCGCCGTCCCGACGGTCGTGCCGAGGCCGGCAACGAGGAGCACCGCCGCGCGAGGACTCCGGAGCAGCAGGCAGCCCGTCACGAGGGCCACCACCAGTGCCACCGCTCCCCCGGGCTCCCCCAGGAAGTCCATGGCCAGAGCGACGTGCCGCCACGGCGGCCGCACGCCGTCCACCGCCGCCCCGATCCGCGCGTCCACCGGGCCGGGCTTGCCGGCGCCGGCGTACAGGACCCCGAGCACGACGACCACGAGCGCGGCGAGGGCCGCGATCGGCCCGAGCCACGCGCGCAGTGACGGCGGCAGCACCGCGGACGCCGACCGGCCGGTCACCGGCCCTGGGGCCGCCGATCCGGTGTTCCGCACGCACGTCGGGCGCGAAGTTCCCACGCCCCCGTCGCCGGCCGAGGTGGTCCTCGGCTTCTGCCGGCCCGAACTCCCCGCCAAGGAGCCCCCCTTGGTCGTATCCGACGCGGCCCGCACGGGAGCCGCCGGCCTGTCCCCCGCCCCGGCCGAGGGCATGGAACCTCTCTTCGTCACCCTAACGGCTCACTCGCCGTCCTCGCGGGCTTCCCGACCGCTGTGTCCGCCGTCGCCGTGGACTCGCTGCCCGCCGTCACCTCCGCCGTCCTTGCGCGCGGTGAGGGTTCCGCTCGTCATGCGGCCCACGACGGCTCCGAGGTGGATGACCACGCCGACCGCCACCAGCCAGGACAGGATGACCATGACGACGCCGATGGGGCCGTACTTCTGCTGGTTGGCCACGATCGTCGCGGAGAACCAGTGGGCGGAGAACACACCGAGCCCGGTCCAGCACAGGCTGGTGACCAGGGCCGGAGGAAAGAGGACGCGCCACGGCACTGCTCCGACGAGCAGCACGTACATGCTCGCCCACCAGAAGACGAGCGACCAGAGGAAGCCCATCAGTCCGGGGAGGGGTGTCCCGCCGAACGCCCTGCCGAACGCGCTCTGCACGGCGGCGTAGCCGAGCAGCCCCGCGAGCCAGGCCAGCTGGGCCGCGTTGGTCCGCCAGCCGCCTCCCCGGACGTCGAACAGCATGCGGTACCAGGTCTGGAGCGTGCCGGCCACGGCCAGTGCCCCGAGCAGGAGGAACAGAGCGCTCGTCGCGGTGAGGGCGTACGAGCCCGTCGCGGGCTTGAACAGGGATGCCACGGCCCGTGCCGCCTGCTGGTTGAGCCCCAGCCACTCGGTGACGACCACGGCGGCGTCGCGTCCTGCCGCCGCGGTGATGATGATCAGGAAAGGGAAGAAGCACAGGAGTGCGAGCGCCGCCAGCTGGAAGGAGTGCGCGAAGAGGTCGACCGCCGAGAGCCGTCCCCACAGCCGGCCCGGCCCGCTCTCCTCGAAACGGCGGTGCGCGGCCCGCCACCGCTGGGGTGAACGACCGCGTTGCGTGTGCCGTCGCCGCTGGGGTGGGTGTTCCTTCTCGGGGCGAGTGCCCGGCATCTCAGGCTCACGCTCCGCGTGCGAGGCGGAGCACACGCGGCCAGTCGGCCCCGGACGGACCGCTTCGGCGAGTGACGTGACGACGGGGAACGCGCACGCGCAGAGCCCCCGGCACGATCCTGCACACCACGGGCGCGGGCAGCACGACGTGTTCCCCGTCGATGCCCACCGGAACGGTCGCGTCGTCCGCGTCCACGATCACTTCCTCACCGGCCAGACGCCGGAACCCGCCCCCTCTGCCGGCCACGGACCGCGCGGCCTGCACGGCGTTGTCGACGCGTACGCACAGCACACCGAGCCGTCCCGAGTCCAGCCTGTCCCTGCGGCCGTGCCCCGGGCCCACCGCGGAGCCGTAGGGGTTGTTGCTGACCAGCACCGCCTGCAGCCCGTCGGCTTGGTGCCGTCCGCACCGCATCCGCAGTCTCTGGACGCGGTCGCCCGTGAGCAGTTCGGGCAGGTCGTCCAGCGCCGTGCGCACCTTGGCATCCCGGTAGGCGGGATCGCCGACCACGGCCGCGTAGGTACCGAAGGACGCGTTGTTGACGAAGACCCGGTCCGCGGCGAACCCGAGGTCCACCCTGACCTCGACGCCGTCGGTCAGCGCCTCCAGGGCCGCGGCGGGATCGTCCCGGTCCAGGCCGAGATCGAGGGCGAAGTGGTTGCGGGTGCCCGCGGGGATCACCACGAACGGCAGATCGTGTTCGTGGGCCACCTCCGCGACCAGGGCCTGCGTGCCGTCCCCGCCCGCCACGGCAAGGAGGTCGGCCCCCTCACCGACGGCCCGCCGTGCCAGTGCGGACACGTCCTGGTGTCCGTCGAGCACGGTCACCCGCGCGCCCATCGAGCGGGCGCGGTCGACGAGGCCGAAGCGGCCGACCTTGCCGCCGCCGGAGCGCGGATTCATCAGGATCCAGGGGTTACGCGGCGCCTGGGCCGGCCGTGCCCGGGAGGCGGAGCCGGATGTCAGGGCGCTGCCCGCCGCGGCGCCCGCGATCAGCCACAGCGCGAGGCAGACGACGGCCGGACCCAGCATGCCGCCGACGGCGTACAGGCCGAGGACGGTGAGCGGCGCGGCCACCATCAGAGCCGCGCCACAGGCGCGTACGACCCCGGTGTGCGCGAGGATCCACCACGCCCCCACCGCGGCGAGTGCCAGACCGGCCATCGCGAGCAGCACCCACAGCAGGCTGCGCGCTCCGGCGGCCAGAAACAGGACCAGCACACCGCCGAGCAGGGCGAGCACGGCCGCACGTGCCGCCCATACTCTTCCGGCCGACGCCACGCGGCGCCTCACATGCCGCCGGGCGTACCGCCGGGCGCGACGTCTTCCTTCCTGGCGACGCACAGGGCCCAGATGATGAACCCCGACATCGCGATCATGACGACGGACCACACCGGGAAGTACGGCAGGGAGAGGAAGTTGGCGATGACGACGAGCCCGGCGATGACCACACCGGCCACGCGCGCCCATGTCGCCGCCTGGAACAGCCCGAAGCTGACGATCACCGCGACCACGCCCAGGACGAGGTGGATCCAGCCCCAGGCGGTGAGGTCGAACGCGAAGACGTAGTTGCGTGTGGTGACGAAGACTTCGTCCTGCGCGATCGCCATGATCCCGCGGAAGATGTCGAGAATGCCGACCAGGGAGAGCATGACGGCGCCGAAGACCATCAGGCCCGCGGCCCAGGTGTATTTCGCCGGGTGCTCCCGTGGGGCGTGCGTGGTAGTCATCTTGTGCCTCGTTTCCTGGGTGCGTGCTCAGTGGGGGGAGGGTGCGTCGGTCGTGGCGGAGGGGCCCGGCCGACCGGCGCCGCCGAGGACGAGTTCCTTGGCGCGGCGGAATTCCTCGTCCGTGATGTCTCCGCGGGTCCGCATGTCGGACAGCTTCGCGAGCTCGTCGGCGCTCGAGAGCCCGCCGCCCGCGGTCTTCTTGATGTAGGCGTCGACCTCGGCCTGCTGTGCGCGGGCGTGGTCGATCTCTCGACGGCCCATGCTCTTGCCCCGGGCGATGAGGTAGATGAAGACGCCTAGGAAGGGCAGCACGACGACGAACACCAGCCACCCGGTCTTGCCCCAGCCGCCCAGACTGTCGTCGCGGAAGATGTCGCCGATGATGCGGAAGAGCAGGACGAACCACATGATCCACAGGAAGAACCAGAGCAGGGTCCAGAACATGCTCAGCAGCGGATAGTCGTAGGCGAGGAACGTATCGGTACTCATCTGTGTTCTCCGTTCCGGGCGCAAGCCCAACCACCGTTCCCGGCTGTCTCCAGCATCGGCGCCCCGGCAAGGGCCGTCCTCACCTCGGGCGGGTGAAGTCGCCGGGCGCGGCTGCGGTTTCCGGGCGCGCCGCGGCGGCCAGCACCCCAAGGACGGCCACCACCACGACGACGAGGACGACGACCAGGAGCACGGCCCCGACCGTGGGACGGTTCCAGAGCACCAGGACCAGCGCCCCGCAGCCGATGACCACACCGGTGGTCCACCGCCGGTGGCCGTCCAGCCAACGTCCGGTCGCGCCGGTGTGCACCCCGGCGTCGTGCAGTGCGCGGCCCGCCGCACCGGTACCGCGCCGGGCCAGGGTCCGTACCCCGCGGGCCGCGCGGCTCGGGCCGTACAGGACGGCGGTCAGCGCCGTGATCACGGCGACCACGAGCAGGGTGCGCGTGCTGTTGCGCAGGAAGCGGACGAAGGTGTCGTAGATCACCGCCGCCGCGTCGGGGGGCAGGGCCGACGGGGGCACGGAGTTGAGGTAGATCCGGCGCGCCACGGCCAGCGCGACGAGCAGCACGATCATCATCACGCCGATGCCGATGGCGGTGACGAGCAGCATCACGCGGTGCGCGGGAGCGACCCACACGGCGAGGGCGGCGAGGACGAGGGTCAGCACCGGCAGCCAGGACCCCATGACGTCCAGCAGCCGCAGGGCGTCCTGGGCCTTGGAGAGCTTGTCGGTCTTGAACAGGGTGATCTGCCGGTCGGGCGCCGGTATGGCCGACGCCTTCGCGAAGCCCTGGTCGACGAGACGCTGCTTGACCTGGTCGATCACGGTGCCGAGGTCGAGCGTGACGGTGTCGCCCTGGGCGCGCAGAGCCGTGCTCCGGTCACCGGTGAGCATGCCCACGACGGCTTTCTGTGCACGTCGGTTGGCGGTCTCCCACACCTGCTGGAACGCGTCGCTGCTGATCACGCGGAACACGATGCCGTGCACGACGTTCGTCACGGCGGCACGCAGCGGCCCGGTGAGAGCCGCCGAGTGGTCCACGACGGCCGGTGGTGCCCCGGCGTCCGCCAGTGCCTTGCTCAGCGCTGCCGTCACGGCGTCGAGGTCCATCTCGTCGACGACCCGGTCGGTCAGCCGGTCGGTCACGGCCTTCTGCACGGCCGGTTCCGAGGCAAGGGGCGCGACGGTCTGCACGTACCGGTCGGTGTCGGTGATCGTGTCGTCCATCCAGGCCGCGACGACGGCGAGCGGGGCCAGCAGCAGGGTGAGAAGGAGTAACAGCGACGCCCCGGCGTAGCGCACCCTGCGGTGGCGTACGGCCGCGGCACGGCTCAGCCGCAGGTACCTCTGGTGTTCCTCGGCGGACAGCTCCACCGGGCCCTCGGCACCGCGGCCGGGATCCGGGGGTTCGGGGGGCAACTTGGAGGCCATGTGAGCTCCTCGCCACGGGACGTCATGCAGTCGCCGGCGGGCCTGGCAGCGGATTGGGGCGTGACCTGCGCAGTGCCGATCGCAGGGCGAGTGCGAGTCCCAGCTCGGCCACCCCGAGCAGCACAAGCCACAGGCCGAGCAGCCGGGTCAGGGCGCGGGCGGACTGGGTGGGCAGGGCGAGCACCACGATGCCGGCGACGATGCCGAGTGCCGCCATCCCGAGGACGAAGCCGCGGTGCGGCATGCCCTTGGCGGAGAGCGCCGCCCAGAGGGTCAGCATGCCGGACACGAGCCAGACGGTCCCGGTGATCAACGACAGCGCGGCGATCGTCTGCAGCGGATGCCGCAGGCACAGCACTCCGGCCAGCACGTACACGACCGCGACCAGGAGCCCCGCGTGCCGGTCGCCGTGCTCCCGGGCGAAGGCCGCGACGAACCGGAACCCGCCTGTCACGAGCAGGTAGATCCCGAGAAGGACCGCCAGGACGTGCAGGGTCTCGTCGGGCCAGACCAGCGCCAGGATCCCCGGTACGAGCGTCGACACGGCCGATCCCAGCAGCCAGACCCAGGAGCCGCCGGCCCTGGCCAGCTGCCCCTCCGGGTCACCGTCCGCGGCCGCGCCCGTTTCCGCCGACGGCCGCGGGGGGCTGCTGCTCCAGACCGTACCCGTGTCGCCGGGGGAAGGCGCGGGGCCGCTGCCCGGGGCGGCAGCCGTCCCGCCGTGCGGAGGCTCCGCCCCCGGGGGCGGTGCGGGATCACGCGATGTGGTCATGGCTCCTCCTCGCCTGACGCGGTCCGCTACCGGACCGTTGGCGGTGTGATGCACCCGCACCCGTCAGCCTCCCGCGCACCCCCCGGGCGCCGGGTCACCCCCGGCGGGTGATCCGCAGCCCGCCGTGCGGCGGGGCCGGCCGCCGCCGGTTCCACCCGGTGTGAGGGCTCGCCCGAGCGTGGATCGCGTCCCTGCTCAGTCGGGCATCTGCCGCAGCTCCACCACACGCAGTCCCACCGACTGGAAGCGGGCCAGCAGCCCGTACAGGTGAGCCTCGTCGACCACGGGGCCGTACAGCAGTGTCTGACCGGAGACGACCACGTGATCCAGCTCCGGAAACATCTTGGCCAGTGTTTCCGACACATGTCCCTCGACGCGGATCTCGTAGCGCATGTGCTGTGCTCCCGCCGCAGCCGACGTCGGTGCCCTGCCGCCCTGCGTTCCATCGTCCCGCCGCCGCTGCCCTCAGGTCTCACCCGGCGCAGGTGACCTCTGGGCGCCGTCCCGCGCGTCTCACGGCTTGACGACGATCTTGAAGGACATGATCAGCAGGCCGAGGACCAGGTTGACCGAGGCGGTCAGGAGGATGTCCCGCGGTGCGGCACCGGCTCGCCGCGATGCCGCCACCGACCACCCCACCTGGCCGGCCACGGCCACGGAGGCGGCCAGCCAGAGCGCTCCCGTCACATCCAGTCCCAGCAGCGGACTGACGGCCACGGCCAGGGACGGCGGGACGGCGGCCTTGACGATCGGCCACTCGTCACGGCACACGTGCAGGACGGTGTGGCGGTCGAGGGCCTGCTGCGCCAGGCGGGCGCCGAACAGGTGGGCGTGCACGTGTGCCACCCAGAAGGCGACACCGCTGAGCATCAGCAGCAGGACCAGCTCCAGGCGCGGGAAGGAGCCCAGCGTGCCGGCGCCGATCACCACGGTGGCGGCGACCATGGAGCCGTAGACCCCGCCCGTGTAGTCGGCGTGGGCTCTTCGTTCGCGGCGGCGTTCCCGCGCGGCCGCGGCGTCGTGTCTGAGCATGACGGCCTCTTCGCATGAGGTCCGGGCCGGAGGACGGACGGCTCACAGCAGGTCGAGTTCGCGTGCCCGGCGTACCGCGTCGTGCCTGCGGTTCACGGCCAATTTCCGGTAGACGCTCTTGATGTGGGTCTTCACCGTGTTCACCGACACGCACAGGTCTTCGGCGATCTCCTCGGTCGGCATCAGCTGGGCGAGCCTGGTGAGCACATCGCGTTCGCGTCCGCTCAGCGGCTCCACCAGCACGGGCGCGAGCTCGGCAGCGGGGTCGGGCGTCGCGGCGCCGGGAAGGAGCCAGCCCGCCGCCAGCTGCTGCAGCGGCGGTGCCTTCAGCAACGGCTCGACCCACGGTCCGGCTTCGCGGAAGGGCTGGCGCAGCCTGTCGCGCCGGGCGCCCCGCAGCGCTTCGGCGACCAGCCGGCGGGCGGTGGCTCCGTCGCCCTTCCTGTGCGCGGCCTGGGCCCGCAGCAAGGTGGCACGCACGCGCACCGCGGGTCCGACGTGCTCCGCCGCGCCGATGGTGTCGAGCATCCGGAGGGCTTCGAGCGGGTTGCCCGCCGCCAGGTGCGCCCGCGCCGCGCCGACGGCACACGCGGGCTGGTCGTCGGCCATGTCCCGCAGGACCTCCGCGGCCTTGTCCGGGCGGCCTTCGGCGAGGTGGGCGGCAGAGGTGACCAGCGCGGCCTGGCTCCGTGCCCAGCGGGAGCCCACGTCGGTCGGCAACGCCTCCTCCGCGACCGCGGCGGCGGCACGGGCCCTGCCGCGGGCCAGCAGCAGCCGGGCCACGGCGATGGACCTGCCGGCGGCTGTCACCGGGTCCTGCGGTGCCGCGCGGGGCGTCTGGTCGATCAGTTCCTGGGCACGGCGCAGTTCACCCCGCTCGACGGCGACCGCGGCGAGGACCAGGCGTCCGAGGCCGGATCCGGAGGGTTCCCGCAGTCCGAACCGGTCCAGCTCGGTCAGCGCGGCGAAGGCGTTGCGCTCCGCCCTGCCCGGCCGGCCCTCGAGGTAGTCGATCAACGCGAGGTGTCCCAGGGACTCCTGGCGCGGGACGGCCGTGGGGGCACCCCCGCTGTTCCCGGCCACCTCCGCGAGCGCGGCTCGCGCCTCGTCGAAGCGCCCGGCCCACACCCACGTCGAGCCGACGTGCGTCAGCAGCAGGGCGGGGACTTCCGGGTGGTGATCGAGCAGCCGTTCCGGGACCTCCGGCAGCACTTCGCGGGCTGCGCGGACGGCCTTCTCCGCTCGTGTGGGTGATCCGCTCAGGCGCGCGGCGAGTGCCTCCAGCAGGGCGTGGCTCAGTCGGGCCGCCGCTTGGCCGTGGTCGTCGGCCGCGAGCTGTTCCTCGGCGTGCCGCAGGTGCGCCAGACCGCGGTCGAGGTCGTGCCGGGCCAGGTCACGGGCCGCCCGGACGAGTTCGGTGGCGGCACTCGTCGTCGCGGGCTCCATGCCGGCGAACAGTTCGGTCAGGTCGTGGGAGCGCAGACCGGTGAACAGTTGTCCGATCGCCAGGTCGTCCACCAGCGCCCGCGCGGTGTTCTCCCAGTCCTGCGCCGCGGCGCCGTGGGCCAGCATCTCCGGAAGCGCCCCGAACCGCCGCAACCAGCGCGCGGCCCGCCGGTGCAGTTCCTGTTCCAGACCGGGACAGCGCTCGCGCAGGTGCACGCGGAGTATTTCCCGGAACAACGGATGCAGGCGATACCAGGCGTGCCCGAGGTCCTCGACGAAGGCGTTCTCACGGTGCAGTCCGACGAGGAGGAGGGCGGCGTCGGACCGTCCGGTCAGTTCGTTCGCCAGATCGGCGCAGAAGCGCTCCAGGACGCTGACGCGCAGCAGGAGGTCCTGGGACTCCGGCGTCTGCCGGCTGAGCACCTCGGCCAGCAGGAAGTCCGCGATGGCGCTGTGGCCGGCCTCGAACTCCTTCAGGTAGAGCTCCGGATCCGGGCTCTGCTGCGCGGCCAGGGCGCACAGCCGCAGGCCCGCCGCCCAGCCCCGGGTGCGCTCCACCAGTGCACGCGCGGCCTCCGCCGTCAGGTGCAGGCCGTGCAGCCCGAGCAGCTCTCTGGCCTCGTCCGGGGAGAAGGCCAGTTCGGCGCCCCTGATCTCGGTCATCTCGCCGGCCGCTCGGTACCGGTGCAACGGCAGCAGGGGCTCGGTGCGGGCGACCAGGACCAGACGCAGTCCCGGCCGGGCGTGGTGCAGGACGAACGCGAGCTGCTCCGAGAGGTCGGCGCCCGCGCGGTCGTAGTCGTCGAGCACCAGGGTCACGCTCCTCCCGCCGCTGCCGAGGTGGGCGGCGAGCCGGGTCAGCAAAGCGGTGTCCACCCGGCTGCCGTCGGCGGGGAATCCGATGTCGGCGGGCAGCTGCACCCCGCCGGCGCGCAGGGCCTGGAGCAGATGGGCCCAGAACATGCCCGGCCCCTGGATCGCCGCGTCGAGGGTGAGCCAGGCGACCGGCGGGGCGAGGCCGGCGACCCAGTCGGCGACCAGCAGGGTCTTGCCCGCACCGGCCGGCCCGCTGACCATCACCAGCGGCGTCGTCCGCGACCGGTCGAGGTGTTCGGCCAGCCGTGCGCGGCGCAGGAAGGTCCCTGGTCGCGTCGGCAGGGCGAACCGGGTCCGCAGGAACGGGTCGCCCAGCGGATCGAGATCCGGGACGGCTCGGTCCTGTCCGGTCTTGTCGCTCGGTGCCACACCGCCTCACCACCCGCAGTGATCCCCCACCATCACCATGACAGGTTCGCGGCGGGTACGCGCGCGGCACGGGACCCGCAGGGCCGTGACCAGGTCCGATCTGCCCGGCCGGGGCCGGTCGCCTCGCGGGTGCCTGGCTCCGTGCCCGGCCCCCCGGCCACGCACTCGACAATGCGTGGCCTTCACCACAATTTGCCCATTTCTGGACAGAGGCGTGCCTATAAGTGGTTTCGTTGCTGGTTGCACCCCTCCGGCGATCAGCGCACGGACCCGACGACCAATGGCATGGAGAAGCGGTTGACCACGCTGTGTAAACGACGCACCGGGCTGGTGGCTACGGCCGGCGTACTCGGCGGCGTACTCGCGGTTACGGCCATGGGCGGCACAAGCCACGCTGCCGCCGGCGGGAACGATGCCGGCAACCCCACGGCATCGCAGGCGCCTGCAGACCAGGCGGGCGCCCAGGAAGCCTCCGACGCGCGAATAGCGTTCACGCCCGGGCAAGGTGCCCGCAACGCCGGGGTCGACGACCCGGTCGGTGTCACCGTCAGCGACGGCAAGCTCACCAAGGTGACCATGACCGACGTCGCGACCGGTGCCGAGATCGCGGGCACCCTGTCCGCTGACGGCACCTCGTGGAAGCCGAACAGCCGGCTGGAGCGGGCCACCCGGTACCAGGTCGCCGCAGAGGCCGTGGACGCCGAGAACCGCTCCGTCACCGAGAACGCCACGATCACCACGGTCTCCCCGGGCAACGACTTCATCGGGCACCTCTCCCCCGAGGACGGCTCCACCGTCGGTGTGGGCATGCCGGTGACGGTCACCTTCGGCAAGGCGATCGGCGACAAGGCCGGCGTGGAGTCGGAGATCCAGGTCAGCTCCAGCAGCGGTCAGCGGGTCGTCGGCCACTGGTTCGGCGACCGCCGTCTGGACTTCCGCCCCGAGCACTACTGGAAGCCCGGCTCCACCGTCACCGTCACGCTCGACCGCTACGGCGTCCGCAAGACGGTGACGTTCAAGATCGGCCGGAGCCAGATCAGCACCGTCGACGCGAAGACGAAGCGGATGACCGTCGTCCGGGACGGCAAGAAGATCAAGACCATCCCGATCTCGTCGGGCAGCGCCGAGCACCCGACGTACAACGGGCAGATGGTGATCTCCGAGAAGTTCCGGCAGATCCACATGAACGGTGCGACCGTCGGCCTCACGGAGAAGGACGGCAAGCCCTCGTACGACATCAAGGCCGTACCGCACGCCATGCGCCTGACCGACTCGGGCACGTTCATCCACGGCAACTACTGGGGTGGCGACAAGGTCTTCGGCAAGGTCAACACGAGCCACGGCTGCGTGGGCCTGAAGGACGTCCGGGGCGGCGGCGACGGCAGGCAGCCCGCCGCGTGGTTCTTCGACCACTCGCTGATCGGCGACGTCGTGATCGTCAAGAACTCCCAGGACAAGACCACGCTGGCCCCGGACAACGGCCTCGGCGACTGGAACATGCCGTGGAACGAGTGGGTCGCGGGCAGCTCAACTCCCTGACACCACGCCGTGAGCCGGACGGGGAGCAGGCCAGGCACCACCAGGTAAGGCCCAACATCCGGCAGGGCGCGGACCTCACCAAGGTCATGGTCGGCGAAGACCATTGGCACCGCGTGGATCCGCCATGCGGGAGTCCCAGTTCGCCGAGACGGCACTCGCCGCCGCGACCGACGGGTCCCGGCGCGGCGGCGAGCCGGTGGCCGCTCATGCTCATGGCACGGCGGACATCATGATGTCGGTGGCCGCACGCGGCGGCAGTTGCCTGGGTGCCTTCTGCGGCCATGGCGGCAGCAACAACTCGGTCAACGCCCCGAGGTCGCACCCTCACGACGGCCACCTCGGCCGGGCTCATACCGAGCCGCGACCCAGCGCGGCTCCGGGCAGCAGTGCCCAGCGCTCCCGTTCCTCGCTCCCGCTCATGTTCCCCTCCCCTTCGGCTGGCCGCCCCTGCCCGTAGCCGCCTCCCTCCGGTTCAACGGTTCCGGCAGGTCGCCGTCCCTGCGCCGGGGTGACGGTCGGCAGGTACGCATGCCGGTCACCGATTGACGTCACTGGATGACGCGTCCGCCCGGCGGACCGCCAGGAGCGCCGCGCCGATGTCCGCCACCGCTCGTGGATCGGACAGGGAGCGGCCTGCCAGCTGCTCGATGCGGCGCAACCGGTAGCGGACGGTGTTGGGGTGGACGAAGAGACTGCGTGCCGTGTCCGCGGCGGAGCCGGCGGCGGCGTACCAGTGCTCCAGGGTCTCCAGGAGACGGGCACGCTCCGCGGCCGGGAGATCGAGCAGGGGCTTGAGGACCGCCTCCACGAGGTGCGCCGCCTCGGCCGGAGCGGCGGCGACGACCATGGCCAGCGGGTTGTCGTCGAACCGCGCGACGCCGGGGCCGGTGCCCGGGAGGCCGGCCAGGGCCAGACGGGCGAAGCGCAGAGCCTGGGGGGTGTCCCGCAGCGAGTGAAAGCGCGGGCTCACACCTACGCGGGCGCCCGCGCGGCGCAGGATGCGCAGACAGGTGTTCTCCACGGTCGCCGTGGGCAGGGCGGCCAAACCGATCTGCTGGTCGGGCAGCAGCCGCCAGGTGAAGTGGACCTGGGCCTGATGCAGTGCCGCCTCCGTCCCCGCCAGCGGCTCCTCGCCGGGAGCGTCGGCCGCCGCCACGGCGACCACGTAGGGCCCTCGGTCGGGCAGACCCAGCTCGCGGGCGGCCTCCCACAGCGTGCGGTCGGCGATGACGCCGGTGAACAGCGCCTCCACCAGGGCCGAGCGGCGCGCCTGACGCCGCGAGGTCAGCTCGGCGGTCGTCTCCCGGTAGGCCGCCGCGACCGCCTCCGCGTAGCAACCGAACAGGGCCCAGATCTCCGCGGAGTGCGACACCAGTTGGGCGTCGGTGACCTCGGAATGGGTGCGTGCCTCGGCGAGGACCTCCGTCCACAGGAGCTCGAAGCCGATCCGGTACGCGTGCAGGGTGTCCGCCAGCGGCACGCCCTGCTCGGCGCGCAGGCGGCCGGTCTCCCGGGCCGGGCCGGCGTCCTGGGCGCCGGAGCGGCCGAGCTGGTTCAGGATCAGGTCCGCGTTGGCGGTGCACGAGTGGCGCAGCGAGTCGAAGGAGATCAGCGACTCGTCCTTGTAGGCATCGACGTCCGAGCGGATCCGTTGCGCCATCCGTTCGCCCAGATCCGGCAACCTCACACGAAGCGCCGAAACCACACCCGAGAGGTTCATTCCCGCAGCGTAACGCTCCTGTTTTGTACTCATGAACAATCCGGGGAGGCAGACACTGTCATGCCTCATATAGGCCGTCGCCACCGTGGTCTGCACGATGTCGTCAGCGTGAACAGCGGATTTCGACGGCGACGTTCGTGGAGGCGGTCATGGCCAATCTGGCGGAGTTCCTGGTGGAGACGGCACGGCGGCAGCCGGAACGCCCCGCGCTGCGACTGGGGAGCCAGGTCACCAGCTACGCGGACCTCGACGAGCGCAGCGCCCGCGCCGCCACGCTGCTGCGGGCCGAGGGCGTGCGGCCGGGAGACCGGGTCGCCCTGATGCTCCCCAACGTTCCCGAGTTCGTCGTCCTGTACTACGGCGTGCTGCGCGCCGGAGCGGTCGTCGTACCGATGAACCCACTGCTGAAGACCCGGGAGACCGAGTACCACCTGCGCGACTCGGGTGCGGAGATGCTCTTCGAGTGGCACCAGGCGCCGGGCGAAGGGGCACAGGGCGCGGCCGCCGCCGGGGTGCGGCACATGGCCGTCGAGCCCGCCGCCTTCGCGGAGCTGCTGGCCGGTCACGAGCCGCTGCCGGAGGTGAGCGAGCCGGACAGCGAGGACGTGGCCGTGCTGCTGTACACCTCCGGCACCACCGGCCGGCCCAAGGGTGCCACGCTCACCCACAGCGGGCTGCGGCACAACACCGAGGTCAACGCGGTCCATGTGCAGCAGGTGACGGCAGAGGACGTGGTCGTGGGCTGTCTGCCGCTGTTCCACATCTTCGGCCAGATCTGCACGATGAGCGTGACCGTCCGCGCCGGTGCCTCGCTCACCCTGATCCCCCGCTTCGACCCGCAGACCGTGCTGGACGCCATCGCCCGCGACCGGGCGACGATCTTCGAGGGCGTACCGACCATGTACGCGGCGCTGCTCCAGCACCCGTCGGAGGCCGACGTGTCCACGCTGCGGATGTGCGTCTCCGGCGGGGCCTCGCTGCCGGTGGAGGTCCTGCACGGCTTCGAGCGTCGCTTCGGCTGCATCGTGCTGGAGGGCTTCGGCATGTCCGAGACCAGTCCGGTGGTCACCTTCAACCACCCCGACCGGCCGCGCAAGGCCGGGTCCATCGGCACGCCGATCAAGGACGTGGAGGTGCGGCTCCTCGACGACAAGGGCCAGGACGTGGCTCCCGGCGAGATCGGTGAACTGGCCGTGCGCGGGCCCAACGTGATGAAGGGGTACTGGAACCGCCCGGAGGAGACGGCGGCCACCATCCCGGACGGCTGGCTGCGCAGCGGCGACCTCGCGCGCCGGGACGAGGACGGCTACCTGTACATCGTCGACCGCAAGAAGGACATGATCATCCGCGGCGGCTACAACGTCTACCCGCGCGAGATCGAGGAGGTGCTCCACGAGCACCCGGCCGTTGCACTGGCCGCGGTGGTGGGCGTGGCCGACGCGCACCTCGGCGAGGAGATCGCGGCCGCGGTGGTGCTCCGCCCGAAGGCGCAGGCCACACCGGAGGAGCTCCGGCAGTTCGTCAAGGAGCGGGTGGCGGCGTACAAGTACCCGCGCGAAGTATGGCTCGTGGACACGCTGCCGACCGGTCCGAGCGGCAAGATACTCAAGCGGGAGATCAGCGCGCCGACGGGGTGAGGCCGGTCGTCTCCGCCTCTGTGCCTGGGCCCTCCGGTAATGCGACCCGTTCGGTCCCCGCTCTCCGTGGAGTGCGGGGACCGAGCGCTGCACACGCGCTCGGGAACAGCGGGTTCCTCGTCACCGGCGGCGCCACCTGCCCCTCCCCCACGCAGGAGGGCGCCATGAGAGACGCCGGCGTATAAACAGGCGCGTCTGACGCATATGAGCGTCTTCCTGCTGCGCCTAACGTGAGCGTCAGGCGAGGCGCCGCCCGCCGTTCCGTCACCTTTTCAGGGAAGTACTCATGGCGCAGACCATCACGTTGGGCGATGTGACCATCACTCGGATCGTCGAGTGGGAGGGCGACATCGCTCCCGCGCTCGACGTGGTACCCGGAAGCACGCCGGAGCTGTGGGAAGAGAACCGGTCATGGCTGGCACCCGACTTCTGGGACCCCGAGACCGGTCTGTACCGCGCCCACATGCAGACCTGGGTGGTGCGCAGCGAGGGCAAGACCATCCTCGTCGACACCGGCGCCGGCAACGACAAGGAGCGCCCCTACCTCCCCGTCCTCAGCAGGCTCGACACCGGCTTCCTCGACGACCTCGCCCAGGCAGGGGTACGTCCGGAGGACGTGGACTACGTCATCAACACGCACGTGCACGCCGACCACGTCGGCTGGAACACCGTACTGGCCGACCGGGAATGGGTACCGACCTTCCCCAACGCCAAGTACCTGATCAACAAGACGGACTTCGAGTTCTGGAACCCGGTCAACGGCACCGACCGCAAGGCCGTGGCCTTCGGACTGCCCGCCCATCTGGGCAACCAGAACATGTTCGAGGACAGCGTCGCGCCGGTCCACCAGGCCGGCCAGGCGGTGCTGTGGGAGGACGCCTACGTCATCGACGCGAACCTGCGCCTGGACGTGGCGCCCGGCCACACGCCCGGCTCGGCGGTCGTCACCCTGCGGTCGGGCACCGACTCGGCGGTCTTCGTCGGCGACATGATGCACAGCCCGGTGCAGATCCTCGATCCGGACCTGCACACCTGCTTCGACGAGGAGCCGAAGGAGGCCGGCGCCACCCGACGCCGTGTCCTGGAGTGGGCAGCCGACCACAACTCCCTCGTCCTGCCCGCGCATTTCCCCGGTGCGGGAGCCGCCGAGGTGCGGCGTACGGGCAGCCGTTTCGAGATCAAGGAGTGGGCCGCCTTCGGCCCGGAGGAGAACGCGGCCGGCTGAGCCGCTGCCGCCCCGTCGTGGCAGGACAGGCCCGGGACGAGCCACTCAGGCAGTGCGCGCCGGTGCCGTCGGGCGTCGGCGCGCACCTCGTCCCGGGCGGGTGCCCCCATCGGTCCCACAGTCCACCGCTCCCCCGCGTGCACGCCGCCATGGCGCCCACGCGTGTCAGATCCGCAGGAACACAGGAGTCCGTACGCCATGCCCCGCACCGTCGTCACCTCACCCCATGCACCCCATCCCCCGGCTCCGCTGTCCCAGGCGATACGCAAGGGCCCGATCCTCCAGCTGTCCGGACAGGTCGCCTTCGACACGGCGGGACACATCGTCGGCACGACGGTCACCGAGCAGACCGACCAGGTCATGCGCAACATCACGGCGGTTCTGCGGGCGGGCGGCGCGAACCTGGACGATGTCGTACTGCTGCGGGTCAACTTGACCGACACGGCGCACTTCGCGGATATGAACAGCGCGTACCAGAAGTACTGGGACTCGGAGCACCCGGCGAGGACCACCTTCTACGGCCCGCTGCCCGAGGGCCTCCTCGTGGAGATCGAGGCCCTCGCCGTTCTCGACGGGTGAGCCCGGGCGGCCGAACGCGCGTGACCTGCCGCGCCCGCCGAGCGAGCCATTACCCCCCGCCTGTCCTCTTGTTCCCCGAGGCGGGAGGTGCGGATGCGGGCAACGGGCCGGTGTCCTGCCCTGATCACCCGGCGGCCTGTCCGGTGCCGGTCGGTTGCGGTTCGTCGCACCGGCTCTTGCGGTAACTGCCGGGCGCCTGGCCGTACTCGCGCTTGAAGGCGTTGGCGAAGGCGAACTGTGACGAATAGCCCACGCGTGATGCGATGGCGGCGAGAGGTGCCTCGCTCTCGCGCAGCATGCGGGCCGCCGTGGCCAGCCGCCACCATGTCAGGTAGGCCAGCGGCGGCTGCCCCACCAGCGAGGTGAACCGGCGGGCGAAGGCCGCGCGCGACAACCCCGCCCGGGCACCGAGTTCCTGGACCGTCCACGGTGTGGCCGGGTCCTGGTGCATGCTGTGCAGCGCGGCGGCGATGGCCGTGTCCGTCAGCGCGGCCGGCCAGCCACAGCCCCCCGGCCGGGCGGCACGGTCCTCGGTGTAGGCGCGCATGATGTAGATCAGGAGCAGGTCGAGCAGCGCGGTGAGAGCGGCGCTGCTCCCGGGACGGGCCTGCTCCAGGTCCGCGCCGAGGAGGTCTACGGCGCCGCGCAGCGCCGGCCGGCTGCCCACCGTGGCCGGCAGATGCACGATGTCGGGCATCTCGGCCAGCAGCGGATGGGTACGGTCCTGGTCCAGCCGGTAGGCGCCGCACAGCAGGTCCGCGGACACGCCGTCCGTTCGCGCGAGCGGCACCGCCTCGGTGTCGGACCGGCGGGAACCCTCCAGCGGGTCGTGGTCGGCCCGGGGAATGCCGGCGTAGGGCAGGTCCGGGGAGTGGGCCAGGGCATGCTCCGTTCCCCGGGGAAGCAGTACGACATCGCCCATGCCGAGCGCGATCGGCTCTCCCTCGCGCGGGATCAGCCAGCAACTGCCGCGCAGGACCACGTGGAAGCCGGCGCCGGGAAAGGGGCCGTGCCGCTCACTCCACGGGCCGCACTTGCGATCCCGCGCGGTCAGGGGCCGTCCGGTGCGCATCAAGGTGATCACATCGCTCAGTACGTCCATGAACGTATGCCAACCCCCCGGCAGTCGAGACGAACACGTATAGATCCGCGCGTCTCAAGCATAGTTCGTCTACTTCGCCGACTTCTACAGTGAGGCGAAAGCCGCCATACGGCGGGTTCAGGCCGGGACATCCACGCCTCGAGGGAGACAACAGCCCCATGCACCACCACGCACAGGTCACCACGGCTCAGGGCACGGTCCGCGGCATGCAGCACGAGGGCGTCCATGCCTTCCGGGCCATTCCCTACGCGGCGCCACTCGTCGGGGCCTCGCGGTTCGCGGCGCCCCAGCCGCCGAGGCCGTGGAGCGGTGTCCGCGAGGCGGCCGCCGGCCCGACCGCGCCGGCTCCGCCGCCGGGCAGCCGCGTCAACGGCCTGGACCTGACCGCCCTGACCGGCGGCGGATGGATCGAGGGACCGGAGTACCTGACCCTGAACGTCTGGACGCCCGAACCGGCCGGTGCCGGCCTGCCGGTGATGCTGTTCGTCCACGGCGGCGGCTTCCTCGCCGGCACCGCGCAGGCACCGCTGTACGACGGCACGGCCTTCGCCCGCAGCGGTGTCGTCCTGGTGACGTGCAACTACCGGCTGGGCGCTCCTGGTTGGCTCCACCTGCCCGGCCGGCCGGACAACCGCGGGACGCTCGACGTCATCGCGGCACTGTCCTGGATCCAGGACAACATCGCCGCCTTCGGCGGCGATCCCCGCAACGTCACCGTCTTCGGCCAGTCCGCCGGGGCCACCCTCACCGCCACGGTCCTGGCCCAGGCGACGGCACCCGCCCTGCTGCGCCGCGCGATCAGCCAGAGCGGCAACGCCATGGGCGCCTTCACCACCGAGCAGGCAACCCGGGTCACCCACGCCGTCGCACGCCACCTGGGGGTGCGCCCCACGATCGAGGATTTCGCCGACATCCCCGACGTCCGCCTCGTCTCCGCCGTCACCGGCATCGCCGGCCTGGACCTGACGACCGAAGAACACCCGGACCCCCTGCTGGGACTGACCCCCCTCGCCCCCGTCCTGACAGCCGGAACGCTGGAGCAGCAGCCCGCCGAAGCAGTGGAGTCCGGAGCCGCCGCCGGCATCGACCTGCTGGTCGGCACCAACACCGACGAGGCGGCCCTGTACCTGGCGCCCACCGGCGCCCTGGCCGCCACCAGCGAACAGGACCTGCTCGCGCTGGCCGCCCGTATCCACCCCCAACCGCACAGCCTGTTGCACGCCTACCAGGCACAGCACCCCCAGGCCTCCGCCGCGCGGCTGCGCACCGTGATCATGACGGACCACCTGTTCGCGACCGGCAGCCGGCGCCTGGCCCATGCCCACGCCCGGCACCCGGACTCCCGTACCTACAGCTACGAGTTCTCCTGGCGGTCGGCCGCCTTCGACGGGAGCCTCGGAGCCTGCCACTGCATCGAACTGCCCTTCGTCTTCAACCGCACGGACCTGCCCTCCCTCTCGGGCCCTCAGGCACTGCTCGGCCCCGGCCCCGCCCCCCTGGAGGAGGCCGCGGCCGTGCACGCCGCCTGGGTCCGCTTCGCCTCCACGGGCGATCTCGACGGCCACGACAGCGACGGCTCCCCGCACGCGCTGCGCATCGAGCCGCTGGCAGCCACGCCCGTCGCCCCCTGACCCCCGTACCGGGGGCACACCTGCGCCGGTGCGCGGTGACGTCCCCGCTTGGCCGGCACCCGCGCCACGACACCCGGCACCGGAAGCCGACGGCGCAACACGCGGCCCTCAGGGCCGAGCCCCCCGCGGGCGGGCGGCTGCGTCCCGGTGGCCGCGGTGGTGGACCCGACGAGCGCGGCGGCGGGTCCCAGGCCGGGGCGCTCTCGGGGGACGCCTCGGTCAGAGCCTGCCGGACCCCTCACTTGAGCACACTCGCAGCCGCCTCCGCCGAGTGGGTGCCTTCCGGCCTGCCGGGCGGTGTCCTGCCGCCGCCGGCCGCACCCGCCTTCTAGCCTCGGCGGCATGCTGGGGCTTCCTGCTCACGTCCGTGCCTGCCTGTTCGACCTCGACGGGGTGCTCACCCAGACCGCGAAAGTCCACGCGGCCGCCTGGAAGGAGATGTTCGACGGCTATCTCCGCGAGCGCGCCACCCGAGAGGGGACCGCGTTCGTGCCGTTCGACGCGGTCGACGACTACGACGAGTACGTGGACGGGCGGCCCCGTGAGGACGGTGTGCGCACGTTCCTCGCGGCGCGCGGGGTGCACCTGTCCGAGGGCTCCGCGGACGACCCTCCGGAGGCGGAGACCGTGAACGGACTGGGCAACCGGAAGAACAACCTGGTGCTGCGGCGGATCCGCGAGGACGGGGTGGAGCCCTACGAGGGCTCGGTCCGTTTCGTTCACGCGGCGCGGGAGGCCGGGCTGCGCTGCGCGGTGGTGTCCTCCAGCGCGAACTGCCGGGACGTCCTGGTCGCGGCAGGCATCGAGGACCTGTTCGACGAGCGGATCGACGGAGTCGTGGCGCACGAGCGTCAACTACGCGGCAAGCCCGCCCCGGACACCTATCTGGAGGCGGCACGCGAGCTGGGCACGGACCCGGACGAGGCGGCCGTGTTCGAAGACGCCCTGGCCGGTGTCGAGGCGGGCCGGGCGGGCCGGTTCGGCGTGGTCGTCGGGGTCGACCGGGTCGGACAGGCGGAGCAACTGCGGGCGCACGGTGCGGATGTGGTGGTCCGGGACCTGGCAGAGCTTCTGGAGTCGCGATGATCACCCATCCCAGCTTCACGGTCGAGCCGTGGTGCCTGCGCGAGACCGAGCTGAACCTCGATGTGCTCGCGCAGAGCGAATCGGTGTTCGCGCTGTCCAACGGGCACGTCGGCTGGCGCGGGAACCTCGACGAGGGAGAACCGCACGGTCTGCCCGGCGCCTACCTCAACGGCGTCTACGAGCGGCACCCACTGCCGTACGCGGAAGCAGGCTACGGTTACCCCGAGTCCGGCCAGACGATGATCAACGTCACCGACGGCAAGATCATCCGACTGCTGGTCGACGACCACCCCTGCGATCTGCGCTACGGCCGGCTGCTGGCCCACGAACGGGTCCTGGACTTCCGAACCGGCATCCTCAGCCGGACCGCGCGCTGGACCTCGCCCGGCGGCCGTACGGTCCGGATCACCTCACGGCGGCTCGTGTCGTTCACCCAGCGCGCGGTGGCCGCGGTGGTGTACGAGGTCGAGCCGCTCGACGGGCCGACCACGGTGGCCGTACAGTCCGAGCTCGTCGCCAACGAGCAGCTGCCCCGGTTCGAGGGCGACCCCCGTGTCGCCGCGGCGACCGAGTCCCCGCTGGCGCCCGAGGAGCACTTCGCGCAGGACACCCGGCTGCGGCTCGTGCACTGCACCCACCGCAGCAGGCTGCGGGTGGGGGCAGCGGCCGATCACCTCGTCGAGGGGCCCGAGAGCACCCGGTGGACGGCACAGAGCGAGCCCGATGTCAGCCGGCTGACGGTGACCGCGGACCTGGTGCCCGGTCGGCCGCTGCGGCTGGTGAAGGTGGTCGCGTACGGCTGGTCCGGGGAGCGTTCGCTGCCGGCCGTGCACGACCAGGTGGACGGGGCGGTGGCGGCCGCGGTCAGCACCGGCTGGGACGGACTGGTCGCCGCGCAGCGGGCGTACCTGGACCGCTTCTGGGCCGGCGCGGACGTCGAGGTGGAGGGCGACGCGCAGATCCAGCAGGCGGTGCGGTTCGCCCTGTTCCACGTGCTCCAGGCGGCGGCCCGCGGCGAGAACCGGGCGATTCCCGCGAAGGGCCTGACCGGAACCGGCTACGACGGGCACTCCTTCTGGGACACCGAGTCCTATGTGCTGCCGGTCCTCACCTTCACCGCACCCGAGACCGTCGCGTCGGCGCTGCGCTGGCGGCACCGGACGCTGCCGGCGGCACGAGAGCGCGCACACCAACTCGGCCTGTCCGGTGCGACGTTCCCCTGGCGGACCATCGACGGCGCGGAGTGCTCGGCCTACTGGCCCGCCGGGACGGCCGCCTTCCACGTCAACGCCGACATCGCCATGGCCGTCGTACGGTACGTCACGGTGACCGGGGACGAGGACTTCGAGCGCGCCGAGGGACTCGACCTCCTCGTGCACACCGCGCGGCTGTGGCGCTCCCTCGGCCACCATGACGCGGAAGGCGTCTTCCACATCGACGGGGTCACCGGCCCGGACGAGTACAGCGCCTTCGCCCGGGACAACCTGTACACCAACCTGATGGCCCGCCACAACCTCATGGCAGCCGCCGACGTGACCACCCGTTACCCGGAGCGGGCCGCGGAACTCGGCGTCGACGACGAGGAGGCCGCGGTGTGGCGGGACGCGGCGGCCCGCATCGCGCTGCCGTACAACGAGTCTCTCGGCGTCCACGAACAGTCGGCCGGTTTCACGAGCTTCCAGCGCTGGGACTTCGAGGCGACACCGCCCGAGAACTACCCCCTGCTGCTGCACTACCCCTATTTCGACCTGTACCGCAGGCAGGTGGTGAAGCAGGCCGACCTGGTGCTGGCGATGATGGAGTGCCCCCACCTCTTCACCGAGGAGCAGAAGGCGCGCAACTTCGCCTACTACGACGCCCTCACCGTACGCGATTCCTCTCTCTCGGCGTCCTGCCAGGCGGTGCTCGCTGCCGAGACCGGGCACCTGCGGCTGGCCTACGCCTACCTCGGTGAGGCCGCGCTGATGGACCTGGACGATCTGGAGCACAACACCCGTGACGGGCTGCACATCGCCTCCCTCGCCGGAACCTGGATCGCCCTGGTCGCAGGGTTCGGCGGGATGCGCCGGTACCTCGGTGAGGACGGAAACCCGGACCGGCTGGCCTTCACACCGCGCCTGCCGGAAGCACTGGCCAGGATCGCGTTCACCGTGCTGGTACGCGGACGCAGGCTCACGGTCGACGTCGGCCGGTCCCGTACCAGGTACCAGCTGAAGGAAGGCGAACCACTGCTCCTGCTGCACCACGGAGTACCGACGACCGTGACCACCGACGCACCGGTCGACCGCCCGACACCCCCCGTAACGGCCCGGCCCGAACCGCAACAACCGTTGAACCGCCGCCCGATGGGCCTGTCCACCGGGCAGGAGCCGCGGGCCGAGGCCGCCGAGTGACCAAGCGGTCCACCGCGCCTGCGCGACAACGCGTCGGGCGGCCGCCGTTCGGACGGTCAGACGGCTGTCCCTCCCGCGCCCGGTGTCGGCCCGGCGGCGATGGAGAAGCCGAGGACGAGGCCGTCGTCGGCGGCGTGCGCCGAGGTGAGCGCGACGCCGTGGGGCAGTGAGGTCAGGGCCACGGTCCTGGGCCGCAGTTCGTCGCGCAGTCCCGAGGTGGCCGGCAGTTCGGCGAGGTCGTCGACGGCCACGCTTCGGCCGAGGACGCTCACCGTGGTGGGCGTGATGGTGAAGGCGTGCGCGGTCGTGGACAGGGTGGCCCGCACGGCGACCGGCAGGCCCAGGCGGCCGACGTTTCCCGAGAGGATCAGATCGCCGTCCTGGCCGTCGGCGGTCAGGCCGTTGCCCATCGCGCCCAGGCGCCGGCTCACCTGGTCGTATCCCACAGTGGCGGTCGCGGTGCCACCGGCGCTGTCGCCGTTGGTCGTCACGTCTTTCAGGTGGACGGTCACATCCAGCACGGCGTGCTGACGGTGTACGCCCTTCGCGCTCACCTCGACGTCCCCCACCTCCCCGCCCAGGGTGCGCAGGCCCGCGAGGGGGGTGGTGAGGTCGGCGCGCACCGAGCCGTCCGGCCGCAGCCGGTGCGCGGCCCGGGTGACGATCCGCCCCTCGGTGCGGTGCTCCACCAGAAGGTCGGTCGCGCCGGTGAGCAGGGCCAGGGTCGCGGCGATGGCGGCCAGGACGATGCGGGTCTTTCCGCGGAAGTTCGGTCTCACGGGACAACTGCTCCAGGTCGGTCGGCGGACGGTCAGGCGTGCAGGCGCGGGAGGACCCGGTCGAGCCGGCGGGGTATCCACCAGTTCGCCCGCCCGATGAGGAACATGGCGGACGGCACCAGGATCAGGCGGACCACCGTGGCGTCGACGACCACGCTGATCGCCAGCCCCAGGGCGAGCATCTTCACGACCACGGTCGGTGAGGCGGTGAAGGACAGGAACACAGCGGTCATGATGAACGCGGCAGCGGAGATCACGCGTGCCGTCGCGGACAGCCCCTCCCCCACGGCGAGCCGGTTGTCGCCCGTGCGGTGCCAGGCCTCGGCGATCCGGGACAGCAGGAAGATCTCGTAGTCCATGGACAGCCCGAAGACGATCGCGAACATCATCATCGGCACGTACGACTCGATGGGCACCGGCTCCGAGAGTCCCAGCAGCGAGTCGCCCCACCCCCACTGGAAGACCGCGACGAGCACGCCGTAGGACGCCGCCGTGGTGCACAGGTTCAGCACGACGGCCTTGAGCGGGATGACCAGGCTGCGGAAGACGGTCATGAGCAGCAGGAAGGCGAGGACCAGGACGATGCCGATGACGATGGGCAGCCGTTCGCCGACCGTGTCCCGGAAGTCGGCCTGGCCGGCCACGGTGCCGGTGAGATAGGCCTTGGCGCCTGTGCCGTTCAGGGCGTCCGGCAGTGTCCGTCCGGAGAGGGTGGCGACCAGGTCGCCGGTGGCGGCGTCCTGCGGGCCGGTGGTCGGGGTCAGCGTGGTGACGAGGATTTTTCCGTCGGCGCTCGCTTTGACGGGGGTGAAGGCGGCCACGCCGTGGGTGGTTCTCAGGGCCGTGGCCAGGTCGCTGGTGATCCGGTCGACAGGCGACTTCGCGTCACGCACGTCGACGACGGTGACGATCGGCCCGTTCGCTCCCGCTCCGAAGCCCTGCCCGTCGGCGTGTGCGATCCAGTCGTAGGCGGTTCGGGTGCTGCTGCCGGGCCGGTCGGCGCCGGCGTCGACGTGGCCGAGGCGCATGGACAGCAAGGGCAGCGAGCACATGCCGAGGACGGCGACGCCGACGGCGAGGAACGTCCAGGGGCGCCGGGCGACGAGGTCCGCATAGCGGTTCCGGCCGTCGCCGGCCGCCGTGCCCTCGGCGACCGGGCGGCGCAGCCGGAATCGGTCGATGTGCCTGCCCACCAGTCCCAGGGACGCCGGTACGAGGGTGAGCGCGGCAGCGGCGGTGACGACCACGGCGAGGGTGGCCGCGAGGCCGATCTTGCCGATGAAGGTCAGCCCACAGGCATAGAGGCTGAGCATGGCGACGGCCACGGTCACGGCGGCGACGAGGACGGCGCGTCCGCTGGTGTGCGCGGTGCGGGCCGCGGCGTCGGCCGGGTCGCGCCCGTCGATGAGGTCCTGGCGGAAGCGCGTCGTCAGGAACAGGGCGTAGTCGATGCCGACCCCCAGGCCGATCATGCCGGCAAGGGTGGTGGCCGAGGTCGCGAAGGAGAGGGTGGCGGCGACGATGCCCACGATGCCGAGACCGACCCCGACGCCGATCAGCGCGGTGATCAGCGGCAGCAGCGCGGCGAGGACACTGCCGAAGGCCAGCAGCAGGAGGACGAGGGCGGTGACGACGCCCACACCCTCGCTCAGCTTGTCGTCGGCCGGTGCACGGACGACCTGGTCCAGGTCGCCGCCGTAGGCGACGCCGAGTCCTGCCGCCCGGGCAGGGCCGGTCGCCTTGTCCAGTCGGCCGGTGTAGTCGTGGCCGAGGTTCTTGAGCTGCTCGTCGAAGGAGACGGTGGTGTACGCGGTGCGTCCGTCGGCGCTGGTGACGGGCGCCGAGACGGCAGTGACGTGCGGCAGATCACGCAGCTCGGCCAGGGTGCGGTCGAGCGCGGACCGGTGGTCGGCCACGGTGCCGGAGCCGGTGTGGAACACGACCTTGCCGTTGGGTCTGCCCGCCCCGGGCATCGAGGTGGCGAGGAGGTCGGCGCCGGTGTGGGAGGCGGTGCCGGGCAGGCTGACCTGGTCGCTGAACGTGGGCGCGGCGAGATGCCGTCCGGCCAGTGCGGCCACGAGAACCAGCAGCCAGGCGGCGATCACCGCGGCCGGGTGCCGGGCACAGAAGCCGCCCAGGCGGCCGAGTCCGCTGCGGGCCGCGGCCGAGTCGGTCGCCGGAGGGGCGGCGCTGTGCGCCCCGCTCGGCGGGGCTGGGTGCGGTAGAGGTCGGGCCACCGTTGCCTCCTAGAAAGTGTCACGAGTGACACGAACTGTAGAGACAAAGTGGCATGGATGACAATTGACATCGGTGACATTTGCGCGGGTGACGCTTCGTGGGAGTGACACGGGTGTCAATTGACAGTCGCGTCACACGGCGGGAGGCTTCGGACCATGCCCAGTGAGATCGCCACCGCCGGACTGCGCGAACGGAAGAAGGAGGAGACGCGGCACCGCCTGCTGGAAGGGGCCGCGCGCCTGTTCAAGGAACGCGGCTTCGAGGCCACCACCGTCGCGGACATCGCCGCATACGCGAACGTCTCCGTGCGCACCTTCTTCCGCTACTTCGAGAGCAAGGAGGCGCTCCTGCTGCCGGACAGCGTCGAGATCTTCGCCTACGTCGAGGACGCCCTGGCCCGGCGTCCGGCGGACGAGGCGCCCCTGGACGCGGTGTGCAACGCCCTCCTGGAGGCGGCCGAGCCGTTCGCCGCCTCCACCCTGACCGCCCTCAGCCATCCCGTCCAAGGGATCGAGAACGTCGTCACGGCCCGGCTCGTCCAGGCCTTCTCCGACTTCGAGGAGCGGCTCACCGTCCTGGTCCAGCGCAGACTGCCGCCGGACACGCCGGACGCCGATCTCACGGCCGCGGTGATCGCCTGCGCCGCCCTCTCGGCGGTCCGCGCCGTCCTGCGCACCCGCAGGGCGCGCCGGGCCTCCGGCCTCACGGACACCGGCCCGGCGCCCTTGCTTCGCGCCCTCGGGATACTGCGGGCGATCGGCTCCGAACAGCCCTGACGGCGCGTGGGGCCGGTGGGCGCAGCGGGGCGCCTGCGGTGGTCAGCGCTCTGCGGGTCCCGAAGGAGGAACGGGAGAAAGAGCCCCGGTGGATCCGGCTGTCTCAGGCGGCAGAGGACAGCTACTGCTGGAACGCGACCGTTCCGGGCCGGACCACGACGGCGGGCAGCGTCACCCTGCCGCTCCGGCTGAACACCAGTGTGAAACACACCAGGTCGCCCGGGCGCCACTGCTCGGCCGGGACCGTCACCGTCAGGTCCACCCCGTACGGCGACATGGCGACGCTCTTCCCCGCCCGTATCTCGACCGACTCGATCGAAGTCCGGTAGGCAGTCGTGCCGCTCCGCATGTGGTGGCGGGCCAAACCCACTCCTCCGGGGGCGTCGGCCGATGTGACCGCAACCAGACGGTCGTCGGAGCCGCCCTCGTTGGTCATGCGGAAGAACGCCGCCGTCTCCAAGGAGCCGGCGGCCGGCAGGAGGACGCGTCCTTCGGTGACGCGTATGCGGGCCGGGCCGCCCGCGTTGCCCGTGCCCACCCAGGTGGTCAGGCCCGCGAGAGCCAGGCTGGACGCCGCGACGGGCACCAGGACGGCAAGGAGAGCGTCGGTCGGCCGACGGCGACCGCCGAGCCGGGCCGTCAGGCGGGTGAGCCGTCCGTTCACCGGTGACCAGCCCTCCTCCGCCGTCGCTCCCGCGCCGGAGGGGCCGATGGCTGCCAGGCGCGCAGGCGCAGGCTGTTGCCCACCACCAGCAGGGAGCTTGCCGACATGGCGGCCGCCGCCACCATCGGGGTGAGCAGTCCGACCATGGCGAGCGGCACGGTGACGGCGTTGTAGCCGAAGGCCCACACCAGGTTGGCCCGGATCGTGCCGAGCGTGCGCCGGGCGAGCAGCACGGCGTCGCCCAGGGCCTCGATGTCACCGCGCACGAGAGTGAGGTCGGCCGCGCCGATGGCCGCGTCCGTACCGCTGCCCATGGCGATGCCCAGATCGGCGCCGGCGAGCGCTGCGGCGTCGTTCACGCCGTCGCCGACGACCGCGACCCGGCCGCCCTCCTTCTGCAGGCGCCCTACCAGGGCCGCCTTGTCCTCGGGCGTGCAGCGGGCATGCACCTCGTCGATGCCGAGCGCGTCGGCCACGGCCCGGGCGGGTGCCTCGCGGTCCCCGGTGGCGAGCACGGGGCGGATCCCGAGCCTGCGCAGCCGGTGCACGGCCCGGTAGCTGCCGGGCCGGACGACGTCGCCGACCGCGATCAGCGCCTCGGCCACTCCGTCCACCCGCACGAGGACCGGCGTGTGCGCGGCGGTCTCCGCCGCGGCGAGTGCGTCCGCCAGGGCGGTGGGCAACTCGCCGTCCGGTGCCACTACTTCCACTGTGCGGCCGTCCACGCGGCCACGTACTCCCCGCCCCGGCACGGCCTCGAAGTCCCGCACGGGCACCAGGGGTTCCTCGGCGGACGAGCGCCGGGCGTGTGCGGCGACGGCCCGTCCGAGGGGGTGCTCCGAGCCCTGTTCCACGGCACCGGCCAGACGGAGGGCGGCTCCCTGACCGAGACCGCCTGGAGCGGCAGTGATCCGTACGACGGTCATGTGGCCGCTGGTCAGCGTGCCGGTCTTGTCCAGGACGACCGTGTCGACGTGCCGGAGCGTCTCCAGCGTCCGGGGGCCGCTGACCAGCACGCCCAGTTGGGCTCCGCGGCCGGTGGCGGCCATCAGCGCGGTCGGCGTTGCCAGGCCCAGCGCGCAGGGGCAGGCCACGACGAGTACGGCCACGCATGCGGTGATCGCCGCCTGCGGGTCGGCTCCGGCGCCGAGCCAGAATCCGAGCACGGTGACGGCGATGGTGAGCACGACGGGCACGAAGACGCCGGCCACCGCGTCGGCCAGCCGCTGCGCCCTCGCCTTGCCCGCCTGTGCTTGCGTCACCAGCTCGGTGATGCGAGCCAGCCGAGTATCGGCTCCGACGGCGGTGGCACGGACGAACAGCAGCCCGCCGGTGTTCACGGCTCCGCCGACCAGAGGCGAACCGGGCCCCACCTCGACGGGGTCGCTCTCGCCGGTGACCAGGGAGAGGTCCACGGCGGAACTGCCCTCCACCACCCGGCCGTCGGTGGCGACCCGCTCGCCGGGCCGCACGGCGAAGACCTGCCCCACACCCAGCTGCTCGATGGGTACGGAACGCTCGCCGTGCTCGTCACGCACGGACACCTCCTTGGCGGCGAGTCCCGCCAGTGATCGCAACGCCGCCCCTGTCCCCCGCCTGGCCCGTGCCTCCAGGAACCTGCCGGTCAGGACGAACAGCGGGACACCGACCGCGGCCTCCAGGTACACGTGCGCGGGACCGTCCGACGCGGACGGCAGCAGACTGAACGGCATCCGCATCCCGGGGTCGCCCGCGCCGCCGAGGAACAGTGCGTACGCCGACCAGGAGAAGGAGGCCACCACCCCCAGCGAGACGAGGGTGTCCATGGTGGCCGTGGAGTGGCGCAGCCCCCGTACCGCCCGTACGTGGAACGGCCAGGCGCTCCACACCGCGACCGGAGCCGCCAGCACGAAGCACAGCCACTGCCAGTTGCGAAACTGCAGGGACGGCACCATCGACAGCATCAGGACGGGGACGGCGAGCAGCGCGGTGACGATGAGCCGCTCACGTTCCCGCCGGGTGACTGCCTCGGCATCGTCCTCGTCACCGGCCGCCTCGTCACGCTTCTGCGGCGCGGGCGGCTCGGGGAGCGCGGCCTCGTATCCTGCCTTTTCGACGGCCGTGACGAGGACTTCCGGGAGGATGTCCGCCGGATGACCGACCCGGGCGAGTCCGGTGGCGAGATTGACGGTCGCCGTGACGCCGTCCAGCTTGGCGAGGATCTTCTCCACCCGCCGCACACAGGCGGCGCACGTCATGCCGCCGACCCTCAGGTCCGTGACCACGAGCGGCCCCGGCGGTTCGGCTCCCATCACTCACCGCCCCCGTGCATGCCGGGCATGCCACCGGTGTCACCGCCGCCGACGCCACCACCGCCCCCGCCGGCTCCGGTGCCGTGCATGCCGGGCGCCACGGGTCCGGCGGCCGATCCCACGGCATACGACACCGCGAAGACCAGCGCCAGCAGCAACAGAAAGCCGCAGAGCGCGGGCGGGGGCGTCATCCTGCGGGCACCCACGTCCGCACCGCGGGAGGGGTGCCGGGACTCGGTCATGCTCGACCTTCCTGCTCGCGTCGAACCGTCGTACGGCGAGGAGGAGTCTCAGCCGTACCGCTCTAGGAGTCGGACGGACCGAAGGCCGAGTTCCGGCATCGAACCATGGCGTACGCCACATGGCGGACCCGCGCGCTACACGTCCCCGCCGTTGCGCGCGCACGACGGCGAAGGCGGCCGCAGCCGGGCCCCGTACGCTCGCGCTGGAGGGCTGGGACGCGAAGGGCGGCGGACCTTGTGTTCACGGTGCTCGGGTCGGTGTTCACGGTGGGCCCGGTGACGGCGTCGCTCGTCCGGCTGCTCACGATCTGACGCAGCCGGCTCTCATGGGGAAGGCTCGATTCCGCTGGCTGCGGCTCGGGCGGCGGCCGCGCGGTCGGGGACGTCGAGCTTGGCGAGGATGTGCTCGATGTGGGTCCCTACGGCGCGCGGCGTGACGTACAGCCGCTCGGCGATCTCCCAGTTGGAGGTCCTGCCAGGCCGCGTCGACCGTGTACGTACGGATCGCCTCGGCCCGGCCGATGCGCTGCTCGGGCCCGCTGACCCGGCAGGTGGCCTTCGACTCGCGCAGCACCATGGTGGCGACGCCCTGGCGCCCGTGCGGGTGGGTGACGGGGGCGTCCGGCCCGCTCGCGACCCGTACGCCGGCGTCGGTGGCGTCGCGGTAGGGCCATGCTTACGCGGGCCGTTCGGCGCCGACACGGTACGTGCTACCGCAGCACCTCCGCAGGGGCCCGGCGCTACTGCAGCCGTGTGGTTCGCACGCCCGCTACGGGCTGCCCCGACCGGCTGCCCACGGTTGGTCGGCGGAGCCGAGGCGTGCCTACGTTCGTCCCATGGGTATCGAAGGTGCGACCGAGTCGCGGAACTCGGCAGCGGTGGAGGACGTCGCGCATCTGTTGGTGCGGTGTCTGCGGGCCGAGGGCGTGGAGTACGTCTTCGGGATCCCCGGTGAGGAGAACATCCGGTTCGTCGACGCGCTCAACGGATCCGGGATCCGCTACGTCCTGGTGCGCCACGAGCAGGCTGCCTCGTTCATGGCGGAGATCTACGGGCGGCTCACCGGCCGGGCGGGAGTGTGTTCGGCCACCCTGGGGCCCGGTGCGATCAACCTGCTGCTCGGTACCGCGGACGCCATGACCAACAGCGCGCCGTTGGTGGCTCTGGCCGCCCAGGGGTCGCTTCGCCGTGTCCACAAGGAGTCGCACCAGGTCATCGACCTGGTGTCGATGTTCGCTCCCGTCACCCAGTGGTCGGCCCGCGTCGAGTGTCCGGACGCGGTGCCGGAGGTGACACGCAAGGCGTTCAAGATCGCACAGAGTGAACGCCCCGGCGCCGTGTTCCTGGCCGTGCCGGAGGACATCGAAGCCGATCGCCCCACGAAGCCGCTGGCCCCCCTGCAGATCGACACGGTACGGGCCGAAGCGCCCTCGCCCACCCAGATCGCACGGGCGAGGGAGGTCCTCACCACTGCCCGGCACCCCATCGTTCTGGCAGGCCACGGCGCCGCCAGAGCCGGCGCCTCAGACGCCCTTGCCCGCTTCGCCGAACGGCTGAACGTCCCGGTCGCAACCACCTTCCACGGCAAGGGTGTCTTCCCCGACGACCACCCGAACGCGCTCGGCGCGGTCGGCTTCATGCGCCACGACTACAGCAACTTCGGCTTCGACGCTGCCGACCTGCTGATCTGCGTGGGCTACGAGATCCAGGAGTTCGACCCCGCCAAAATCAATCCGGACGGCGACAAGCGCATCCTGCACGTGCACCGCTTCCCCGCCGAGGTCGACGCCCACTACCCCCGTCACCGTGGGCATCGAAGGCGACCTCTCCCAGAGCCTGGACGCACTCGCGGCAGCACTGCCCGAGGGACTCGCCTTCGACTCGGGCAGCAGCAAGAAGATCCGCGCACTGCTCGACGAGGAACTCCGGTATGGACGCGACAACGGCGCCTTCCCCCTGGTGCCGCAGCGTGTGGTGCACGACGTCCGCGCCGCCCTGGACCGCCAGGACATCGTGCTCGCTGACACCGGCGCGGGAAAGATGTGGATGTCCCGCCTCTTCCCGACGTACGCGCCGGACACCTGCCTGGTCTCCAACGGCTTGTCCACCATGGGCTTCGCGCTTCCGGGCGCCATCGCCGCCAAACTGGCAAAGCCGGACCGACGCGTGCTGGCGATGATGGGCGACGGCTCCTTCCTGATGAACTCCCAGGAGCTGGAGACCGCCGTCCGCGAGCGCGTCCCCCTGGTCGTGCTTGTCCTGGTGGACCAGGAATACGGCCTGATCACCTGGAAGATGGAACTCGAACTGGGCCGGCACAGCCACACCCGGTTCACCAACCCGGACCTGGTCGCGTACGCCGAGAGTTTCGGCGCCCGCGGCTACGCGATCGAGGCCGCCGACCAACTGCTGCCCGTGCTGCGCCGCACCCTGGAGGAGGACACGGTCTCTGTGATCGCCTGCCCTGTCGACTACACCGAGAACCTGCGCCTCACCGACAAACTGGGCAGCCTCAACGGCCCGTTCTGACGCCTGGCAGGCGTCACCGGCACCCTCACCCCCGGATCATCCCGACACGGCATGGTGGCCGCACGCGTGGGGAAGCAAGGACGTCGTCCGCCTTCGATGTCCAGCGCATTCGGTGGTGTGCCATCGTCCGCGGAATCGAGGTCGCCGTGGCCGAGACACGCACCCCCACCGAGCAGCACCCCATCCGTATGTTCCCGCGCGCTGCGACCGGACATCGCCGTGCTCGTCGTACGCCCCCGACGCGACGGCACAACTGCTCGACGACGGCGATCGGACTCCTCGCGGACGGCCTCGTCGCGGCGGGGGGAAGACCCGCAACAGATCACCGCGGCTGACGATGTCCAGGAGCCGGTCCGTCTCGTCCACCACCGGCAGCCGGAACAGTGCCTCACAGCTGGTTCAGTCAGCGACGCAGCCCCCCGTGTGCGGGGCGTTTGTGCCGCACCCGCTGCGGGTCGATGCTGGAGAGAGGGCGGGCGTGTGCCAGGCGACCGGGGCTCGCCGGAACGGACGTGAGGATGAAGACACCATCGAACGGGCCCGGGGCTGATGGCCTCGGTGACCCGTTGAGGGTCCCCCGGGCCGCCACCGTCATACTGGATCACAGCGGAGTGGTGACCGGCTGGAGTCCGGAGGCCGATCGGCTGCTCGGCTACCGGGCGCAGGAGATGCTCGGCCGTCCGGTCGACGCCGTGTCGGCGCGGGCCACTGCGAAGGACGGCGAAGCATGGCTCAGCCCTCCGTGCACCTCGCACCGCGTCCGCGAGGTCACTCTGCGTCACCGCTCCGGTCGTCTCATGCGCGTGGCCGCCGAGTGCCGCAGCCTTCCCGACACGGTCGCCGGCCCGGCCACCCTCCTGCTCCTGACGGATGCCGAGCTACTCGCGGAGTGGCAGCTGCAGCAGGCGATGCTGCACGGAATGGCAACGCAGTCTCCGGTCGGCCTGACGATCTACGGCACCGACCTGCGGGTTGCATGGGCGAACCATGCGGCCCGGCAGGAGCTGCCCGGGCCATTTGCGCAGTACCTGGGACGCAGCGAGGACGAGCTGTACCCGGGAAGCCAGGTGCTCTCCGCACAGCACCCGCCCTCGGTCACGCAGGTCATGCGCCGAGTGCTCGACACAGGGCAGACCGTCGTGGGCCTGCACTACCGAGGCTGTCCTCCGTCGGATCCCGGCCGTGAACACGTCTGGTCGCTCTCCTACTACCGGCTGCAGGACGAGGAGGGACGGCCGCTGGGGGTCTGCGAGGAATCCGTGGACGTCACCGACCTCCACCACGCCCAGCGGCGGCTGGTCCTGCTGAACGAGGCCAGTGCCGTGATCGGGAGCACGCTGGACCTCGAACGCACCGTGCAGGAACTGGCCGAGGTCCTGGTGCCACGGGTCGCCGACTTCACCGCCGTGGACCTGATGGGCGCGGTGCTGGCCGGCAGGGAGCCCGGCTCCGAGGGGGTCGGCAGGTCCGGCGGGCTGCGCCGGGTCGTCCACCGCTCGGTCCGGGAGGACCTGCCCGAAGCCGTCGTCGTACCGGGACACAGGGTCGACTACCCCGAAGGCTCACCGCAGTGGCAGTGCCTGGCGACCGGGTCGCCCGTACTGAACGCCGTCCTGGACCCGGCCAGCCCCTGGCTGCTTGACGACCCCCCACGCAGAGCGCGCCTGCACAAGCTGGGTATCCATTCCCACATGGTGGTTCCGCTGCGGGCCCGAGGAGTCACCATGGGCGTGGCCACCCTCATGCGCTGGCGCGATCCTCTTGCCTTCGCCTCCGAAGACCTGCTGCTCGTGGAAGAGCTGGCCGGACGCGCCGCCGTCTGTATCGACAACGCACGCCGGTTCCACCGCGAGCGCAGGTCCGCACTCACCCTGCAGCGAAGCCTGCTGCCCTCCAAACTGCCCACGCACGCGGCGGTGGAAGCGGCCTACCGGTACCTGCCCGCGGACACCGAGGCGGGCGTCGGCGGCGACTGGTTCGACGTGCTGCCCCTTTCCTGTGGCCGCGTGGGGCTGGTCGTCGGTGACGTCGTCGGCCACGGCATCCGCGCCGCAGCCACGATGGGACGCCTGCGTACCGCGGTGCACACCCTGGCCGAGCTGGATCTGGCGCCTGAGGAACTGCTCTCCCACCTCGACGAACTGGTCAGTCGCCTGGCCGAAGAGGCGGAGGAAGCACATCCGTCGGGAGTCGAGGGCGTGGTGGGCGCCACCTGCTTGTACGGTGTCTACGACCCCGTCACCCGCCGCGCCACCTTCGCCCGCGCGGGCCAGCCGCCACCGGCTCTGGCCCACCTGCGGCAGCCGGTGGAGTTTCTCGGCATACCGGCCGGACCGCCCCTGGGCATGGGCTGGCTGCCTTTCGAGTCGGCTGAAGTGGACATACCTCAGGGCTCCGTGCTGGCCCTCTACACCGATGGCCTGCTGACGGCTTCCGACGGTGACACGGACACCGGGCTGGAACGGCTCAGCTTCGCCCTGGCTCACCCCGACCGCCCGCTGGAGGACATCTGCGGCACCGTGGAGCGCGTCCTGCTGCCCGACCGCCCCCGCGACGACGTCGCCTTCCTCGTCGCCCGGCCCCAGCCGCTGCCCCCCGAGAACGTCGCCGTGTGGGACCTGGTCTTCCAGGCGGCGTCCGCGCGAAGGGCCCGGACACTGACCGGGGAGCGCCTTACCCAGTGGCAACTGGACGAACTGGCCTTCTCGGCGGAACTGATCGTCAGCGAGCTGGTCACCAACGCCGTCCGGCACGCCCGTGGTCCCATCGAGCTCCGCCTCATCCGGACCGAGAACCGACTCGTCTGCGCGGTGTCCGACCACAGCAGCACCTCCCCGCACCTGCGACGGGCCAAGGCCGGCGAGGAAGGAGGCCGCGGCCTGTTCCTGGTGGCCCAGTTCGCCCTGCGCTGGGGGACCCGCTACACCCCCGACGGCAAGATCATCTGGGCGGAGCTACCCCTCCCCTACCCGTGAGTAGCGAAGCCTGGTCCGCGGCCGCGGGCATGCGGCGCTTCGGAAAGCGGGACAGAGGATCCGCTTGCTCATCGCCACGAAGGGGGCTGCTGCAGAACCGACGTGCGCACCGTCACCCCCACCTCCGCAGGGTGTTGCGCAGCAGCCTGCGGGCCGACCGCAGTGGGGGGCGGCCCGCTGCGCGAGAGGTGACGCCGGGCCGGGCCAGTGGCAACTCGGGCATGGGATGGCTGCGTCCAGCGATCTCCAGTACGCACGTGGGGGCGCCCTCGGCGGTCTCCCGAACGTGGAGAGTGACGGCGAAGGGCTCCGGTGGGTCACCTGGCAGTTCGGCGGTGAGCGCGGTCACGGACGGGCGGTGTCGCGCTGGGGTCTGCCGGTATCCGACCACCTTTCCGTCCACGAGCAGCTCGGTCTCGCGTACGGCGTGGCGGGTCTGAACCGTCACCGAGTGACCTTCCACTTCAAGGTGGAAGCGGTGGGCGCGGGCCACGGCACACCTCCCGGTTCTCCTCGAAGGAGGCACGTACCTCCAGCGTAAGCGGCAGCGCGCTTCTTCACCGCGCCCGCGGGAATGGAGCAGGACCCACACGTACGACGACAGGTCCGGACGCCCGGCGCACTTGCCCGAATCACGACCCGCACCAGCACCAACGCGCTGCAGGGTGTACGGCCCCGCTCCTGCTGTCCGGGCACATGTGAGGAAGGGCGGGATCAATGTGAGACTGGGCGAGGAAGGGGTGGTCCCCGTGCCGGATTCGCCACACGTTCCCGCCGATCCCGGTCCCGACCCCGCCGTCGACGAGAGTCGGCTCGAACAATTGATCTCCCAGGCCCAGACAGCCCTGCCGGTGGAACTGCCCGCACTGGCCAACCAGTGCGCCTCGGCTCTCGGCCTGGGCACCGCGCAGATCTACCTCGCCGACCTGCAACAGTGGCTGCTCATTCCACTCGACGAAGCCTTGGAACCGCTGTCCGTGGACCACTCGTCGGCAGGCTGGGCGTACCGCACGGTCGCCCCGCGGGTGGTCGATGCCGATGACGGCCTGATCGTCTGGATGCCTCTCGTCGACGGAGCGGAGCGGCTGGGCGTGCTGGCGGTGCGCACCGCCTCGCTCGACGGGCCGCTGATGCGCCGCAGCCGGATGCTGGCCCACCTGTTCGCCATGCTGATCACCTCCAAACGCGCCTACAGCGACTGGCTCGCCGCCCGCACACGCACCGCACCCATGCGGCTGCCCGCCGAGATGCTGCGGGCCTTCCTGCCGCCACGCACCATCGGCAGCAGAAGGTGCGTCTCGACCGCGGTCCTGGAACCGGCGTACGACATCGCCGGCGACGCCTTCGACCACTCGGTGGTCAAGAACGTGCTGCACACCATGATCCTCGACGGCATGGGTCACGATCTGACCGCCGGCCTGACCACCTCGGTCGCCATGGCCGCGGCCCGCAACACCCGCCGCGGCGGCGGTGACCTGATCGACGTCGTCGGCTCCGTCGACCAGGCGCTCGCCCAGTGGCTGCCCGACCACTTCTGCACCGGTGTCCTGTGCCGGCTCGACGCCGAGACCGGGGTACTGCGCTGGGTCAACTGCGGGCACCCCGCACCGCTGCTGATCCGTGACGATCGGGTGCTCGCCGGAGCGCTGGACAGCCCCCCGCAACCGCCGATCGGCCTGGCCGGCCCACTCTTCCCGGTAGCCCGGCAGGTCCACGAGACGAAGCTGGAACCGTGTGACTGTGTCCTGCTCTACTCCGACGGTGTAGTGGAAGCGCGCGACGAGAACGGTGCGGAGTTCGGGCTGGACCGGTTCACCGACTTCATCATCCGCTCCAACGCCGCCGGCCAGCGCCCGGCCGAGGTACTGCGGCTGCTCATCCATGCCATCCTCGACTACCAGCGCAACCATCTGCGGGACGACGCGACCATCCTGCTCTTCGAATGGTGCCCGCCGAATCCGTGACACAGGATGCGCCGGGCGTGGCGCGCCAGGTGCGCAGACCTGTGCCTGCCACAAGGCCTCGTCGGGATCGGCTCCGTCCGCTGGTACGGCAACTCGTTCGGCCGGGGCTGGAGGCTGCGGTTTCGGTCTCGTTGCCGCCCTGGCCCGCCGGGACGTCACATCGCCGGGAACGGGTCCCCGGGAAAGGGATCTCACTCTATAGCGTGAGATCCCGTCAGCGACGTGCAGATCCCGCGCACGACCCCCGTAACTTCCCTTCATCGGCAGTTCTTCGAATGGGAGCTGCCGTACCTGCCGAGACTGCCGCTGAGCGAGGAGACGGACGCAATGCGCGCTGGTGAGAAAGAAGGTGGACGTGTGAGGCATCCCCGTGCGGTTGCCCGGCCGACGGTCCGCGGGCGGTTCGCCGCGGCATCGGGTCTGCTGGCCCTGCTGGCGAGCGTGTCCGTCGCGGGAGCCGCGGCGCCCGCGCAGGCCACGACCTACTGCGGGACGCACGAGGTCGTGGGGGAGATCGAGCAGCGGTACCTCAAGATGGGCGGGCCCGGCGGGGCACTCGGGTGCCCGCTCACCGACGAGTTGGCCAACCCCGACGGGTTCGGCCGGCGCACGCAGTTCGAGCACGGAACGATCTACTGGTCCGCGCGCAGTGGTGCCTGGCCGGTATGGGGGGCCATCGGCGACTACTGGTGCAACCAGGGGTGCGAGGCGGGATGGGCGGGCTACCCCACCGGTTACGAGTACAGGGTGGGTGACGAGACCCGCCAGAACTTCCAGTGCACGGTGATCCACTTCCAGGCCCTCGCCGGAGGTGCGACGAAAACCTGGTCGGACCCCGACACCTGCGTCTGACACGGCAGTACGTCGCACGCGTCCGGCGTAGCCTCACCAGAACACCGGATCCACGCTGGGCGTCGTGCTGTTCGGGCAGGTGCCGACGCCCGGCAGCCGTCCCTTCGGCGAGACTCTCGCCGCCATGCGCTACGCGTACTACACCGACTTCTACAAGGACTCCTACAACCTGGACGAGAACCTCGGCACCCGGATCAGCGAGGAGGCCGTGCGCAACAGCTGGAACGTCGCGGCGGGCGGCGGCTTCTTCGCCGCGGCGGCCGCGCCGTCCACCTGGTACACCGACTTCCGCTCCGACATCCCGGCCACCGACGTCCCGGCCCTGATCCGGCACGGGACCGGCGACCGGATCCTGCCCGTCGAGGGCACCGCACGGCCGTTCCACGAGGCCCTGCCGTCCGCCGACTACGTCGAGATCGAAGGCGCCCTGCACGGCCTGCTCCAGACCGACGCGGACGGGGTCAACACCGCGCCCCTCGCCTTCCTGGCGAAGTGACCCCGGCCTTAGTGCCCGGAGGGGGGCGGGCCGGTCCGTCGGTCGGCGCGGTGACGGGGAGCGAGTGCCTCGGCCGCGCCGGCTGCCGTGCCGGAGACGGCGGCGAGGGGGCGCCCGGCCCGCGGGCGACAGGCACCTGCGGCGGGCGGCGGGCGGCGGGCGATCCCCTCCCGGGTGGCCGCGGAGCGGGTACGACCGGTGCCGGTGTCGCCGCCCGAGAGGGCGCGGCGGCTGCGGCTCACCTGCGGGAGACAGCCGGTCACGAAACGGAACGCCTTCTTCCCATGAGACCCAGGGCAGCAGTGCCGCTCGGCCGTGCGACTGCGCGATCCACGGACGGCATCAGCTGTTTCTCGAGGCGGGCCGCTCCGGGGATTCGACGGGCTGGTGGTTCAGTCGGCGCATGTCGGCCCGTTACTCGTACCGGTACTTCAGCGAATCCGCCTCCGCCTGCTCGATGTCAGCGAGCGTCAGCTCCGGCATCCGCAGCTGTGCCAGCGTCACCTCGGCCGAGGTCGGCTGGGCGTCCGCCGGCAGCCACTGCTCCGGCTTCCACGCCCCGCTGCGCAGGAGCGACTTGGGGCAGTGCGGGTAGACCTCCTCGATCCCCAGCACCAGCGCACTGGCCGGAGGTTTACCCACGGCGGTCAGCTGCGACAGCAGCTCCGGGCGGGTGGAGACGCAGGCCCGGCCGTTCACCCTGAGCGTCGTGGTGCGCCCTGGGATGACGAACAGCAGCCCGGCTCGTCCGGTGGCGATGACGTTCTGCAGGGTGTCCAGACGCTTGTTTCCGGTTGCGTCCGGTATCGCCACGGTCCGTGCGTCCAGGACGGCGACGAACCCGGCGGGGCCGCCGCGCGGGGAAACGTCACAGTTGCCCTCGGCGTCCGCGCTGGCGACCAGGACCAGCGAAGAGCAGCCGATCAACCGCCGGGTCTGCTCGGTGAGTTCGGTCATCTGCTTGCGTATGGCCGTGTCCTTGGGCAGTTCGTAGACTTGGCGCAACGCGTCCTGATCGGCTACGGCGTCGAGGCGGAGCGAGTCGAAGGCACTGCTGGCAAGGGATGTCGTCATGCCACCGACCCTAACGGGCCGACCCGCGACTGATCTTCGCTGTGGTCTGCGGCCACCGCACGATCTTCAGGAGTCCACACAACCCCCGGTGATCACGCGGTGGCCGTACCCAGGCGGCAGACGCGTCCTTGTGCCGCAGACCGGCTCGCCGACGCGACGCCCTCGAACACGGCGCGCCGACGGATGTGTTCACCTGCCGCCGATGGCGCGCAGGACCTCCATCCTGGCAGCGCGCCGGGCCGGCCAGATGGCCGCGACCACTCCGACGAACGCCCCGCCCAGCAGGTACGCGCCGATCTGACCGAAGGGCACGGTCAGCACCTCCACGCCATCGCCGGCCATGGCCCGCTGCAGCGCAAGGCCGCAGACGACCCCGACGCCCAGTCCGAGCACCGTGCCGAAGACCGAGATCACGACCGACTCGTACCGGATCATGCGCCGCAACTGCCTTCGCTGCATGCCGACCGCGCGCAGCAGGCCGATCTCCCGGGTGCGCTCGATGACCGAGAGGGCAAGGGTGTTGACGATGCCGAGCATCGCGATGACCACCGACAGGGCGAGCAGGATCAGGATCAGTGGCAGGAGCATGGTGGCGTTGCCCGCTGCCTGCTTCTTGAGCTCGCCTCGGTCCTGGACACGGAGGTTGGGCCAGTCAGCCAGTGCGGTTTCGAGGGAGTGCCGGTCCTGGGCGGAGTCCGCGCCGTGCGCGGTGATGACGTCGATCCGGTCGATCAGGTCACTCTGCTGGTGCGCCCGGTAACCGGTGGCGCTCAGGATGAGCTTCGGGACGGTCGCCGTGAGACTCTTGACGTCGGTGTAGATGCCCGCGATCCGGAACCGCGCCGTGTCGCCGTCCTCGTACTGGCCCGGCACCGTGCTGCCCACGTGCCAGCCCTTGTCCTTCGCGGTGCTGCGATCGACGAGCAGTTCGTCGGTGCCCAGGGTGGCCGAACCGTCCTCCGTCCTCAGCCGGTACAGCTGGGCCAGCGCCTGCGGATCGGCGGCCGTGACGCTCTGCGTCTCCCCTCCGAGCCGGACGCGTGCCGTGCGGGACTCGACGACCTTCCGCACCCCGGAGGCCCTGGCGACGGCGTCGCCCACGTCGCGGCCGAAGGGCATCGACCCCTGGGAGGTGATCTCGTAGTCCGCCCGGACGCCGGCGTCGAGGCTTGCCGTCACCGAGGAGACTGTCGATGCGGCGATGACGGACACCAACCCGACGAGGGCCAGGCCGATCATGAGCGCCGACGCCGTGGCGGCGGTACGTCGCGGATTGGTTTGGGCATTGCGCCGGCTCAACCGGCCGACGACTCCTCCGAACCTCGCCAGTGGCCAGCCCAGTGCCGTCGTCAGCGGTCTGTTCACGGCAGGCATGAGCAGGGTGACCCCGAGCATGATGCCGATCGCGCCGCCGCCGGCGAGGAAGAGCGCGGTCCTGCCGTCGACAAGGAGCCCGCCCACCTCCATGGCCGCCCCGAGCAGCGCCGCCGCCGCACCGCCTGCGGTGCGGGTGCGCAGCGACCGGTCGCCCGCGCCGAAGTCCTCACGCATTGCCGCCACGGGAGGGGTGGTCGCGGCACGGTGCGCCGGCAGGTACGAGGCGCAGACGGTGCCGGCGATGCCCACGGCGTAGGAGGCCAGCACAGCTGACGCGGGAACGCTCAGGGGTGCTTCGGGCAGGTGCAGCCCGAACAGCCTGAACAGCAGGCGCAAGCCCACGGCCAGCGCGCATCCCAGACCGATGCCGAGCGTTGCGCCGAAGAACCCCACGCCGGCTGCCTCGCCCAGCACGGAGCGCTTGACCTGGCTGCGCGAGGCGCCGACGGCCCGCAGCAGCGCCAGGTCGCGGGTGCGTTGGGCGACGAGCATGGAGAAGGTGTTGAAGATGATGAAGGAGCCCACGAAGACCGCGACGACGGCGAAGGCAAGCAGGAAGGAGCGGAGGACGGTGATGAGGTCCTTGGCCTGGTTCACTTGTTCGTCGATGGCCTTCCGGCCGGTGATCACCTCGATGCCGGACGGCATCGCTTTCGCGATGGCGTCGCGCACCTGCTGCTGCGAAACGCCGTCGCGCGCGTGCACGGCGATCTCGTCGTAGCTGCCGGGCCGCTCGGACAGCAGCCGCTGTGCGGTCCCGGGGGCGAACGCCGCGTAGGACGTGTCGCCGATCGGAGGGGTGGATCCGAAGTCGAACGTTCCCACGAGCGTGAACGTCTCGATCGGATGCCGGGTTGCGACCTTGACCCGGTCGCCAACATGGAAGCCGGCCTTTTTCGCGGTGCCGGCATCCGTCACGACCTCCGTCGCTCCGGTGGGCGCGCGACCGGCTGTGAGGTGCATGATCGAGAAGTCGGGGTCGTCGGTCCAGTCCTGGCCTACCTGGGTGGACCCGAGCAGCTTCCCGTCGTGCAGTACGGCGGCGTATCCGAGGATCGAGCCGTGCGCCTTCGCTACCCCCTCGACCCCGTTGACCGTCGTGAGGAGGGAGGCAGGCAGCGGTTTGGTGCCGCTCTGGTCGAGGCTTTGGGCAGAGTCCGCGTCCAAGGCCCGCTTCGGCCGGACCACGGCGTCGGTCCCCTTGCCCGATTGCGAGAACAGGTCGGTGACGGCGGTGTTGATCGTGGCTGTGAAGATCAGCGTCCCGGCCACGATGGACGCCCCGAGAGTGACGGCCAGCACGGTGAGGGCGAGGCGCAGCCGGTTCGCACCCAAGTTGCGCAGAGCGATTCTCAGCAGCATCAGGCGGCCGCCTCACGCGGTGTGAAGCCCTGCATGCGGTCGAGGACCCGCTCCACCGTGGGTTCGGTCATCTTGCCGACCGTGCGTCCGTCGGCGAGGAACAGGACCTCGTCCGCATAGGCGGCGGCTCGTGGGTCGTGCGTGACCATCACGATGGTCTGACCCATATCCGTCACGAAGTCCCGCAGGAATGCCAGGACTTGAGTGCCCGAGCGGGAGTCGAGGTTACCAGTGGGCTCGTCGGCGAAGATGATCTCGGGTTTGCCGGCCAGCGCCCGAGCGCACGCCACACGCTGCTGCTGGCCGCCGGAGAGTTCGGCGGGCCGGTGCTTGAGCCGATCGCCCAGTCCGACCACGTCGACAACGGAGTCCAGCCATTCCTTGTCCGGTTCGCGGCCTGCGATGTCGAGGGGCAGGGTGATGTTCTCCAGGGCATTCAGCGTGGGAAGGAGGTTGAAGGACTGGAAGACGAACCCCACCTTGTCCCGGCGGAGTTGGGTCAGGTGTTTGTCGTCGAGCTCGCTGATCTCGACGTCACCGATGCACACGCTCCCGGAGGTGCACGAGTCCAGGCCAGCCATGCAGTGCATCAGTGTCGACTTCCCGGAGCCGGAGGGCCCCATGACCGCGACGAAGCGGCCGCGCGTGATGCTGACCGAGACGTCCTTCAGTGCGTCGACCGCGGAATCCCCTGAACCATAGGTCTTGAAGAGGGCGGCGGTGCGTGCGGCGACTTCGTCCGACGCACGCTCGGAGCCGCTCCCTTCGCGCATGGTGTCCGTCACGTCTGGCCTCGTTTCCGTGTCTGTGAAAAGCGCTCGGAACGATTCCAGTGGGATCCACGTGCAGAGGACAGTCTCCAAGGTAGGCGGCCGCCACATACGAAAGTAGGTACCGTGATGCGACGCAGCGGACTTCCGTAGGAAGTTGACACGATGTCGGTTGCCGGCCGCTGACTCCAGCGTCGTGCGCTCGTAGAGTGACCGCGTGAAACGCCATGTGGCTCTGCCGGAACGCGGCGTCGTCTTCGACGCATTGGCGGCGATAGGCGCCTTCGCCCTGAGTCTCGTCCTGACCGAGGGCTCCTCCTCCCTCCTGCAGCCGGTCGGCGGTGCGACGACGACCGTGCTGACACTCGGCGCTCTGTCGCTCCTCCTGCGCCGGCGCGCGCCCGTCGCCGTCGCCTGGGCTGCGGCGGGCATGACGGCGGCGCTGCTGTGCCTGGAGTACGTATGCCCCGGAACCGTGATCCGGCCGGACGCCGACGTCTACCGTGTGCCGCTGTGGCAGCCCACGGCACCGTTCGCCGCGTACGCCGTCATGGCCTACGCCCGGCAGCGGCTGGCCAGTTGGGCTCCGGTGGTGGCGCTCCTCGCCCTGGTCCTGCTGACGCTCCCGGCCCTGCGGCACGTGCATGCCAGCGCGACCACGCCGGAAGCCGCGGAGGCTCGTTCCATGGGCCAGTCGGCCTCCGCGGGCCTGGCGTTCCGCAGTGCGGTCTTCATCGTCGGGGGCACACTCCTGGGCATGTACGTCTCCGCACGGCGCCGCGAGCTGCGCAGTCTGACCGAGCGCGCCGAGCGGGCGCGCGCCGAGGAGCGGGCCCGGCTGGCCGCGGAGATGCACGACGTGGTGAGCCACCGGGTCAGCCTCATGGTCGTGCAGGCAAGCGCGCTGTGGGTCACCGCGTCCGATGAGGCCACCCGGGCCGCAGCCGAGCGACTGCGTGCGGACGGCTGTCAGGCTCTTGAGGAACTGCGTGACGTGGTCGGCCTGCTGCGCCGGACGGTGAACACTCCGGAGGAGGACCGGGAGGGGGACGAGGACTCCTTGAGTCCGGCCGTTCCCGATCTGCTGCCGCTGGTCGAGGAGTCGGAGTCGGTGGGGGTGCCCGTTGAGCTGATCGCCGAGGGAGACCCCGCGCTCGCCTCGCCGGTGGTCAGCCGCACCGTCTACCGCATCGTCCAGGAAGCCCTCACCAACGTCCGCAAGCACGCGCCAGGCGCCCGAGTCCGGGTGCTGGTGCGCTGCCGCAACGACGGCATACGTCTGGTCGTCAGCAACACGGCACCGACACGGGCCGTCGACGCCCGGCTGTCGGCGGCCGGATCGGGAACGGGACTTCTCGGACTGACCCACCGAGTCGAGCTGATCCGCGGGACCCTGGAGGCGGGACCGCAGGACGACGGCGGTTTCTGCGTCCGGGCGGTGCTCCCGGCGTACGTTGCCACAGCCGACAGCTTGGAGCCCTTGGAATGAGCGGTGAGCCGATCCGGGTACTGCTGGTCGACGACGAACCCATGGTCTGCGCGCATCTGCGCACGATCCTCGGCTCGGCGGACGATCTGGAGGTTGTCGATCAGGCCCACGACGGAGCGGCCGCGGTCGAGTCGGTGGTGCGGTTCCGACCCGACGTGGTCCTCATGGACCTGCGGATGCCCGGCGTCGACGGACTGTCCGCGATCGAGCGGATCAGTACGTTCCGCGAACCGCCGGTGATCGTCGTGCTCACCACGTTCGACGCGGACCACCATGTGATGCGCGCCTTGCGTGCCGGTGCGGCCGGATTCCTGCTGAAATCCACTCCTCCCGAGGACCTGATCAACCTTGTGCGGGTCGCGGCCGACGGGCACACGGTGCTGTCACCGGCCGCCACGCGCAGGCTGGTGGCCGGCGTGTCCGGCCGGCATGCCACGCGGGAGCGCGGCCAGGGCCTGCTGAGCGAACTCACCAAGCGTGAGCGGGAAGTTCTGTCGTGCCTGAGCAAGGGCATGTCGAACGCCCAGATCGCCAAGGCACTGCACCTCACCGAGCCCACGGTGAAGGGCTATGTATCCCGCCTACTGGTGAAGCTGGACTGTGACAACCGCACCCAGGCTGGACTGCTCGGGTACGAGGCGGGGCTCGCGTCCGGCTGACTCATTCAGGCGGCGGGCCGGAGGGGCCCACCAGTCCTCGGGTCAGGACGGCCGCGGCCGGGTGCCCCTGCCCCGGAAGCGGTTGATCGCGCCCAGGTGCTTCTCACGCAGAGCGGGGTCGGTCACGCCCAGACCCTCCTCGGGGGCCAGGCACAGCACACCGACCTTGCCCTGGTGGAAGTTGCGGTGCACCTCGTAGGCGGCCTGGCCGGTGTCCTCCAGGGAGTACACCTGAGACAGCGTGGGGTGGATCCGGCCCTTCGCGATGAGCCGGTTGGCCTCCCACGCCTCACGGTAGTTGGCGAAGTGGGAACCGACGATCCGCTTGAGCGACATCCACAGGTAGCGGTTGTCGTACTCGTGCCGGTAGCCCGACGTCGAGGCACAGGTGACGATCGTGCCGCCCTTCCTCGTCACGAACACCGATGCGCCGAAGGTCTCGCGTCCCGGGTGCTCGAAGACGATGTCCACGTCCTCGCCGCCGGTCAGCTCCCGGATGCGCTTGCCGAAGCGCTTCCACTCCCTTGGGTCCTGGGTCTGCTCGTCCTTCCAGAACCGGTAGTCCTCGGCACTGCGGTCGATGATCGCCTCGGCGCCCATGGAACGGCAGATGTCCGCCTTCTCCGGTGAGGAGACGACGCAGACCGGGTTGGCGCCGCCGGCGAGCGCGTACTGCGTTGCGTACGAACCGAGGCCACCGCTCGCGCCCCAGATCAGGATGTTGTCCCCCTGCTTCATCTGGGCACCGTTGCGGGACACCAGCTGCCGGTAGGCCGTCGAGTTGACCAGGCCCGAGGCCGCGGCCTCCTCCCAGCTCAGGTGCTGCGGTTTGGGCATCAGCTGGTTCGACTTGACCAGTGCGAGCTGTGCCAGACCACCGAAGTTGGTCTCGAAGCCCCAGATGCGCTGCTCGGGGTCGAGCATCGTGTCGTCGTGGCCGTCGGGAGCCTCCAGCTCCACCGACAGACAGTGCGCGACCACCCGGTCCCCCGGCTTCCAGTTGTTCACTCCTATGCCGGTGCGCAGCACGACGCCCGCGAGGTCGGAGCCGATGATGTGGTAAGGGAGATCGTGGCGTTTGGCCAGCTCGCTGACCCGACCGTAGCGGTCCAGGAACCCGAAGGTCGACAGCGGCTCGAAGATCGAGCTCCATACGGTGTTGTAGTTGACCGAGGAGGCCATGACGGCCACCAGGGCCTCGCCCGGGCCCAGCTCGGGCACCGGGACGTCCTCCACGTGCAGCGACTTGCGAGAGTCCCGCTCAGGGCCCGGTATCCCGGCGAAAATGTCGGCCTCGTCCCGGTGCACGGTGACCGCGCGGTACGAACCGGGCAACGGCAAGGACGCGAAGTCTGCGGCGGTGACGGCACCGCCGCCTGGTGCGGTCGACGCCTCGATCGCATCGAGGATGTGCTTCACAGTGGCCTCCAGCCGGTCGGACTGACGGTCCACTCAAACCCGCGGCAAGCACCGCCGTGCCCGTCATGGGCGCCGTGTGGGGGCCGGCGCCACGGAACAGGGGCCTGGATAGGGGGCCCGGAGGGCAACGGAAGGGCCGGCAAAGCCTTCTCCACGCCGGGCGGTTCGCAGAAGGCGCCACGCGTACGGCCTTCCGCGCAGGGCGACCACCGGCCACCGGCGGCGACTTCAGCGGGCGCGCTCCCAACGGTCGTCTCCGGCCCGGAACGTGATGTGGGAGGCCGGGGTGCGCGCCACCACGGGCCGGCCGGTTCCGGCCATGTCGCCGTCCGTGGCGGCGACACCCAAAAGGCCCGGGACCCGAATTCCAGCCCCACCGGTCGACGGATCAACGATTCTTTTGGCGTAATCCCTGTACAATTTTTGCCTCCACTTTGCGGCAAGCTGCGACTTCGGCGCACTTCGGCTGGAGCCCACCGGTGCGGAGGATTCTTGCCGACCGGGGAGGGCTCTTTCCAGTCCGATGGCGACGCACTGACCTTTCAGGGGTTCCGGGCAATGGACGCGTGCCGACGATCCGGCAGGTGATCCACGGCGACCGGCAGCGCCGCCGGGCGGGGGATGCGCGGAAACACGCCATCCAGTGGGTCTTTTCCATCCGGCGATGAAGGTTCCGCAGCCAGACCACCCACCCCTACCCCCGGGGAGGTGACCCCTGCATCCGGATAATAGCCGCAACACGAATATAGGGGCACTGATCCCCCTCGTTCCCCGAACACGTTGATCAAAGCACTGTGCCGTCGGAGTCTCCGGCGTATGGTTGTGCTATTCATCACGGGGGTGGAGAATGACGCTGCACGGGTCCAAATCACCGTTCGGCTCAACCAAGTTGAACGAGTCGGCTGCCGCCGCATACCGGCACGCGGTTGTCCAGGGACGATTCGACCGGACGCAGGTGGCGGCGGCCCTGGGAATCACCGAGTCCGCGGCGGCCGACATCGAAGAGACGCTTCTGTCGGTCCATCTGCTGCGGCGCAACCCGAGTTCCGCCGACACACCCACGCCAGTCAGTCCGGACGTCGCGGCGGTCAGCCTGGTGGGACCGGCGGAGGCCGAGATCCGAGACCTCCAGCAGCAGGTCGCCCAGGCACGCAGTGGCCTGCTGGCGCTGTTGCCGGACTACTTCGAGAGCCGGCGCCGACGGCGCGGGACCGAGGCCTTCGACGTGATCCACGATCGCCGGGACCTGCAGGCCGTTCTCGACGACCACGGCGCCCGCTGCCGCAGCGAACTGCTCACCGCGCAGCCCGGCGGGAGCCGACGTGCGGGCGCCCTGGAGGAGGCCCAGCCGCTCGCGATCGAGCGGCTACGCAGAGGCGTCCGGCTCAAGCACCTCTACCAGCACACGGTCCGCAGCGATCCGGCCACCACGGACTACGTACGCGCCGTGACGGCCGCGGGCGCCACCGTGCGGACCACCGACGAACTCATCGACCGCATGATCATCTACGATCGGGAGGTGGTCTTCCTCCCCGAACAACAGCTGGAGGACGGACCGCCCGGGGCGGTCGTCATACGGGAACCGGCCCTGGTCGCCTTCCTCTGCCGTGTCTACGACCACATATGGAGCGGCGCGATGCCGTTCGTGCCCGACGCGCAGGAGGACCCGAACATCACCGACGAGCTCAAACGCGCGGTCGTCCGTCTGATGGCCCAGGGTCACAAGGACGAGGTGGTGGCGCGCAGGCTCGGCATGTCGTTGCGCACCTGCCGGCGCCACATCGCCCAGATCATGGAGGAGCTGGACTCCAGCAGTCGTTTCCAGGCCGGGGTGAACGTCATGCTCCACGGGCTGCTGGACGCCCCTTCCGCGGGAACGTCCGGGGCCGACGGCTCCGGTGCCACCTCGGGGTTCCCCTGGGACCAGCCCGGGTCCGCGACGTCCGGCACGGCGCATCGCCGCGTTGCCGGATCGCCCGGGTACGTTGGGTACGCGGCTGACGATCCGGCCTGATCTCCTCGACGGACTTCTAGGGCGCGGCCGGGCGGACCCGTTCCAGGGCGAGCCCGGCCACGATCCACTTGCTGGGCTCGACGACGAGGGCGACCGCCCGGTCGCCCTCCTCCGCCTCGGCCGCCAGCCGGTCCAGCTGCAGCAGTGGCAGCGCGCTGGCCGCATTGCCCGTTTCCGCGACGCACGAGATCTCGTGCGGGCCTTCCATGCCGAGGCCCGCGGCGAACCGCTCCGCCGTCCTGCCGGAGAGCTGCGGAGGCAGCAGGTAGCGGATCTCGGCCCACTGCCAGTCCACGCCGGCCAGCACCGCGTCCAGCACGTCTACGGCCAGCGCGGGGACGCATGCCCCCACGGCCTCGTGGTCCTCGTAGAGCATCCGCCGCCCCGGTCCGGCCTGCCCCGCTCCGTTCCAGTCCACGATCCGCCCGGGCGCGCGGCCCAGTCCCTCGAAGCGGTGCACCAGCCCCGACACGGCGAGGCAGGCCCCGACGGGATCGGCCGTGATCGCGGCGGCGCCCGCCGCGTCACCCAGCAGCAGGCAGCCGGCACTGTCGTCTCCCGGCAGTGCGGCCGGCCTCCTGCTGATGTCCAGGAAGCGGTCGGTGACCTCACCGCCCACCACCAGGCCGGTGCGGCGCCCGGCGGCTATCAGCGCACCGGCCATCTCCAGTGCCTGAACGGCGCCCGAACAACCAGCCTGCAACTGATAGACGGGCAACCCCTTCAGACCGAGCCGGTCGGCCGCCACCGTGGCGGTGGTCGGCAGCAGCGTGTCCGGGGTCGAGGTGCTGAGGATCAGGAAGTCCAGGTCCGAGGGGCTGAGCCCGGCGGCGTTCAGCGCCGCGTCCGCCGCCTCCTCGCACAGGTCGGCCAGCGAATGGGTGAGGTCGCCGGTGGCCGGGTCCCAGCACAGGTGCCGGCAGCGGATCCCGCTGAACAGCTCCATCCACTGCGGACTGACGCCGAGCACCTCCGCCATCTCGTCGTTGGACACCGGGCTACCGGGCAGCGCCGCGCCCGTCCCGGCGATGAAGAAGGGCGGGTTCGTCATGTCTCGGCTCCTTGTGCGTCCGCACACTGATCGGGTCGGCCGGGCGCATCCGTGCCGCATGCATCTGCTGAACCGCCCCATCCTTCCGCGGAGCCCTTGAGTACGGCTTGTCCCGAGCCGCGCACCGCCGGCGCCGCGGACCGGACCCCTCGACGCAGACTACGGCGCTACCGCCGGGCGGCGTCCTCCATGAGCTCGAACTGCAGCTCCATCGGCAGATCCTGGCGCCGGGTGATGCTGAGCTTGCGGTACACCCGGGTGAGGTGCTGTTCCACCGTGCTCACCGTGATGTACAGCCGCACCGCGATCTCCCGGTTGGTGTAGCCGTACCCGGCGAGCGCGGCCACACGGCGTTCCGACTCGCTCAGCTGCTCCGTGCGCGCCGCGGCGGGTTCCGGGCGCTGCGGCGGCGGGGGCTGCTCCTCCTGCCGCGTCCGTCCCTGCTGGCTGGGCGACACCTGCTCGCACAGCGGCAGGGCACCACAGTCCTGCGCCAGCTGCCGCGCCCGCCGGGTGACGATCCCGGCCCGGCTCTCCTCCCCCGACCGCCGCAGCGCCCGGCCCAGCTCGGCCAGGGCGCGGGCGAGTTCGACGCGGTCGCCGGAGCGGCGCAGCTCGTCCACCGCGGAGGTGAGCAACCTGGGTCGCTGGCGGGACTCGGCGATGGCCGCGCGCAGCCGCAGCGACACACCGCGCACGCGGGGGCTGCGCGCGTCGGGCAGGCCGAGTTGCTCCACCACGAGCCGCTCGGCCCTGCGGTGCTCGCCCAGTTGCAGCAGCGCCTCGGCGGCGTCGGTGCGCCAGGCCAGTTGCCGGGGCCGGTCCAGGCCCCAGCGCTGGGCGAGCCGCCCCACGTCCAGGAACTCCCCGAGCGCGGCCCGGTAGCGATGCGTGGCGAGGTAGTACAGGCCACGCGCCCGCAGGAAGTCGAGCGCGTAAACGCTGTTGAACAACTCGTCGGGAACGGGGCACTGCAGGCGCCGCGTGACCTCCTCGTAGCGGCCCATCGCGGTGAGGGCGGTGACCTGGACGGCGATCGGGCCGAACAGGAAGAGGCCGCCCCGGTCGGTGACCGCATCGGCCGCGGCCGCCGCCTCCTGCTCGGCACCGGCAAGGTCACCGAGCCTCAGCAGCCCCTCGGCCTGCACCAGGCCGAAGGCCGACCACCAGGCCGGAGCGCTGTGCTGCTGCACGTCGGCCTTCAGGCGCTTGGCCCAGTGCACCGCCCGGTCGGGGCGGTCGAGGTGGATCAGGGTGCGGACCGCCTGAACGATCGGTTCGAACGTGGTCTGGGCCAACGGGGTGCCTCTGAGCAGTCGCTCGACGACCCGCTCCTCGCCCTCCGCGCCCGGGTGGGTCCACAGCGCGGCTCCGGCCCGCAGGGCGGTGGCCGCCCGGGCGGTCGCGTCGCGGCCCTCGTCCGGGTCCGCGGCCGCCGGGCCGAGCGCCGGGGGCAGTGCGAACAGCTCCCGCAGCGGGTCCTCACGCGGCCCCGCTTGTCGGCCCGCGATATGGCCGAGTGCTTCCGCGGCCTCCTCGACCCTCCCCTGTGAGACGAGCAGCCTGGCCAGCCGCGCCGTCATGGCGGGCCCGAGCGCACCACGGCGCAGTGCGGCGAGTGGGGCCCGCAGATGGTGCTCGGCAGCGCCGGGGAACGTCCGCCAAGTGGCGGCGGCCTGACGGAGTCCCACCTCCCATTCGTTCTGCTCGTCGGCGCACAAAACGCGGGCCAGGGACAGGCACTCGGCGGCGTGCGTGCTGTCGTCGGAGACGATCAGGGCCTGCTGGGCGGCCTCGCACAGCACCCTGACCGGCCAGTCGCCCGCCATCAGGTCGGCGGGCTGCTCGGCCTCGGACGCGGCGAGCAGCAGGTGGCGGGCGACGAGGTCGGCGCGTGCACCGTTCTCGTGCAGGACCTGGGCGGCGCGGGCGTGCAGTTCGGCACGCTCGGGGCCAGGGGTCGCGTCGAGTATGGCGGCGGCCAGCGCCGGGTGGGACAGCCGGCCGTCCCGGGTGAGGCCGGACCGGTCGAGGACGCCCATCGCCCGCGCGGCGGCCGAGGTGGTGGTGCGGGCCACCCGGGCGGCCGTGTCGGTGTCCGCCTCGCCCTCGAAGACCGCCAGGACGGCGGCCATACGACGGGCCTGCGCACCGCTGCGGTTCAGACAGGTGAGCGCGGACTGGGTGAAGGGGCCTCCGTGTTCCGGTTCGGGGGCGCTCGGCTCCGTGAGCAGGGCGCGCAGCAGCAGCGGGTTGCCCCCGGTGACGGAGTGCAGGCGAGCGACCGTGTTCCCGTCGGCCGGGCTCCCGGTCCGCTCCAGCACCGCGGCGGTGCCGGCCTTGGTCAGCGGGCCGATGACCAGGCGCATGTAGCCGGGGTGGCGCAGCAACTCGGTGCGTGCCTGGGCACGTTCGGCGCAGTCCGGCGGCGCGTCGGCGAGCACGAGCAGCAGGGGGGTGTCCCGCATGGTCCGTGCGGCGTGCAGCAGCTGGGCGAGCGATGGCGTATCGACGTATCTCAGGTCGTCCACGCACACCACGAGCGGTGCGTGCTGCGCCGCCGTGCGCAGCGCGGCGCTGAACTCCACGGCGGTGAAGGGGGCTTCCTCGTCGTCCGGGCGGACGGAGCGCTGCTGCGGCATCCGGTCGGCCAGCGGTGTCGGTGCGGGCGGCACCCGCCCGGGCGCCGCGGCGGCGGACGACGGCGCGGGGCGCGGCCCGTGGGCGAGGGGAACGAGGGCGGCCTGGGCCGGGCGGCCCCCGGTCGCGTACAGCGGTCCCGACGGCACCTCGGACGCCAGTTGCCGCACCACCCCGTGCGACGTGGCGAGGGACGAGGGACAGCCGGCGGCGCGCAGCACCTGGGCCCCGCGCAGCGCGGCCTCGTGGGCGAAGCGGCTCAGCAGCTCCGTCTTGCCGCAGCCGACCGATCCCTCGACCAGGACCACGCCTGTCGCCCCCCTCTGACAGGCCTCGAGTGCCGCCTCCAGCTTCCTCCATTGCACATCTCTTTGCAGAAATGACAAAGCAGTTCCCCCTTGTGTCGCTTCCGTGGCGATGCTCTTAAGATGCCGCCCACCATCGCGAACCGCTCGGTAACCCGTTGGCCACAAGCTGCCGGACAGCAACTGCGTTGTTCCTTGCTGTCGTTGAAACCTGGGCACGAGCGACCGCCGGCGATCCCGTCCGGGCAGGTCGCGCGGGTGGCCCGGGGGCGGGAGCACGGGTTCCGGTAGGGGCGGCTAGGGGGCGGTCAAGGGTTACCCAAGTGGTCCGTGCCCAGCACGATGGCGAGCAGCCTCGCCCGTTCCCGTCCCCCGCACGGTCAGGAGCCAGCCATCAACGGCATAGGAATACTGGGTACCGGTTCGTACCTCCCCGCCGAGACCGTGCCGAACCGCGTGGTGGCGGAGTGGGCCGGCGTCACCGAGGAATGGATCCTGCGCAAGACGGGGATCCGCGAGCGCCGGTACGCGGCCCGCCACGAGGCCACGTCGGACCTGGCGGCACAGGCCGCCGAGGCCGCGCTGCGGGCGGCCGGTGTATCGGCCGCCGACCTGTCCTGGGTGGTGCTGGCGACCTCCACCCCCGACCATCCCCAGCCGGCCACCGCCTGCCTGGTGCAGGACCGGATCGGCGCCGTGAGCGCCGCCGCGTTCGACATAAACTCCGTGTGCAGCGGCTTCGTCTTCGCTCTGGTCGCCGCGGCCCGGCTGCTGGCGGAGCCGGACGGCGGGGCGCCCGGCCACGCCCTCGTGATCGGTGCCGACGTCTACTCGCGGATCATCGACCGGACTGACCGGCGCACCGCCGTGCTCTTCGGCGACGGCGCCGGTGCCGCGGTCCTCGGGCCGGTGCGCGCGGACCGCGGCATGCTGGGGTCGCACCTGGTCAGCCGTGGCGCACAGCACGGCCTGATCCACGTGGAGGCCGGTGGGAGCCGGCTGCCCGCATCCGAGAAGACGGTCGTCTCCGGACAGCACCACTTCCGGATGGACGGCCGGGCCGTGCGCGACCTGGTCGCCCGCGAACTGCCGGAGAGCGTCCGCGAACTGCTGGCACGCAGCGGCATCACCCCCGACCAGGTCGACCACTTCATACCGCACCAGGCCAACGGCGTACTGCTCGGCGAGATCCTGCCGACGCTCGGACTCCGCCGCGCCCGCGTCCATCTGCACGTGGCCGATCACGGCAACACCAGCGCCGGATCGATCCCGCTGGCCCTCGACACGGCTCACCGCTCGGGCGCCTTGGGGGACGGCGACCTCGTCGTCCTGTCCGGCTTCGGCGGCGGTATGTCCATCGGCTCCGTCGCGCTGCGCTGGGACGCCTCCGCGGCTGCATCCTCTGGGAAGGACACGGCATGACCACAGCAGACTCCGCCTCCAACGCGCCCGCCGACCGGGCGGGACTCCCGTTCCGGAGAACCGCGGTGATCGGCCTGGGCACGGTCGGCTCCGGGCTGGTCCGCGCGCTGGCCGCGGCCGGGGCACACGTGACGGCCGTGGAGGCGGACGCCACGCGGCTGGCCGACGCCCGCACCCGCATCGCGGGCGGGCCGTCGGCCCCGGACCGGATCACCTTCACCACCGGCACCGCGCTGCCGGCCGACACCGAACTCGTCGTGGAGGCCGTGCCCGAGCGGCTTGCGCTCAAGGCCGCCGTGCTGCGCACGGCCGCCGAACGCTGCGGCCTTGACACGGTGTTCGCCACGACGACGAGTCTGTCGGTGGCCGCCGTCGGAACCGCCGCCGGACTGCTGACGCGGACCGTCGGCCTGCATCCGGTCGGCCACGGGCCCGACGGCGGCGCCATCGAGGTGATCCCCGCGCACGCCACCGAGGCCGCCGTCGTACGCGACGCCGAGCGGCTGGTCGCCGCCCTGGACCGGACCGCGGTGCGGGCGGTCGACCGCCCGGGCTTCCTCTCGGGCGGGCTGCTGATGGCCTACCTGAACGGCGCACTCGCCCTGTACGAGCGGCGGTACGCCTCCAGGGACGACATCGACGGAGCCATGCGGCTGGGCTGCGGGCTCCCCCTCGGGCCGCTGGCCCACCTCGACCGGATCGGCCTCGACTCCGCCCTGGACACCCTGCGGGGGCTGTACGACCTGACGGGCGAGCGGCGGTTCCTGCCGTCACCGGTGCTCGGCCACATGGTCGCCGCCGGGCTGCTCGGCATGAAGTCCGGGCGCGGCTTCTACCGCTATCCGCCGGGACCCACGGCCGACGCCCCCGCGGCCGGTCCCGTCACCGCGCCCCGCCCGGTGGCCACGGTCGGGGTGGTCGGCTCCGGGACGATGGCCACGGGCATCGCCGAGGTGTTCGCTCGGTCCGGGCTGCCCACGACGCTGGTCGCCCGCACCGAAGTGCGGGCCAAGGGGGCGCTGGACCGGGTGGCGGGCTCACTGGACCGCGCCGTGCGGCGCGGCAAGGTCTCGTCCGACGACGCGCGGGCCGCGCAGGAGCGGCTGCGGGGCTGCGCCCACATCGAGTCGGTGGCCGGGTGCGACCTGGTGGTTGAGGCCGTCGCTGAGGAACTGCCCGTCAAACGGGAGGTGTTCGGACGGCTGGACGCGGTGTGCCGGCCGGGTGCCGTGCTCGCCACGACCACGTCGAGCCTGCCCATCGTGGAGTGCGCCACCGCCACGGCACGTCCCGAGGACGTCCTCGGCCTGCACTTCTTCAACCCGGCGCCGGTGATGCGCCTGGTGGAGGTGGTCGGCACGGTGCTGACGGCTCCGGACGCGTCGGCCACCGCCCGCGCGGTCTGCGGCCGGATCGGGAAGCACCCGGTGGAGGTCGAGGACCGTCCCGGTTTCCTCGTCAACGCGCTGCTCTTCCCGTACCTCAACGACGCCGTACGGCTGCTGGAGGAGCACCGGGCCCCGGCCGGCGACCTGGATGCCGTGATGACGGTGGGCTGCGGGTACCCCATGGGGCCGCTGGCGCTGCTCGACACCATCGGCCTGGACGTGTCGCTGCACATCCAGCGCGGGTTGCACCGGGCCTCTCACGAGCCCTCGCTGACCCCCGCCCGGCCTCTGGAGGATCTCGTGGCCGCCGGGCACCTGGGGCGCAAGAGCGGGCACGGGTTCCACCGCTACCGGTAGCTCTGAGGCCGCGCGGGCCGCCGTAGACCGAGCCAAGAGGTGCTTTAGCCGGGCGGCCCACGATGGTGGAAACCGGACCCGACGGGGGTCCACGACGCCCCGGCGGCACGGCGAGGGGTCCGAGGAGGAGTGCCATGGGCCGGCACACGAGCGCATCCCGCAACGAGACCGGGCAGCCCGCCCGCGGTACCGCAGGTGCGGCCGGCGCCTTCCAGGGCCTGTACCGCCTGGTGATCGACACGGCCGCGGCACACGGCGGCCGCCCGGCGGTGGTCGCCGCGGACGGCGTGCTGACCTACGCCGAACTCGACCGGCGTGCCGACGCACTGGCCCACACACTGGCCACGAACGGCGTGGGCCCCGGTGACCGGGTGGTGATCTGGTCCGCGAAGTCCTGCGCCGCCGTGGTCGCGATGCAGGCGGTGCTGCGCCTGGGCGCCGCGTACGTCCCGGTGGACGGCTCAAGCCCGGTGGGCCGGATGGCGCTGGTGGCCCGCGACTGCGAAGCCCGGGTGGTGTGCGCGGCGCAGGCCCGCGAGGCCGAGGTCACCACCGAACTGCCCGCCGGTGCCGCGTACGTGGCGCTGGACGCGGAGCATGCGCAGCCCGCGGGTGAGACGCCCGGGCGCCGCACGGCAAGCCCCGGCGACCTCGCCTACATCCTGTACACCTCCGGGTCCACCGGCACGCCCAAGGGCGTGTGCATCAGCCACGGCAACGCAGTCGCATTCGTCGAGTGGGCCGTCGCGGAACTGTCCGCCGGCCCCGCCGACCGCTTCGCGAACCACGCGCCGTTCACCTTCGACCTGTCCGTGCTGGATCTGTACGCGGCGTTCGCCGTGGGCGCGTCGGTGCATCTCATCGACGCAGAACTCGCCTACGCGCCCGTCCAGTTGACCGAATTCCTGTACGAGCACGAGATCAGCGTCTGGTACTCGGTGCCGTCCGCGCTGATGCTGATGATGCACGGCGGCGGGCTGCTGGACCGCCCCGCTCCGTCCTCTCTGCGGGCCGTGCTCTTCGCGGGCGAGCCGTTCCCCGTCACGGGGGTGCGCCAGCTCGCCGCTTGGACCGGGGCCCGGCTGCTGAACCTGTACGGCCCCACCGAGACAAACGTCTGCACCTTCCACGAGGTTCTCGCCGAGGACCTGACGCGCGACCGTCCCGTACCGATCGGATCGCCCTCGTGCGGCGACACGGTCTGGGCGGTCAACGACGACGGACGGGCCCGGCCGGGCGAGGAGGGCGAGCTGTATGTGGAAGGCCCCACCGTCATGCTCGGATACTGGGGACGGGACCCGCAGCGCGGCCCCTACGCCACCGGCGACATCGTGCTGGTCAGGCCGGACGGCTCCTTCGACTACATGGGCCGCCAGGACCACATGGTCAAGGTCCGCGGACACCGCGTCGAGCTGGGCGAGGTCGAGGCCGCGCTCAACAGCCATCCCGCGGTCGAGAACTCCGCCGTGATCGTCGCGGGCTCGGGGCTGAGCGCCCGGCTGGCCGCGTTCGTCGTCCTGGCCGCGGACTCCACGGCTGGGGTACTCGCACTCAAGCGGCACTGCGCCGAGCGGCTTCCGCCGTACATGATCGCCGACAGCATCGCGTTCGTGCCGCAGCTGCCGCACACCAGCAACGGCAAGGTCGACCGGTCCGCGCTCGCCGGCCGGCTCACCGCCCCGTCCCCCGACGGCCCCGCCCCTGCCACCGGCCACCCGGCCGGTGCGCCCGCGCACGCCGCGACCATCTGACGCAACCAACCGAAAGGCAGGACGACATGGCCGAGAAGACGGCGCCCACCGAGGCGGAGGTCAGTCAGAAGCTGATGGACTTCATCCGCGACAACTTCCTCTCGGGCGACCCGAACGGCGAACTGCAGAAGACCACGCCGCTGTTGGAGTGGGGCGTGCTCGATTCGCTGAAGGTCGCGATGCTGCTCAACTTCCTCCGTGGCGAACTGGGCGTGACCGTGCCCTTCGAGAAGATGAGCGGCGGAAACTTCAAGGACATCAACCGGATCTCGGCTCTCGTGTGCGAGCTGCTTGAGGCGCGGTCCCCCGCGGTCACCACCGACTGAGCCTTTGACGTTCAAGGGACGGATCACCGCCGATGGACTTCGATCTCACCAACGACCAGCGCAAGGCGTGCGCGGCCCTGCGGGAGGCAGCCCGCGACCTGTTCGACGAAGCCGCCGCCGCACCTGCGGAGTACCGCGACCGAGACGCCTGGCGCTCGGCCGCCGGACTGGGGATGGCCGGGCTGTGCCTGCCCCGCGAGTTCGGCGGCGGCGGCCTCGGCGCCCTGGACACGGCGCTGCGTCTGGAGGCGTTCGGGGCGGGCTGCGCCGACACCGGTCTGGTGTTCGCACTGGCCGCCCATCTGCTCGCCTGCGCCGTACCGGTCAGCGCCTTCGCTTCCGACGCCACCCGCAAGGACCTGCTGCCGGGGATGAGTTCGGCCGAGCTGATCGCCGCCAACGCCATGACCGAGGACGAGGCCGGCTCCGATGTGGGCCGTCTCGCCACCACCGCGGTCCTCGACGGCGACGCCTACGTGCTCGACGGGGTCAAGTCCTTCGCCAGCAACGCGCCCATCGCGGACGTGTTCGTCACCTACGCGACCACGGACACCTCCCTGGGGTTCCTCGGGATCAGCGCGTTCGCCGTGCCCCGGGACCTGCCCGGCATCACCGTCAGCGCGCCGATGGCCAAGATGGGACTGCACGGCTGCGCGGCCGGCCGGGTCGAGTTCCACGGCTGCCGGGTTCCCGCCCGCCTGCGCCTCGGCGCCGAGGGCCAGGGCAGCGCGGTGTTCCAGTACTCGATGGGCTGGGAGCGCGCCTGTCTGCCGGCGCTCTACCTGGGCGTGATGGAGGAACAGCTGGAGCGCTGCGTGGCACACGCCCGTACGCGCCGCCAGTTCGGCCACCCGATCGCCGAGTTCCAGGCCGTCTCGCACCGTCTGGCGGCCATGCGCCAGCGCCTGGAGGGCGCCCGCTGGCTGCTGTACCGGGCCTGCTGGCTGCTGGACCGGGACCGCGAGGAACAGGTCGCCGCCGCGGCGCTGGCCAAGACAGCCGTGTCCGAGGCCGCGGTCGCCAACAGCCTCGACGCCGTGCAGGTCTTCGGCGGCAGCGGCTACCTGGCGGCCACGGGGATCGAACGCAACCTGCGGGACTCCGTGCCCGCAGCGATCTTCTCCGGTACCACGGAGATGCAGCGGGAGATCCTCGTCCGGAAGGCGGGGCTGTGACGAGCACACCGCCGGGGCCCTCGGACGCGGCCCGGTACGCCCGCGGGGCCGGCCGGATGACGCTGCGCTGCCTGCGCCTGCTCGGGCGCATGCTCGCCCAGTTCGGCCTGCTCTGGATTCCTGTCCCGCCCTCCCTGGCGGATGACGGGCGGTCCCGGCCGCCGGTGCGGGTGAAACGGGACCCCGGCGGGCCCGCGCTGTACCACCCCGAACGGCTCTGTCCCGACATACCGTTGACCGCGCTGGAGCGGGCCCTGCAGCGGCAGTTGTGGGTGGTCGACGACGAGCACCCGGGCAATCCGCCGGTCACCGGCGGTCGGGCGTGAGCCGGCGCGGCACCGCGTAGCTCCCGGCCGCGCGGTGCCGCCCCTCCGTGCCGGCTTCGGCGTGCTGCTCGTACCGAGGGGCCGGGAACCGTCCTGTCGCGGTTCCCGGCCCCTCGTCGTACGCTCCCCTGCCACTGCGCGCTCCGGTGCACGCCGACGCGGTCATCGGCGGGGGGACTCGACGAACTGCCGGATGGAGGCGATCACGTAGTCGAGCATTTCGTGGGTGAGCGCCGGGTACACGCCCACCCACAGGGTCTGCCGGGTGATGATGTCGCTGTTGGTCAGCTCCCCCGAGACGCGGTAGGGCTGGTCCACGTACGCCGGCTGCCTGGTCAGGTTGCCCGCGAACAGCCTGCGGGTGCCGATCCTGCGTGCTTCCAGGAACTCGGTCAGCTCGGCCCGGCTGAAGGGCGCCTGCGGATCGACGGTGAGGGCGAAGCCGAACCAGCTGGGTTCGCTGCGCGGGGTGGGCTCGGGCAGCAGCAGCCACGGCACCCCGTCCAGGCCCTCCCGCAGCCGCCGCCAGTTCTCGCGCCGGGCGGCGACGAACTCGTCGAGCCGGGAGAGCTGGCTCAGTCCCAGGGCCGCCTGGAGATCGGTGGCCTTCAGGTTGTAACCGAGGTGCGAGAAGATGTACTTGTGGTCGTAGCCGTCCGGGAGCTCCCCCATCTGAAAGCCGAACCGCTTCAGGCACTTGTTGCTCTCACCCGGCTCGCACCAGCAGTCCCTGCCCCAGTCGCGCAGCGACTCCACGATACGGGCCAGCGCCAGGTTGGACGTCAGCACGCACCCGCCCTCGCCCATCGTGAGGTGGTGGGCCGGGTAGAAGCTCACGGTGGACAGGTCACCGAAGGATCCGGTCAGCCGGCCGTCGTAGGTGGAGCCCACCGCGTCGCAGTTGTCCTCGATCAGGAAGAGGCCGTGGTCCTCGGCGAGTTGAGCGATCTCGGACGCCTCGAAGGGGTTGCCCAGCGCGTGCGCGATCACGATGGCCCGGGTCTTGGGGCCGATCGCCCGCGCCAGCCGGTCCGCGGTGGTGTTGTACGTGCGCAGGTCAACGTCGACGAAGACGGGCACGAGCCCGTTCTGCAGGATGGGGTTCACGGTCGTGGGGAAGCCGGCGGCCACGGTCACCACCTCGTCGCCGGGGCGCAGCCGGCGGTCCTCGAGCACGGGTGAGGTGAGCGCGGACAGCGCGAGCAGGTTGGCCGACGAACCCGAGTTGGTGAGATGGGCCTTGCGCCGCTTGAGCTTGCGGGCGAACTCCGACTCGAACTTCCGGGAACGGGTGCCCGCCGCGATCCGCAGGTCCAGCGCGGACTCCACCAGCGCCAGCCGGTCCTCCTCGTCCAGCACCGCGCCGGAGGGCCAGATCTCGGTGACGCCGGGGACGAACTCCGGTACGCCTTCCCGCTCCTGGTGGTACTTGCGGACCCCTTCGAGAATCAACGCCTTGACGTCACCCATGCTCAAGCCCCTCCTGAACGAGTCAGCACGCCGACTCCGGTTTCCACCAAAAGGTCGTGCAGCGAGCGCTCCAGGCTCAGCTGCGGCTGCCAGCCGAGCAGCCGCAGGGCGAGGGAGACGTCGCACCGCTGCCACTGCAGGTCGCCTCGTTGCTCGTCGCGGTCCTGGTCCTCGACCACGGTCAGACTCAGACCGCTCAGTGCGACCAGCCGGCGGACCACCTGGCGGACCTCCACCGCCTCGCCGCTGCCGATGTTGACCACCTGTCCGCAGACGTCCGCGCGGGCGGCGGCGACGACGGCACCGGCCACATCGCGTACGTCGACGAAGTCCCGCCATGCCGTCAGCGGCGCCAGCCGCAGGACCGGGGGCGGCTCGCCCGCCGCTGCCCGGGCGCGCTCACGCAGCCGGCGGGCCAGGATGCCCAGCAGGCTCTCGCGCGGGGTGCCCGGCCCGGCCACGTTCGCGATCCGCAGGACGGTGCCGTCCAGCGTTCCCTCGGCGGCCGCGTCCAGCACCAGCCGGGCGCCGAGCAGTTTCGACCGGCCGTAGGTGGTGTCCGGCGCCGTCGGCACTTCCTCGCTGATGCGGGTGCCACGGGGCACCGGGCCGTACTCGTGGATCGAGCCGAGGTGGACCAGACGCGGCCGGCCGGGCATCGAGGTCATGGCGGCGACCAGACGCCGCACCAACTCGGCGTTGGCCTCGTACATCTCGCGTTCGCCGACGTGCCAGACGGCACCGACGGAGTTGACGACGATGTCGGCCCCGGTGGCACCGAGGATCTCGGCGATTCGCTCCGATGTGGCGTCCATGAGGTCGACGCGGATGAACGGGACGTCACTGGCGTCGACGGGCGCCTCGCGGGCCACCCGGGTGAGCCGCGCGCCCGTGGCGCCGAAAGCGGCGCAGATGTGCCGTCCCAGGAATCCGGTCCCGCCCAGGACCAGGACGGACGGGGCGGGACCGGTCGTGCCGGGCCCCGGTTCGGCGGTCGGCGCGGCGGCCGGGTGGTGTGCCGTGGTCATCCGCGTTCTCTCGTCTCCACCGTGATGTGCTGGGCGCATCGGCTGATCTCCTCGACGAGTTCCGCGGTCCGCACGGCGGCGGCCGCCCAGGCCTGATGGTCCGGGTCCGTGCCGAGGTCCCGGGCCCTGCGCACGGCCGCGGCGAACGCGCCCACCGTCGCGGCGTACTGGTCCTCGGCCGGCAGCACGGTATGCACCGGCTCCCCCTGCCGGTCGACGCGCAGCACCGGGGCGAGGTCCGGCGGCGGGGTGAAGGCGCGCTCCAGCGTGAGCCGTCCCTCGCTGCCCCACAGCTGGTAGAGGGAGCCGTAGCCGTGCTCGAAGCCGAAGTCGACGGTGACGATCTCGCCGCCGGCCGCGCGCAGCAGCGCCGACCCGCCGACGTCCACCCCGGTCGCGGCGTCCTGCCGCAGCAGCGCTCCGGTCACTGACAGGTCGTCGCCGAGGAAGAACTGGGCGGCTCTGATCGGGTACACACCCGTGTCGAGCAGCGCACCGCCGCCGAGTTCGGGCCGGTGGCGCACGTCGGCGGCAGGCCGCGGCGGGATGCAGAAGGCTCCGGTGAAGCGGCGCAGCCGCCCGATCCGTCCGCCCCGCAGCAGGTCGCGCACAGTGCGGTGCTGGCCGTGGTGGAGGAAGCAGAAGTTCTCCCGCAGGACACGTCCGGTGCGCGCGGCCACCCCTACCAGTTCGGCGGTGTCGGCGGCCGACGTCGTCAGCGGTTTCTCGGCCAGCACGTGCTTGCCGCTCTCCATCGCGGCCAGCGCCCATTCGTGATGCAGCGCGTTGGGCAGCGGAAGGTACACCGCGTCGATGTCGTCGCGGGCCAGCAGCTCCCCGTAGTCGGCGGCGGCCGCGCAGCCGTGCTGGGCGGCCGTGTGCGCGGCCCGCGCCGGGTCGCGGCTGGCGACGGCGGCGAGTTCGGCGCCGGGGTGCCCGCGGATCGCCGCCATCATGCGGCGGCGGGCGAACTCGGAGGTGCCCAGCACCCCGACGCGGATCCTGCCGTGGTGTGGGGTGCCGCCGACGATGCGGTCCTGGGCAGCGGCGGTCATCGGTCCAGTTCTCCTCGGTGTGCGGGGGACACGGACGGCCCGGGACCCGCCGAACGGCGCCGCCGGCACGCGTGCCGAAGGGCGGTGCCGGAGGTGATCCGGAAATCTCGGGCCGGTCGCCGAGAAGTCAACGCCCGTGCCGACGGGCCGTTCAACCCCCTACCGGTGGCCATCGTCCCCTAAGTGCTCCCGGAAATGTCGTGCCGCCCCCTATTACTCCGCGCAATACTCGACCGGGTGCAGGGGCACCGGTACTTTCACGGCAATGAAAGGCATCCTGCTCGCCGGCGGAAGCGGCACTCGGCTTCACCCGTTGACACGCGCCGTGTCCAAGCAGCTGCTTCCCGTTTACAACAAACCCATGGTTTATTACCCGCTTTCCGTTCTCATGCTGGCCGGAATCCGGGAAGTCCTGGTCATTTCGAACCCCGACAATATCGATCTGTTCCGTCATCTCCTGGGAGACGGAACACGGCTCGGCATGCAGATCGACTTCGCGGTCCAGCCGTCCCCGGACGGCATCGCCGAGGCGTTCACCATCGGCTCGGAGCACATCGGCACCGATCCGGTGGCGCTGATCCTGGGCGACAACATCTTCCACGGGCCCAACTTCTCGCCGCTGCTGCGCCGCAACGTGCAGGAGATCGACGGCTGCGTACTCTTCGGATACGCGGTCTCGGATCCCGAGCGGTACGGCGTCGGTGTGGTGGACGCCGAGGGCACGCTGCTGGAGCTGGAGGAGAAGCCGGCCCGCCCCCGTTCGAACCTGGCCGTCACCGGGCTCTACCTCTACGACAACGACGTCGTGGACATCGCGAAGAACCTGCAGCCCTCGGCCCGGGGCGAACTGGAGATCACCGACGTCAACCGCGTCTACCTGGAGCGCGGCAACGCCCGCCTGGTCAACCTCGGCCGGGGCTTCGCGTGGCTCGACACGGGGACGCACGACTCGCTGCTGCTGGCCAGCCAGTACGTGCAGGTGCTGGAGCAGCGCCAGGGGACGCGCATCGCGTGCGTGGAGGAGATCGCCTACCGCATGGGGTTCATCGACGCCGATGACTGCTACCGGCTCGGCGTGGAGATCGGCGCCTCCGACTACGGCGCCTACCTGAGGGACATCGCCAAAGGAGAGACATGACAAGGACAAGGAGCGGCACGTGCGCATCCTGGTGACGGGCGGCGCCGGGTTCATCGGCTCGCACTTCGTCCGGCAGCTGACGACCGGCGCGTATCCCGAGTACGACGACGCCGAGGTGATCGTCCTCGACCGGTTCACCTACGCGGGCAACGAGGCCAACCTGGCGCCCGTGGCCGGCTCTTCGCGGCTGCGGGTGGTGCGCGGCGACATCTGCGACACCGCCGTGGTCGACACGGTCATGCCCGGCACCGACCTGGTCGTGCACTTCGCGGCCGAGTCCCATGTCGACCGCTCCATAGCGGGCGCGGCCGAGTTCGTCCGGACGAACGTCCAGGGCACGCACACCCTGCTGCAGGCTGCGGCCGACCACGGCGCGAGCAGGTTCGTGCACGTGTCCACCGACGAGGTGTACGGGTCGATCGAGCACGGCTCCTGGCCGGAGGACCACCCGTTGCGGCCCAACTCCCTCTACGCGGCGTCGAAGGCCTCCTCCGATCTGGTGGCCCTGGCCTTCCACCGCACGCACGACCTGCCCGTGTGCGTCACGCGCTGCTCGAACAACTACGGGCCGTACCAGAACCCGGAGAAGGCGATCCCGCTGTTCGTCACGAACCTGCTGACGGGGCATCCGGTCCCGCTGTACGGCGACGGCCGCAACGTGCGCGACTGGCTGCACGTGGACGACCACTGTCGGGCGCTGGCACTGGTGGCCGCAGAGGGGACGCCCGGCGAGATCTACAACATCGGCGGCGGCACCGAGCTCACCAACCGCGATCTGGTCTCCCGGCTGCTGGAACTGCTGGACGCGGGCCCGGAGATGGTCGAGCAGGTGGCCGACCGCAAGGCGCACGACCGCCGCTACTCGGTGGACTGCACCAAGATCCGCACCGAGCTCGGATACGCTCCCCGCGTCCCCTTCGAGCAGGGCCTGGCGGACACCGTCCGCTGGTATGCCGACCACCGCGACTGGTGGGAGCCGCTGCGCCCCCAGCCCGCCGGCGGGGCCGGATCCCTCACGGAGGTGTCATGCTGACGTCTCTTGCCGCCCGGGTCGCGCTGTCCGCGGCCGCGACGGAGACCGGGCACGCGCCGCTGGCCGACTTCCACCAGTGGTGGAAGGAGCAACGCGCCGCCGACGACTCGGCCTCCCGGGTCATCCCCTTCGCCGATCTGCGGATGTGGAGCTTCCGGCCGGACACGGGGGACCTGGTCCACGACACCGGCCGGTTCTTCACCGTCGAGGGCCTGCGGGTGCGGCGGCCCGGCTGGCCGGTGCCCCACTGGTCCCAGCCGATCATCCACCAGCCCGAGGTCGGCATCCTGGGCATCCTGGCCAAGGAGTTCGACGGCGTCCTGCACTTCCTGATGCAGGCCAAGACGGAGCCCGGCAACATCGCGGGCCCACAGCTGTCGCCGACCGTCCAGGCGACGCGCAGCAACTACACGCGGGTCCACCGGGGCAATCCGGTGCCGTACGTGGAGTACTTCCGCAACGCCGCGCGCCACCGGGTGCTGGCCGATGTCCGGCAGTCGGAGCAGGGCAGCTGGTTCTACCGCAAGCGGAACCGGAACATGGTGGTCGAGGTCACCGAGGACGTCGAGCTGCTCGACGGGTTCCGGTGGGTGCCGCTGGGCCAGCTGCACCGGCTGCTGGCCGAGGACGACCTGGTGAACATGGACTCGCGGACCGTCCTGGCCTGTCTGCCCTTCCCGTTCGCTGGGGCCGACGGTGGCAGCCACCGGCCCGCCGACACCGCCGTACTGGGCTGGATCACCGAGGCCCGCACCCGGCACGAGCTGCTGGCCGAGCGGGTTCCGCTGCGGGAGGTGACGGGCTGGCGGCACGAGCCCGACCGGATCACCCATGAGAGCGGCGCCTTCTTCGACGTCATGGCCGTGGCCTTCCAGGGCCGGGGCCGCGAGATCGCCGCCTGGACGCAGCCGATGGTGCGCCCGCACGGAACCGGCGTTTCGGCGTTCCTGGTGCGGCGGACCGGGGACGGCGTGCAGGTGCTGGCGAGCACACGCGTGGAGGCGGGCAGCGCCGACGTGCTGGAGCTGGGGCCGACCGCGCAGGGTACACCGGAGAACTACGCCGCCCTGCCCGATGATGCGCGACCGCCGCTGCTGGACGCGATCCTCGGCGCACCGGCGGAACGGGTGCTCTTCGACACGGTGATGTCGGAGGAGGGCGGGCGCTTCTTCCACGCGCGCACCCGCTACCTGATCGTCGAGGCCGGACCGGACGGCGGCCCCGAGGACACCGCGGACCTGCGGTGGATCCCGCTGGAGGAACTCACCGACCTGGCCCGGCACAGCTTCTACGTGAACGTCGACGCGCGCACGCTCATGGTGTGCCTCCAGAGCGTCTACGGCCCGGACCGCGCGGTCTGACACCCCGGCCCGCCTGCGTCGGGCGTGGCACGATCCGCCCGACGTCGATGTCGGCCCAGGAGCAACGGAGCGAAGATGCGCGTACTGTTCGTCCCGGCTGCCGCACCCAGCCACTACTTTCCCATGGCCCCGCTGGCCTGGGCCTTCCGCCTGGCCGGTCACGAGGTCTGCGTGGCCGGCCAGCCGCCCGTGCTCGACCCGGTCGTCCGATCGGGTATGACGGCTGTGGCCGTGGGCGGCGGCTACGACCTTCTGACCGGTCTCACCGAGGCCACCGAAACCGTGCGCCGCGAGACCGGGCACCTGCTGTCCGGCTCCACCGGCTGGGACTCGCTCCCCGCCGACGTACGACGCCGCTACGGGGAGATGCGCGGGGCCCCGCACGTGCGCACCGCCGAGGACATGGCCGACGACCTGGTGGCCCTGGCTCGCGGCTGGCGACCCGATCTCATGGTCACCGACCCGCTCGGCTACGCCGCCGCGCTGGCGGCGGAGACGGCGGGGGTGCCCCTCGTACACCACCTGTGGGGGCCGCAGCCGCCGTCGCTGGCGAAATTCCCGGGCTTCGGCGCGGCCCCCGAACGCTGGCCCGAGGACCTGCTCAAGCTCTTCGGGCGGTTCGGGGCCGAGCCGCGTGCCGTGCACAGCGTCTGCACGGTGGACCCCTGTCCGCCCAGTCTGCAACCGCACCCCGTGCCCCGGCAGGTGCGCACCCGGTACCTGTCGTACAACGGCTCCGGCCGCGTACCGCAGTGGTTGCTGCGGCCCGCCGCCCGGCCCCGGATCTGCGTCTCCTGGATGACCACCAACACGGCCGCGGCCGGTCTGGCGTCGCAGCACCCGGTGAGCACGCTGGTGACGGCGCTGGTGGCTCTCGACGCGGAGGTCGTCGCCGTGGTCAGGCCGGCCGACCGCGAGCGCATCGGGCCGGTCCCCGAGGGCGTCCGGCTGGTCACCGACCTGCCCCTGCACACGGTCGTGGCCGGCTGCGACGCGGCGGTCAACCACGGCGGGGCGGGGACCATGCTGACCGCCGCCTGTCACGGTGTCCCCCAGGTCGTCGTCCCGCAGGAGGCGGGACTGGTCTTCAACGCCGAGTGCCTGGCGGCCACCGGCGCCGGAGTCGCCGTGCCGGCGAGCGAGACGGACCCCGAACGGATCGCCGCGGGCGTCGCGCCACTGCTCCACGAGCGGCAGTGGCGGGAGGCGGCGCGCCGGCTCCGCGCGGAGAACGCCGCCCAGCCGGCGCCGTCCGAGGCCATTGGTGTCATCCAGGAGTTCATGTGATCAGCCAGCCCCGGTCCTCACGGACCTCCGACCTTCTCAGGGACCGACCATGACCATCACCACCGATCACGTCATTCCATTCAACCGGCCGCATCTGACCGGCGACGAGTCGGAGCTCATCGCAGCAGCGCTCGCGTGCCGGTCCCTGGAGGGCGATGGCCGGTACACCTCGCGGGCGACGGACCTGCTCACGAAGATGGTCGGGGCGACCTCGGCCCTGCTGACCACGTCCTGCACGCACGCGCTGGAGATGAGCGCGCTGCTGCTGGACCTGGAGCCCGGCGACGAAGTGGTCATGCCGTCGTTCACCTTCCCTTCCACCGCCAACGGCTACGCGCTGCGGGGCGCGGTCCCGGTCTTCGTCGACTGCCGGCCCGACACGCTCAACATGGACGAGCGGCTGCTGGAGGACGCCCTCACGGAACGCACCCGGGCGATCGTCGTCGTGCACTACGGCGGTGTCGCCTGCGAGATGGACGCCATCATGGAGATCGCCGACCGGCACGACCTTCCCGTGGTCGAGGACAACTCCCATGGCCTGGGGGCCTCCTACCGGGGGCAGCAGCTGGGGTCGCTGGGTGTGATGGCCACACAGAGCTTCCACTCCACCAAGAACGCGCACTGCGGCGAAGGGGGCGCGCTGCTCTTCAACGGCACCGACCACCTTCAGCGGGCGGAACTCATCCGGGAGAAGGGCACCAACCGGCGCCAGTTCTTCCGGGGTGAGATCGACAAGTACCAGTGGGTGGACATCGGCTCCAGCTATCTGCCATCGGACCTGCTCGCGGCGTGCCTGATCGCCCAGTTGGAGAACTTCGACGCGATCCAGGCGCGCCGCCTGCAGGTGTGGGACATCTACCAGGAGCGTCTGGCGGGCTGGGCGGAGCGCAACGGGGTCGTCCAGCCGACGGTGCCGGAGGAATGCGCCCACCCGGCTCACCTGTACTACCTGCTGCTGCCCGATCTGGAGCACCGGCACGCGCTGATGGACCATCTCGCCGCGCGCGGGATCAGGAGCGCGTTCCACTACATGCCGCTGCACAGCGCTCCGGCCGGCCGGCGCTACGGGCGGACGGCACCGGGCGGTTGCCCGGTGACCGAGCGGGTGGCCGACCAGTTGCTGCGGCTGCCGGTGTACACCGATCTGACCGACTCCGACGTCGAGCGCGTCCTGGAGGCGGTGACGTCCTTCCGCGTCCGGGCCTGACAGCTCTACGGGCCGGCCACCCGCGCCCCGCGGAGAGTCTCCGCGGGGCGCGGCCTCGTGCGTGGGAAGGCGGGACCGGGAGCGCAGGCGGACGGCCGCGGGGGCGGCCGCCCGGACACGGGGTTCGACCGGGGGCTCACGGGCCACGGGGACGGCGCTGTCGGGCCCGGCGGACGGGAGGCCCGACAGCGGCGCGGCACCGCTCCGGTCGCCACCGCTCCACCGACGGCCGTGCGCAAGGCCGATCCGGACGCGGGCGACGGGATTCCGGCTCGCCGGCGCCTACGCCGTCGGCCCCGAGACAGGTCTCGGGGCCGACGGCCGCTCACCCGGCTGCGGTGCCTGTCAGGAGGCCGGAGGTTCCAAGCCGCCCGCGTGTTCCGGGCGGACCCCGCCGCGTCGGGGCCGCGGCGCGGGGTCCACCGGGCCACCGGCCAGCCCCTGGGTCGTATCCGTCTCCCCGACGGCCGCCGGCGCGGCCGAGCGCGGCTCCTTGAAGAAGAGCGTGATCAGCACGGCCACGGCGGCGATCAGGGCGCCGCTGACGAACACCTGGTCCGCGGCCCCCACCAGGGCGTGGACGACCGTGTCCCGGGCCTTGCCGGTCAGCGTCTGGAGCAGGGCGATGCTGGGGCGGTTCCCGTTCTCGCCGCCCTTGAGGCTGTCCGGGACCCGCGCCGCGAACTCGCGGGCCAGGATCGTCCCGAAGACCGCGCTGCCGACGGCACCGCCGAGCGTCTGGCTGAACCGGATCGAGGTGATCGCCACGCCCATCTGCTCTTTCGGCACCGACATCTGGACCGCCAGCAGGGCCATGCCGAGCACCAGGCCGAGCCCGGCGCCCAGAAGCAGCAGGTCGACGTTGGTCACCCACACCGAGGTGTCCGCACGCAGCCTGCTCAGCAGGCCGAAGGCGATCGTGACCAAGACCGTGCCCGCGATCAGGACGAGCCGGAACCTGCCCGGCCGGCGGATCAGTCGGCCCCCGACGACCGCCGAGATGATCATGCCGAGCGCCATGGGAAGCAGGTGCACGCCGGCGAGGGTCGGCTTCACGCCCTGCGCGGCCTGCAGGTAGAGCGCCACGTAGACGACCGACCCCATGGTCACCATGCCCGAGATGAACTGCTGGGGGCTGGCGAGCCGGAAGACCTGGTTGCGGAAGAGCGACAGGGGGAAGAGAGGCTCCTCGGCGGCGATCCTGCTCCACAGCCCCTGCCTGAGGAGGAAGGCCACAAGGAGCAACGCGCCGCCCAGCTCCAGCAGCACGATGACGGAGGAGCTCCAGGCGTACTCGGCGCCGCCCCATTCGGTCACCAGCAGCAGGGCGCTGGTCGCGGCCGCGATGAGCCCGGCGCCCAGGAAGTCGATGCGGTGGCGGTCGTTGCGGACCGGCAGGCGCAGGTTGAAGACACCCAGACCCAGAGCGATCAGGCCCAGTGGCAGGTTCACGTAGAAGATCCACCGCCACGACAGGTGCTCGGTGAGGTAGCCGCCGACCAGCGGGCCGACCACGATGCACACGCCGGTCATGACACCGCCCATGCCGGCGCTGCCACCGCCCGTCGAACCGCCGCCGCTGGTGGTCTTCGGCGGCCAGATGCTGAGCACCACGACGAGCGTGACACTCATCAGACCGCCGCCGCCGACACCCTGGACCGCACGGAAGGCGATCAGCTGACCCATATTCTGTGCGATACCGCAGAGCGCCGATCCGACCAGGAATGTGGCCAGCGAGAAGAGGTAAATCTTCTTCGGGCCATAAACGTCCGTCAATTTCCCGTACATCGGCTGCGTAACGGTCGACGCCAGGGCGTATGCGGTGATCAGCCAGGGGAGAAGATCCAGACCGTGCACCGGGTCGAGGCTCTTGGTGATGGGCCAGGCGGCCGTGGCCACAATGTTCGAATCGACGATGCCCAGGACCATCGACAAGACGGCGCCAATGGTCGCCAACCTCATCTGAGTGAGTGTCATTGCTCCAGCGTATTTCGCCAATCGGCGGCTGTCAACCTTGATTGACAGCCGCACGATATTCGGTCGCACCCTGCGGGCAGTACGCGGGCTACGACGCCAGCACCCCGAGGCGCCGGCCGTCCGCCGCGAGGATCGCCTGCTGCACGTCCCGCAGCGCCTGCCCGGGCTCCAGCCCCAGTTCGTCGTGCAGGGTCTTGCGGGCCAGCTGGTACACCATCAGCGCGTCAGCCTGCCGCTCGGAGCGGTACAGAGCCACCATCAGCTGCCGGTAGAAGGTCTCGCACAGCGGATTCTCCGCCGTCAACGAATAGAGCCGACCGACGAGTTCACGGTGCCGGCCCACCCGCAGACAGACGTCGGCGAGCATCTCAAGGCACTCCAGGCGGGCTTCCGTCAGCCAGGTCACGTACCCGCTGACGAGGGGACCGTCGCCCAGGTCGCCGAGCACCGGCCCGCGCCACAGGGCCAGCGCGCTCTCGAAGCACTGGACCGCGTCCTCGTAGCGCTCGGCCCGCACGGCAGCCCGGCCGTCCTGGACCAGATCCAGGAAGATGCCCACGTCGAGCTCGTCGGTGCCGGTGCGCAGCAGGTATCCCGACTGCCGGGTGACCACTGGGTTCTCGGAACGCCCGGGCCGGTGCAGGAACTTGCGCAGCTGCGAGATGTAGACGTGCATACCGGCGGTGGCTCTGCGCGGCGGCCGGTCGCCCCAGATCTCCGCGATCAGCTGGTCGTGCGTGACCACCTGGTCACTGCGGATGAGCAGGACCGCGAGCGCTATCTCGATCTTCCGAGCGCTGATCGAGGAGACGGTGTCACCGTCGACCACCCGTAGCGGGCCGAGGATCTCGTACCTCACGATGTGCTCCCCTCCAGCGCGGTCGCCGCCGCCCCGACGTCGTCGCACGATCCCGCCAGGGCGGCCGACACCGCGTCGCACACTGCGGCGCGATGGGCGTCCAGGTAGAAGTGGCCGCCCTGGAACACCTTCAGGTCGAAGGCCCCGGTGGTGTGGCCGGCCCAGGCTTCGGCGTCCTGGACCGTGGTCTGCGGGTCCGCGTCCCCCACCAGCGCGGTGACGGGGCACTCCAGCGGGGCGCCGCCGTGCCAGCGGTACGTCTCGACCGCGCGGTAGTCGTTGCGCGTCACCGGCAGGACCGCCGCCAGCAGTTCCGGGTCGCCGAGCACACGGTGATCGGTGCCCCCCACCGCCCGCAGCTCCTCCAGCAGACCCTGGTCGTCACGCAGGTGCACCCGTCCCTCCCGCACGCGGGAGGGAGCGCGCCGGCCGGAGACGAACATCCGCACCGGTCCGGCCTGACCGCGGTCCCGGAGCCGGCGGGCGACCTCGAAGGCCAGGACCGCGCCCATGCTGTGCCCGAAGAAGGCGAACGGGCCGTCCTCGCACACCGCCGCGAGGGCGTCGGCCACCTGGTCGGCGAGTCGCGGAACGCTGTCCACCAGCGGCTCGGTCCGCCGGTCCTGGCGCCCCGGATACTGCACGGCGGTCACCTCGAACCGCGGATCCAACTGCTGCGACATCGCGAAGTAGTAAGTGGCCGCGCCCCCCGCGTGCGGAAAACACACCAGCCGGATTTCCCGCTCCGGACGCGGTTGGAATACACGCAACCACCGGTCCTCATCACTCTTGGGCGACGCCATTGGCAGATCCCTTCCCCTCAAGCCCAGAGCTCCTCACCAGGCGGACGCACGGCGGACCGCGCGGCGATAGCCGTGGACAGGACGGAGTCGGCCGGATCAAAGGGCGGGCGGACGTTCCGTGCGTTCCCGGGAGTGCTCACTCGCCGGAAAGCCTGCCACAAGGGCGTGCCCCCCTAACAACCCCTAACGCTACTCCCCGGAGAGCGTGCCGCGGCCCCTTTTGGCGTCCCGCCACCCTTGTGCGGCGGCGGTCGGGGTGCCGTGCAGGAACCGGGCCGAAGAGCTGGCCACCCCCTCGCCGGGCACCGCGCCGAAACGTGTCGTCCCCGGTCGCGGGGCGGCGCGGTCGGGAATTTAGGGGTTTCACGACGGTCCAGCAGCTCCCTACCTTTCCGCTGTCCGCCCACCCCGACTTCCCATGAGCCGGAATGCCATTCGAGGCATCCCGGCGGAATTGGCCTTCATGAATACGGTTGATGCGGTGATCCGCACCGGACACATATCCCTCGTACTGGTCACGATTTTCCTCGCGGCGTACGCCGGACGGCAACTGGCCCGGTTGGTCGGCCAGCCGAGCGTGGTGGGAGAAGTAGCGGCGGGTCTGGTACTGGGCCCCGCCGTGGTGGCGATCGGCGGTCACGGCCTGCTCGGCCGGCTGCTGCCCGCCGATGTGTTCTCCCCCGTACGGCAACTCGCCCACATCGGGCTCGTCCTGTTCGTCGTGGGTGTCCTCCGCCAGATGCGCAGCGGGGGCTCCTGGGCCACCCGGCGGGCTATCGGATGGGTCACCTTCGGTGCGCTGGTCCCGCCGCTCACGGCCGGGTTCGCACTGGCCGGCTGGGTGCTGTGGCGCTCGGGGCCCGGCCTGCGCGGCGACGCCCCCACCCCCTCGCTCGTGCTGCTGCTCGGTGTCTCGATGTCCGTGACCGCCATTCCGGTGCTCGCCCGGATCCTGGAGGACCGCGGGCTGACCTACACCCGGGCCGGCCGGCTGTCGCTGGCCGGGGCCGCCGTGATCGACGGAGTCGCCTGGTTGCTGCTGACACTGGCGATCGGCCTGGCCGGCGGCGGCAGCGGCGACAGTGTGAACCGGATGGCGGCCCTGGCGGCCGGGGTGACGGCGGCCTTCGTCCTGGCGCGCCTGCTGCGCGCGCCGGTGGCCGGGCGGCTGTGCGGGCGGCTGCCGTGGCTGTCGGCCGTGGCCGTGGCCGCCCTCGCCCTGACCGCCTCGTGGCTGATGCAGCGGTGCGGGCTCAGTGAGGTGCTGGGGGCCCTGCTGGTCGGGGCCGCACTGCCCGCCGCCGACGAGCACGGGCCGTGGGGCCGGGCGGTACACCGTGTCTCGCGGACCGGCGCCCTGCTGATCCCGCTCTTCTTCGTGGTCACCGGCGTGTCGGTGTTCGCCGGCCGGCTCGGCTCCGGTTCCTGGCAGGCGTGCGTGCTGGCGACCGCGGCCGGGCTGGTCGCCAAGATCGGCGGCGGCTACCTCGGGGCCCGGCTCGGCGGCGAGTCGCACCGCGTCGGCCTTCAGGTGGGGGTGCTGTTGAACACCCGCGGCCTCACCGAACTGGTGATCCTCCAGGCCGGGTTCTCCGCAGGCATCCTCACCCCGCGGATGTACCTGGCCCTGGTGGTGATGGCCCTGGTGACGACCGCGGCCACCGGACCGCTCTACACCCTGGTCGAGCGGCAGACGAGCACGGCCGAGGAACTCGAGGCGAGTACCGTACGAGCCTGAGCGGCGGCGGTGCGGCCCCGTCCCCCGCAGGAGGGGGCCGCACCGGCGCGGCCCGGACGTTGGGCCCGGACGTTCAGCAGAGGACGAACGACGTGGCGTAGTGCGGGGGCTTCTGGCTCGGGTCGGCGATCGCCAGGGTCATGTAGCCGACCTTCCCGGCGTACCGGCCGCCCGTCCCGGTGATGCGGAACAGCTGTGTACCGCCACGCATCATCACCGTGCAGTCGAGGACCCCGACCGCCTCGAAGGTGCCGTCCTCCAGTTCGGCGCGGCTCTGGTGGTACTGCCACATGTGAGGGGTCGTACTCAGCACGACCGAACGGCCGTTGACGGTGGCCACCCGGTTGCCGTCCGCGTCGTAGAAGGCGTCGGTGTACTCCACCGAGGTGCCCAGGCCCGGCGTCTCACCGTCGTGCACCACCAGCTTCTCGATCTTCTCGGTCAGTCCTGTCACGACGACGCACTTCTCGATCGCCGCGGCCCGCGCCTGCGCACCGTCGCCGGGGGTGCACACACCCGCCGCCGCCGCGGCGGCCAGGGCCAGCGCCTCGGGGTCGAGGGGGCTGGGGTCCGCGACCTCGCGCCGGGCCTCCACGCCTACGTCCATCGCACGCCGGTCGATCGGCTGTGCCGCCGCGTTCTCGTTCTCTTCCAGACCAGTGGTCACCGTGTCAACTCCAGCACTTCGCAGGGTCCATGGGACTCCCATGCTCGACGGCACGCTGAAGCTCCGCTAACTCCGGCCTTTCGCAGGGGGCCGCGCGTCCGCTCACCCGGACCGGAGGGGCGCAAGCGCGGCTTTAGTCCTCCGGCCGAGCATGCCCTTGAGCCGGACCGCCCTCGTCCCGGCGTGCCCCTGTTCGGAGATCCGAAGAAACCGCCGCCAACGGAAGGCCCAGGATGGACGCTCCCGACATCCACATCCGCTCGGTCGGAACCGCGCTCCCCGGCCCGGCCATCGACAATGCCGCGCTGCGCCGGCGGTTCGGCATGCCGTCACTGTGGGAGCAGTGGATCGACGAGTTCGTCGGCACGCACCGGCGGCACCTCGCCGTCGACCTGGAGAGCGGCGAGGTGCGCCACTCGCTCGCCGACCTCGGCGAGCTGGCGGGGCGCCGGGCGCTGGACGGGGCCCGGCTGGACCCGCGGGACGTCGACCTTGTGGTGATGGGCACGTCCTCGCCCGACCTGCTGATGCCGGCGACGGTGAACGAGATCGCCGACCGGCTCGGCATCGACCAGGTGCCGTCCTACCAGCTCCAGTCCGGCTGCACCGGTGCCGTCCAGGCCCTCGACGTCGCCTCCCAGATGCTGCGTTCGGGCCGTCGGCGCACCGCACTGGTGCTCGGCGGCGACACCTGCGCCAAGCACTTCGACGTCACCATGGACGTCGCCTCGCTCAGACCGGAGGAGCAGATCAACGGCGTGCTCTTCGGTGACGGCGCCGGGGCCGTCGTACTGAGCACCGAGCCCGCTGCCGGTTCGGCGGTGCTCAAGCACGTCTTCGTCCGGCTGGTGGGCCGCAACCGGCCGCCCGGCCAGATCGTGGAGTGGTTCGGACGTGCCGACCGCGGTACGGGCCGGCCGCCGGTGGTCGAGGACTACAAGGCCATCGAGCACTCCGTGCCGCTGCTCGCCGCCGAGGCGTTCGAGGAGCTGCTGGGCGAGCTCGACTGGAAGAACGACGAACTCGAGTACCTGATGCCCCCTCAGCTGTCGGGCCGGATGACCGCGCGGATCACCAAGGGCCTGTCCGCCCCGGCCGCCCAGGAGATCTCGCTGGTCGCCGAGATCGGCAACACCGGCAACGCACTGCCGTTCTTCCAGCTGGAGGCGGCACTGCCCCGCATGGCCGCGGGAGAGCGCGCCGCGGCCGTCGCCGTGGAGTCCAGCAAGTGGATCAAGGCCGGTTTCGGTCTGGAGAAGGTCTGATCCCGATGGCGGACACCACGACGGGCCGCACCGCGGTCGCCGGCCTGCATCGCTCCGGCCTGCTGGTGGCCCGCTACCCCGACCTGCGGACGCTGCTGGCCGACGCGTCCGACGACGAGCTGACCGCGGCCGGACACCTGCTCAGCCGGCTGCGCCCGGACGACGTGCTGGCGGCGCACCCCGCGACGCCCACCGTCTCGGTGGCCGTGACCGGCCATGGAACGCTCGCTCCGCTGGTGGCCCCGCTCACCGCCCAGCTGGCCCGGCACGGGCTCCTGGGACGGATCTCCGTCGGTGACTTCGACAGCTACGTCGCCGACCTCGCCGAGCCGGGCAGTGCGCTGTACGCCTCGGACCCGGATCTGGTGCTGTGCGTCCTCGACCCCACGGTGGTCTTCGACGAGGTGCCGGTGCCGTGGCGGCCCGAGGACGTCGATCGCGCGCTGACGGAGAAGCTGTCCCTGCTGTCCGGGCTGGCGAGCCGCTTCCGTGCGGCGGGCCGCGGCACGCTGGTCCTCAACACCCTGCCGCTCACCCGGCGGTTCACCGCCCAGCTCGTGGACCAGACGTCGCGGTCCCGGCTGAGCGCCCTGTGGCACGCGGCCAACGCCGCGCTGCTGCGGATGGCCGAGGAGCATCCGGCCGTCGTCGTCCTCGACCTCGACCCGCTGCTGGCCGAGGGGATCGCGGCCGAGGACGCGCGGCTGGACACGTACGCCAAGGCGCACCTGTCCCCGGCACTGCTGGCCCGCTATGCCAGGGAGGTGGGCCAGCTGGCCCGGCAGGCCACCGGGCTCACCAAGAAGGTGCTCGCCCTGGATCTGGACGAGACGGTCTGGGGCGGGGTGCTCGGCGAGGACGGACCGGAGGGCATCGAGGCGGCTGGCACCCACCGCGGCGAGGCCTTCCGCGCGTTCCAGCGCGTGGTCAAGCAGCTGGGCAGCCAGGGGGTGCTGCTGGCCGCGGTGAGCAAGAACGACGCCGAAGCCGTCACCGCGGTGTTCCGGGAACACCCGGACATGGTGCTGCGGGAGGAGGACTTCGTGCGGATCGTCGCCAACTGGCGTCCCAAGCACGACAACCTCACCGAACTGGCCGCCGCGCTCAACCTCGGTGTGGACAGCTTCGTGTTCGTGGACGACAGCCCGTTCGAGTGCGGGCTGGTGCGGCGGGAGCTGCCGGGCGTGGCCGTGGTCCCCGTCGACGCGGAACCCGCCCATCACGTGGGACGGCTGCTGCACGACGGCTGGTTCGACACACCGGCACTCACCGCGGAGGACCGCACCCGGGTGGTGAAGTACCGCGACGAGCTGGTCCGCAAGGACTTCCTCGACAGCTTCGCGTCTCTCGACGACTACCTCCGCCAGCTGGGGGTCGTCGTGCGGCTGGCACCCGTCGGCCCGGAGCAGGTCGGCCGGGTCTCCCAGCTGACACTGCGCACCTCCCAGTTCAACCTGACCACCGAACGCCTGCAGCCGGCCCGGGTGCGAGAGCTGGCCGACGCCCCGGACGCTCTGGTGCTGACGGTGCACTCCCGCGACCGGTTCGGCGACAACGGCCTGGTCGGCGCGGTCTTCGCGCACCGCACGGGCCGCGAGCTGCACCTGGACAACTTCCTGCTCAGCTGCCGGGTGTTCTCGCGGGGCATCGAGCAGGCGTGCCTGGCCGCGGTGCTGCGCCATGCCCGTGAGACCGGAGTGGCGCGGGTCTTCGGCAGTTACCGGGCCTCAGCCAGGAACGGCAAGGTCAGGGACTTCTACCCGCGCAACGGGTTCACCGAGGTGTCCGGCGACGAGTCGGCGACCACCTTCCGCCACGACCTCACGCACCTCCCCGAGCCCCCCGCCCACATCGATCTGACCGACCTGCTGGGAGAACGCCCTTGAAGACCGAGGATTTCATCGCACTGCTGCACGACTCCATGGGGCTGCCGGTGACCGCCGAGGACATCGACCGGCCGTGGGACCAGGTCGCTGGCTGGGACTCCGTGCACCTGCTGACCCTGGTGACCCTGCTGGAGCAGCGGACCGGACGGAGCCTGCCGTTCTCCGAAGTACTTCAGGCCGCCACCCTGGGGGACATCCACTCGCTGACCCTGGCGGCGGCGTGAGCGGGCGGGTGCGGGCGGTTCCCGTCGCGCCGGTGCGCCGGCCCACACTGCTGTTCCTGGAGGAGGTACGGCCGATCACGCCGGTCTTCCTGGACACCGAGGTCGACATGTCCGGCGTACGGACGCACCGTGCCGGAGCACACGAGCAGGGCCGCCACTACTCGACCACCGCCTACGTCCTGTATGTCGCGGCCCGCGTGCTCGCGCGGCACCCGGAGGCCAACGCGGCGGTTCGCGGACGGATCAGGCCTCGGGTGGCGCGTTACGCGTCCGTCAACGGGAAGATCACACTGGACAAGACGGTGGGCGGCCGACGCGTCGTCCGCTCGGCCGTGCTCACCGAAGTCCACCGGGCGGACCTGGACGCCGTACAGGCCGAGGTGGACCGCTTCCGCGCCGGGGACCCGGCGACCATGCCGGAGTTCGCCCCGGCCCGGACGCTGGAGCGGCTGCCGTGGCCGCTGGGGCAGCTCGCCTTCCGTGCCGGGGTCCGGCCGCTGAACCGGCGTCACCGGACGGTGGGCACCTTCGCCGTCACCTCGCTCGGCCACCGGCCGGTCGACGGCTTCCACTCGGTCGGCGGCACCACCATCACGCTCGGGCTCGGCCGGATCGCCGACCGGCCGGTGGTCCGTGACGGCGCGGTGGCGGTCGCGCCGGTGATGCGGCTCAGCCTCACCTTCGACCACAGGGTGATCGACGGTGCCGAGGCCGCCGACGTACTGGCCGAGATCAAGGACGGAATCGAGGGCTTCGCGGCCACCGGCCGGCCGGGGGCGGCGGATGCCGGGCCGTCCCGGCAGTCCGTGGCCGCGCCACAGGGAGGAGCGTCGTGAACGAACTCGCGGAACTCAAACAGCACGTCGCGGTGCATGCCCGCGGGCAGCGCATCGCCGACTACCGGGACATACTGAACCGGATCCGTACGGATGACGGCGGCGGGCCCGGCTCCTGGGTCGGCGAGTGGTCACGGGCGGCCGCGGTGCTGGAGGAACACGGCAAGGACCTGGCGGCGGTCAAGTACTACGCCATGGCCAGGTTCCCGTACGTGGACGGACCGGACCGCCAGGAGGCGCTGGAACGCTGTGTGCGGGCCATGGACCGCTGGCGGGGCACGCAGCGGAGCGGCATCGAGCCCCTCGACGTCCAGCTGCAGGAGGGCACGGTGCGCTGCTGGGCCGGCGGCCTGTCCACCTCCGATCCCAAGCCGCTGCTGGTCGTCATGGGCGGCATCGTCTCGGTCAAGGAGCAGTGGGCGCCGATGCTCGCCCATGTGCGGCGCCTGGGCATGGCCGCGGTGGTCGCGGAGTTGCCGGGCACCGGCGAGAACGGGCTGCGTTACGGGGCCGGCAGTTGGCGGATGCTGTCCGGGCTGCTGGACGCCGTCGCCGACCGGGCCGACGTCTCCCGCACATACGCCACCGCGCTGAGCTTCAGCGGCCATCTGGCCCTGCGGTGCGCGGTGGAGGACCCCCGCATCCGCGGGGTGGTCACCGTGGGGGCGCCGATCGGGGCGTTCTTCACCGACCACGCGTGGCAGAAGCGGCTTCCCCGGATCACCGTGGACACGCTCGCCCACATGACCGGCACCGTCGCGGACGCCGTACCGGGCGCCCTGGACGAGTGGGCACTGACCCGGGAGCAGCTGGCCGGACTGGACATCCCGGTGGCGTACGTGGCGAGCCGGCGCGACGAGATCATCCCCGCGGCCGACCCGGAGCTGCTGCGCAGCGGTGCCCGCCGACTGGACCTGGTGGAGTTCGACGATGTGCACGGAGCCCCGCACCACGTCGGCGAGGTGCAGTTGTGGACCACGGCGGCGCTGCTGCATGCGCGCGGCATCCGCAACGCACAGTCCGCCGTGCTCGGCATGCTGCTGCGCGGTCAGGGGCTGCGGCGCCGGCTGACCGGCTCCCGGGCCTGAACCGCCGGACACACCGCTCGACGCCCATGGGTGGTGCCCCACTTCGCGAAGTGGGGCACCACCCATGGGCGTCGAGTCGCTCGCGGCTCAGCCGACGAGCGCCTCCAGCTCGGTGACGATCCGGGACGGGGTGGGCTGGTCCAGCATCTCCTGCCGCAGCCGTCGCGCGGCCTGGCCGGGGGCCGCGCTGTCGAGCACTTGGCGCACGGCCTCCTGTACCGCCTGTGCACCGAGGTTGTCGCCGTCCAGGACGATCCCGGCGCCGGTGCCGGCCAGCCGCTCGCTGACCAGCCCCTGGTCGGCGATCTGTGGGACCGTCACCTGGGGCACGCCGTGCAGCGCCGCCGTGAGGGTGCTGCCGGCGCCGGACTGGTGGATGATCGCCGAGCAGGTCGGCAGGATCAGGTCCAGCGGCATCCCCACCAGGACGCGCATCCGCTCGGGCAGTGGCCCCAGACGTTCGCGGTCCGCGGCCCGCAGGGCGAGGATCACCTCGACGTCCAGATCTGCCAGGGCTTCGACGACGCGCGGAACGAGGAAGGCCTCGGGCCCCCGCATGGTCGTGGTGAGCGACCCCCAGGTGACGCAGATCCGAGGCCGCTCGGCGGGTTCCAACAGCCACTGCGGAGCCACCGCGGTGCCGTTGTAGGAGGTGTAGCGCATGGCGACGCGGTGGGGCACGCCCGGGACTTGCAGGGATTCCGGGCAGGTGTCGAGGGTCCGTACGGCGATGTCGGCGGCCGGCTCGGCGCCGTGGCGCAGGTAGAGGTCGGCCAGCTCCTGCGGCCAGGCGGCGCGGTGGTCCTCCTGGGCGCTCACGCCGTTGCCCGGCAGGCCGACCTTGCGCGACATGTCCGGCCCCCACAGGTGCCGTACGACCGGAGCGGACACCGCGGCCGCGGCGAGCGGGGCGGCGTACATCACCGGGTCGGTGATCACGAGGTCCGGCCGCCAGCCGCGGGCGAACGCGACGAGGTCGGGCGCCATGTCCTCGGCGGCCCTGATGTGCGGGACCATTCGCAGGTCGAGGAGCTTGCGCAGGACGTCGGGCGGGAACTGGCCGGGACCGGTCACGTTCCATTCACGGGCCAGTTCGTCCCGTACCTTCACCGCCTCGGCCAGTCCGGCGATGAGGTCGTAGTCGCCGCCGGCGGTCACCGCGATGATGCCCGTGCGGGTGACCGGGTCGGCGAGCTGCGGGTGCCCGGCCACCCGGACATCGTGGCCGGCCGCTCGGAAGGCCCAGGCCAGCCCCACCATCTGGTAGTAGTGGGTCGGCCAGGCCATCGGGGTGAACAGGACACGCACGGTCTTCCTCCTGAGCGATGGGATGAGCGGGAGCGGGCCGTGCGCGTCAGGCCGCGTGGACGGCCGGAGCGTCGGCCAACTGCCCGGCCACGTCGGCGGGAGAGGGCTGGTCGGCGATCTCCTGCCGCAGCGCGTCGGCCGCCTTGCGGACGGTGCCGTCGGCCAGGGCGGCGCCGACCGCGGCCGTGAGGGCCGCCGGGGAGAACCCGGCGGCGTCCAGGTGCAGGCCGGCGCCGGACGACGCCAGCCGGGTCGCGGTCGCCACCTGGTCGAGCATCCCTGCGATCAGGACCTGGGGTACGCCGAACGAGGCCGCCGTGAGCATGGTGCCGGTGCCGCCCTGGTGGACGATCGCGTCACAGCTGGGCAGCAGCAGGTGCAGCGGCAGGTCCTCGACCACTCGTACGTTCGCGGGGACCTCGCCGAGCAGCTCGCGGTCGGAGCCCTTGACGGCCAGGACGACCTCCGTGTCGAGCCCGGACAGGGCGGCCAGGATGTCCGGCACGAGGAACGAGTCCTCGCCGCCCAGCTGGGTGGTCGTGGTGCCCCAAGTGACGCACACCCGAGGCCGCCCGGCGGGCCGGGAGAGCCACAGCGGGGCGTCGCCCGGGCCGTTGTACGGGACGAACCGGACCGGCAGCCGGTCGGGTGTCCCGGGGTACTGCAGGCTCTGCGGACAGGGGTCGACGGTGGCGCTCGCGTACTCCGGGCGGACCGGCACCCCGTACCCCTCGAAGAGCCGCAGCAGGGACTGCGTCCACAGCTCGGGCGCGGCGCCGCTGCCCGGGAAGAACCCCATCTGCCGCTCCACGGCGGGCCCCGTCAGGTGGTGCACGAGCCGGGCACCGGACGCGTGGGCCGCGAGCGGGGCGGCCAGGACGAACGGGTTGCTCACCACGAGGTCCGGTCGCCACGCCCCGGCCAGCTCGACGAGCTCCCCGGCCATCGCGGTGGCCGTCTCCACGAACGGCGCGAACTTCCGCTCCAACACTCGTCTGCGCATCTCCGGCGTGGGCGCGGCCTTCCGCTCCAGGTCGGCCTTGCGGTCCGGGTGCTCGCGGTTGTGGCGGGCGATCTCGTCCGCGATCCGCTGGAAGGCCGGCAGGTAGTCGTAGCCGGCACCGACCTGGGTGATGGTCAGGCCGGAGCGCTTGACCGCGTCGGCCAGCTGCGGCTGCCCGGCCACCCGCACCTCGGCGCCCGCGGCACGCAGCGCCCACGCCAGCGGGACCATCTGGTAGTAGAACGTGGGCTGCGACCAGGGGACGAACAGGACCTTCACGAGTCCGTCCTCTCCGGCCGGGGCGCGGCCGGGGGCGTACCGTCGCGCAGAGCGGCACCGGCCTCGGTCACGGTGAGGACGACGCTGGAGACGTTGTAGCCCTGGGTTCCGCCGACCAGCAGGACGCGGTCACCGGCGTCGAGCTGGCCGCTGCGCAGCAGGTGGTCGAGCGAGATGGCCTGGTCGCTGGCGCCGATGTGCCCGATGGTGCGGCCGAAGTCCCAGGTCGCCCTGGACAGCGGCAGACCCAGGGGCTGCAGCAGGTCGGCCTCGATGATCTCGGCCCCGGCGTTGGTGAAGACGACCCGCTCGAGGTCGTCGGTGGTGAACCCGGCCTCCTTCAGCGTCCGCTGGGTCACCTCGGCGTACATCATGGTGAAGATCCGGTGGAAGTCGAACTGGTTGTACCGTCTGGCAATGGCGAACTCCCGCGCACGGCCCGGTACGTCGACCTTCGCCGGGGCACCGGTGCCCCCCTGGGCGAGCGGGAGATCGCCCCGGTGCATGGCCTCCAGGTCGGCGTAGGTCAGCGAGTTCACCGCCTCGATACGGGCGATGCCCTCCTCCTTGCCGAGCAGCAGCGCGGAACCGCCGTCGCCGATGGCCATGCCGAATCCGGCGCTGCGCCACCGCTCGACCTGCGGCAGATCGGCCTGCAGACCGGCGGTCACCAGGGCACCGGCGCCCTCCGGGGCGAGCGCCAGCCAGCCCGCCGCGAGCTCGACACCGGCCAGCGTGCCGTTGCAACCCTGGCTCACCTCGAAGCCGGGGATCTGCCCGCAGCCCAGCTCGCGCATCACATAGCCGACCGGCGCCCAGCCCTCCGGGCCCTCGCTGAACATGGTGGCGTGGATCAGCAGAGCCAGTTGCTCGACCGGGAGTCCGGCCAGGTCCAGGGCCCGGCGTGCGGCGTCGGCCGCCAGCTCCACGCCCGGCGTCCCCGGTGCCACGGGCACCTCCACCAGGTCGCTGCCCGTGAACTCGTTCGGCCGGCAGTGGCCCGCCTCGAACGCCTCGGCCAGGGTGACCCGCTCGGCGGGCAGCGACACGCCGATGGACCGTAGGTACAGGTTCTCTGTCTTCATGGCGGTCTCCTGTCGTCAGACGGTTTCCGGCGCGGTCTGCGCCCACGGCGAGGGGGCCCGGAGGGTGCCCAGGTACGGGTGCCACAGGTGGTCGGGGTCGTTTTCCACCGCGGTGACGATCTCCCGCATGGCGCGCAGCGTGTCGGATTCCTCGCCGTCGTAGAAGTCGCCCTGCAGCATCTTCAGTACGTCGAGGCGGTAGCGCGGGTCCTGGACGAAGGCGGTGAACAGGACGTTCAGGCGGTAGTAGATGGAGATGAACTCGTACCAGTTCTTCACCGCGGTACGGATCTTGGCTTCGAACCTCTCGAACCGCTTCTTGCCGAAGTCACCCGCCTCATGGGCGGCGATGATGTCCTTGGCCGCCAGCCGCGCGCTGTTCAGGGCGACGCTGACGCCGCTGGAGAAGATGGGGTCGACGAACCGGGCCGCGTCACCGATCAGCACGAAGCGGTCTCCGCAGATCTCCTGCATGGTGTAGCTGTAGTCGCCCTCGGTTTTGAACGGCCGCAGCTGGTCGGCCTTCTTGAGGGCCTTCAGCAGGTCGGGCCGGCTGCCGACCATGTCCCAGAAGAACTGCTCCCGGTTCTCGTTGGCCGCGGCGAAGCGCTTCTTCTGGGTGACCACACCCACGCTGGTGATGGTGTCGGTGATCGGGATCTGCCAGACCCAGCTGTCCTCCACGGGCAGGAAGTGCACGTAGATGTATTCCGTCTTGTCCGGCTCCACCGCCAGCTCCGACCGGTCGAGTCCCTCGAACCAGCTGTGGATGGCGTACTGGTTGAAGACCGGGTCGGACACCTTCAGCTTCATCTGCCGGCCGAGGGTGGTCTGCCGACCGGAGGCGTCGACCACCATGCGGGCGGTCAGGCCGAACTCACGGGGACCCATACGGCAGTTGACCGTCACGATCTCCGGGTCGCCGTCGAAGTCGACGCCGAGCACCCGGACACCGTTGAAGACGCGGGCGCCCTGCTCCTCGGCGTGCTTCAGCAGGATCAGGTCGAACCTGCCGCGGTCGACGTGGTACGTGTAGTCGCGGTCCACGCCCGGCTGGTTGCGCTCGACGAACTGCACCTCGGCCGCCCGGAAGTCGTGGTCGAGGCCGGTGAACCCGTTGTGCGGGACGTTGCGTGACTCCGCCGAGGTCCAGGCCGCTCCGTACTTGCGGGGGAAGCCGGCGGCGTCGATCTGGTCCATGACACCGATCTCGACGAGCACCGGGGTGGTGGCCGGCACCAGCGACTCGCCGACGTGCGGACGGGGGAACAGTTCGCTCTCGCAGACCGCCACCGACAGTCCGGCTCTTGCCAGGTAGGAGGCCACGGTCGAGCCCGAAGGGCCACCGCCGATGACCACGACGTCGAAATCAGGGTTCATAGGGACTCCAGTGGGGCGCCGTTGAACGAATGGGGCTGGGCCGCCGGGGGCAGATGTGTGTCCGCCGGCCGGGTCCGGAACAAGCGGTGCGGCCTGGTTGCGCGCGGCTCACTGTTCCCCGGCGGCCTTAAGGCGGACTACAGCGGGATTAAGGCGCGGCGCGTCCCGAGCACGCCGGCCCCTGGCGCGAGGCCCCGGCGCATGCCAGCTCCCGGTGTGTGCCCAGGCGGCCCGGCTTCACGGCCTTGGCTTTAGACGGCACCAAGGACCCGGTTAGTCGACCGGGTGACCCTGACGGCGGCAGGCGAGGTCTGCGCCGAACCGGGCGGTCGTCGAGTGATCGGAGCCCTGTGGCACGCCCGGAGCGGCGGCTCCTGGGCCGGTCGCGGCCCGACGAACGCGAGCGGGACAGAAAGGGTCACGAAGAACATGCCGAGCGAGTACGCCTCCGCGGTGTCCAACACCCGCGTTTCCCCGGAACTGTTCGCGGTGATCGGCTTCTCCTGCCGGCTGCCCTCGGCGGACGATCCGGACGCTTTCTGGCAGCTGCTGGCCAATGGTGCGAGCGCGGTCACCACACGACCGGATCAGGTGTCCGGCAACGGCGACGGACGACGCGCCGGGTTCCTTGAGGACGTCGGAGGCTTCGACGCCGCCTTCTTCGGCATCTCACCGCGCGAGGCGGTGGAGATGGACCCCCAGCAGCGGCTGATGCTGGAACTGAGCTGGGCCGCCCTGGAAGATGCCGCGATCGTCCCGGACACCCTCAGGGGCAGCCGCACCGGCGTGTTCGTCGGATCCATCTGGAACGACTACGCGAACCTGCTGCACTCCCGGGGCGCCGGAACGGCGAGCCATCACACGCTCCCGGGCACCAGCCGCGGTGTCATCGCCAACCGCGTCTCGTACGCCCTCGGACTGCACGGTCCCAGCCTGACCGTGGATGCCGCGCAGTCGTCTTCGCTGCTCGCCGTCCATCTCGCCTGCCAGAGCATGCGCGCGGGCGAGTCGGACCTCGCCCTCGTCGGCGGCGTCAACCTCAACTTCTCCCCCGAACGCGTCGCGGAGGCCGCCGCGTTCGGCGGTCTGTCCGACGACGGAGAGTGCTTCACGTTCGACGCCCGGGCCAACGGCTACGTGCCCGGCGAGGGTGCGGTCGTCGTGGTGCTCAAGCCGCTGGCGGCGGCCCTGGCGGACGGCAATCCCGTGCACTGTGTGATCCGCGGCAGCGCCGCCAACAACGACGGTGCCACGGACGGACTGACAGTGCCGAGCGCCGAAGCGCAGAGCGACGTACTGCGGCGCGCCTGCGAACAGGCGGGCACGGACCCGGCCGACGTCCAGTACGTGGAGCTGCACGGGACCGGCACCGCGGTCGGCGACCCGGTGGAGGCGGCGGCGCTCGGCGCCGTCTACGGCACGGCGCGGCCGGCGAACGCACCGCTCCTCGTCGGATCGGTCAAGACCAACGTCGGGCACCTCGAAGGCGCGGCGGGTCTCGTCGGGCTCCTCAAGACCGCCCTCAGCCTGCGGCACGGACAGCTGCCGCCCAGCCGGAACTTCTCGACCCCCCACCCGCGGATCGACCTGGACGCGCTCCGTCTGCGGGTGCAGACCTCCCTCAGCGCCTGGCCGCACCCCGATCGGCCCATGCTGGCGGGGGTCAGTGCTTTCGGGATGGGCGGGACGAACGTGCACGTCATTCTTGAGGCGGCGCCGGTCGAGGCGCCGTGCGAGACACCGGCCGAGACACCGGTCGAGGCGCCGGCCGATCAGGAAACAGCGGACGACGACCCGGGCACGGAGGGGCCGGCGCCGTGGCTGCTCTCAGCCCGCACCCCCCAGGCCCTCCAGGCCCAAGCCGCCCGCCTGCACACCCACCTCACCCGCCACCCCCACCTGGACACCACCGCCGTCGCCCGCGCCCTGGCCACCACCCGCACCCACTTCAGCCACCGCGCCGCCATCACCCACGGCACCCCCACCCAACGCCTCAACGCCCTCCACGCCCTCACCCACAACCAGCCCCACCCCCACCTCACCCACCTCACCACCACCACCACCGACAGCGAAGCGAAGATCGCGTTCTGCTTCAGCGGCCAGGGCACCCAGCACCCCGGCATGGGCCACGACCTCTACACCACCAACCCCGCCTTCGCCCACCACCTCGACCGCATCTGCCACGCCCTCGACCCCCACCTCGACCACCCCCTCCAACACATCATGTGGGCCACCCCCAACGACCCCCTCACCGGCCTGCTCAACACCACCCTCTACACCCAACCCGCCCTCTTCGCCCTCCAGACCGCCCTCTACCACCTCCTCACCGACCACTACGGCATCCACCCCCACTACCACCTCGGCCACTCCCTCGGCGAAATCACCGCCGCCCACACCGCCGGCATCCTCACCCTCACCGACGCCGCCCACCTCATCACCACCCGCGCCCACCTCATGCACACCCTCCCCCCCACCGGCGCCATGGCCAGCATCAACCTCCCCCCCGAACCCATCACCCACTACCTCAACCAACACCACATCACCGACGTCACCATCGCCGCCCACAACACCCCCACCACCACCGTCATCGCAGGCCACCACACCACCATCCACCACATCACCACCCACTACCAGCAACAACGAATCAAAACCAAAATCCTCAACACCACCCACGGCTACCACTCACCCCACCTCGACCCCATCCTCGACCAACTCACCCACACAACCAGACACCTCACCCACCACACCCCCCACACACCCCTCATCACCAACCACACCGCCACCACCACAACCCACCCCCTCCCCACCAACCACTGGACCACCCACGCCCGCCAACCCGTCCACTACCACCAATCCATCACCCACCTCCACCACCACGGCGTCACCACCTACCTCGAAATCGGACCAGACACCACCCTCACCACCCTCAACAACCACACCCTCACCAACACCAACGACACCGCGCCAACCACCGCCACCGCCACCCTCAACCCCAAACACCACCCCACCCACACCCTCAGCCACGCACTCACCACCCTCCACAACACCGGCACACCCATCAACTGGGACAACGCCCTCCCCCACACCCCAGCCACCCCCCTCCCCACCTACCCCTTCCAACACCAGCAGTACTGGCCGACGTCGACCTTCGAACCGACCCCGGTCGCGGCTGCCCCGGTGACCGACGCCGCTGTGTCGGAGGAGGACCGCCGCCGCTCCCTGCTCGACCTCGTGCGCGCGCTCGTCGCGCGGGTGCTGGGCTTCTCGTCGGCGGACGAGGTCGAACTCCACACGCCGTTCCGGGATCTGGGCATGGACTCCATGTCCGCGGTGGAGCTGCGGAACCAGCTGAGCACCGTGACCGGGCTGAGGCTGCCGACCGCGCTCACCTTCAACTACCCGACGCCCGCCGCCCTGGTCGCGTACCTCCAGGAAGCCTCCGGTGCTCCGGAGGGCGGCGAGCGGGGCGGGCGTACGGAAGGCGTCTCCGCTGTCCCCGTACGCGCCGCCGAGGAGCCCGAGCCCCTCGCGATCGTGGGCATGGCATGCCGCTACCCGGGAGGCGTGGCCTCTCCGGAGGACCTGTGGCGACTGGTGGCCGAAGGGACGGACGCCATCGGCGAGTTCCCCGGCAACCGGGGCTGGGACCTCGACGGCCTGTACGACCCGGATCCGGCGGCGCACGCGACGTCGTACGTGCGGTCGGGCGGTTTCCTCCATGACGCGGACGAGTTCGACGCGGCGTTCTTCGGGATCAGTCCGCGCGAAGCGGCGGCGATGGACCCGCAGCAGCGTCTGCTGCTGGAGACGGCCTGGGAGACACTGGAGCGTGCGGGCATCGATCCGGCGGCCCTGCGCGGTTCGGCGACGGGTGTCTTCGTGGGGGCGACCGCGCAGGACTATGGTCCCCGGCTGCACGAGGCCCCGGCGGGCCTGGACGGACACCTGCTGACCGGCACCACCAGCAGCGTCGCATCGGGCCGGGTGGCTTACACGTTCGGCTTCGAGGGTCCCGCGGTGACCGTGGACACCGCCTGCTCGTCGTCGCTCACCGCCGTGCACCTGGCCGGGCAGGCGCTGCGCAACGGCGAGTGCTCGATGGCGCTGGCCGGCGGCGTGACGGTGATGTCGAGCCCGGGGATGTTCGTGGAGTTCAGCCGGCAGCGGGGCCTGGCGGCCGACGGCCGGTCCAAGGCGTTCGCCGCGGCGGCCGACGGCACGTCCTGGGCAGAGGGTGCAGGCATGCTCCTGCTGGAGCGTCTGTCCGACGCACGGCGCAACAACCACCGGGTACTGGCGCTGATCCGCGGAAGCGCCGTCAACCAGGACGGCGCGAGCAACGGCCTGTCCGCGCCCAACGGCCTGGCGCAGCAGCGGGTCATCCGGCAGGCGCTGGCGAACGCACGGCTTGCTGCGGCGGACGTCGACGCGGTGGAGGCGCACGGCACGGGCACGGCGCTCGGTGATCCGATCGAGGCCGAGGCGCTGCTGGCCACCTACGGCCAGGACCGTCCGGCGGACCGGCCGGTGTGGGTGGGTTCGCTGAAGTCCAACATCGGGCACACCCAGGCGGCCGCGGGGGTCGGCGGCGTGATCAAGGTGGTGATGGCCCTGCGGCACGGGCTGCTGCCCCGCAGCCTGCACATCGACGCGCCCAGCCCGCACGTGGACTGGTCCGTGGGCAACCTGTCGCTGCTGTCCGAGGAGCGGGAGTGGCCCCTGACGGACCGCCCCCGCCGGGCGGCCGTCTCCTCCTTCGGCATCAGCGGCACCAACGCCCACGTGATCCTGGAACAGGCGTCCGAGGGCACGTCCGACGACGGCGTCCAGGGCGCCGGCGGCCAGGGCAGCGGCGCGCAGGACGCGGCCGGTCCCGTGGGCGGGTCGGGCGCCGAGGTCGTGCCGTGGGTGGTCTCGGCGAAGTCGGAGGCCGCCCTGCGCGGCCAGGCAGCCCGGCTGCTGGCGCTGCTGGACGGCGACCCGGGGCTGGACATCGACGCCGCCGGCACGGCCCTGGTCGTCTCCCGTGCCGCACTGGAGCACCGGGCGGTGGTGGTCGCCGGGGACCGCGACGGATTCCGTTCCGGGCTGCGTGCGCTGGCGGCCGACGGCAATGCGCCGAACCTGGTGCGCGGCACGGTGCGGGCGAGCGGCCGTACGGTCTTCGTCTTTCCCGGTCAGGGGTCGCAGTGGGCCGGGATGGCCGCTGCCCTGATGAGCTCCTCGGCGGTGTTCCGCGCGGAGATCGAGGCGTGCGACCGGGCGATGGCGCCGTTCACGGACTGGTCACTGACCGATGTCCTGCTGGAGCGCGAGGGTGCGGCGCCATTGGACCGGGTGGACGTGGTGCAGCCCGCGCTGTTCGCCGTGATGGTGTCGCTGGCCGCGCTGTGGCGGTCGTACGGTGTGCGGCCGGACGCGGTCGTCGGTCATTCGCAGGGCGAGATCGCGGCCGCGTACGTGGCCGGCGCCCTCTCCCTGGACGACGCCGCGAGGGTCATCACACTGCGCAGCAGGGCGCTGCGGGGCATAGCGGGCACCGGTGGTCTGCTCGCGGTGCCGCTGCCCGCGGCCCGAGTGGCGCCGCGGCTGGAGCGGTGGGCGGGCCGGCTAGACGTCGCCACGGTCAACGGCCCGGCCTCCACAGTGGTCGCCGGGGATCCGGAGGCGCTCGACGAACTGCTGGCCGAGTACACCGCGCAGGAGGTCCGGGCGCGCCGGATCCCGGTGGACTACGCCGCGCACTCCCCGCAGGTCGAGGCGATCGAGGAGGAGCTCCGGGAGGTGCTCGCCGACATCGCGCCGCGGTCGTCGGCGACCGCCTTCTACTCGACGGTGACCGGCGGACGGATCGACACCGCGAGGCTGGACGGCGACTACTGGTACCGCAATCTTCGGCAGACCGTCGAGTTCGAGCGGGCCACGCGCGCGCTGATCGCCGATGGCCACCGGCTGTTCGTCGAGACCAGCCCGCACCCGGTCCTGACCGTGGGGGTCCAGGACACCGCCGAGGACACGGAGGCCGCGGGCGACGTGGTCGTGGTGGGCTCGCTGCGCCGGCAGGAGGGGGGCCTGCCACGCTTGCACACCTCGCTCGCCGAGGCGTACGTGCACGGTGCGGCCGTCGACTGGCCGGTGGCCGAGGGTGCGGCGCGGGCGGTGGACCTGCCGACGTACGCCTTCCAACGGCAGCGTCACTGGTTGACGGCGCCCGTCGCGTCGGGCGCTCCCGGCGGGCTGGGGCTCGGCCGGGCGGACCACCCGCTGCTGGGTGCACGGCTCGACGCCGCCGACGAGGACCGCCTGGTGTTCACCGGCCGGATCTCGACGCAGACCCACCGGTGGCTGACCGACCACGCGGTGCACGGCACGGTGCTGCTGCCCGGCACCGCCTTCGTGGAGTTGGCCCTGTACGCGGCGGGACGGGCCGGCTGCGCCGAGCTGACCGACCTCACCCTGCGGACACCGCTGGTGCTGGCCGCCTCCGGCGCGGTGCGGCTCCAGGTCACGGTCGGCGCCGCCGACCCGGCAGGACGGCGTCCGGTCGGGGTGTACTCGCGGCCGGACACCGACGACGCCGACGGTGAGGAGTGGACCTGCCACGCCGTGGGCACGGCCGAGCCCGCCATCGCAGGGCGCCCGCATTCGAGCGGGCCGTGGCCGCCGCGCTCCGCGGAGCCGGTCGACGTCGACGAGCTGTACGCCTGCCTCGCCGACGACGGCTACGAGTACGGCCCGGCGTTCCAGGGAGTGCAGGCCGCGTGGCGGCTCGGCGAGGAGATCTACGCCGACGTCCGGCTGGCGCCCGAGCAGGTGGGCGACGCGGACCGCTTCGGTCTGCATCCCGCCCTGCTGGACGCGGCGCTGCACGTCCTGGCACCCGCCGGACAGCTGGGCACGGACGAAGAGGGCCGGATCCGGCTGCCGTTCGCCTGGACCGGGGTGTCGCTGTGGTCGCCGGGGGAGCCCGCGGCGCGGGTGCGCTGGACCCGCGGGGGCGCGGGCGAGTTCGGACTGACGCTCTTCGACAGCGAGGGCACGCCGATCGCCGCGGCCCGCTCGGTGGCCACTCGCCCGGCCTCCCCCGCGGTGCTGCGCGGCGCCGGTGCGGTGCGGCCCGAGGGGCTGCTGAGGCTGGAGTGGATGGCCGCGGGTGGCGCCGGCACTCCGGCGGATCCGGGCCGCTGGTGCCTGCTCGGCGACGAGCACGGGACGCGTGTCACGGCCGGCTCGCCCGGCGACGACGGTCGGGGACCCGCGCTTGAGCGCCACCCGCATCTCGCTGGGCTGCTGGACGCGGTCCGGTCCGGCCGGCCGGTACCGGACGTCGTGCTGTCCGTCGTACCCGGGTCCGCACCAGCCGGCGGGCAGCGGCAGGCGGTCCCGGAGGCCGCTCACCGGGCGGTGCGCGACACCCTCGCGCTCCTCCAGGAATGGTTGAGCCGCGCGGAGTTCAGCTCGTCCCGGCTGGTCGTCGTCACGCGCGGCGCGATCGCCGCCGCCGGGGACGGGGCCGGCGACGGACAGGGCCCCGACCCGGCCGCGGCGGCCGTGTGGGGGCTGGTGCGCGTCGCGCAGAGCGAGCACCCCGGCCGCTTCACCCTGCTGGACCTCGATGGCGCCGGTTCCTCGGCGACGGCGCTCATGGAGGCGGTCTGCGGCGACGAGCCACAGCTCGCGGTGCGCGCGGGCACCGTCCTGGTGCCGCGGCTCACCCGGCTGCCGGAGTCCCCCTACCCCACGACCAGGCCCGCTGTCGTCCCGGACGGTGCCGCGGACGGGGTGCGGATCGACCCGGACGGAACAGTCCTGATCACCGGTGGCACGGGTATTCTCGGCAGCCTGACGGCACGTCACCTGGTGACCGCCCACGGCGCCCGGCACCTGCTGCTGGTCGGCCGGCGCGGCGCGTCCGGGGAAGGCGCGGCCGCACTGGCCGACGAACTCACGGCGTACGGCGCCGAAGTGCGCTTCGCCGCTTGCGACGTGGCCGACCGTGACGCGGTGGCGACGCTGCTCGCCACCGTCCCCGAGGCGCACCCGCTGTCGGTGGTGGTCCACGCGGCCGGTGCGCTGGACGACGCGGTGGTCGAGCGGCTCACGGCGGAGCAGACGAACACCGTACTGCGGCCGAAGGCCGATGCGGCCTGGCACCTGCACGAGCTGACGCGGCATCTGCCGCTCACCGGCTTCGTGCTGTTCTCGTCGGTCGTCGGCACCGTGGGCACCGCCGGTCAGGCCAACTACGCCGCGGCCAACGCCTTCCTCGACGCTCTCGCGCAGCACCGGCACGAGGCCGGACTGCCGGCGACCTCGGTCGCCTGGGGCCTGTGGGGCGAGGCCACGGGGATGACCGGCCATCTCACGCACGCCGACCGCGCCCGGCTGACGCGTGGTGGTCTGACCCCGCTGACGACCGAGCAGGGCCTGGAGCTCTTCGACGCGGCCCGGCGGTCCGGTGAGGCCGCGGTGGCCGCGGCCCGGCTGGACGGTGCGGTGCTGCGCCGGCAGGCCGAGGCGGGCACCCTGCCGGCAGTGCTGCGCGGGCTGGTCCGCACCCCCGTACGCCGTGCCGGTGCCGCAGGAACGGACGGCTCCTGGGTGGAGACGTTGGCCTCGCTGCCGGGCGAGGCGCGCGGCCACGCGGTGTCCGAGCTGGTGCGCACGCACCTGGCGACGGTCCTTGGCCACGCGGACACGGCGAGCGTCGACGGCGACCGGGCGTTCAAGGAGCTGGGCATCGACTCGCTGACCGCGGTCGAGCTGCGCAACCGCCTCAACGCGGCCACTGGTCTGAGCCTGCCGTCCACGTTGGTGTTCGACCATCCCACACCCGCCGCGCTGGCCCGGTACATCGACGTCGAACTGGGCGGCGGGTCCGCCGGTGCAGCGGAGTCGCGGACCGCCGCCGCGCGTGCGGCCGCCAACGAGCCGGTCGCCGTCGTCGGGATCGGCTGCCGCTTCCCCGGCGGTGTGACCTCGCCGGACGAGCTGTGGCAGCTGCTGCTGGACGGCCGCGAGACGGTCGGTGACTTTCCCTCGGAGCGCGGCTGGGACGTGGAGGAACTATACGACCCGGACCCGTCACGGGCGGGCCGCAGTTCGACCCGCCGGGGTGGCTTCCTGGACGACGCGCACCATTTCGACGCGGAGTTCTTCGGGATGAGCCCGCGCGAGGCACTGGCCACCGACCCGCAGCAGCGGCTGCTGCTGGAGACGGCCTGGGAGACGCTGGAGCAGGCCGGGATCGATCCCTCCGGACTGCGCGGCAGCCGGACCGGCGTCTTCGCGGGCGTCATGTACGGCGACTACGGCGGCCGGCTGCGTACCGCTCCCGAGGAGATCGAGGGCTATCTGCGCAACGGCAGCCACGGCAGTGTCGCGTCTGGCCGGGTCGCCTACACCTTCGGCTTCGAGGGTCCGGCCGTCACCGTGGACACGGCCTGCTCCTCGTCCCTGGTCGCCCTGCACCTCGCGGCGCAGGCGCTGCGTTCCGGCGAGTGCGATCTGGCGCTGGCCGGTGGTGTGACCGTGATGGCCACGCCGGCCACGTTCATCGAGTTCAGCCGGCAGCGAGGGCTGGCCCCGGACGGCCGCGTCAAGGCGTTCGCGGCGGCCGCCGACGGTACCGGGTTCGCCGAGGGGGTCGGCTTGCTGCTCGTCGAGCGGCTGTCGGACGCGCGGCGCAACGGCCACCGGGTCCTGGCCCTCGTCCGGGGTTCCGCCGTCAACCAGGACGGCGCCAGCAACGGGCTGACCGCGCCCAACGGCCCCTCCCAGCAACGCGTCATCCGCCAGGCGCTGGCCAACGGGGGCCTGGAGCCCGCCGAGGTGGACGCGGTCGAGGCGCACGGCACCGGCACGTCGCTCGGGGACCCGATCGAGGCCCAGGCACTGCTGGCGGCCTACGGTCAGGACCGGCCCGCGCAACGGCCGTTGTGGCTCGGCTCCGTGAAGTCCAACATCGGCCACACCCAGGCCGCCGCCGGTGTGGCGGGCGTGATCAAGATGGTGCAGGCCCTCCGGCACGGCATCCTGCCGAAAACCCTCAACGTGGACGCCCCCAGCCCGCACGTGGACTGGGAGGCGGGAGCGGTCAAGCTCCTCACCGAGCAGACGTCCTGGCCCGACACCGGCCGCCCCCGCCGGGCCGCCGTCTCCTCGTTCGGGATCAGCGGCACGAACGCCCACGTCATCCTCGAAGCACCGCCCGCCGACGACATCCCCCCGTCCGCCGCCGGGTCCACCGGGCCGGCCGGCGAGGCGTCCTCGGACCATGCTGAGGGTCCGGGAGCCGAGTCCGTCCCGGCGTCACCCCGCCCGGTGCTTCCCTGGGTGCTCTCGGCCAGGACGGACACCGCGCTGCGCGAGCAGGCCGAGCGGCTGTACCGGCACCTGACCGAGCGGCCGGGACTCGGTCATGAAGAGGTCGGTCACGCGCTGGCCACCGCCCGCGCCCACTTCGACCGGCGCGCCGCGATCCTGGCCGACGACGACGAGGAGCGCCTGGAGGGCCTGAAGGCACTGGTCCGCGGTGAGTCCGCGAGCGGCCTGCTCCACGACGCGGCCGCCCCGGCCCCCGGCAGGACGGTGTTCGTCTTCCCCGGCCAGGGCGGCCAGTGGCTGGAGATGGCGGACGAATTGCTCCAGGACTCACCGGTGTTCGCGCGCCGCGTGGAGGAGTGCGCGAAGGCACTGGATCCGCTGACCGGATGGTCCCTGATCGACGTGTTGCGCCGGGAGCCCGGGGCGCCGCCGCTGGAACGCGTCGACGTGGTGCAGCCGGTGCTGTTCGCCGTGATGGTCTCGCTTGCCGAGCTGTGGCGCTCCTACGGCGTGCACCCCGACGCAGTCGTCGGCCACTCACAGGGCGAGGTCGCCGCCGCCTGCGTGGCCGGGGCGCTCTCCCTGGACGACGCGGCCGCGGTCATCGCCCTGCGCAGCCATGTCATCACCGGGCTCGGTGGCACCGGCACCATGGCCTCCGTTCCGCTGCCCGCCGACGAGGTCTCCGGCCTGCTGGCCCGGGACCACGAGGGCCGTGTCACCGTCGCCGCCGTCAACGGCCCGCGCACCACCGTGATCGCGGGTGACGTCGACGGCGTACGCGGCATCGTGGCCGACTACCAGGACCAGGGCGTCCGCGCCCGGGAACTGCCCGTCGACTACGCCTCCCACTCTCCCCACGTCGAACGTGTCGAGGGCACTCTGCTGGAGGCCCTGGCCGGCGTCCGTGGAGGCGTCTCAGACATCCCGTTCTACTCGACGGTGACCGCGGGTCCCCTGGACACCACGACCATGGACGCCGCCTACTGGTACCGCAACCTTCGCCGGCCGGTGCGCCTTGAGGAGGCCGCGCGGCGGCTGCTCGCCGACGGGCACCGGCTCTTCATCGAGGTCAGCCCCCACCCGGTGCTCTCCGTCGGGCTCCAGGAGACCATCGAGGCGGTGGGTGCCGAAGCCGCGGTGGTGGGAACGCTGCGCCGTAGGGAGGGCGGCCCGGCCCGCGTCATGGGCTCGCTCGCCCTCGCCTACACGCGGGGCGCGGCGGTGGACTGGCGGCGCCTGCCGCACAAGGTGCCGACGCCCCCCGTGGACCTGCCCACCTACGCCTTCCAGCGCCGGCCCTACTGGCTCGCCGCCGACGCCGCCGGTACCGACCTACGGTCCGTCGGGCTCAGCCCCGCGGACCATCCGCTGCTCGGAGCGGTGACCGAACTCCCGGACGGTGGACTGCTGTTCAGCGGTCGGCTGAGCCCTGCCGACCATCCCTGGACGGCCGACCACGCGGTCCTGGAGAACGTGCTGCTGCCGGGAGCCGCGTTCGTCGAGCTGGCGCGGCACGCCGCGGAGCACCGCGGCGCGGGCCTGATCGAGGAACTGAACCTGCATGTGCCGCTCGTCCTTCCCGAACAGGGCGCGGTGCAGCTGCAGATGTTGGCCGGGGCGCCGGACGCGGACGGCCGCGGCACGCTGGTCGTCCGTTCGCGGCAGGCGGGCTCCGCCGGCGCCGACGGTGCGGCCGCGTGGGTCGAGCACGCCACCGGTGTCCTCGGCCCGCCCGCACCGCCGGCCGCCGGGCCCGCACCCGCCCCGTGGCCGCCGGCCGGTGCCGAGCGGGTGGACATCGAGGACCTGTACGAGCACCTCGCGGACGCCGGCATCGGCTACGGCCCGGTGTTCCAGGGGCTGCGCGCTGCCTGGCGTGCGGGCGAGGTCCTGTACGCGGAGGCGGAGCTGGGCGAGTCCACCGCTGCCGACGGGTTCGGCATCCATCCGGCGCTGCTGGACGCGGCCCTGCACCCGGTGTTCCTGCGCCCCGGCGCGCTGCCGGAGGCGGAGGGGGGCGAGCGCCGGGTCCCACTGCCCTTCGCCTTCTCCCGGGTGTCGGTCGAGGCGGGTGCCGGCCGGGCCGTACGGGTGCGGATGTCGCCGGTCGGCGCTGACGCGGTGTCGTTGACGCTGAGTGACAGTACGGGCCGCGAGGTGGCGTCCGTGGGGTCGCTGGCGGTGCGGCCGGTCGGTGCCGACCAGTTGCGTCGCGTCTCCGGCAGCCGAGAGCCGCTCCTCGGCGTCGACTGGGTCACCCCGGTACCGTCTGCGGATGCCGTGGCTCCCGCCGCCGGACGCTGGGCGGTGCTGGGCGATCCACCGGACACGTGGCACGACTTGGCGGGCCTCGACCGGCACGCCGACCTGTCCGCCCTGCTCGCGGCGATGGGGCGCGGTGCTCCGCCGCCGGACCTGGTGCTCGTCCCGGTCCCCGGTGCGGACCCGGACAGCCCGGCGGACACCGTCCAGCAGGCGCACGCCGTGGCCCGCCGTACGCTCGGCCTCGTGCAGGACTGGCTGGCCGCCGACCGGCTGGACAGCTCCCGGCTCGTCCTGCTGACCCGGCGGGCGGTCGCCGCGGGTGCCGACGAGGACGTACCGGATCTCGCGGCCGCCGTGGTCTGGGGGCTCGTCAGGGTGGCGCAGTCCGAGCACCCCGGCCGGTTCGTGGTCGTCGACCTCGACGAGGGGGCGCCGGAGGCACTGCCCGCCGCGCTGAGCGCCGCGGTGGCGGGTGAGCCGCAGTCGGCGCTGCGCGGCGGCGCCGTCCTGGTCCCGCGGATCGCCCGCGACAGGTCGGCCGCGCCGCCGGCCGGACGGTCCGACACCGCACCGCCCGCCCTGGACGCGGGAACGGTCCTCATCACCGGGGGCACCGGCACGCTCGGTGCCGTCCTGGCCCGTCACCTGGTGGTCGGACACGGCGTACGGCACCTGCTGCTCGCCAGCCGCCGCGGCCCGCACGCCGACGGCCTCGGTGCGCTGGTGGCGGATCTGACCGGCCTCGGCGCCGAGGTGACCGTCGCGGCGTGCGACGTCACGGACCGGGAGGCGCTGGCCGCCCTGTTGTCCGGCGTCCCGGAGGAGCACCCGCTCACGGCGGTCTTCCACGCCGCGGTGGCCCTGGACGACGCGACGGTTGCCTCGCTGACCCCGCAGGGGCTGGAGGCTGTGTTCCGCCCCAAGGTGGACGCCGCCTGGCATCTGCACGAGCTGACCCGGCACCGCCCGCTGTCCGCGTTCGTGCTGTTCTCCTCGGTGGCGGGCCTGGTGGGCAACGCCGGGCAGGCGGGTTACGCCGCCGCCAACACCTTCCTCGACGCCCTCTCCCACCACCGGCGTGCGCTCGGTCTGCCCGCTGTGTCCCTCGCCTGGGGGCTGTGGGAGCAGACGAGCGGCGCCCTGGACCAGGCCGACCGGGCCCGACTCAACCGCTCCGGGATCACCGCCCTCGGTGCCGTGGAGGGCTTGGCCCTCTTCGACACCGCACTGGCGGCGAACCGCCCCCTTGCCGTACCGGCCAGGCTCGATCCGCCGCGGCTGCGCGCGCAGGCGGACGCCGGTCTGCTGCCCCCGCTGCTTCGGGACCTGCTGCGCGCACCCGGCCGACGGACCCCGACGGCAGCCGGTCCGTACGCCGACGACCGGGCCGCGGCACTGCGGGAGCAGCTGCGCGGTCTGGGCGAGCCTCAGCAGCACCAGGTTGTGGTGAAGCTGGTGCGCGGCCTGGTGGCGACCGTGCTCGGTCACGACACGCCGGAGCGCGTGGCGGTGGAACGCGGGTTCCTCGACATGGGGTTCGACTCACTGACCGCCGTGGAGCTGCGCAACCGGCTCAACGCGGCGTCCGGTCTGCGCCTGCCCACGACCGTGGTCTTCGACCATCCCACCGTGTCCGGCCTGGCCCTGCGGCTACGGACCGAACTCGTCGTCCACGACGCACCGTCGGAGAAGTCGGCACTCGACGATCTGGACCGGCTGGAGTCCGCGCTCGGGGACTACTCGCCGCAGGCCCGCACCAGGCTCTCGACACGGCTGAGGGAGTTGCTGCAGCAGCTGGGCGGCGGCCCGGCGAGGTCGGGGGTGCCGGACGCCGAGGCCGACGAACGGGTCGAGTTCGCCACCGACGACGAGGTCTTCGACTTCATCGACAACGAACTGGGCATCTCGTGAGCCCGGCCGCAGCGCCGGGCGCGCCCGGCCCCCGCGACGGGGCCGGTCACGAGGGAGACGGGGAACGGGCCGCGGACGCCGCGACGGGGGGCCTCGGGTTCGCCTTGGGGTCGGGTTCGCCGTGCAGCGCGTGTCTCCCGTTCGGCCCGGGTCTCGCGTGCATCCCATGCCTCCTGGCCGGGCCGGGTCCGGCACTCGGCCACGGTTCCGCGTACGGCCGAGGTCCCGCCGTCGGCCGGGGTTCCACGTCCGGCCGGGGAGCACCGTACGGCCAGGGTTCCACGTTCACCCCAGGCCTTCCGTTCATGCAGGTGACAGGTGAGGAGCACCGTGAAGGATCAGCGTCAGATGTCGAATGAGGACCGGCTGCGCGACTACCTCAAGCGTGTGACCGCGGAACTGCACCAGACGCGCCGGCGGCTGGACGCGGCCGAGACGGGGATCGCCGAGCCGATCGCCGTGGTGTCGATGGCCTGCCGCTACCCCGGCGGCGTCCGCTCCCCCGAGGACCTGTGGCACCTGCTCACCCACGCCGGCGACGCCATCGGCGACTTCCCCACCCGACGCGGCTGGGACCTCGACAACCTCTTCGACCCCGACCCCGACACCACCGGCACGAGCTACGCCCGCCAAGGCGGCTTCCTCCACGACGCCGACCACTTCGACGCCGAGTTCTTCGGCATCAGCCCCCGCGAAGCCCTCACCATCGACCCCCAGCAGCGCCTCCTGCTCGAAACCGCCTGGGAAACCCTCGAACGCGCCGGCCTGGACCCCACCCGGCTCCGCGGCAGCCGCACCGGCGTCTTCACCGGCGTCATGTACAGCGACTACGGCGCACGCCTCGTCCACGACGCTCCGGGGGAGGTCGAGGCCTACTTGGGCACGGGCAGCGCCCACAGTGTCGCGTCGGGACGGGTGTCGTACACCTTCGGCCTCGAAGGCCCCGCCGTCAGCGTGGACACCGCGTGCTCGTCCTCGCTCGTCGCGATGCACCTGGCGGCGCAGGCACTGCGCACCGGCGAGTGCGAACTCGCCCTCGCCGGCGGAGTCACCGTCATGGCCACGCCCACCACTTTCGTGGAGTTCAGCCGGCAGCGCGGGCTCGCCGCGGACAGCCGGGTCAAGGCGTTCGCGGCGGCCGCCGACGGCACGGCCCTGGCCGAGGGTTCCGCGCTGGTGCTGCTGGAGCGGCTGTCGGACGCCCAGCGCAACGGTCACCCCGTGCTCGCCGTCATCCGCGGCTCGGCCGTCAACCAGGACGGCGCCAGCAGCCAGCTCAGCGCCCCCAACGGCCCCTCCCAGCAACGCGTCATCCACCAGGCCCTGACCAACGCAGGCCTCACACCCGACCTGATCGACGCGGTGGAAGCACACGGCACCGGCACCACCCTCGGCGACCCCATCGAAGCCCAGGCCCTCCTCGCCACCTACGGCCAGAACCGGACCACCGACCAACCCCTCTGGCTCGGCTCCGTCAAATCCAACATCGGCCACACCCAAGCCGCCGCAGGCATCGCCGGCGTCATCAAAATGGTCCAAGCCATCCACCACGGCGTGCTGCCCAAGACCCTCCACATCAACGAACCCACACCCCACGTCGACTGGGAATCAGGCGCGGTCAAACTGCTCACCGAGCAAACCCCCTGGCCCGACACCGGCCACCCCCGCCGCGCCGCCGTCTCCTCCTTCGGCATCAGCGGCACCAACGCCCACCTCATCCTCGAAGCAGCACCCCCATCCACCACCACCAACCAGCACACCGAACAACCCCCCGCAGACACCCCCCTGCCCTACCTCCTGTCCGCAAAGACCCAAACCGCCCTGCGCACCCAAGCCACCCGCCTGCACCACCACCTCACCCACCACCCCCACCTCGACACCACCGCCGTCGCCCGGACACTCGCCACCACCCGCACCCACTTCGACCACCGCGCCGCCGTCATCGCCACCGACACCACCGACCTGCTCAACGGCCTCACCACACTGGCCAACGGCGAAACAGCCCCCCACACCCTGCAAGGACGGACGACGGAGGGCGGAGTCGTCTTCGTCTTCCCCGGCCAGGGCTCCCAGTGGCCCGGAATGGCGAGCGAACTCCTCGCCTCCTCGGCCCCGTTCCGGGAGAAGGCCGAGGAGTGCGACGCCGCGCTGAGGGAGTTCCTGGACTGGTCGGTACTGGACGTGCTGAGCGGTGAGCCCGGCGCGCCGTCGTTCGACCGGGTCGACGTGGTGCAGCCGGTTCTGTTCACGATGATGGTGTCGCTCGCCGCCGTGTGGCGGGCGGGCGGCGTCGAGCCGTCCGCGGTGGTCGGGCACTCCCAGGGTGAGATCGCCGCCGCGTACGTCGCGGGCGGTCTGTCGCTGGAGGACGCCGCCCGCGTCGTGGCGCTGCGCAGTCGGGCCTGGCTGCGGCTGGCCGGGCGCGGCGGCATGGCGGCCGTCTCGCTCGGCGCGCCGGAGCTGCGACCCCGCCTGGAGCGCTGGGGCGAACGGCTCTCGGTCGCCGCCGTGAACAGCCCGGGGACGGCCGCGGTGGCCGGTGAGCCGGAGGCCTTGCGGGAACTGGTCGCGGAGCTCCACGGGGAGGGCGTACAGGCGCGCTTGATCCCCGGTATCGACACCGCCGGGCACTCCGCGCAGGTGGACGTCTTCCACGACCACCTCTCCGAGGTACTGGCCCCGGTGGCTCCGCGCTCCTCGTCGGTGCCGTTCTACTCGACGGTGACCGGCGCACTGCTCGACACCAGCGGGCTCGACGCCGCCTACTGGTACCGCAACATGCGCGAGCCGGTGGACTTCGAGGCGGCGACCCGAGCGCTGCTGGCCGACGGGCACCGGGTGTTCCTGGAGACCAGTCCGCATCCCATGCTGGCCGCGTCGCTGCAGGAGACGGCGGGGGACGCGGACGCCGACGTCGCCGTACTGCACACGCTGCGACGCGACCACGGCGACCGGACGCGGATCATCACCGCACTCGCCGACGCCCATCTGCAGGGAGTCGCCGTGGACTGGCCGGCCGTGCTGGGCGCGGGTCGGACCGTGCCGCTGCCCACGTATGGCTTCCAGTACCAGCCGCACTGGCTGGACGCGCCGATCACCGCGGATGCCGCCGCCACCGGACTGACACCGACCGATCACCCGCTGCTGAGCGCGCTCGTGGAACTCCCCGACGGCCAGGGGTACGTGTTCACGGGCCGTCTCTCCCTCCAGACACATCCGTGGCTGGCCGGGCACGCCGTCCTGGAACAGGTGCTGCTGCCGGGGACCGCGTTCGTGGACGTCCTGCTGCACGCCGGTGCTCACAGCGGCTGCGGTCGGATCGGCGAACTCACTCTTCAGGCACCGCTGGTGCTGCCCGATCGGGGAGCCGTCCACCTTCGGGTCACGGTGGGCGCCACGGAGGACGACGGCCGGCAGAGCTGCACCGTCCACTCGCGCCCCGCGGACGCCGAGCCGGGAACGCCGTGGCTGGTGCACGCCACGGCCGTACTCGAACCGGAGGGCGCGCCCGACGCCTTCGACTTCGGGACCTGGCCGCCGGCCGACGCCACCGCACTCGACCACACGGACCTGTACGACCGGCTGGCCGGGATCGGCCTGGCCTACGGGGCCCCGTTCCGGGGGCTGCGCGGCGCCTGGTGGGACGGGACGGCGGTGTACGCCGACGTCGTGCTGGAGGAGCCGGGCGACCCGGCCGGGTACGGCGTCCACCCCGCACTCCTGGACGCCGCGCTGCACTCGATCGGCCTGGACACCGCCGACGGCGGAACGGGCGGCTACGTGGCCGCAGGGGTGCAGCTGCCGTTCGCCTGGAACGACGTCAGGCTGTACGCCACCGGCGCGTCCCGGCTCCGCGTACGGCTGACCCGCACAGGCGACGACACGGTGGCCCTGGATGTGGCCGACACATCGGGCACGCCGGTCGCCGCCATCGGGTCGCTCACCATGCGTCCGCTCAGCACCGATCTGCTGTCCGCCGCGCGGCCCGACCGTCACGACGCGCTGTTCCAGCTGGACTGGACGGCCGTTCCGGTCCCGGCCCGAGCCGCCGCGGACGGGCCGATCGCCGTCGTCGGCGACGGGCTGCCGACCGCCGCCGACGCGGTGGGTTCGGTGCCGGTGTATGCGGACCTGACCGCGCTGGTGCGGGCGGTGGACGAGGGTGCCCCGGTTCCGGAAAGCGTCCTCGTCCTCGCCCCCGGACGTACGGACGAGGACCCTGCCCACCGTACCCGGGTGGCGTTGGACGCCGTGCTCGGCCTGCTCCAGGGCTGGCTGGCGGACGACCGTTTCGCCGGCAGCCGACTGGCCGTCCTCACCGACCGGGCGGTCGCCGTGACCGACCAGGAGGCGGACCGTGACCTGTCGCAGGCCGCCATCTGGGGCCTGGTGCGCACGGCGCAGTCGGAGAACCCCGACCGGATCGTACTGGTCGACCTCGACGGCACCGACCGGTCCACCGCACTGGTGACCGCGGCACTGGCGACCGGTGAACCCCAACTCGCCGTGCGTGAAGGGGTGTTCCACGCACCGCGGCTGGCCCGCGCCGGAGCCTCTCGGGCGCTGGAGCTGCCCGGGGACCGTACGTGGCGGATCGACGTGGCCGAGCCCGGCACCCTGGAGTCGCTTGCGGCGGTCGACAACCCGGCGGCACAACGGCCGCTGGCGGACGGAGAGGTCAGGATCTCCGTACGGGCGGCCGGACTGAACTTCCGGGACGCGCTGGTCGCGCTGGGCATGGTGCCCGGACAGGAGATCATGGGCAGCGAGGCGGCCGGCGTGGTCGTCGAGACCGGTCCCGGTGTCTCCGGCATCGCGGTGGGCGATCGGGTCATGGGTCTGTTCACCGGCGCGCTCGGGCCGCTCGCGGTCACCGACCACCGGCTGGTCATGCCGGTACCCGCCGGCTGGAGCAACTCCCAGGCGGCATCGACCCCGGTGGTCTTCCTCACGGCCTACTACGGTCTCAAGCACCTGGCAAACCTGCGTCCCGGGCAGCGCGTGCTGATTCACACCGCGACCGGCGGCGTCGGAATGGCCGCCGTCCAACTCGCCCGGCACCTCGGTGCGGAGATCTTCACCACCGCCTCCCTTCCCAAGCAGCACCTGCTGCGGGCCGACGGGTTCGCCGAGGACCACATCGCCGACTCCCGCACACTGGACTTCGCGGACGAGTTCCTGGCGGCCACCGGCGGCGAGGGCGTCGACGTCGTTCTCAACTCCCTGGCCCACGAGTTCGTCGACGCCTCGCTGCGGCTGTTGCCGCGCGGGGGCCACTTCCTGGAAATGGGCAAGACCGACCGGCGCGACCCCTCCGAAGTGGCCGCCGCTCATCCCGGGGTGCGGTACAGGACGTTCAACCTGGACTCCGACGGACCCGAGCACGTCCAGGAGATGCTGGCCGAGCTGGCCGGTCTCTTCGCGCGCGGTGCACTGCGCCCGCTGCCCTACACCGCATGGGACGTGCGCACGGCACCCGACGCCCTGCGGTACCTGGGCCAGGCACGCCACACCGGCAAGCTGGTACTCACCCTTCCGCGCGCCCTCGACCCCGACGGGACCGCGCTCGTCGTCGGTGGCACCGGAACTCTGGGGAGTCTGACTGCCCGGCACCTGGTGACCGAACACGGCATCCGCCGCATGCTGCTGACCAGTCGTCAGGGCGAGAATGCCGAGACAGCCGGGGAACTGCGGGCCGACCTGGCCGCTCTGGGCGCCGAGGTCACCATCGCCGCCTGCGACGCCGCGGACCCCGAGGCCCTGGCAGCGCTGCTCACCTCGGTCCCCGACGCCCATCCGCTCACGGTCGTAGTGCACGCCGCCGCCGTCCTCGACGACGCCGTTCTCCCCGCCCTGACACCCGAGCGTGTAGACACCGTCCTGCGTCCGAAGATCGACGCCGCCTGGAACCTGCACCAGCTGACGAAGGACCTCGACATCGCCGCCTTCGTCCTGTTCTCCTCCGCCGCGGGTGTGCTCGGCAACGCGGGGCAGGCGGGCTACGCCGCTGCCAACACCTTCCTCGACGCCCTGGCCCAGCACCGCAGGTCCCTCGGCCTGCCCGCCACCTCGCTCGCCTGGGGCCTGTGGGAACAGACCAGCCAGCTCACCGCACAGCTCCAGCATGCCGACCGGGCACGGCTGGCCCGGGCCAGCATCACGGCCATGCCGACGGCCCAGGCCCTGTCCCTGCTCGACGCCGCGCTCGGCTCCTACCGTGCCGTTGCCGTCCCGGTCCGGTTCGACCTCGGGGTGCTGCGCTCGCTGGCCGCGGCGGGAACGCTCCCGCCGATCCTGCGGGGACTTGTCCGCTCCCCAGGGCGCCGTGCGATCGGCTCCGGCCCCGCGCAGGACACGCCGGCCGAGGACTGGGCACAGCGGCTGAGCGGGATCACTCCCGACCGACAGCTCGACCTCCTGGTGCAGCTCGTCCGCACGAACGCCGCCGTGGTGCTCGGCCACTCGGACCACTCGTCCATCGACGAGTCACGGGCGTTCAAGGAGCTCGGCTTCGACTCGCTGACGGCGGTGGAACTGCGCAACCGGCTGGGCAAAGCCGTCGGCCTGCGCCTGCCCTCGACCGTGGTCTTCGACAACCCGACGCCGACGGCGCTCGCCGCTCGCCTGCACTCGGAGCTGGCCCCCCGGGGCGCGGCCGCCCACCAGGTGGTCCTGGACGGCCTGGAGCGCCTGGAGAAGCTCGCGCTCGCCGCCGCCGCGGACCAGGACGTACGCGACGAGATCTCCGGCCGGGTGAGGGACTTCCTCTTCCGGCTCGACCAGATGGACGTCCCCGGTGCCCGGTCCGGGGCCGCGCCGGAGGCGGATGTCGCCGGGCTCATCGACTCGGCCAGTGACGACGAGATCTTCGCCTTCATCGAGAACGAGCTGTAACCCGACGGGAACGGCCGCGGAGCGACGACGGCGAGCAGACGCCTGTCGAGGACGCGAGACCCGCCGGCACATGGCTCAAGGACGCATGACCGAACACGACCGGACCGGGATTCCAAGGAGCTGACAGTCGTATGGCGAACGAGGACACCCTCCGCACCTACCTCAAGCGGGTGACCACGGACCTGCACCAGGCACGCCAGCAGCTCCGGGAGAACGAGGAGCGCTCCACCGAGCCGATCGCGATCGTCGGGATGGCGTGCCGCTATCCCGGTGGCGTCAGCTCTCCCGAGGCGCTGTGGCAGCTGGTCGCCGAGGGCCGGGACGCCATCGGGGACTTCCCCGCCAACCGCGGCTGGGACGTCGAGGGCCTGTACGACCCCGACCCGGACGCCGGCGGCAAGACCTACGTCCGCCAGGGCGGCTTCCTGTACGACGCCGACGAGTTCGACGCCGAGTTCTTCGGCATCAGCCCCCGCGAGGCCGCCGCCATGGATCCCCAGCAGCGCCTCCTCCTGGAGACCGCCTGGGAAGCCCTCGAACACGCCGGCATCGCCCCCGACTCCCTCCACTCCACCCCCACCGGCGTCTTCGCCGGCATCGCCAGCCAGGACTACGCGTCCCTGCGTCACGGTGGCGGAACCGGTGCCGACGGCTACCTCCTGACGGGGATCGCCAACAGCGTGGCCTCCGGCCGTATCTCCTACGTGCTGGGCCTTGAGGGTCCGGCGGTGACCGTCGACACGGCCTGCTCCTCGTCCCTGGTCGCCATGCACCAGGCGGCACAGGCACTACGGACGGGCGAGTGCACCCTCGCTCTGGCAGGCGGCGTCACCGTCATGCCGAGCCCCGGCATCTTCACTGAGTTCAGCCGGCAGCGGGGCCTCGCCCGTGACGGCCGCTGCAAGCCCTTCGCCGCGGCTGCCGACGGCACCGGCTGGGGCGAGGGGGTGGGCCTCGTCCTGCTGGAACGGCTTTCCGACGCCCGGCGCAACGGTCATCAGGTCCTCGCCGTCATCCGCGGCAGTGCACTGAACCAGGACGGCGCCAGCAACGGCCTGACCGCACCCAACGGCCCCTCCCAGCAACGCGTCATCCACCAGGCCCTGACCAACGCCCGCCTCACACCCGACCTGATCGACGCGGTGGAAGCACACGGCACCGGCACCACCCTCGGCGACCCCATCGAAGCCCAGGCCCTCCTCGCCACCTACGGCCAGAACCGGACCACCGACCAACCCCTCTGGCTCGGCTCCGTCAAATCCAACATCGGCCACACCCAAGCCGCCGCAGGCATCGCCGGCGTCATCAAAATGGTCCAGGCCATCCACCACGGCGTGCTGCCCAAGACCCTCCACATCGACCAACCCACACCCCACGTCGACTGGGAATCAGGCGCGGTCAAACTGCTCACCGAGCAAACCCCCTGGCCCGACACCGGCCACCCCCGCCGCGCCGCCGTCTCCTCCTTCGGCATCAGCGGCACCAACGCCCACCTCATCCTCGAAGCAGCACCGGCCGAGACACCCCCCACCGAGACACCGGCCGAACCGGCTCCCGCGGCGGACGGGCCGGCGCCGTGGCTGCTCTCAGCCCGCACCCCCCAGGCCCTCCAGGCCCAAGCCGCCCGCCTGCACACCCACCTCACCCGCCACCCCCACCTCGACACCACCGCCGTCGCCCGCGCCCTGGCCACCACCCGCACCCACTTCAACCACCGCGCCGCCATCACCCACGGCACCCCCACCCAACGCCTCAACGCCCTCCACGCCCTCACCCACAACCAACCCCACCCCCACCTCACCCACCTCACCACCACCGACAACAGCAGCGAAGCGAAGATCGCGTTCTGCTTCAGCGGCCAGGGCACCCAACACCCCGGCATGGGCCACGACCTCTACACCACCAACCCCACCTTCGCCCACCACCTCGACCGCATCTGCCACGCCCTCGACCCCCACCTCGACCACCCCCTCCAACACATCATGTGGGCCACCCCCAACGACCCCCTCACCGGCCTGCTCAACACCACCCTCTACACCCAACCCGCCCTCTTCGCCCTCCAGACCGCCCTCTACCACCTCCTCACCGACCACTACGGCATCCACCCCCACTACCACCTCGGCCACTCCCTCGGCGAAATCACCGCCGCCCACACCGCCGGCATCCTCACCCTCACCGACGCCGCCCACCTCATCACCACCCGCGCCCACCTCATGCACACCCTCCCCCCCACCGGCGCCATGGCCAGCATCAACCTCCCCCCCGAACCCATCACCCACTACCTCAACCAACACCACATCACCGACGTCACCATCGCAGCCCACAACACCCCCACCACCACCGTCATCGCAGGCCACCACACCACCATCCACCACATCACCACCCACTACCAGCAACAACGAATCAAAACCAAAACCCTCAACACCACCCACGGCTACCACTCACCCCACCTCGACCCCATCCTCGACCAACTCACCCACACAACCCGACACCTCACCCACCACACCCCCCACACACCCCTCATCACCAACCACACCGCCACCACCACAACCCACCCCCTCCCCACCAACCACTGGACCACCCACGCCCGCCAACCCGTCCACTACCACCAATCCATCACCCACCTCCACCACCACCAGGGCGTCACCACCTACCTCGAAATCGGACCAGACACCACCCTCACCACCCTCAACAACCACACCCTCAACACCCACAACGACACCACCCCGCCAGCCACCATCACCCACACCCTCAACCCCAAACACCACCCCACCCACACCCTCAGCCACGCATTCACCACCCTCCACAACACCGGCACACCCATCAACTGGGACAACGCCCTCCCCCACACCCCACCCACCCCCCTCCCCACCTACCCCTTCCAACACCAGCAGTACTGGCTGGACGAGCCGGAGAAGCGGGCTTCCGGGACCGAAGTGCGGGCGGACGCCGGGTTCTGGAACCTGGTGGAACGCAACGATGTGGCGCTTTTGGCTGGGGAGTTGGGCGTCCCCGACGACCAGCCGCTGAAGCAGCTGTTGCCGTCCCTCGCTTCCTGGCACCGTCGCCGGCGGCAGCGCGAGCAGGTGGACGGGTGGCGCTACCGCATCGCCTGGCGCCCGCTGGCCGCGGCGCCCGGGCCGCGCCTTGAGGGAACCTGGCTGCTGGTGGTCCCTGACTCTCTGACCGAGGACGACGTGACGGCACAGTGCGGGTACGCGCTGCGCAAGCACGGTGCGATCGTGGAGACCTGGAGCGTGGATTCGGCAACGGCCGACCGCCGGACTCTCGCCGACCGGCTGCGTGAACTCTCCGGCGGCGTGGGGCGCATCGAGGGTGTGCTGTCACTGCTCGCGCTGGACGACGCTCCCCATCCGGCGTATCCGGCAGTACCGCTCGGCCTCGCCACGACACTCGCCCTCGTCCAGGCGATGTCGGACAGCGGGTCCGGAGGGTCCTTGTGGAACGTCACCGTCGGAGGTGTGCTCACGGGGCACGGCGATTCCGTTGTCCGTCCGGCTCAGGCACAGGTCTGGGGGCTCGGACGGTCCGTGGCTCTGGAGCGGTCGAAGCAGTGGGGCGGTCTGGTCGACCTGCCGACGGAGTGGACGGAGCAGGTCACCGACCGGCTCGCGGCCGTACTTGCCAGTGCGGGGGACGAGGACCAGGTCGCCGTGCGCGTCGGTGGTGTGTACGGGCGCCGACTGGTACGGGCACCGCAGGGTCCGGCCGACGGGGCCTCCGCGCGTGCGTGGCAGCCGAGAGGCACGGTCCTGGTCACCGGGGGCACCGGAGGCATCGGTGCCCACGTCGCGCGGTGGCTTGCTCGGAACGGCGCCGAGCGCCTGCTGCTCACCAGCCGACGCGGCCCGGAAGCCCCTGGAGCGGCCGAACTCACCACCGAGCTCACCGCTCTCGGCACGCGGGTGACCATCGTTTCCTGCGATGTCGCCGATCGCGGAGCCGCGGCCGCCCTCCTCGCTTCCGTACCGGCCGAGGAGCCCCTGACGGCTGTTTTCCATGCGGCGGGTGTGGCGCAGCAGTTCACCGATGTGTGCGACACGGGTCTGCCCGACCTCCAGCGGATCACGGTCGGCAAGGTCCTGGGGGCTGCTGTCCTGGACGAGTTGCTGAGCGGCGAGGAGGGCAGGGCCCTGGAGGCGTTCGTGCTCTTCTCGTCCAGCTCGGCCGTCTGGGGCAGCGGTGGCAACGCGGCTTACGCAGCGGGCAACGCGTACCTGGATGCCCTCGCCGAGGCCCGCAGGGCGCGCGGGGAGGTGGCCACCTCCGTCGCCTGGGGCACGTGGGGCGGCGGAGGCATGCTCGTCGCCGAGGACGTCGGGGACTACATGGACCGGCGGGGCATCCTGGAGATGGAACCGGAGTCGGCGGTCGCCGCCCTGGTCACGGCGGTGGAACAGGAGGAGACGTACCTCGTGGTCGCCGACATCGCCTGGGACCGTTTCGTGCTCGGTTTCACATCCAGCCGTCCCAGTACCCTCCTGTCCGAGATAGCCGAGGCGCAGCACGCGCTACAGGGCACCGGCCACGGGGACCCCGCGGGGGCGGTGGAATCGGTGGCGGCCATGACGGAGCGTCTGGCCGGTCTGCCGGTCCACGCGCGCGAGGAGTTCCTCCTCGATGTGGTCCGTGCGGAAGCGGCCGTCGTTCTGCGGCACACCGACACCGACGGAGTCGCCGCCGACAGAGCGTTCAAGGAGCTGGGGTTCGACTCGCTGACCGCGGTAGAACTGCGCAACCGCATCAACGCCGTAACCGGTCTGCGGCTTCCGGCGGGGCTCGTCTTCGACCACCCCACGCCGCGGCTCCTCGCACACCACCTGCTCGCCGAGGTCCTGGCGCCTCAGGAACCGGAGGCCGACGACGTCCTCGCCGAACTGACCGCTCTCGAAGGCTCGATCAGCGCTTGGGCTGCCAGCGGCGGTGCACCGGCCGGGGTCGTCGAGCGCCTGGAGGCGCTGGCGCGGAGGGTGCGGCGCGCGGAGGACACCGCCGCAGCGCCGGAGGAGTCGGACGACGAGTTCGCGTCGGCGTCGTCGGAAGAGATCTTCGACCTGATCGACCGCGAACTCGGCCATTCCTGAAGTCCAGCAAAGCTACGCACCACAGGGTCACGGGAGAAAAGTCACGATGCCGGAAAACGCCGAAAAGCACCTCACCTATCTGAAGCGAGTCATGGGTGACCTCCGTCAGACCCAGCGGCGTCTGCGTGACGTCGAGGAGCGCTCCACCGAGCCGATCGCGATCGTCGGGATGGCGTGCCGCTATCCCGGTGGCGTCAGCTCTCCCGAGGCGCTGTGGCAGCTGGTCGCCGAGGGCCGGGACGCCATCGGGGACTTCCCCGCCAACCGCGGCTGGGACGTCGAGGGCCTGTACGACCCCGACCCGGACGCCGGCGGCAAGACCTACGTCCGCCAGGGCGGCTTCCTGTACGACGCCGACGAGTTCGACGCCGAGTTCTTCGGCATCAGCCCCCGCGAGGCCGCCGCCATGGATCCCCAGCAGCGCCTCCTCCTGGAGACCGCCTGGGAAGCCCTCGAACACGCCGGCATCGCCCCCGACTCCCTCCACTCCACCCCCACCGGCGTCTTCGCCGGCATCGCCAGCCAGGACTACGCGTCCCTGCGTCACGGTGGCGGAACCGGTGCCGACGGCTACCTCCTGACGGGGATCGCCAACAGCGTGGCCTCCGGCCGTATCTCCTACGTGCTGGGCCTTGAGGGTCCGGCGGTGACCGTCGACACGGCCTGCTCCTCGTCCCTGGTCGCCATGCACCAGGCGGCACAGGCACTACGGACGGGCGAGTGCACCCTCGCTCTGGCAGGCGGCGTCACCGTCATGCCGAGCCCCGGCATCTTCACTGAGTTCAGCCGGCAGCGGGGCCTCGCCCGTGACGGCCGCTGCAAGCCCTTCGCCGCGGCTGCCGACGGCACCGGCTGGGGCGAGGGGGTGGGCCTCGTCCTGCTGGAACGGCTTTCCGACGCCCGGCGCAACGGTCATCAGGTCCTCGCCGTCATCCGCGGCAGTGCACTGAACCAGGACGGCGCCAGCAACGGCCTGACCGCACCCAACGGCCCCTCCCAGCAACGCGTCATCCACCAGGCCCTGACCAACGCCCGCCTCACACCCGACCTGATCGACGCGGTGGAAGCACACGGCACCGGCACCACCCTCGGCGACCCCATCGAAGCCCAGGCCCTCCTCGCCACCTACGGCCAGAACCGGACCACCGACCAACCCCTCTGGCTCGGCTCCGTCAAATCCAACATCGGCCACACCCAAGCCGCCGCAGGCATCGCCGGCGTCATCAAAATGGTCCAGGCCATCCACCACGGCGTGCTGCCCAAGACCCTCCACATCGACCAACCCACACCCCACGTCGACTGGGAATCAGGCGCGGTCAAACTGCTCACCGAGCAAACCCCCTGGCCCGACACCGGCCACCCCCGCCGCGCCGCCGTCTCCTCCTTCGGCATCAGCGGCACCAACGCCCACCTCATCCTCGAAGCAGCACCGGCCGAGACACCCCCCACCGAGACACCGGCCGAACCGGCTCCCGCGGCGGACGGGCCGGCGCCGTGGCTGCTCTCAGCCCGCACCCCCCAGGCCCTCCAGGCCCAAGCCGCCCGCCTGCACACCCACCTCACCCGCCACCCCCACCTCGACACCACCGCCGTCGCCCGCGCCCTGGCCACCACCCGCACCCACTTCAACCACCGCGCCGCCATCACCCACGGCACCCCCACCCAACGCCTCAACGCCCTCCACGCCCTCACCCACAACCAACCCCACCCCCACCTCACCCACCTCACCACCACCGACAACAGCAGCGAAGCGAAGATCGCGTTCTGCTTCAGCGGCCAGGGCACCCAACACCCCGGCATGGGCCACGACCTCTACACCACCAACCCCACCTTCGCCCACCACCTCGACCGCATCTGCCACGCCCTCGACCCCCACCTCGACCACCCCCTCCAACACATCATGTGGGCCACCCCCAACGACCCCCTCACCGGCCTGCTCAACACCACCCTCTACACCCAACCCGCCCTCTTCGCCCTCCAGACCGCCCTCTACCACCTCCTCACCGACCACTACGGCATCCACCCCCACTACCACCTCGGCCACTCCCTCGGCGAAATCACCGCCGCCCACACCGCCGGCATCCTCACCCTCACCGACGCCGCCCACCTCATCACCACCCGCGCCCACCTCATGCACACCCTCCCCCCCACCGGCGCCATGGCCAGCATCAACCTCCCCCCCGAACCCATCACCCACTACCTCAACCAACACCACATCACCGACGTCACCATCGCCGCCCACAACACCCCCACCACCACCGTCATCGCAGGCCACCACACCACCATCCACCACATCACCACCCACTACCAGCAACAACGCATCAAAACCAAAACCCTCAACACCACCCACGGCTACCACTCACCCCACCTCGACCCCATCCTCGACCAACTCACCCACACAACCAGACACCTCACCCACCACACCCCCCACACACCCCTCATCACCAACCACACCGCCACCACCACAACCCACCCCCTCCCCACCAACCACTGGACCACCCACGCCCGCCAACCCGTCCACTACCACCAATCCATCACCCACCTCCACCACCACGGCGTCACCACCTACCTCGAAATCGGACCAGACACCACCCTCACCACCCTCAACAACCACACCCTCACCAACACCAACGACACCGCGCCAACCACCGCCACCGCCACCCTCAACCCCAAACACCACCCCACCCACACCCTCAGCCACGCACTCAGCACACTCCACAACACCGGCACACCCGTGGACTGGGACAAGACCCTCCCCACCACCCCACCCACCCCCCTCCCCACCTACCCCTTCCAACACCAACGCCATTGGTTCACGGCCGCCGCCGACACGGACGTCACTGCGGCCGGGCTCGAAAGGAGTGTGCACCCGTTGCTCGGTGCCGGCGTGCCGCTCCCCGACGGCGGGCACCTCTTCACCGGACGGCTCTCCCTCACCAGCCACCCCTGGCTCGCCGACCACGCCGTCCTGGAGACGCCTCTCCTGCCCGGCACCGCCTACATCGACCTCGCTCTCCACGCCGGCGAGCACCTCGACTGCCCTCACGTGGCCGAGTTGACGCTCCGGACACCGCTCGTTCTGAACGAGCAGCGTGCCGTGCAGCTCCAGGTCACGGTCGCCGCACCGGACGAGAACGGAAACCGCCGCATCACCGTCCGCTCACGACCCGAAGGCAGCGAAAGCGGGGACCCCGCGGAACGCTCCTGGACCGAACATGCGCACGGATTGCTGGCGGAGCACCAGACTTGCTCAGCGCCCGCGGACTCGGCCTCGTGGCCGCCGCGAGATGCTGAACGGGTCGACGTCGACGCGTTCTACGACCAGCTCGCCGACCTCGGCTATCACTACGGTCCGGCCTTCCAAGGCCTGCGCGCCGCCTGGCGGAAAGGCGAGACGCTCTACGCGGAGGTGGCCCACGACGACGCACCGAGCGGCGCCCTGTTCGACATGCACCCGGCGCTCCTGGACAGTGCGCTGCATCCCCTGGGACTGAGCCTGGCCCGAACCGGGGACGGCGAGCCCGACGTACGGCTGCCGTTCTCGTGGAGCGGTGTCACGCTGCACTCGACCGGTGCCACGGCCCTGCGAGTCCGGCTGTCACGCACCGGCGAGGACACCCTGACGCTCACCGCGACGGATGACACCGGCGCCCCGGTCATCACGGTCGAGACGCTGACGACGAGGCCGGTCACTGCGGAGCAGTTGGCACCCGCTGATGCCGACATGAGCAACTCCCTGTTCGAGGTCGAGTGGGTGCCTGCGGAGCCGGCACCGCCCTCCGGCACCCCCCGCGTCGCCATCCTCGGCACCCCGCTCCCCCACGACCCCGACCACCCCATCCCCACCTACGCCAACCTCACCGACCTCACCCACGCCCTCACCGAACAAAACCACCCCACCCCCGACATCCTCCTCACCACACTCCCCCCCACCGACCCCACCAACCCCAACCCCCTCCCCGACACCCACCACCTCACCCAACACACACTCACCCTCACCCAGGACTTCCTCACCAACCCCCACCTCACCCACACCCAACTCACCGTCATAACCCACCACGCCAACACCACCACCCACGACACCCACACCCCCAACCTCCCCCACGCCACCACCTGGGGACTACTGCGCACAGCACAAACCGAACACCCCCACCGCATCACCCTCATCGACCTCGACACCCCACCCCACACCACCACCCTCACCACCACCCTCCTCCACCAACTCACCACCACCCACCCACAAACCACCATCCGAAACAACACCCACCACACACCCCAACTCACCAAAACCACCACCCAACCAACCACCCACACCCCCCTCAACCCCAACGGCACCATCCTCATCACCGGCGGCACCGGCACCCTCGGCCGCCTCATCGCCACCCACCTCGCCACCCACCACCACCCCCAACACCTCCTCCTCACCAGCCGCCAAGGACCCAACGCCCCCCACACCACAGAACTCACCCAACACCTCACCCAACTCGGCACCAAAGTCACCATCACCGCCTGCGACGTCTCCGACCCCCAACAACTCGCCACCCTCCTCACCACCATCCCCACCGAACACCCCCTCACCACCGTCATCCACACCGCCGCAACCACCCACGACGCCACCCTCACCACCCTCACCCCCCACCACCTCACCACCACCCTCAAACCCAAAGCCGACGCCGCCTGGCACCTCCACACCCACACCCAACACACCCCCACCCTCACCCACTTCATCCTCTTCTCCTCAGCCGCCGGCACCCTCGGCAACCCCGGCCAAGCCAACTACGCCGCCGCCAACACCTTCCTCGACACCCTCGCCCACCACCGCCACACCCAAGGCCTCCCCGCCACCTCACTCGCCTGGGGCCTCTGGCAACAAACCAGCACCATCACCGCCCAACTCACCACCCAACAACACCAACGCCTCACCCAAAACGGCACCACCCCCCTCACCACCACCCAAGCCCTCCACCTCCTCGACACCACCCTCACCACCACCAAACCCACCCTCCTCCCCATGCGGGTGGAGCCACGCGCACTCCGTGCGCGTGCGGAAGCCGGCACCTTGTCGCCGATGCTGCGCAGCCTGGTCAGGACGCCGGTTCGCCTCACCACCGAGACGGCCCCGCTCGGACGCCGACTGGCAGGCCTCGAACCCGCCGAGCAGGACCGCCTCCTCCTCGACCTGGTGCGGCAGCAGACCGCGGCAGTTCTGGGGCACACCTCACCCGAGTCCGTAGACCCCGAACGGGCCTTCCAGGAGCTCGGCTTCGACTCGCTGACCGCCGTCGAACTGCGCAACCAACTCTCCGGCGCCACCGGTCTGCCCCTCCCGGCAACGGTCGTGTTCGACTACCCATCGGCCCAGGCACTCGCAGGCTTCCTGCGCCAGTCCCTGATCGGCAGGGAGAAGGACCCGGCGACCACAGCCGTCGCGGCCCGGTCCACCGACGAGCCGATCGCTATCGTGTCCATGGCCTGCCGGTACCCCGGCGGCGTCACGTCGCCCGATGGCCTATGGGACCTGGTCGCCGCGGGGCGGGACGGCATCGGAGAGTTCCCCACGAATCGTGGCTGGGACGTCGAGGGCCTGTACGACCCGGATCCCGAGGCCATCGGCAAGAGCTACACCCGCGAGGGCGGCTTCCTGTACGACGCCGACGAGTTCGACCCGGATTTCTTCGGGATCAGCCCCCGTGAGGCAGCGGCCACGGACCCGCAGCAGCGACTGCTGCTGGAGACCGCCTGGGAGACGATCGAACAGGCGGGCCTCACTCCGCACTCATTGCGTGGCAGTCGTACCGGCGTCTTCGTCGGTGTCATGTACGGCGACTACGCCGGCCGTCTGATGCAACGCACACCGGAAGGCTTCGAGGGCTTTCTCGGCACCGGAAATTCGTACAGCGTGGCCTCGGGCCGTATCTCCTACACCTTGGGCTTCGAGGGTCCGGCGGTGACCGTCGACACGGCCTGCTCCTCGTCCCTGGTCGCCATGCACCAGGCGGCACAGGCACTACGGACGGGCGAGTGCGAACTCGCCCTGGCCGGCGGAGTCACCGTCATGGCCTCGCCAACCACGTTCATCGAGTTCAGCCGGCAGCGGGGGCTGGCCCGTGACGGCCGCTGCAAGTCGTTCGCCGCCGGAGCGGACGGCACCGGCTGGGGGGAGGGGGTGGGCCTCGTCCTGCTGGAACGGCTTTCCGACGCCCGGCGCAACGGTCATCAGGTCCTCGCCGTCATCCGCGGCAGTGCACTGAACCAGGACGGCGCCAGCAACGGCCTGACCGCACCCAACGGCCCCTCCCAGCAACGCGTCATCCACCAGGCCCTGACCAACGCCCGCCTCACACCCGACCTGATCGACGCGGTGGAAGCACACGGCACCGGCACCACCCTCGGCGACCCCATCGAAGCCCAGGCCCTCCTCGCCACCTACGGCCAGAACCGGACCACCGACCAACCCCTCTGGCTCGGCTCCGTCAAATCCAACATCGGCCACACCCAAGCCGCCGCAGGCATCGCCGGCGTCATCAAAATGGTCCAGGCCATCCACCACGGCGTGCTGCCCAAGACCCTCCACATCGACCAACCCACACCCCACGTCGACTGGGAATCAGGCGCGGTCAAACTGCTCACCGAGCAAACCCCCTGGCCCGACACCGGCCACCCCCGCCGCGCCGCCGTCTCCTCCTTCGGCATCAGCGGCACCAACGCCCACCTCATCCTCGAAGCAGCACCGGCCGAGACACCCCCCACCGAGACACCGGCCGAACCGGCTCCCGCGGCGGACGGGCCGGCGCCGTGGCTGCTCTCAGCCCGCACCCCCCAGGCCCTCCAGGCCCAAGCCGCCCGCCTGCACACCCACCTCACCCGCCACCCCCACCTCGACACCACCGCCGTCGCCCGCGCCCTGGCCACCACCCGCACCCACTTCAACCACCGCGCCGCCATCACCCACGGCACCCCCACCCAACGCCTCAACGCCCTCCACGCCCTCACCCACAACCAACCCCACCCCCACCTCACCCACCTCACCACCACCGACAACAGCAGCGAAGCGAAGATCGCGTTCTGCTTCAGCGGCCAGGGCACCCAACACCCCGGCATGGGCCACGACCTCTACACCACCAACCCCACCTTCGCCCACCACCTCGACCGCATCTGCCACGCCCTCGACCCCCACCTCGACCACCCCCTCCAACACATCATGTGGGCCACCCCCAACGACCCCCTCACCGGCCTGCTCAACACCACCCTCTACACCCAACCCGCCCTCTTCGCCCTCCAGACCGCCCTCTACCACCTCCTCACCGACCACTACGGCATCCACCCCCACTACCACCTCGGCCACTCCCTCGGCGAAATCACCGCCGCCCACACCGCCGGCATCCTCACCCTCACCGACGCCGCCCACCTCATCACCACCCGCGCCCACCTCATGCACACCCTCCCCCCCACCGGCGCCATGGCCAGCATCAACCTCCCCCCCGAACCCATCACCCACTACCTCAACCAACACCACATCACCGACGTCACCATCGCAGCCCACAACACCCCCACCACCACCGTCATCGCAGGCCACCACACCACCATCCACCACATCACCACCCACTACCAGCAACAACGCATCAAAACCAAAACCCTCAACACCACCCACGGCTACCACTCACCCCACCTCGACCCCATCCTCGACCAACTCACCCACACAACCCGACACCTCACCCACCACACCCCCCACACACCCCTCATCACCAACCACACCGCCACCACCACAACCCACCCCCTCCCCACCAACCACTGGACCACCCACGCCCGCCAACCCGTCCACTACCACCAATCCATCACCCACCTCCACCACCACCAGGGCGTCACCACCTACCTCGAAATCGGACCAGACACCACCCTCACCACCCTCAACAACCACACCCTCAACACCCACAACGACACCACCCCGCCAGCCACCATCACCCACACCCTCAACCCCAAACACCACCCCACCCACACCCTCAGCCACGCATTCACCACCCTCCACAACACCGGCACACCCATCAACTGGGACAACGCCCTCCCCCACACCCCACCCACCCCCCTCCCCACCTACCCCTTCCAACACCAGCAGTACTGGCTGAATCCGGCGATCACCGCGGACGTCACCGCCGCGGGCCTCAACGCGACGGCTCACCCGCTGCTCGGTGCCGGCGTGCCGCTCCCCGACGGCGGGCACCTCTTCACCGGACGGCTCTCCCTCACCAGCCACCCCTGGCTCGCCGACCACGCCGTCCTGGAGACGCCTCTCCTGCCCGGCACCGCCTACATCGACCTCGCGCTCCACGTCGGTGCACACGTGGGCGCCGGTTGTGTCCGGGACTTGACGCTGTACGAGCCCCTGGCCGTGCCCAAGGATGATGCCGTTCGCGTGCAGGTGACCGTCGGCGCCCCCGACGACGGGGGGACCAGGTCCGTCGCGGTGCATTCGAGGCGGGGCGATGACGTCGACGGCGCGGAGTGGGTTCGGCACGCTGAGGGAACACTCGCGGCCGATACGCAGTCCGTGCCCGAGTTCCCCACGGAGTGGCCGCCTCCGGCCGCGGTCGCCGTAGAGGTCGACGACGTCTACGCGCGGCTGAGCGACATGGGACTGGACTACGGTTCGGTGTTCCAGGGACTGCAGGCCGCATGGCGGGGCGGGGACGAGGTGTACGCCGAGGTCGGTCTTGCCCATGAAGTCGGCACGGCGGGATTCGGTGTCCATCCCGCCCTGCTGGATTCGGCCCTGCACGTCTCCGCCATCGGGCTGTCTGGTGCCTCGGAGCCACAACCGACGCGGCTGCCGTTCTCGTGGAGCGGTGTCACGCTGCACTCGACCGGTGCCACGGCCCTGCGAGTCCGGCTGTCACGCACCGGCGAGGACACCCTGACGCTCACCGCAACCGACCCCTCGGGAAAGCCGGTGGTGGCGGTGGAGATGCTGACGGTCCGCCCCGTCACGGCCGATCAACTGGCTGTGGGCGACCCGGCCTTGCGCAACGCGTTGTGGGAGTTGGAGTGGGTTCCTGCGGAGCCGGCACCGCCCCCCGGCACCCCCCGCGTCGCCATCCTCGGCACCCCACTCCCCCACGACCCCGACCACCCCATCCCCACCTACGCCAACCTCACCGACCTCACCCACGCCCTCACCGAACAAAACCACCCCACCCCCGACATCCTCCTCACCACACTCCCCCCCACCGACCCCACCAACCCCAACCCCCTCCCCGACACCCACCACCTCACCCAACACACACTCACCCTCACCCAGGACTTCCTCACCAACCCCCACCTCACCCACACCCAACTCACCGTCATAACCCACCACGCCAACACCACCACCCACGACACCCACACCCCCAACCTCCCCCACGCCACCACCTGGGGACTACTGCGCACAGCACAAACCGAACACCCCCACCGCATCACCCTCATCGACCTCGACACCCCACCCCACACCACCACCCTCACCACCACCCTCCTCCACCAACTCACCACCACCCACCCACAAACCACCATCCGAAACAACACCCACCACACACCCCAACTCACCAAAACCACCACCCAACCAACCACCCACACCCCCCTCAACCCCAACGGCACCATCCTCATCACCGGCGGCACCGGCACCCTCGGCCGCCTCATCGCCACCCACCTCGCCACCCACCACCACCCCCAACACCTCCTCCTCACCAGCCGCCAAGGACCCAACGCCCCCCACACCACAGAACTCACCCAACACCTCACCCAACTCGGCACCAAAGTCACCATCACCGCCTGCGACGTCTCCGACCCCCAACAACTCGCCACCCTCCTCACCACCATCCCCACCGAACACCCCCTCACCACCGTCATCCACACCGCCGCAACCACCCACGACGCCACCCTCACCACCCTCACCCCCCACCACCTCACCACCACCCTCAAACCCAAAGCCGACGCCGCCTGGCACCTCCACACCCACACCCAACACACCCCCACCCTCACCCACTTCATCCTCTTCTCCTCAGCCGCCGGCACCCTCGGCAACCCCGGCCAAGCCAACTACGCCGCCGCCAACACCTTCCTCGACACCCTCGCCCACCACCGCCACACCCAAGGCCTCCCCGCCACCTCACTCGCCTGGGGCCTCTGGCAACAAACCAGCACCATCACCGCCCAACTCACCACCCAACAACACCAACGCCTCACCCAAAACGGCACCACCCCCCTCACCACCACCCAAGCCCTCCACCTCCTCGACACCACCCTCACCACCACCAAACCCACCCTCCTCCCCATCCAGCTGGATCCCCACGGCCTGCGATCGGCGGCAGAGGTCCGGGAACTGCCGGCGCCGCTGCGTCACTTGGCGCGCGTTCCCGTCCGGCGTGCACGGGCCGGCGCCCGTTCTGTCGTCCAGCGGCTGGCAGGCCTGGAACCAGCCGAGCAGGACCGCCTCCTCCTCGACCTGGTGTGCGGCGAGATCGCCCTGGTCCTGGGCCATTCCGTGGCCGACACGGTTGACACCGAGCGCGGCCTGATGGACATGGGTTTCGACTCGCTGACCGCCGTCGAACTGCGCAACCGGCTGAACGCGGTCACCGGCCTGCAGTTGCACCCGACCCTGGCGTTCGACCATCCGACACCAGCCGCCCTGGCCCGCCACCTGCGCACCCTCGTGGTTCCCGCCGCGGAGGCCAGGAGCGAGGGGGACGACGACGAGGCCAGACTGCGCCGGGCCCTGGCGAGGGTCTCGGCAGCCCGGTTGCGGGAGGCCGGCCTGCTCGACGTGCTGGTGCGCCTGGCGGACGGGCCGGGTGAAACGTACGGTGCGGCGGATCCCGAGGAGTTGGACCGGGCGGACGCGATCGAGACCGCGGGTGTCGACGACCTCGTCCGGATGGCCCTGCTCGAGCAGGACGCACAGGAGCCGTCCGCCGCGGCTGCGGAACCGGGTGCGGGCCGATGAAGGCCATCGATGAACTCAAGGAATGCGAGGAGAGCGCAATGACGCACACCGAACACGTGGTTGACGGGATGCCGACGGCCCGGGGTTGCCCCTTCTCTCCGCCGGAGGAGCTGGGTGCGCTCCGTGAGGAGCGGCCGATCGCCCGGATGACCTATCCCGACGGTCATCAGGGATGGCTGGTCACGGGCTACGAGCTGGCGCAGGAGGTGCTCGCCGACGTTGCGTTCAGTGCGCGTCACGACCTGCGCAGCTCGCCCATCGTGATGGGAGGCAAGCTCGGTCCGGCGCAGCCCGGCATGTTCATCGGCATGGACCCGCCGGAGCACACCCGCTACCGCAAGCCGCTCAGCCGGCACTTCACGGTGCGGCGGGTACGGGAGCTGGAGCCGGCGATCGAGCGGATCGCCACGGCCTGCCTGGACGCGCTGGAGGCCGGCGGGTCTCCGGCCGATCTGATGGCGGCGTTCGCGCTGCCACTGCCGGTCCTAGTGATCTGTGAGCTGATGGGTGCCGACGCCGATCTGGCGGCGGAGCTGCAGAAGCTGCGGGTGCCGATGCTCTCGGCGGCCACCCCGCGCGCGGAGGTCGCGGCCGCCGCACGGCGCACCAGTGAGCTGATGCACGAACTGGTCAGGGCGCGGCGGGCCGCTCCGGGCGACGACCTGCTCAGCGAGCTGATCGCTGTCGGTGAGCTCAACGACGAGGAGCTCGCCGGGCTGACGTTCCTGATGCTGGTCGCGGGTCATGAGACCACGGCGAACATGATTGCGATGAGCGTGTACTTGCTGCTTCAGGACGAGAAGGCGCGGGCCGCGCTGGGCGACGGGAGCCAGGTGGGCGACCAGACGGTCAACGAGCTGCTGCGCTATCTGTCGGTGGTCCAGTTCGTCTCGCGGGCCGCCCTCAAGGACGTCGAGATCGGTGGGGTGCTGGTACGGCAGGGCGAGACCGTCACGATCTCCACCTCGGCGGTCAACCGTGACGGCCGGCGCTTCGAGGATCCCGACACCTTCCACGCCGAGGGAGGCGGTGTCGGCAGTCTCGCGTTCGGGCACGGTCTGCATCAGTGCATCGGCCACAACCTGGCCAGGACCGAGATCCGGATCGCGCTGCGGCTGCTGCTGCGCCGCTTCCCCGGGTTGCGGCTGGCCGCGTCGCCGCAGGACGTCAGAACCCGAGAGGCGATGAACACGTACGGAGTCCACGAGCTGCCGGTCAGCTGGTGACGGCACGCGGCCCTGGTCGGGAACCGGGCCGCGACAAGGTCCCGTGCGGGGGCCGCCCGGTTCGCCGGCGGCCCCCGCACTGCTGTTCCCAGGGGCAGTGCGGGCTCTCCGCCATCTTCAGAACTCGCCTAGCTCGGCTTAAGAGGGCCTGGTGACCATGACGAAGACCGATCACGCCCGGCTCGCATCCTGTCAGGGCGTTCGTGCGCGGGACACGCACGGCCGGTCCGACCAGTCCCACGACGGACGGAGCTGATGATGAGCGTGCCCGCGGAAGGCAAGGTCGTTGCAGCGCTGCGCGCGTCGCTGCTGGAGAACGAGCGGCTGCGGCGTCTGCAGGATCACTTGACGCAGGCTTCCCGGGAGCCGATCGCCGTGGTGTCGATGGCCTGCCGCTACCCCGGCGGCGTCCGCTCCCCCGAGGACCTGTGGCACCTGCTCACCCACGCCGGCGACGCCATCGGCGACTTCCCCACCCGACGCGGCTGGGACCTCGACAACCTCTTCGACCCCGACCCCGACACCACCGGCACGAGCTACGCCCGCGAGGGCGGCTTCCTCCACGACGCCGACCACTTCGACGCCGAGTTCTTCGGCATCAGCCCCCGCGAAGCCCTCACCATCGACCCCCAGCAGCGCCTCCTGCTCGAAACCGCCTGGGAAACCCTCGAACGCGCCGGCCTGGACCCCACCCGGCTCCGCGGCAGCCGCACCGGCGTCTTCACCGGCGTCATGTACGGGGACTATGCGGCACGGATGATCCAGCGGATGCCCGACGGCTTCGAAGGGCACCTGGGGCTGGGCAGTGCCTACAGCGTCGCGTCGGGACGGGTGTCGTACACCTTCGGCCTCGAAGGCCCCGCCGTCAGCGTGGACACCGCGTGCTCGTCCTCGCTCGTCGCGATGCACCTGGCGGCGCAGGCACTGCGCACCGGCGAGTGCGAACTCGCCCTCGCCGGCGGGGTCACGGTGCTCGCGACACCGACGCTGTTCGTGGAGTTCAGCCGGCAACGCGGGCTGGCGCCCGACGGCCGCTGCAAGCCCTTCGCCGCGGCCGCCGACGGCACCGGCTGGGGTGAAGGCGCAGGTCTCGTCCTGCTGGAGCGGCTTTCGGACGCCCAGCGCAACGGTCACCCCGTGCTCGCCGTCATCCGCGGCTCGGCCGTCAACCAGGACGGCGCCAGCAGCCAGCTCAGCGCCCCCAACGGCCCCTCCCAGCAACGCGTCATCCACCAGGCCCTCACCAACGCAGGCCTGCAACCCACCGAAGTCGACGCCGTCGAAGCGCACGGCACCGGCACCCGGCTCGGCGACCCCATCGAAGCCCAGGCCCTCCTCGCCACCTACGGCCAGAACCGGCCCGACGGACGACCGTTGTGGCTCGGCTCCGTCAAATCCAACATCGGCCACACCCAAGCCGCCGCAGGCATCGCCGGCGTCATCAAAATGGTCCAAGCCATCCACCACGGAATCCTGCCCAAGACCCTCCACATCGACCAACCCACACCCCACGTCGACTGGGAATCAGGCGCGGTCAAACTGCTCACCGAGCAAACCCCCTGGCCCGACACCGGCCACCCCCGCCGCGCCGCCGTCTCCTCCTTCGGCATCAGCGGCACCAACGCCCACCTCATCCTCGAAGCAGCACCGGCCGAGACACCCCCCACCGAGACACCGGCCGAACCGGCTCCCGCGGCGGACGGGCCGGCGCCGTGGCTGCTCTCAGCCCGTACCCCCCAGGCCCTCCAGGCCCAAGCCGCCCGCCTGCACACCCACCTCACCCACCACCCCCACCTCGACACCACCACCGTCGCCCGCGCCCTGGCCACCACCCGCACCCACTTCGACCACCGCGCCGCCATCATCGCCACCGACACCGCCGACCTACTCGAAGGCCTCACCGCACTGGCCAACGGCGAAACCGCCCCCAACACCCTGCACGGACGGACGGCTGACGGCAGAGTCGCCTTCGTCTTCCCCGGCCAGGGCTCCCAGTGGCCCGGAATGGCGAGCGAACTCCTCGCCTCCTCCGCCCCCTTCCGGGAGCGCATCGAAGCCTGCGCAAAGGCCTTGGCACCGTACGTCGACTGGTCGCTGACCGACGTGCTGCGGGACTCGGAGGCGGGACCGATGCTCGACCGGGTCGACGTGGTGCAGCCGGCGCTGTTCGCCGTGATGGTCTCGCTCGCCGAGGTGTGGCGTTCCTACGGGGTACGTCCGGACGCCGTCGTCGGCCACTCCCAGGGAGAGATAGCCGCCGCGTGTGTCGCCGGGGCGCTCTCCCTGGACGACGCCGCCGCCGTCGTGGCCCTGCGCAGCCGCGCCCTCACCGAACTCGGCGGCACCGGCACCATGGCCTCCGTTCCCCTGCCCGCCGACCGGGTCGCCGCCGACCTGGCGCGACACCACGACGGGCGTGCCTCCGTCGCCGCCGTCAACGGCCCCGGCACCACGGTCATCGCGGGTGACACCGACGCCGTGCACCGTATCGTCGCCGCCTACCGGGAGCAGGGTGTCCGCGCCCGAACGATCCACGTCGACTATGCCTCCCACTCGCCCCACGTCGAGCGCATCCGCGGCCGGGTACTCGATGCTCTCGCCCACATCACACCGCGTCCCTCGACCGTGCCGCTGTATTCGACGCTCACCGGCAGCCTGCTGGACACCACTGCCATGGACGCCGACTACTGGTACTCCAACCTGCGGCGGACGGTCCGGTATGAAGAGGCCGTACGGGCGCTCCGGCACAGCGGCCACCGGTTGTTCATCGAGTGCAGTCCGCACCCCGTGCTGACCATCGGCACCCAGGAGACACTCGACGACATCGGAAGCGAGCGGGCCGGGAACGGGCGCGGCGCTGGCGGTGGTGTCGCGCTCGGCACGCTCCGCCGTGACGATGGCGGCCGGCTGCGGCTGCTGACCTCAGTGGCTGAGGCCCATGTCACGGCGAACGTCGTGGACTGGGCATCCCACTTCGCGGAGCGTCCGGCCGCACGGGCCGACCTGCCGACCTACGCCTTCCAGCGCGAGTCGTACTGGCTCGACACGCCTCCGGCTGGTTCCGACGTCACCTCGGCAGGGCTGGCGGTCGCGGACCACCCCCTCCTCACCGCGGAGGCAGTGCTGCCGGAGGAGCAGGGGACGGTCCTCACCGGGCGGCTCGGGCTCGCCGTCCAGCCGTGGCTGGCAGAGCACACGGCGCTGGACGTCACGGTGCTGCCGCCCAGCGCCCTGGTCGAGCTGGCACTGTATGCGGGAGGGCGGACCGGCTGCGCGGAACTCGCCGATCTGTCCCTCGACGCGCCGCTGCTGCTGCCGGATCAGGGTGCCCTGCAGCTGCGGGTCACCGTCGGGGCGAGCGATCCGGCGGGCGGGCGGAGCGTGTCCGTCCACACCCGGGCCGAACGGGCCGGGTCCGACACCGACTGGACGCGGCACGCCACGGGCCGGCTCGTCGTGGCGGACCCGGCCGAGCCGGCCTCCCTGACCGCCTGGCCGCCGCCGAGCGCGTCGGCCGTCGCTGTCTCCGGGCTGTACGACCGGCTGGTCGGCGCCGGTGTGGCGCACGGCCCGCTGTTCCAGGGCCTGCGCGCCGCCTGGCGGGACGACTCGGCCTTCTATGTCGAGGTCGATCTGCCCGAGGACGCCGAGGACACACGCTTCGCCGTCCATCCCGCGCTCCTGGACGCGGCGCTGCACACCGTGCTGCTCGACTCAGGGGACGGGCCCGCCATCGGGGGTGACGGCGCCGACCGGGCGGGCAGCGGGCGGGTCCGCTGGCTCCGCCGGGTGACGGGGGCCGCTTTGCACTCCCGTGCCGGTTCCGCGCTGCGGGCCCGGCTGCGTCCTACCGGGCCCGGCACGTACGCGATGGACCTCGCGGACCCGACGGGTTCGCCCGTCGCCACGTTCGCGGGGCTCGCGCTGGAGCCGGTGGACCCTGGGAGGCTGCACCATGACGGCGCGTCCAACGACCTGTTGTTCCAGGTGGAGTGGTCGGCTGTCGCCGACCCGCAGACGCCGCCCGGGGAGTGGGCCGTCCTCGGCCCGGACGGGCCGGCGGCGGACGACCTCGCGCCGGCGGACTGCCCGCGCTATCCGGACGTCGCCGCCCTCACCGCGGCCCTGGACGCCGGACTGCCCGTCCCGCGCTGGGTGGTGCTGCCCTGCACGGAAACGGATACGAGCGGCAGTGACGCAGCGCACCGGGCGCGTACCCTCGCCCACGAGGTGCTGGCCCGGGCCCAGGAATGGCTCGCCGACGAACGGCTGGCGTCCTGCTGCCTGGTGGCGGTCACTCGTGACGCGGTCGGCGCGATCGCGTCCGACGAGGTGCGGGATCCGGGAGGGGCCGCGTGCTGGGGGCTGCTGCGCTCGGCCCAGACGGAGAACCCCGGCCGGTTCCGCCTCGTCGACCTCGACCATGAGCGGACCTCCGTGGCGGCCCTGCCGACGGCCCTCGCCTGCGAGGAGCCGCAGGTGGCGGTCCGGGACGGCGGGCTGTTGGTGCCGCGGCTGGTTCGCGCTCTGCCGCCGGCGTCCGGCCAGGCCGGGCCCGTCGTCCTCGACGGCGAGGGAACGGTACTCGTCACCGGCGGCACCGGCGCCCTGGGCGCCCTGGTGGCCCGCCACCTGGTCAGCAGGTACGGCGTACAGCACCTGCTGCTGACCAGTCGCCGCGGCCCGCGGGCTCCCGGGGCGGACGAACTGGCCGCGGAACTCACCGCGCTGGGTGCGCGGGTGACGGTCTCCGCCTGCGACGTCGGGGATCCGGCCGCGTTGGCGGAGCTGCTCGCCTCCGTCCCAGTGGCGCACCCACTGACCGCCGTCGTCCACACGGCGGGCGTGCTCGACGACGGTGTCCTGTCCTCTCTCTCGTCCGAGCGCCTCGACACCGTGCTGCGGCCCAAAGCCGACGCCGCCTGGCATCTGCACCAGCAGACGCGAGGGGCCGGCCTGGCGGCGTTCGTCCTCTTCTCCTCTGCCGCCGGCACCCTCGGCAACCCCGGGCAGGCGAGCTACGCCGCCGCCAATGCCTTCCTCGACTCCCTGGCCCGGCACCGCCGGTCCGCCGGCCTGCCCGCCGTCTCGCTCGCCTGGGGCCTGTGGGAGCAAGGCGGTGCGATGACCGGCGACCTGGACGACGCGGACCGCGCGCGCCTCAACCGCCAGGGTGCGGTGGCACTGTCCGCGGCCGAGGGGCTGGCGCTGTTCGACGCGGCCTTGGGCCTGGACCGGCCGGTCCTCCTGCCGGCGCGGTTCGACATGGCCTCGCTCCGCGCGACGGCGGCCGACGGCACCCTCGCGGCGCTCCTGCGCACCCTGGTACGCGTCCCCGCGAGGCGCACCGGACCCGGCACGTCGGGCGTTCCGCTCGTGCAGCGGCTGACAGGACTGCCCGACTCCGAGCAGCACTCGCTCGTACTGGACTTGGTCAAGCGTCAGGTCGCTGCGGTCACGGGGCGCTCCTCCGCTCAGGACATCGGCCCCGATCTCTCGTTCAAGGAGCTCGGGTTCGACTCCCTGGCCGCGGTCGAACTGCGCAACCGGCTCACGGCCACCACCGGACTGCGGCTGCCCGCCACGCTTGTCTTCGACTATCCGAACTGCGACGCACTCGCCGGGCACCTGCTGACCCTCGTCGGGGGCGAACGGCCGTCCGCCTCCGACGGGTTGCTGGCGGGTCTGGATGCGTGGGAGGCCGCCGTCCTGGCCCTGCCGGAACAGGACGAGCGGCTCTCCGCCGTCACGGACCGTCTGCAGGCCCTGCTGTGGAAACTCAGGGCCGAGCCCGTTCCGGCCGGGGCCGAGCAGACACCGGTCGCCGACCTCGAGTCGGCCTCTGACGACGAACTGTTCCTGGTACTCGACAACGAACTCGGCCTGTCCTGACTCGGCACGTCCTGATGCGAAGAGGTCTTATGAACGCGAACTCCGCCGGGGGCGACACCGCTGCGAACGTGGAGCGGCTGCGCGACTATCTCAAGCGGGCGACCGCCGATCTCCAGCAGGCCAATCGCCGGTTGCGCGAAGCCCAGGCGAAGGACACCGAGCCGATCGCCGTGGTAGGGATGAGCTGCCGTTTCCCAGGGGGCGCGGAATCCCCTGACGCCCTGTGGGAGCTGCTGCTGGACGGCCGGGACGCGGTTTCGGAGTTCCCCGCGCACCGCGGGTGGAACACCGAGGAGCTCTACGACCCCGACCCGGATCGCAGCGGGAAGACATACGCGCGCGAGGGCGCCTTCGTCTACGACGCCGACTGCTTCGACGCCGAGTTCTTCGGCGTCAGCCCCCGTGAGGCGCTGGCCACCGACCCGCAGCAGCGACTGCTGCTGGAGGCCGCGTGGGAGGCGTTCGAGTACGCAGGGATCATTCCCGGAGCGCTGCGCGGTAGCCGCACGGGGGTCTTCGCGGGGGTCAACGGCCAAGACTACTCCCAGCATCTCGCCGGCGGCCTTGAGGCGGCCGAGGGATACCTGGTGACCGGCACATCGGCGAGCGCGGTCTCCGGCAGGGTCTCGTACACCTTCGGCTTCGAGGGTCCGGCGGTGACCGTCGACACGGCCTGTTCCTCGTCCCTGGTGGCCATTCATCTCGCCGTGCAGGCGCTGCGCTCGGGCGAGTGTGCACTGGCCCTGGCCGGCGGCGTCACCGTCATGGCCACCCCGGCGATCTTCACTGAGTTCAGCCGGCAGCGCGGGCTGGCACCTGACGGCCGCTGCAAGCCCTTCGCCGCGGCTGCCGACGGCACCGGCTGGGGCGAGGGGGTGGGCCTCGTCCTGCTGGAACGGCTTTCCGACGCCCGGCGCAACGGTCATCAGGTCCTCGCCGTCATCCGCGGCAGTGCACTGAACCAGGACGGCGCCAGCAACGGCCTGACCGCACCCAACGGCCCCTCCCAGCAACGCGTCATCCACCAGGCCCTGACCAACGCCCGCCTCACACCCGACCTGATCGACGCGGTGGAAGCACACGGCACGGGCACCACCCTCGGCGACCCCATCGAAGCCCAGGCCCTGCTCGCCACCTACGGCCAGAACCGGACCACCGACCAACCCCTCTGGCTCGGCTCGGTCAAATCCAACATCGGCCACACCCAAGCCGCCGCAGGCATCGCCGGCGTCATCAAAATGGTCCAGGCCATCCGCCACGGCGTGCTGCCCAAGACCCTCCACATCGACGAACCCACACCGCACGTCGACTGGGAGTCGGGCGCGGTCAGACTGCTCACCGAAGCCGTCCCGTGGCCACAGTCCGGCCGTCCTGCTCGGGCGGGCGTGTCTTCGTTCGGTGTGAGTGGGACGAACGCCCACGTCATTCTTGAGGCGGCGCCGTGCGAGACACCGGTCGAGACGCCGGTCGAGGCGCCGGCCGATCAGGAAACAGCGGACGACGACCCGGGCACGGAGGGGCCGGCGCCGTGGCTGCTCTCAGCCCGCACCCCCCAGGCCCTCCAGGCCCAAGCCGCCCGCCTGCACACCCACCTCACCCGCCACCCCCACCTGGACACCACCGCCGTCGCCCGCGCCCTGGCCACCACCCGCACCCACTTCAGCCACCGCGCCGCCATCACCCACGGCACCCCCACCCAACGCCTCAACGCCCTCCACGCCCTCACCCACAACCAGCCCCACCCCCACCTCACCCACCTCACCACCACCACCACCGACAGCGAAGCGAAGATCGCGTTCTGCTTCAGCGGCCAGGGCACCCAGCACCCCGGCATGGGCCACGACCTCTACACCACCAACCCCGCCTTCGCCCACCACCTCGACCGCATCTGCCACGCCCTCGACCCCCACCTCGACCACCCCCTCCAACACATCATGTGGGCCACCCCCAACGACCCCCTCACCGGCCTGCTCAACACCACCCTCTACACCCAACCCGCCCTCTTCGCCCTCCAGACCGCCCTCTACCACCTCCTCACCGACCACTACGGCATCCACCCCCACTACCACCTCGGCCACTCCCTCGGCGAAATCACCGCCGCCCACACCGCCGGCATCCTCACCCTCACCGACGCCGCCCACCTCATCACCACCCGCGCCCACCTCATGCACACCCTCCCCCCCACCGGCGCCATGGCCAGCATCAACCTCCCCCCCGAACCCATCACCCACTACCTCAACCAACACCACATCACCGACGTCACCATCGCCGCCCACAACACCCCCACCACCACCGTCATCGCAGGCCACCACACCACCATCCACCACATCACCACCCACTACCAGCAACAACGAATCAAAACCAAAACCCTCAACACCACCCACGGCTACCACTCACCCCACCTCGACCCCATCCTCGACCAACTCACCCACACAACCCGACACCTCACCCACCACACCCCCCACACCCCCCTCATCACCAACCACACCGCAACCACCACAACCCACCCCCTCCCCACCAACCACTGGACCACCCACGCCCGCCAACCCGTCCACTACCACCAATCCATCACCCACCTCCACCACCACGGCGTCACCACCTACCTCGAAATCGGACCAGACACCACCCTCACCACCCTCAACAACCACACCCTCAACACCCACAACGACACCACCCCGCCAGCCACCATCACCCACACCCTCAACCCCAAACACCACCCCACCCACACCCTCAGCCACGCACTCACCACACTCCACAACACCGGCACACCCATCAACTGGGACAACGCCCTCCCCCACACCCCACCCACCCCCCTCCCCACCTACTCTTTCGACAAGGTGCGTTACTGGCCCCGGCAGACGGCCAGGGCGGGTGACATGCCGTCCGTCGGTCTGGTCGCGGCGGAGCACCCCCTGCTGGGCGCCGCGGCCGAGTTCGCCAACGGTGAGGGACTGTTGCTGAGCGGGCGTGTCTCGGTCGGAACCCACCCGTGGCTGGCGGATCACGCCGTCATGGGCTCGGTGTTGCTCGCGGGAACGGCCTTCGTGGACCTCGCGCTGCACGCGGCCCATCAGGTGGGCTGCGACCAGGTCGAGGAATTGACCATCCGGACGCCGCTGGTCTTCGCTGAGCAGTTGGCGGTCCGGCTGCAGGTCGTCGTGGGTCCGAGCGGTGAAGGGGGCCGGCGTTCCGTCGCCGTCTACGCGCAGGCGGAGGGGTCCGGTGACAGGGACACGGCTTGGACCTGCCACGCGGAGGGTGTGCTTGCCTCACGTGCGGCCGGTGACCAGCCCGTCACCACGGACGCCGAGTCGTGGCCGCCGACCGGTGCCGAGCCGCTGCCTGACGTCGATCTCTACGAGCAGTTCGCCGAGTTCGGGCTGGAGTACGGTCCGACATTCCGCGGGTTGCGGGCCGCGTGGCGGCACGGCGAGGACGTGTACGCCGAGGTGGAGCTTCCGGAGGGCGCGGACGCGGAGGGATTCGCCGTGCATCCCGCGCTGCTCGACGCCGCGCTGCACGCCTCCGTTCTGGCGGGACTCGGCAGGACCGAGGAGGTGCAACTACCGTTCTCGTGGGGCGAGGTGGCGGTGCACGCCGTGGGTGCCACCGCGGTGCGGGCCCGGCTGACGAAGGGCACGGGGGACACGCTCACCGTTGCGCTGAGCGACTTCTCCGGGCGGCCGGTGGCGACGGTCCGGGCGCTCACCGTGCGGTCCGTCACCGCCGAGCAGCTCAACGCGGCACAGGCCGCGCGCACCGACGACGTGCACCGCGTGGACTGGCCGGTCATCGAGGTCGCGGACGTCACGGAGACCGTGGACTCCACGCTTACGGAGCAGAGCCCGGACGTGGTGGCGCACGAAGCCCTCGCGGTGCTGGGCGCCGGTCCGCCGGCGGAGACGTCGGCCGCCCGCGGGGAGAGCGGCCCCGTGTACGCCGACCTCGCCGCGCTGGGCGAGGCCCTCGCGGCCGGAGCCGCTGTGCCCGCCACCGTCGTGGCGTACGTGCCGGACACACTCCCGGCGGCCGGGAGCGGACAGGAACCGCACAGCCGGCAGCAGGGGCAGGAAGGGCACGACCCCACGATCGCCAGGGTCCACGCGGTGACCCGCTGGGCGCTGGATCTCGTACAGGCCTGGCTGGCCGACGACCGGTGGGCGGATGCCCGGCTCGCGGTGGTCACGAGCGGTGCCGTCACGGCGCAGGCGGGTGAGCACGCCGGTGATCCCGCGGGGGCCCCTGTGTGGGGGCTTGTGCGGGTCGCGCAGTCCGAGAATCCCGGTCGGTTCGTCCTGGTCGACACCGACGGGAGCACGGCGTCCGCCGAGCGGCTGACGGCGGCACTGGCGTCGGGCGAGCCCCAACTGGCGTTGCGTGCGGGAGCGGTGCACGTGCCGCGGCTGGGCCGGTCGGACACGGCGCCGGATCTCGTGCCGCCGGCCGGGGCGGGTGCGTGGCGGGTCGGCATGAAGGAGTTCGGGACGGTCGAGAACCTCACGCTGGAGGAGTGCTCCGAGCACGCCGCGCCGCTCGGTGAGGGGCAGGTGCGGCTGGGTGTGCGCGCGGCGGGCATGAACTTCCGGGACGTCATGATCTCGCTGGGCATGTACCCGGGTCGGGCGGTGATCGGGAGCGAGGCGGCCGGTGTCGTCACGGAGGTCGGTCCAGGGGTGACCGGTTTCGCGGTAGGTGACCGGGTGATGGGTCTGGTCGACGGGGGCATGGGCCCCGTGGCCCTGACCGACCAGCGGCTGATCGTGCGGATCCCCGAGGGGTGGACGTTCGCCCAGGCGGCCGGTGCGCCGGTGGTCTTCCTGACGGCGTTCTACGCCCTCTCCGACCTTGCCGGGCTACGGCCGGGCCAGCGGCTGCTGGTGCATGCCGCGGCGGGTGGTGTCGGCATGGCGGCCACCCAGCTGGCCCGGTACTGGGGCGCCGAGGTGTTCGGCACCGCCGGCCCGCCGAAGTGGGCGGCGCTGCGTGCGCAGGGCTTCGACCAGGAGCACATCGCCAGTTCCCGCACGCTCGACTTCGAGGGCGCGTTCCGTGCGGCGACGGGCGGGGAGGGCTTCGATGTCGTACTGGACGCGTTGGCTCACGAGTTCGTCGACGCCTCGCTGCGGCTGCTGCCGCGCGGGGGCCACTTCCTGGAGATGGGCAAGACCGACATCCGGGATCCGCACGAGGTCGCGGCGGCTCATCGGGGGGTGCGGTACCGCGCCTTCGACATGATCGAGGCCGGGCCCGATCGTATTCAGGAGATGCTGACCGACCTGTCCGGGCTGTTCGCCAGTGGGGTGCTGCGCCCGCTTCCGGTGACCGCGTTCGACGTGCGCCAGGCTCCGGTGGCGTTCCGGTTCCTGAGCCAGGCGCGTCATATCGGGAAGGTCGTCCTGACCGTTCCGCAGCCTCTCGATCCGAACGGCACCATTCTCATCACCGGCGGCACCGGCACCCTCGGCCGCCTCATCGCCACCCACCTCGCCACCCACCACCACCCCCAACACCTCCTCCTCACCAGCCGCCAAGGACCCAACGCCCCCCACACCACAGAACTCACCCAACACCTCACCCAACTCGGCACCAAAGTCACCATCACCGCCTGCGACGTCTCCGACCCCCAACAACTCGCCAACCTCCTCACCACCATCCCCACCGAACACCCCCTCACCACCGTCATCCACACCGCCGCAACCACCCACGACGCCACCCTCACCACCCTCACCCCCCACCACCTCACCACCACCCTCAAACCCAAAGCCGACGCCGCCTGGCACCTCCACACCCACACCCAACACACCCCCACCCTCACCCACTTCATCCTCTTCTCCTCAGCCGCCGGCACCCTCGGCAACCCCGGCCAAGCCAACTACGCCGCCGCCAACACCTTCCTCGACACCCTCGCCCACCACCGCCACA